>JBFWPK010000018.1:0-93375 GCA_050250045.1 Pyrinomonadaceae bacterium | reverse complement strand
GCGCCGATATCACCCTTTTGAAAGGCGACCTGCGCGGCATCCTTCGGGCGAAAAAACTTAGCGAGGCGACGATGAAGAACATCCGCCAGAACCTCTTCTTCGCCTTCATCTACAACCTCGTAGGCGTGCCCGTCGCGGCCGGAGTCCTGTTCCCGATCTTCGGCCTCCTCCTCAGCCCAATGATCGCCAGCGCCGCCATGACCTTCAGCTCCGTTTCAGTGATCGTCAACGCGCTCAGATTGAGGAGTCTGAAACTCTAGAAGGCTCAATAAGCTGGATTTACTTTCCTCGTCAAGGCTGCGCGATTAGCGGGCAAGTGTCTAAAACGAAAAACGATTTTCTGAAGCCCGACGTTCGCGCCTCTTCGAGTGCAGTTCACTGCGTTCGGTTCTTAGAACGCCATGACCGTCTGCAACAGTCAAGCTAGTCCCTACCGCACAGCTTCATTGATCTGGTTCTGCATCTCAGGAGTTACTTCAGCGGGGCGAGCCGGTAACGGTGCATTTCCTCGTTTTCCATCGCGCCCAATATCGTCGAGAAGTAACTTCATCTCTGCGATCTCGCGCACCTGGGATTCGATTATCTGGTCGGCCAGCTTTCGCACGCGCGGGTCGCTGATGGTCGCCTTACGTGCATTGTTGATCGCAATCGAATGATGCGGGATCATCGACTTCATGAACGAGGTATCGGATACAGCAGCTTGGCTCCGATTCAACAGCAACAGCGAAGCGAAACCAAGACATCCCACGACCAGAACGATAATCTTGGTTGTATTACCCTTATACATGGACCACATGAAGCTGAGCATCACAACCGTCATGACGCAACCCATAACTAGCGAGGCGATGAGTCGGTTAATGCTAAACATGGCGTGGTCCACGGTAAAGATAAGCTGATACATCAGGAAGAACATGATGAACGTTGACGCCGCGATCATCGCGGCAAATCGGAGCCAGCTCATACTCGGCATTTCGGATCGGTTTTGGTTCTCCATTTTGCTACTCCTTTCTATACTGTCGATGCTGACAACCCAAGCAAAAACCGGCTAGTTCGACCTTGAAGCACGTAACCCTCGCAGGTCGACGCCTTTAATACTGCGACGGGATTTGAACAATTATCGGGTATTGTAACAAACAGGCTCGCGATAAATTCACGTATTGCTGATCGTAAAGATGCCTAATGCAGCGTCTGGACCCGGCGTTTCCACTCACGTACGACAGTATATGTTGCTAGGAACGTACACCACTGTTTGTAAACGTACATTTCTGAGAAATACAGATGCGGAAACGCCGAAGCAAATGTTGGCGGGACAGGCACACTACGTGCATCAATTGCGGAGCTGTGCTCCCTTCAACTCATTTGGAAACGAATCGTGGTCCGAAAGAACCCGGAAAGTTGTCAAGTTTGGGCGAAAACAGAGATGAACATATATCCGTCCCGGGTAGGGTTGGTCGACCACGGTTTTACAATTGTATCGTTAACGATCCACCTGCTTGGTCATACCCAAAAATGTGAATTCTCTTAAATGCGGTGTCGCAGACACCCGATTCAAGTCGCTTAGCGAAATAGGCGGCCCTTTCCAAGTCCGTATAGACTCAGGCGTAACTACGACGTACCTAGTTGTTCCTTCGTCCCGAAGGTTTCCAACTGGTATTGCCCAAAGAGTAAATCGATGAGGATTTAACCTTGAGTAGATGTAGAAGTAGTTTCGATAACTCAGCGAACGACCTTCCGACGCAAAATTGCGCACCTTTTTCTCCCAAATTATGCCTTCCAGGTCTTTCAGCTTTTCGGGGAATGAGCCACGTTTCTCATGGAATTTCAGCAGATCCCGATTCATCGCTCCGGTCGCGTCAAAGGGCATCTCTGCAGCTCGCTCACGCTCGTAGGACCACAGGGTATAAACATATACTCCAATCGACATCGTCAGAGCGAGTGGAGCTAATACAAGAGAGATTTTCAGCCTATTTAACATCTATTTCAAATCGAAGCGTGCTCGATACCAAATGATTTTCTATTACTTTGGAGAGCGACGGACCGAACATCATTCGGAAGGGTGTTTAGCGCGGTGTTAACAGGATCGCTCTCTTCGGGTTCTACCTCTACCTGATCTTCGAGTAGACCGTATCCTGATATTTGTCGGGCTATTGCAGCCAGTTCGGTCAGTCGTTCTCTCGTACAGATCCGATCGACCCCAGCGGAAATAATTGCTTTCAATTCGGCCTTGTCATGGCTGGTAACCGGACCGCGCTCGATCGGAGCGCTTAGCAGAAACCGAGGATCGACATCGCCTAAATGAATTTCTGCAGGAGTGCCATTTGTTAAAGCGGGGAAGATCGATCCAGAAACCGCAAAAGGCGGATATGCTGCCCGAATTGGGGGAGCCGTGTCGCTGATGATCAGCACTTCGGAATGAGCGGCCGTTTGCCTGATCTCGTTCGGCTGCATGAGCGCACGCTTCTGCTCCGCGTACCTCGTGTTGTCCTGCTTCTTTCCGGGGAAGTCCTGAAATGTCTTTGAAAAGATCGTTGTGTCGCCTAGCTGTTTCGATGCGTACTCAGCCGTAACGTCATCCAGTCCCGGAAGAAAGATCTTGGTCATGATCGTTCCAAGAATTGCGTTGGCGGGCTCACGTCCGTATTGATCGTACATTTGAGGCAGGTCCTGATACCCGAGTCCAAGTCCTACACCGCGTCCCCGGCCGATACCCGAGATCCTCTTAACTTCGGAGACATTCAATTGATAGGCTTCATCGATCAAAACGAAGCATGGATGCTCAGGCTCGTTCACACCATCGAGCCTCATTTCCATGACCGCCTGCCCGATGAACGTGGCGATAAACTCCTTATACATGTCCGCGGCACCTTCCGAGACTACAAGATAGATCGCCGCACCGGGCTTGCGAAGATCCGCGAAGTTTATCGACCGGCAACCGGAAACCTCTTCATCGCGGGTTGGCGCGACTGTCACCATCCGTGCAGGTGCAAGAGTGAACGGGCGAAGTTTGTTGTAGAGACCTATCAGAATCGATCCGCGTGTCTGCACCGGAGCTTGGCGAAAGGCCATGTAAGCTTGTTTTGCGTACACGCTAGGCGAGTTCGTCATCGCTTCGTTGAAGGCCTGGTCGTTATCTCCGCTCATGAAGAGGAGGAAGTCGGCAGCGAATGCCGGAATTGCTTTCTCGCGGTAGACCTCCGAGATATGAAGCAAGATCGCGGTCAAAGCTATTTGCTCGGCATCACCCCAGAATGGGTCGGCATTCGTGCGACGGCGGTTTTCGATCCCGAGCATCATTCCGGCAATCTGACATGCGAATGCCGGATCATTTCTGCATTTCGGAATGAAGTTCCAACGGTCGCTTTTTGTCGGATCATTTAGGTCTAAACGGTAGATGGCTTTGGCCGAACCCGCAGTCTGAGCGAAGAGTTCACCTTTCGGGTCGTAGACTAAGCAAGACGACTTGTTCAGGATCGCTCTGATCATCGACACGAAGAACGTCTTCGATTTGCCGGAACCGGTCGGGCCGAACATAGCGAAATGCCGGAGCCACTGGCTCGTTGGAAGAAATACGTCGCGGCCGCGAAAGGCCTTCGCAATAGGAAGCGCGTTCGCAGGTATCGGAAGACTTCTGATCCGATTCATCAGACCGCAGCGGATCAAGTCCGACGCCTTTGCCCATCTGGCCGAACCGTGAGCGGTGCTCATACCTCGAATTCGATAGGCCCACATTAGCGAGTAAGCATCGACTAGTGATCCGGTGACACAGATCAACGCCATCGCCCAGAAGACCAACGTGATCAGCCCGTACACGTCCAACAGAACCCCCGCATATAAGCACAAGAGAGCTGCGACGATTCCCAACAGGACAAAGAAGAGAGTCATGCCAATGTCGGCGGACCATTGCCAAAAAGCTTGGTACGATGGCAGATACTGCTCATTTGCTTTCCTTGGTATCCCATAGGAAGCGTCAAATCGCTCGATCCATTCACGGGAAAACATAACTTTTTAACTAGTGTCCGATGAGCAGTTCACTTTGTTCGCGAAGCGACTCAACGGTCGTCGCGTTCAGTGTCAGAGCGTCACCTCGCCAATGCCGAATTTTCCAACCTGATGCGCTTAGCTGTTCAGTGGTTAATAAGGCAGGCGGTATTGGCTGATCCCGCTTCGCTTCAAAATACAGAATTGAATTTGGTTCGCTTTGAGGAAGCGGAAATCGGAAAAGCAATTGCGATCCTTGATCAGATCTTGGAACGGCAAGTACCTCGAAGGAGAAAGGCTCACGTCGGTATGCAATATGAAATTTGCTTTGCTCGGAGGCAATGAGCCCGTTGCTCGGTTCGATCCCGGGCGGCCATAGTTTTAACGCAGTTAAATTTCCAACGATTCCCGACACATTATGCGGAAGTGTCGAAGTCCGGGTATTGAAGGACAATGCCGACAATGAGATTGCCATTCCCAATGCTGAGGTTTCTCGAAGTCTTAGAGCATGTTCGTGTTCCGAGCCGGAAAATGGATCTTTGAGCTGTTTTTCGTGTTCCGTTTTCTCTTGGCCAGATTCGTGCCCCGGGGCCTCGACGAATCGGACTTGGGCAGCGTTGTTTTCGGGCGATAAGATCCTGAAGAGTACATACACTCCTACGAAGCACAAAACTACTAAGACGCCCGCATACCGCGAAAGGTCAATCGACTTGATGACCGGTATTCTCGTCTTGATCCTCGAATAGAAACCCAATTGTTTACTCATTTCTTTCATTAGGAAATTCCGGAAAGCTGCGGCCATCTGACCTTCCAATCGGGATCTCTTGTCGCTAGCCAAGAATCTATGTCCGGATGGAATGCGTCCGTCATTGCGAGAAGGTAGTCGAGCTGGAGATTGAGCAGTTCTCGCGATGCACCGGCCTTTGCGAAATAGCAAAAATACCGAACAATGCTTCTCGCATCGAGTGAGTTGATCGAGTCGCGCTCAAACGCCGCCACTATATCGATCGACTCACGAACGCTCGGATGGTCTTCTATCCCGGCGATCCCTCTGACGGCGTCGATCAGCTTGGTTGCGAGAGCCAGGTGGGCTGAGGTCGCTCGCTTGTTTTTTGTCGATAGGATCTCAAGCTCCTTTTCTAACGAGGGGCTCGCGAATCGGCTGAACACGTGTCTCGAAATAAACGGCGAACTGAGTTTATGACGAAGATCGTTCGAAGTCGTGATGACGATCGGCCGGAACCGCCAATCCGAGATTCCGATGGTCCCGCCTTCAAATCTCGGAATGTAGATCAACCCGCGTTCGAGCGGCATAAGTAGCGAATCCTCAATACTTGGTCCGAATTTATCGCTTTCATCCAGGATCAACACTGGCGGCGGCTTGTGTTGTGAAGATACCGCCGCACTTGCAGCAAGGTCGTATGCGATTCCAACCTCACCGAGAATCAGAAATCGGCGCTGCCATTTGGATCGACGGGCGTTGTCCAGAAACTGAGTTTGCTCTTCGAGCGGTAACTGTTTTGCTAGAGCCAAGTGTTCCCGCATCCAGACCTCCTGTTCTTCGGAATCCCAGTCGTAGAGGATCTCTTCCTGTTTCAATCCATCACGGCCCGCCACGACGCACATTGTCAAATTGCATGCGGCTGCGAGTGCTTCCGGGAAGGCAGTCTTTCCGCTACCCCTTGTTCCGGAGATCAGCCAGGCCCGACCGGACTTGAGGCTTTCGCAAAAGTCTTCAAACACCTGCTCATCTGGTACATAGCCATTGCGAGCCATCAACTGAAAGAGATCGGCTTCGAGCCCCTCCGATACAAGGTCACGAGGGTTTATCTGAGACCGACCTTGATCGAACGGAATCATTCTTTCTCAACTCCCGTGCTAATAGCTGTCAGTGGTGAGGTGCTTGCTTCCGGCAATTGTGTAACTAGAACGTACCCGCTCGTTCCGGCTAGAACTTCCAGGAACGTATCTTCACGTTCGCTTCCAAAGAGGGACTGGCTTGTATCCTCAGACAGTCTTTCTGAGCCGCGACGAAGCGGTTCGGACAGAATTACGGTGCCGCCCGATCGTAATGAACCGACCGATCCCAATACCGACCCGGCAGTATCCTTCAATCCGCGGAAGAAGCGAGTCCACTTGCCCGTGACCCTTTTTCTTTCTCCGTCGATACCAGACGCCCCGTCGGTTCCCATGAGTTCTCCAGTGAATCTCATCAGTTCACCTGACACCGGATCAATGAGGCCGACAACAGTCACAAAGGCTCTAGTTGATTCGCCGCCTCTTACGTTGCCGACGAGCGTCGTGCCGGCCGGGTACGAGTACCCCTTTCCTTCGATCGGCTGCGTTAGTTCCATGCGAACGACACCACCCGAATTCCGTAGTGTGTAGATCGCACCTAACAAACGTACGGGCAGCAAAGTGCCGAAGGGTATCCGTCCCAAAGGTTCTTGCTTTCGCGCCTCAGCATCCGGAGTCATTGGCTTTGTGTCCGGAGAAGCGATCGCAACGTTCTTCGTTTTAGCAATCCCGAAGAAAAGCGATCGGCCCAAAGGCTCATTAGAAGTGGTTGAAAGAGCCGATTGGGAACCATTTTGGTGCGGAGCCACATCCGTCGATTTTGCATCTGGCATTTCGTTCTGCCTTTTCGTCATTTCCCGAGATGAGAAACCAGCGCCGACACTCGTGACGGGTAGCTCAGATGGAGGTCGGGAATTTGTCGGCGTTACTATGTCGCCTTCGTTACCGGAAATTATTTGAGGGGTATCACCTATCTCGACATCTCCAGGCGAACTGGATACCGGATCCCCGGTTAGGTTGGGTTCTTTCGAAGCGACCATTGTCAGAGCGGCCTTGAGTTTTTCGTCCTCGGTCATCGGTGCGGAAGTGGCATCCCGCTGCCCGGTTCTGTTAACGGATTCTGGTTTTGGCTGAGAGAACCATCCCATTCCAAAAAACCAGGTAATTGTGGATCCCATTAGAAGTAGAAAAACGATGAAAGCGGCGATGCCTTTCATGATCTTTCCCGCACGAGAACGCGGCGACTTGGAAGCATCTACCGGAGCAAAGTCGTCCGCTGCATAAAGTTCGTCTTCTGGAATATCCGTTTGATCCTCGAGAAGTAACTTCTCTCGGTCGTCATCTGCTTCGATGTCGGGCAATGCGGTTGGAATATCGGTACTCGTACTCACAGTTGTTTGCATCGATGTTCTCCTTTATCTGGATCCGTTCAGAGCCGCTGATATGGGAGCGTCGGCTGCATCCTTGTGAGCGACAACCACTCTCACCTTTTGATTGGTCGCTAGCGTCGGGGTTTTATAGACAAGCGCGTAAAAGCTCGAAGAACCGGGAAGAACAAGACCTTCCAAGGCAGTGGTTTCCAGATATCGGATATCGACTCTTGAGGTCAGGAGGCTGTTCCCATCTTTATCGAGTGTCTGTATCTGAAGTTCCGGCGATCCATTCAGGAGTCTCAAATTCGACGTGGTAGAGTTTCGAACTGCTACAACAACGAGCCGGTTTTCAGCATCAAGATCTGTAATTCGCGACACTGAAAGTTCCAGTCCGTGAAGAGATGGCGTCCAGACTCCGAGATGCTTCTTTGGGTCTCTGAGAACATCCGCCAGCAGTTTGTTAGAAGACTTCGAAACTGCTGCATCGGTCATTACGCGTTTTGAACTGTTTCGCTTTGAGTTTGGTACATCCGTATATGCGGTTTTGACGATCGAGCTGTCTTCGGACCTAGCGGCATCAGAACCGCGCGGATTCGTTTCAAGGGATGGCGACGAGCCAACGAGTTTTGAAACGGCTCGCGAATTGATCGGTGAAGCGTTGACAGACTCACCCCCTAGATCGAAGGCAAGGCCCGCGACTTTTCGAGCTGACACGACAGCATCCCTGTCATAGGTGATAACGCATCGGTGCGCGTTCCTTCTCAGATCACTCACCGGCACGAGTTCGAGAATGAGAACCAGACCGGATCGCATTTGAAGGCTGATCGCCGCAGCAGTGGTTCCATCCTTCGATGGAGCAAAAGCTTCTCCCGGGTAGATAGTTATCGACCGGTCAGTTTCCTTTGTAGGCGACTGAAATACCGAAGCAAGTTTGGGGTTGCCTTCGTGGATGTAATAGATGCCGTCAGATGCCGGAAACTCGACGATCGAGACGGCATTCTGAGCCAGTCCCAGACGGATAACCGTGGGCTGTTTAGGATTGACGGTTACATTTGCCTCTCCCGACAGAAAATCAGGTTGCGGTGAGTTAACAACTGCGACCGGCTGAACTCCGCCAGAGGCCGACGAAATGTCGACGATCCTTTCGGCAGACTTAGGCTCAGGAGGGACAGGCCGAGCAATTTTCTTCTGGCCCGGTTTAACTGCGGGCTTTCGAACCTGTGCCTCAGCGTGTCCGGAAATTACTGCGAGTGCCGTAAGGGCAACCGCGAGCAGTTTCATATGGATATGTGCTTTTTCTTGCATTGTGTTCATGGTAGTTAGGGTCGGTTTTTATTGGTCGTTAGTAGGTTTACTGTTAGTGGATTCACTAACGGTGTTGTTCATTGAAGGACTTTCCTCTGCATCTCCGATGAGAGATATGGGCGAGACCGTCTTACCGTTAACTGGTTCAACCCTAAAGCGAAGGATCGTGAATCCAGTTCGAAGGTTGTTGTCGTTGCGGATCGGAGCCGACGGGCTGTCTTTCAGAAGGAATTTGCATTTAAGCTGTACGGACTCTTCCACGTCGTGTCCTGCGGCTTTGCGTCGTATCTTCCTGGTCCCGATCGCCCGAAGAATATATGGATCACTTTCATCGACAGAAAGGTCCTGCAGCTCCCAGGAAGAATTGACGCTTTCCAATCTTTCGGTTGCAAGAACGCCGTTCTGCTTCAACCTAGCGGCCATCGCCATCGATAGATCAGGATCCAGCATCCGAAGAAGTTTGTTGACTTCGGCCTCACGCGTAGTCTGTTCGACTTCGTAGAGGGAGGTGAGGAACTCCTTTACTAAATACTTCTTGTCGGTTGATGTTGGATTGTCCGGAGCTATGCTGACCGTCTCCGTCGTGCCGTAGTCGCGATTGTTTAGCTCGACAACTCTTCCGGAAGCTTTATCGACAACGATCCGATCGGCTTTTCTAAGGATGAGAAAAGTATTGATGCCAGCGCTCAGAACAAGGGCGAACAGCAATATCCAAAGTGCCTTGAACAACGAGGTAATGGTTACGATGTCGTCCGGGTCGCGGGTAAGGTAGGTAGGGGCATCCATTTGTTCACTGGAACCTCCCGACAACTCGATTGTGGTTTCATTTGATTTCATAGGACATAGATCTCGACCGAGCTAATGGCAAAAGCGGTGCCAAACGTGAATTATTGATAACTTCTCGATCAAGCATTCCTCGCGTTCTTTTTCGATTAAAGAATCGGTTTAGGAATTTGCCGACTGGCGTGAAAGTCGTCCGAGAATGACGTGAAAATTCGCCGACTACTTTTGAAGTTCTGAGAGACCGGCAAAAGTTGATCGAGCTAATTGAGTTGAATTTTTGGGGATCGATGGCCCGACGATGACGGGACCGAAATCCAGCAGCGGCGCCGAGACGCTGTTATTCAACGAGACCGCCCTTCGTTTACCTGTACGGGGATCGTAAAACACGGAGATAGCTTGTCTTTCTTGAGCGTTAGCTGCACTTGGAATTTCGGACGTTTTGGCGATCGTTTCCGGTGGAGAAAAGCTGGAAAGCCTTCCTTGTTCCTTTAGCCAGCGATAAACTTTCACACCTTGCGAAACGTACCCGACCGTCTCTTTGTACGGCGGGACGCCGTTCGTGGTCCTGCGCCTCGATGCGTTGATCAGTTTCCCGTTGCTTCGTAATTCGCGGCCCTGAATATAGGCCAAAACGGTTCCTTCCCCCGCGTTATAGGCCGCAAGAACCGATTCGAGCTTCCAATCGAAAAGCCGTCCCAAGTACTTTACATACCGAGCTGCTGCTCGTATCGACGCACTTGCTTCGTATGGATCGGACAAGCCGAAACGAGCCGCAGTCGCTGGCATGAATTGCATCATTCCCTGTGCATTCTTAGGACTGGTCAGCCACGGCCGAAAGCGGGTTTCGTTGTATGCGATTGTCCAGAGAATTAGCGGATCGACGCCTTCACTTCTTGCTGCTTTCTCAATCGTCGCTTCGAACAACCGCGCTCGCGAAAGTACATCCATTCCGGCAAGTGTGGTTCGAGAAATTCTTTGTGTTCCTTGCGACGCGGCTGATAATGGTAAGCCGAGTAAGGACAAGACGATGAGTATGAGGGCGAAGACGATCGGTTGCTTCATGCCGAGGGCTTTCGCAACGGACGTGCCAACAACCCTTCGTCGAAACGGCACGACCCTTGCAGAGCGAGAGAAACCATTGACGCTTTTGGTCATTCATCAGCATCAGGAAAATCCACTTCAGCGAGGACGAATATGAAGAAACTTTTAACGATCACAAAGGAAGGGCTAACCCCATTGGCACCGTTCGCCTTGGTATTGCTTTTCACAAATCTTGTTTCGGCCCAAGGCCCGATCTTCACCGGCGATGCGAGCAATCTTTCGAACATCATTCGCGAAGCGCTCAAGCTTATGGCGATCATTTTGTTCTGTCTCGGAGCGGTCGGCGTAGCATGGTCGATCTACAACAAGATGACCGGCAAAGAGTGGGGCAACCAGGCCTTTGGCTCACTCCTTTCTTTTGCTTTCGGAACCATCGTCGCGGTGTTCTGGCAGCTCGCACAGGGCCGGGCGGTCGGAGTTGACACGAACTTCTAGGGGACAGACCAATGAGAAGACGTGTAACACGACCAAATGTTTTCCGAGGACTCAAGAGGTTCGGGGTCTACTCGACGGACTGGAAGTTTATCCTGATCCCCACAGCCATTGCTTATCTCGTTCCGTTTGTTCTAGGTGTTTGGGTCGGATATGTCCCGTTGGGCTTCCCGGTAGGATTACTCGTCTTCCTCATCCTCTTGGGAACATTCAATTACCTACGCCTCAGCAAACCCGCTTACTGGCTTTCTCAGAAGTTTGACGCAGAGATCGACAGATGGGCGACGTTTCGGCCACCGCTCAGGAGCGAGATCGAACCACTCGATTGGACCATCCCAACCCGAAAATAAACCAAGGAAATAAACATGGACATCGCAAACCTATCATTCACACAGATCGCAATCTCACTCTTCGGCGGGCTTTTCTCCGCTGGTCTTGGTCTAGTAGCCGGATACCGGATCATCCCGGCATTCAAACTACAAAGAAGTCGCACGATGGATGGCCCGATACCGGCAAAGAAGAAAGAACGGTCTATGGCAGAAGCCGTTGGACGACTGCTTCCGACCGAAATCGCCGGGCTGGACGGCAACACCATCCGATACAGGGACGGGAGCTACGGCAAGGCGTACATCTTCGAGCCGTCGCACAGTCTTTATATCGACGGAAATGTTACCGAGCAACGGATCGAAGAACTGAAAACGATCCTTAAGTTCGAGAAGCCGAAGAACACGGTCATACAGTTTCGATTTCTTAACTCGCTTGATACCGGAGAGGTTCTTCGAGACCATTTGCTCTCACGCGATCCGGAATCGTCCGACCCGGTCGCAGGCGTCCTTCAAGCCACCAATCTTTCACTCCATGAAGAAGCCATAAGATCCGGTGAAGTGATGCGGCAGTCCGCGACAGTCTGGATCCGCGTGCCCGTAAGAGATGCTGCAGACAATAGCCCTCTTTCGTCGCTACTGCCCTCGCTTGTACGAGACGTCAAAGAATACGGCATCGCGCGACTTTTCCGCTCGCCCCTATTGAGGATAAGAAATCGCGAAAGTGAATTGATGGTGCAAAGAGAGGTGCAAAGTGAAGCCGCGTGCCGACTCAAAGCGGCACGTGTCTTTCAGTCGTTCGAAGCTAACTTTCCGCGAGGGCTTCAGCTTCGTGAGATGAGCCGAACGGAAATTTTCGAAGCACTTTTTGTAAGCCATCGCCGGGAACACCAAGACTTTCCAAACCTTCGCGAGCCGGAGTGTGTCGATCTGCGGCGATATCTGTGCAGTACAAGTATCGAGAGCACGCGTGAGCAATTTGTCCGGCACAACGGCACGCCCGTATGCCTGGTCAGCCTGAAAACTCTTCCGAACGGATTTGTTACCGCGGACATAATGCGTTACCTGACGGCAACGCGAGCTCTGGGATTTCCTCACGAGATCGTCGTTGATCTGATGACAACCCAGAAACAGGCTGCAAAAAAAGACCTGCAAAAGCGCATCGACCGGATAGAGGGAAGCCGGAATACCTGGCTCGGATTTAGGAATCTCAAGAAAGACGCGATCGTGATCAAGTCCGATCTTGAAGATCTTCTCGAACAGGTAGAGGGCGATAACGAAGAGATCTGCAACCTGCGGCTGAATGTCATCGTCTTTGCGAGCCGCTCGAAAGGAACGAAGGAAGCTCGGAAGCAGCTTGAGATACTTGATGACCGGTGCGATGCAGTTGTTTCCTCGATCCGAAAGAAGATCGGTGCCGATGCGATACGGGAAGATGCGATCAGGCAGCGAGCCATCTATCCGCGAATGCTTGCGGGTGAACTCTCCTCGAAGCCAACCGGCCAGGAACTCACTGAGACTGCCGATTCGGTAATAGCATTTGTCCCGACCGAGACTAGCTGGCGGGGAAGTAAACGCCCGCATAGCATCTTTACAACACCGAACGGGCAGATTTTCGGTCTTAACCTCTACGATCGGGCGCTCATTAAATCCCCAACCGTCATAGTCACGGCCGCGTCGGGGGAAGGAAAGTCATTCCTCGCTTCGATGCTGATCACGGATATCCGGGCACATCGCGGGAACGTAAAGGTCCGGGTGATGGACTACCGACATTCGTTCAAGCCCATTTGTCGACTGTTTGGCGGCCGTCACATCGAGTTCAACGAGGCCGATCCCAAACCGATCAATATCTGGAACTACCCGGGGATCGACAAAGGCATCCATCCGACAAAGCGGCAGCTTTCGATGGTGTTAACGGACATCCTTATCCTGAGCAAGACTTCGAAAACCGACGCGATCACGAGTGCGATTGCAGCGACCGTAATCGACGAGGTTTATAAGATGTCGCTAGCACGAAACGGAGACGGGAGACCAAAGTTCCAGCCAACGCTCGGACACTTCCTCGATGTTCTTAAAACGTATCACTGGGAGCCGGCACAGCAGGAACCCGCGAGCGAGCTTTACCTAAAACTCAACGTTCATCGCAAAGATCCCTGGCTGAACTCGCCAACCCATCCCGACTATGACGTTCCATCGATGTTCGATGTGTTCGAGCTTTCGGGCATCAGCGGCCTCGACGAGAAGATCCGTGAGAGCGTCGGCTTTCGAATCAGCGCCCAGATAATGCAGGAGATCGGCGAAGAAGACGACCGCCAGCAAAAGACACCGATCCTATTTCTGTGCGATGAGATGCGCGAGATCAACCGACACTTTCCGGCGATCCAGGAGCTTATTGCCGAAGCATCCGTAACCGGCCGCAAGGAAGGATTGGTCACGGTTCTTTTCTCGCAGGCCTACGAGCACTTTACAGGAACGGCAGAACGTCCGAATGAGATCGGAATAGACCTTGTGAAAAACTCCGGCGTAAAGATGATCGGCAAACAGATCGGCGGCTTCGACCGTCTGGCGTCAGACTGCGAACTCGCACCTGAAACGGTCGCAGCTATCCGAGCGATCAGAAATCAATATGGCAGATATACGCAATGGGTGTTCGTGATCGGAAGCGGTGCCGACAAGATCGTCCAGATGGCCGAGATACGCCTCTCACCTGCAATGCTTTGGGCAAACACTAACGATACGAATGAAGCGAACGCCCGGCGACTTGTCGAAAACATTCGGCCTGACCTTCCGCCTGAGATCGTCGTTTCATGGCTCGCGTCAAAGTATCCGAGTGGGCTAACAGCTGTAGGGCTCACGGAGATCTCTTCTTTTGACCTCAATGAACTGAGTGGTCTGGAGGTATCAGCATGACTCGCAATAGCAGAACAGTAAGGCAAATGATTCTTGGCGTAATTCTCTCGTCGATTTTTATCGGGATCGATGTCCGACCGGCACAGGCGCAGTGGACCGTTTTTGATCCGTCGCAATATACGCTTCAGGTAGCAAAAAGGATCGAAGAGGCCGCCCGGTGGGTCGAGACCATCAATCATTATATCCAAACCTATGAGCAAGCAGTTCGGCAGTACGAGAAGATGGTGGAAAGCGTAACCAATCTGCGCGGCATTCTCGATAAGGTCGATGAGCAGGTAATGCGTCATAAACAACTGATAACGACCTACGCCACTATCGGCCGTCTGATCCGCGGGACCTTTGAGCTCAAGAAGCGCATCGAGGCGACCATCACAAGCCAGATACATTCGGTCGTCAATATCGCAAGACGCCTGAAGAACGGCATCTTCGACATGGAAGCAAACAAGCGGGATCTCGATGATTTTCTAAGGCATTCTATCGGTCGTAGCGCAGATGCACATCTCGCCAACCTGGAACGCCTTGCCAAGCTGGATTCAGAACTCGAAAGAATGCTCTTTGACCGGGAGAACATCCTTCTCGATCTCGCCAAACTTTACGAAGAGCGGGAGCGAATCGCGGATGAGACGAGAGCGATCTCTGCGAACCCTTCCGCAAATCAGGATGGAGTGCAATCCCTCATCGATCAAATGCTCGCCATCAATCTGCGCATAACAACAGTCGAGGGCCAACTGCGAGAACTCGAAGCCAAGATACAGGCGAAGTTCATTGCCTATGGCTTGAAGATCGAACAGATGACCGAATTCGGAAAAGAGATACGCCGCAGCACCGAGATGATGACGGGTATCACTCAGGCCTCAGATGAATTCCTGCGTGAACTAGAACGCTATGAAATATGGAACGATGACGTCTATCAAAGCCCGCTTCCATAAAGATCGGATCTAAGAACTTAAAATACCAAAGCCATGAGAAACGTGACCCATATCCGCCTCGCTTTAGCGACAGCTCTATTCGTTCTCGCCTACCTCGTCTCGCCATGCCTCCTCGCCACGCCAGCGGCCGGGCAAACCCGGCCGCGCCCTCCTCAACCGCCGCGTGTCGAGGGGCAGACTCCGATCGGCACGATGAATGGGCAGCCGGTGACGGCGAACGATTTAATAACGACAGTGAATCCTGATTCTCCGTTCATGCCGCCGCTCGACGGAGGTCCGGCTCCTGCACTTCGTGAGTTCGAGAATAGATATCCCGTGAACCCCGTTTCAACACCGGCTCCCGGCCCCGTCGTACCGCCCAAGCCGCCCGCGCCGAGTTTCAGCGAGCAGATCAGAAACCTGATGCGGACCGGACAGGAATGGCTTTTTCAATCTGTCCTGAACGTGATCGTGAAGCCGTTGATGCCGATCCTCACTTTCCTCGCATGGATCATTGCGAGTTTCGTATTGATATTTGCGTTTATTCGCCGGTTTCACGACAACCGCGGGCTTGGGCCAGAGCAGCTTGTCGCCTGGGCGATTCGGTCGATCATTTTCATGGTACTGATCGGAGCGAGCCCGTTCATCATCGACGGCCTCACAATAACCGGTAAGTTCTTTGCGCGGCCGATTCGCGCTTACAATCGTTCACTCGTAGCTGAGTTTGACGAGAAGATGAAGCAATATGTGAAAGCGAATTTTGCCGTAGAAGATCCAAACGAACTGCTTGCGGAACGTCTTCCAAACGGAGAACCGGGCCTTGTCGGCATCATCATGGATAAAGAATCGTCTGTGAAAGACATTACTGGCGAACTCAATGTATTTGGATGGGATATGCCCCGGATGTTCACCTTTATGGTGATAGGGCAGAACATCATAAAGTTCGGCGGACTTTTTCTTGCGATCGCGGGACTATTTATATTGATCGGCCTGAAACTGGCGGCTCCTGTCTTGGCCGCCTTCGGTTTTGACGAGAAGTTTGCCGCGCAAATGTTCTATCCGTTCTGCTGGGGTGTCGCTACATTTGCGTTGGCATTTCCGTTAGTAAAGGAAGTGACTCTTTATGTTTGCTATGCCCTCGGCGTTCTCGCGCTTTCTATCTACAACGGTGAGAGCACATTTTCTCTCGATCCCGCCACCGCGCAGATCATTACCAACGGTGCTTACGATCCAGCGTCGAGTGCGCTTATCGTTACCGCATTGTTCTTCGTGTCTAGCCTCTGTTTCATTCTTGTTCCGTGGCTTAGCTATCGAGTTCTTCGCGGACAGGTTTATGAGGGCGTATCTCAAATATCGATGGGATGGATGCTTTCAAGTTTAGGGACCGCACTTGAGACATACGGATTAGTGGCCGGAGCCGCTATCAACCGTCAAGCTGAAAACACCCAGATCCAGGGCATCTACAATGCGGAACAGACAGCCGCGAAGAAGGCTCTTGAAGCGGCGAACCAGTCAACAGACGCAAGGTTGATCTCATCGGTCGCTGGAGTCGAGGGCGGGCTCGTTACAAATCTTGGGCAGATCCGCGCCAATCAGGTAACGCAATCTCTGCTCGCAGAAGCAAGCATGAACTATGGACTGAGTAGCAGCCGCTCGGCTACAAATCGTGAGATCACCGGCACATTGGCTGAAGCTCAAGGAACTAAAGAAGCGCGCAGCTTTGATGGCAAAAAGGAAGTTGAAATTCGTGGCCAGGGCAACATGGAGCGCTTTGGTATGAAGACATATGAATTCACGCCAGGGGGTTCGTCCGTCGCTGGGACTTCTGTTCCTATTCGCGCGGGACAGGAACTCTTCGATTGGTCGAGGGACAAGCATCCGATCCAAGAAGTCAACAAGCAGATGGATTCCAGTACGCGAAGCGCGGTCGCTCTCCAAAATAACAATACCGATATTGTCGCCGACAAAAAGGTCGAAGCCAGCAATACTTATCAAGGTGAGATCAACCAAGCCCTCGAAACGCAGGCTTCACAAAGCAAGCAGGCTTTCAATACCGGCAGCTCGATCGCGTCATCAAGCAGCAGGGAAGGAGCAGGGATCCAGCTTTCTGGAATTCGCCGCTCTGCAGAAATCGAGCGCGGAGCGAATCAACTGAATTTTGAAGGTAGAAGTGAAGCTGCAACCATAAATCAAACAGAGGCGACAGAGGCGGCACGTCTGCGTATGGTCTCTTCGGTTGTCACGGGGTTCTTCAGGGATATGGACCGGAGGCTGGAAGAGATGAAGCCCAAGTACTAGCGCATGGCTCTCGATGATGCGCAACGGTTCGCCTACTAGCGTTTGCGCTAAACGAGCCTTTTCAATTCTCCAACAATTTCCGACTCAAAGTTTTGCCGGTCCTTTTTGATACGATCGACGATTCCTTTTGGCGCGGCGGTTTTTTTAACGTTATCTGCGCTCCAGCGGACGACCTCCAACATAACGGGCACCAAATCGATCCCTTTTTCGGTAAGCGAATAAAGGTTTCTGAATTTGCGGATCAATCCAGCATTTTCAAGCTTCGCCAGTCTGTCGGCGAGGATGTTGGTTGAGATCTTTTCTTCAGAAATCAAAAACTCACTGTAGGTTTGTTTTTTCAGAAACATCAGATCTCGGATAATAAGCAATGACCATTTGTCGCCAAAGATATCAAGAGCCAGGCTTATCGGACAATCAGAACGTCTTTTTACTTTTTCTGCCATTTAGCACCTAGCAACTTGCAAAATGCAAGTTCTAAATCTACAATGCACTTGCATTTTGCAAGTTCTCTTATAATCTTCATTCAACGGGGGCAAACTAGCAATGGCGTATGACAAAAACCTGGCTCAACGAATCCGGGTGCGTCTTGCAGACATTCCGAATGTGGAAGAAAAGGAAATGATGGGCGGACTAACATTTATGGTGAACGGCAAAATGTGTATCGGTGTAATCAAGGACGAAATGATGTGTCGCATTCACCCCGGACTTCACGAAGTAGCGGTTGAGAAGGTTGGCTGTCGCACAATGGACTTTACCGGGCGGCCGATGAAGGGCTATGTATTGGTTGAAGAAAGCGGTATGCGAAACAAAAACGATTTCGACTACTGGATCAATGTTTGCCTGGAGTTCAACCCCCAAGCAAAGTCGTCAAAAAAGAAAAAATAGATCAATCCTTAATGACGATTGAAATACAAACCCAATGAAGAATGCAATCAACTGGTTTGAAATTCCAGTCAAGAATCTTGACGAGTCGAGACTGTTTTACGAAACAATTCTCGATACCAAGATGCACCTAATGGAAGCGATGGGAATGAGATCAGCTTTTTTCGATGCTGACCTGCAGGGCGGTGGTATCGGCGGATGCATAATTCAGGGCGACGGGTGTGTGCCATCTTCGCAGGGATCATTGATCTATCTTAACGGCGGAGACGATCTGAGCATTCCGCTTTCGAAGGTTGAGGCAGCAGGTGGAAAAATTCTTTTACCTAAAACCGCAATTGGCCCTCATGGCTTTATGGCTCATTTCACCGACCCAGGAGGTAATAAGGTTGGTCTTCATTCGATGAAATAGATTCAAGAAAAATCGCGGGCGCGTCCGCGATTTTGTTTTACGGATATCATGAAACAAACATTTGCGAAATTCGTGCTTACCGCATTGGCGTATATCGTGCCCTCGATGATTTTGGGTCTGCTATGGCATCTGGTGATTTTCGAGGACCTCTATGACAGCTTATTGATTTACAATCGGGCCGAACCGATAATCCCGCTCGGATTCGCATCGATGATAATTCAGGGAACAGTCATGGCTTACCTTTATCCGTTCTTCTCACGCGATAAAACTTCTATGGCCACAGCCGTTAAGTTCAGTTTGATAATGGGAGCGTTTCTTTTTTCTGTATCAACACTTGCCAATGGAGCAAAGATTGAGGTCGCGTCAGTGGAGACTTGGCTTCTTATTCAGTCCACTTTCCATTTAATACAATTTGCAGTCGCGGGGATCCTAATTGGGATAGTTAACCGGAACAGCAATGCCTAAGCCTTCTTCATGAACGAAGGAAGGACTCACAAATGAGTTCTTCGATTGGGCGACCGTCTTTAACAAAATTACGACCGACCCGTCGATTGCGTGACGATCCTTTGCGTCCTTAACCCGGACGGACGCCCGGAACTGATCAACTCTCCGGCCTGGCAATGGGACTTGTCTACATCATATTATGGTGCGAAATCTAAGGACCTATTCGGATGACAGGTAGGCAGATTTATGGCGCTTTAAGCCCAAAGCCTATAGGACGCGGTGTCTACTAGCTCGTCAGTGTGAATAGTTTGTGGGAATAATCGAATGGAATTAGGAAATCTTAGGCTAGATCACTGAGTGCTTATTTAGAAGCAGCGATATTTGGAAAACCTGGCTAGCGCGGCACGCAAGCGCTTGGACGTTAAGCAAACAATGATCAATTCCCTCTGATGTATGACGAGCTGTGATGCCTTATTTGACGGTGTGGTAAGACTCAGAAATTCTTATTTCGACCGGTATAGATTATGACGATCAAGATCCTCTTGACGATCGGGATTATCTTTTACGGCCTAGCCGTTCCGATAATGGAGATCAATTCTTCACATGTTTTTGATCCTAAATGGGTCCCCCATGCCAGACTTCATGAAGTCTGGCAGTTGATAACGAACTCCTCGATCGGAGCTTATTCGCTTTGGTTAGTCTGGGCTCGAGGAAAGGTCCTTCTGCCGGGCCTTCTGGGTATGTTTGTGACCGTTGGGTTCTTAATTGCTTATGCAATACGCGGAACATATGGAGGTTCAATGGTTCTCTCCGACGGTTCCGAAAAGACGGTGGCGGGCATAAATTTGGGCCTGGCGGGCTTTGGTTTGGCCGTCATTCTGACGATGGTAGCTCTCATCATCGAAAAGATTAGAAAGTGGCCGGAACCGAGCTCGCTTGGTCCGGAAGAAGGTTGAGCTTTACGGCCCGAATCTCGACGCCTCTATGGCAGTCGCACGTCTGGGAACGCATCCGATTGCGGGCGCTGTATTCGAAACGAAACCAGACGCCGTTCCGAATCGCATTCCGCTTCCTGTCCGTCCAGTACGTTTCAATGTCGATTCGATATTCGCTCCGACCGGGTTAACGTCCAGCGCATATCTGGGAGAGTCGCAAACTCACGGCCCGCTCTCTCCCCGACGCACAATGTGTCGTACGGCGGAAGATCGACGAAAGGGCAAAACCCGTCGTCGATCTTCCGTCCGTCCGAGACGATCTTCGCTCTTACCAATTCGTAATCCTCATCCGAAGTGGTTGCGAGGATCCCCACCCCTTGCTCGTCAAGACATCCTGTCCCGCTTTGAACAGAAACCGGGGACACCTGTTTCTTCTTACCCGCGGTTCGGGTCCTGTGATCACGTCCGACGTTATGAGAAATGAAAAGATCTAGAATTTATTCCCGGACCTGAGGGAAATCCTCGATTGCCCCCTTCGGAATAAATTCATCACCAAAATCATCTTCCAACAAGGCTTGTTTTGTAAGGAGGATTATGAAGTTCGCATTCTTTCGAAGATTTATTCCGGTTGCCTCGATGTCGCTCGTGAGCGTCGCGTGTGCATTGTCGCAGGTGGCTGATGATAGTCGACCAAACTCAGAAAGAGTACCTGGTTGGAAAACTAATACCGAAAAACGTTCTATTGAACTTAACGAACTGATGTCCGGTGGGCCCCCGAAGGACGGGATCCCCGCCATCGATTCACCGAAATTCGTGTCGGTGAGCGAAGCGGGTAAATGGCTCAAATCGAATGAGCCGGTCATTTCGCTGAAGGTCGGAAACGAAGCTCGGGCTTATCCGCTTCAGATCCTGATGTGGCATGAGATCGTAAACGACGACATAAACGGCCAGCCGGTAACCGTCACGTTCTGCCCGTTGTGTTATACAGCGATCACGTTCGACCGCCGCCTCGATGGCCGGGTGCTGGATTTTGGCGTCTCTGGAATGCTTCGTCATTCTGATATGGTAATGTACGATCGCCAAACCGAAACCTGGTGGCAGCAGATATCGGGTGAAGGACTTGTGGGCGACCTGACCGACAAGGTCCTAAACCAGATCCCTAGTCAGATCGTGAGCTTCGGCCAATTCTCAAAAGCGTTTCCCGACGGGAAGGTGATGTCACGCGAGACGGGACATAGTCGGGCCTACGGGAACAATCCATATCGCGGTTATGACGACATTACCAAGACACCATTCCTTTATCGCGGCAAGCCCGACGAGCGGTTGAAGCCGATGGAAAAGGTTATCGCCATCGAACTCGATTCCATTACAAAAGCATATCCTCACACAATAACCAGGAAGAAAAGGGTCCTATATGACCGGGTCGGCAAAACCGACATTGTTATTTTCCACGCTGATGGGGCCTCGTCGGCACTCGATCACGAGAAGATCAGTGAATCGAAAGATGCAGGGTCTTCTGGCGTCTTTATCCCCGAACTAGACGGGCAAAAGCTGACTTTCGTTTACACCGACAATGAATTTGTTGATGAGCAAACCAAATCGCGATGGAATGTCTTCGGACAGGCGACCGAAGGAAAGCTAAAGGGCAAACAGCTAAAACAGATCGGTCACGGCGACTATTTCGCCTTCGCGTGGTTAGTATTCAAGCCTAAAACCGAGATTTTCAAAGAAAAATGATCCACCGATCCGGCATTGGGAATATTTTTCAATTTGTCGCTCTTCTTCATGTGTAGAAGCTAAAGCGATCAGCTCAAGAAGTGAGGTTTAACTCAAGTCCATGAGGGCGTATTTAGTTTCTTTGTAGTCCCAACCTAGTCCCAACCCAGTCCCAAAAGTCCCGTTACACGCAGACGCGCATGGCGCCTGCAGTCGGATAGAAAAACTTTTTTCAAGGAGTAAAGCGATGAGGAGACTTCTTCAATTGTTCTCGGTCGTTTCGCTGTTTGCCATCGGACTGACTTCCCCGATCTTCGGGCAGGAAAGGACAGGCGACATCGACGGAATCGTAAACGATCAAAATGCCGCAGCTATCGCAGGAGCTGATATCGAGATAAAAGGACTGGATATCGGATTCAGCCGGACGATCAAGGCGAGCGATACTGGCAATTTCAAGGTGCTTCAGGTTCCACCTGGAAGATATTCAGTGACGGTCCGCGCGGCGGGTTTTCAAACGGTGAGTTCGGAAGTGCTGGTTTCTCTAGGTCAATCCGCGACGGTGCGGTTCAATTTGCCGGTCGAATCGGCGACCGCAATAGTCGACGTTTCGGCCGCGGATGTCGCAACGATCGATAGTAGCAGCAGTAGAATTCAGACGAGCATCAGCGAGCGGCGGATCGAGCTTACGCCAAAGGCAAGCGTCAACTTCGCAGGTGTACTGCGGGTATCTCCGGCGGTCCGCGAAGAACCGCTTGGAGCAGGCTTCAGTATCGATGGTGCAAGCGGAGCCGAGAACACGTTTATCGTTGACGGTCTCGAGGTCACGAACTTCAGGACCGGCCAGCTTCGAAATGTCCAAAACGTTTCAAACGATACGGTAAGTGAGGTCCAGGTGAAAACGAGCGGTTTCGAGGCCGAATATAGTGGAGCAACCGGAGGCGTCGTGAACGTGGTGACAAAAGGTGGCAGCAACCAATTCCACGGTAATTTCGGACTAGCTTTCAGCTCGGACAGATTTGACGCTGACACACGCCCAATTTTAAGAGGGTTGTCGGATCGTCTCGAATATGTGACACCGGGCCGACAGAACGGGGGTACCTTCCTTAGCCCGCCCGATGACGAGTTTACGAATGTCTTTTCGACCATAAATCTCGGGGGTCCGATCATCAAGGACCGCGTCTGGTTTTTCGGAAGTATCGCGCCTCAATTCTTCGATACAAAACGCGTTACGGTGTTCCCAAACGGCACGCGAGAAGAGAACACTGTAGAGCAGCGGAACGATTACATGTTTGGAAGGGTCGATGCGCAGGTTCTCGATAATTTGCGAGTTACCGGTACTTATTTGTACTCGCCGCAGACGATAAACGGGGGTCTACTGGGATTCGGATCGACCTCGTCGATCGGTGACCAAAGCCAACGCGGAGGACGCGTGAACGCGACCAACTTTACATACGCTGCAACGTATACACCGACCCCAAATTGGGTGATAAGTATACGAGGCGGGCGCGGCTTTCTCAACGAACTTGACGGGGCGTACGGAGTGCCGAGTGGTTTCAGGGTTCGTTGTGCCGGAAGCCAGTCGGTTCTGAACACGCTGCCGAACTTTGGCTGCGGGGCTCAGACGGCAACCCTACCGGGCGGATCAATTGGCTTCGACAACATAGGCAACACCTCAAACATTTTCAAGGATGTTTCGATTCGCAACACTTTCGATGCGGACGCTCAGGTATTGATCAATGACTTTGCGGGCCGACACAGCTTGAAGTTTGGCTACCAGTTCAACCGGCTTGAAAACGATGTCGATTCGGGTTTCTTTAATCTTGGACAGTTTCAGTATAGATTCGGGGAAACGGCCTTCGGCGTCGGAAGTAGTCTCGGCAACGCACAGTTGACGCGTTTTGGAACGTTCGGCGAAACTTCCAGCAAAAATCAAGGTTTGTTCGTCCAGGACAGCTGGTCGCCGATCCCTCGGTTAACTCTTAATCTAGGCATCCGCATTGAAAAGGAAGACGTTCCATCGTTTTCAGAAAGCGGCATCCCGATCGAATTCGATTGGGACGAGAAAGCGGCTCCACGCATTGGAGGAGCCTATGACGTATTCGGCGATGGGCGGACCAAAATATTCGCCAGCTACGGATGGTTCTACGACCGATTCAAGTATGAGCTGCCGAGAGGATCGTTCGGAGGCGATCTGTTCCTGAGGACGTTCATTCCGATCCTCCCGACCGATACCGCGAGCACGTTTACAAACATACAAAGCGTTCTGGACGCGGCTGCCCAGCGTGGAGGAATAACCCTAGATTTTCGGGTACCTTCGAACGACCCTTCAGATAACCGAATAGACCCGGATCTGAAGCCGCAGAGGCAGAGTGAGTTCACGGTCGGCTTCGAGCAAGACCTCGAGGCGTTCGGTGGCGTGTTCCGCCGAATATTCAAGGACACGGTGCTGCGAGCAAGATATACGCACAAGCAGGTCGACGATGCGATCGAGGATGTCGGCTTCTTTGACGACGTTGGTAACGAGAATTTCTTTATCGCGAATCCCGGCCGCGGCGTCGTCGGTCAGCCCTTTGCGTCCGGTATCCCTGCCACACCTGACGCTGAACGAAAGTATGACGCTTTCGAGATCGGACTCGACAAACGGTTCTCGAATAATTACTACTTCGCCGGCACATACACGTACAGCCGCCTTAAGGGTAATTTTTCCGGCCTTGCGAGTTCCGACGAGAGGGGACGTTCAAGCCCCAACGTCAACCGGTTCTTCGATCTACCGTTCCTCGGATTCGACGTGAACGGAAATCCGGATAATGGACGACTCGCGACCGACCGGCCGCATTCCGTCAAGATATTCGGCGGATATACTTACGACTGGTTCAAGAAGGGGAACAATACGACAGATTTCTCAGTGGCGTTTCTTGGAACGAGCGGCACGCCGATCTCTACCCAGGTTTCGCTGTTCAACGCAAACACGTTCGTGTTCGGGCGTAACGACCTTGGAAGAACTGAGAACTTCACCCAAACAGACTTTGCGATAACCCATCGCTATCGGTTTGGTAGCGACAATCGGTACACCATTGCGTTCGACGCGAACTTCATAAATCTGTTCGATGAGAACAATGTCACGGACATCTTCAATGTTCTAGCTGTCGGCAGTTTGGCCGGCCAGGAGAGCGGATTCAATCTCTTCAACAACTGTCCGGGAGGCGTTTGCGACGAGTTAAATACGATTCGTGCAGTTTTCAACGGCGGGATCCGCGACCAACTGCTCAACCTGGTGAACAATCAGGTTCAGATAGGCACGGATGGTGGTGGGCAGCCCGTCTTTGAGTCGGTAACGCGTGACGCTAGATACGGACAGCCGCTGAGTTTCCAGCAGGGTAGGCAGGCACGTTTTGGATTCCGATTCTCGTTCTGAGGACAGAACCTTACCGTATGATCCGGCGAGGAAGGCTTACCGCGAGGGAGCCTTCCTTTCCTTTCTTCGGACCGGGGAATAAAACCAATCCCGCTGAGTATTTCCCTAGCGTTGTAAATAAAACAGTGAGGTAATTCAATGTCCAAGGGTAAAACGATAGCTTCATGGATCATCCAGATAATGATCGCGGTCCTGTTTCTGATGATGGGCGGACAGAAGTTGATGGGGGAGGCCGAGGTGACCGCAAACTTCGCACGATGGGGTTTCCCAGGCTTCATGCAGTACATCATTGGATTCTTTGAGGTCCTGGGGGCGATAGGGTTGTTGATTCCTCGCCTCGCGGGAGCAGCGGCCACGGGCCTTATTCTGATCATGCTTGGAGCACTTGGCACTCATCTGATGCACAACGAGTTCGATATGGTTCCAGTGCCGGTCGTCGTCATGGTGCTTCTCGGCATAGTTGCATATCTGCGAGGGCCGCTCACCATCTTCGGGGGGCGAAGTGAGGCGGCGGCGTGACCATGAAACTCAGGCCCCCGAACAAGTTGTACTCGTGGATCTTTTTCGGGATCCTCGCAGTCTCGTTCTATTTTGTGAATGTTGAGGTGCAGAGCCACCTCGGCCGGGAGGCGATCGAGAACACGGGACTGAATAGTCTCTCGTTCGCGGAGGCAACCGTTCGATCCCTCGGCGAGGGGAAGCTGATCCTTGCGGAAGTTTCTGCGGTCTGGTGTTCAAGCTGCAGACACCTTGACAACCAAGTCTTCGCGAATCCTGAGGTCAAGCGCACGATCGACAAGAGATTTATTTTCTCAAGGATCGAATACGAGTCGGAGGAAGGCGAGCGGTTCATCGAGAAATACAATGTGACCGGCTTTCCGACGCTTTTTCTTATACGTTCGGATGGGACTGTCGCGAGAAGACTACAAGTCACATTTTCTCCCGAAGAATTTCTTGCGCAGCTTGACCGATGAGTCCGTCACCGCAGATTTTCAGGCTACGGGCAGAGACACACCTAAGAGTACCGATGCCAAAGCTTCTCAACATTTCCATTCTGGTTCTTGGCGGTCTCTGGCTCGGTGTCCCCCAGGCATGGGGTAGGCACGACGAGGCCGGGAACGGTGATGCTTGCTCAGAACGGAGGATCAGTGCCGGAGAAGCAGCAGACAAGACTCGCGAGATCCTAAATGAAGTTGTGAAGACATCTTTTCCGGAGATGAAGAAGCACACGATCCAGATAAAGACGCTCAGAAGTGGGTCCACCTTTTTCGAGACACGGTTCTCGATACCACGATATCTTGCGCTTCGCGGAATCCGGATCATCATGAGGGTGAACCCGTGCGTCTTTGAGCTAGGAGCCCCTATTGACGGGATCCGGGCGATCATTGCGCATGAACTGGGGCACGCGGATTATTATTTACGAAAGAACTTCTTCGAACTCGTGTCGCTGGTCAGGTTGGTGAAAGGCAAGTCCGCAGCAACTTTTGAACGGAAGACGGATCTTGCGGCGATCGGCCGTGGCTACGGCCCTGGTCTGATCGAGTATAGACAGTGGCTGTATAGAAACATCCCGCAACAGAATGTCGCACAGAAAAAACGGAACTACTTTACACCGGAAGAGATCGCCCTGCTGATGCCCGCGATCGCTAGCACGCCCGGTTTGCTGGCTGAGTTGTCGAAGACAGTTCCGCGCGACATTGACGAGCTCCGTAGAGCACTGGGGCGATGAAACAAGGCAACGAAAAACTGATGCGACGGGAACGTCCGGGCGACAGATCGCGGCACACTGCGATCGAACCCAGAGGACGACGAACGCTTTCAAGCCGCTACACGGTCCGGCTTGCGAAGACGCAAAGTGAGATCGAATCGGCCCTCAGGCTGCGGTACGACGTTTTCAATGTGGAACTGGCTGGCCACAACCCGGGAGATAATAACCTAGGTCTGGAATACGATAAGTTCGATCTTGCGTGCCGGCATCTCATCGTAGTCGATGAACATACTCACGAGACCGTCGGGACATACCGGCTAAATTCGGTGGAAACAGCCGGGGCACCGAGTGGATTCTACTCTTATGGTGAATTCAGCATCGAAGACCTTCCCGAGGCGGTTCTTGAAAAGTCGATCGAGATCGGACGTGCTTGTGTCGCCAGGGAACACCGAAACACGAAGGTTCTCTTCTTGCTCTGGAGGGGGCTTGCGGACTATCTGAAAAATACAGAAAAGCGATATCTGTTCGGATGCTGCTCGATATTTACGACGGATCACGCGGAAGGATGGGAAGTGTTCCAAAAGCTCGAACGTGACGGGTTTCTCCACGAAAGCTTAACGGTCCGGCCGCGCCTTGGAAAGATCTGCCGCCAGAATGGAGATGCGGACATAGATAGCCGCCTCGAACTGCCGCAGCTTTTCAATATGTATCTCGCTATCGGGGCGAAGGTCTGCGGCCCACCGGTTGTAGATCCTGAATTTGGGACTATTGATTACTTCGTTGTCTGCGATGTTGAGAATATCAATGAAAAGTATCGCAAGTTGTTGCTCAGTTGAGAACGAGTCATACGAACACTCGTTCTTCAAGTTCGATCTCGAAGCTTGAATTCATCGTAAGAACCGAAGATGATCGCGTTCCATAAACAGGAGTTCTTATGAAAATTCCTGACAGAAGCTTCTCACGTTCATAGCCGATACCGGTATCCGGAAGGTCAGTATCCTCAGCAAGAGATTCGTCTTTGAGAAGCTCGAAAAATCGATCTCTTTCCAGACTGGGTGATTTCAGAAGATCTCTAAATCTCTCCCTGCCCCTTTGGACTTTCGGCCATGGTACGTCAAGAAAATTGTTACTGAGGCCGTAGACCCCGGGCTCCAATCGCCGGATCTCGTCCCCTCGATTCGAATAGTAGAATATTTCCGTCAAGTCGCCGCGAACCTCCCCCGTCAACAGATTGAATCCAGAATATGCGGATGCGTCATCGCGGACATTTTCGAGATACTCCTCATTCGGGATGGTCGAGCCCAGGAAGTCTGAAACGAGATGCCCGCGTGATTTCTTGCCAATCGGCGCACCAGGATCTCTGTAGTTGGTAACCGCCGCAAAGCGACCGGACCTATTTGTTCCAAGCCACGTTCCGCCCGCAACAAGATCACGCCCCGCGAAGACATCAGGAGCATCATCCCACCAGGCTACCGGAGCAGTCGGACGATCGTAATACTCGTCTCGGTTCGCCAAGAGGATCAGCGGGAAGTCATCGCGTTGATTGATAGCCAAATATATAACGCACATCTTCTATTGTCACTGACGAGGTTCCGGCTGGCCGAGCTCGGAATCGTTAGGTGCAAAGAACTATCGAGCCGCGTTACTGCTTAGGAGCAATCTCGCGAGTGCAGCAGCGGATGTAGGACGCCGGCCGTCGGCGCAATTGGCCGCACCGATCTCGAACGCGATCCGCCATTGCCTGAAAAGTATCCGATAGGCATCGAGCAAGCTGTATTGTGGGTCGTAAACATTCGTGGATTCGCTCGTTACGCCGTTAAGTTCTATGATCTTGAAATTGCCTTTTCCAAGCTCTTCAAATGATCTAGCCCGAAGATCAAACCGTCCAAAGTGGAACCCATCATAGTCCCGGCAGATGTCATCTATCGCGGTCTCGAGTTCCGGGGTTCTCAGCCACGAACCATCAAGGAAAACGGCTCCGCGAGAGTGGGTGCCGATGTCGATTATCTGCACTTCTTCATTTGATGTCGGCACCGCGTCCAAGCGCTCGGAGTTTTGCTCGAAGTACTTACCCGCTAAGCAGACGGCCCGTTCGTCGTTAAGAATGAGTTCCTCGAGACTGGATACTCCATTCCCAAGCAACTTTGGAAATCGCTTTTCGGTGATCGAGAAGATCTCACCCCTCTGCCGATCCGGATAGCGAAAATAGAAAACACTCGCTTCAACTCCGTCCGCGAATTCCTGCAATATCAGATCATGATCGACGCTATCAGTTCTTGTTCTAAGCTCCGCGAAGTCCCGGATGATCGTCACACCCTTGCCGCGTTCACCGGCATCGGGCTTGAGGACGAGGGGGAAGCTAAGATCGTTCTCGGAGACAAAACTGCGGGAGCGGTCAAGCAACTCATCCGCGGAAAGATCGGCCGATAGGAACAAATGCCGCAGCAAGAACCGCGGAGCTGCGGCGGAACTTTGCAGGCCTAGGTAAATTTCATTCTTTGATTCACCAACGAAACCGCTCGCCGGTATCGCGGGATTCGCGCATGTGAAGACGGTCAAACTGCGGTGCTTGATCGCCAGAAACAGCACATAGAGGACGACTGGAAAATAAAAGACCTTAAGCGGCCAGAATTCCCATTTCACTATTCTCTTAAGCCGGCCGACGAGCATCCGCCGTTTTTTCCAGGAAACTAAATTCATCGCAATCTTGAGGGCTATTAAGATCAAGACGACTTCGAGTACCACATACGTGGAAAGCCAGCTAGAAGCGAAGGTGGTCGACCCGACCAGCAGCGGCGTCCATATCGCGGATGCTATCAGGAAGTAGAATGTGAACTTCCAGAAATTTGTCCGCAGAAATCCCGCGGCCAGATAGGTCGGCAGCCGCGTACCGGTAACGAACCGGCTCAGAAAGATCGCAGCGGCTCCTCGCTCATCGAGCCATCGGGACGCGCTGGCGAGAGAGTTCTCCGAGATAAGCTTTGAGAAGAATCCGATCTTCAAGATCCTTCTTCCAAATAGCCTGCCGGTCCAGTAAAGCAAAACATCGCCGACGAAGATCCCTACAAAACACGCCGAGAGAGCAAGCGCAAACGAGATCCTGGATTGTCCCGCGAGAACACCAGCGGCCACACAGGTTGCGTCTTCGCTCACGAAGGTGCCGGCAACGATCAGAAAGAAGATAGCGACCGGCGATGCCCCCACCAACAGGGCTTCGAGACCGTCAGATTGAAATAGATCGAATAGTTCCACGAATTAAGGAATCAACGGTTACCGGGTCGAACCTGAAACAGCTGATCAGGAAAACGGGAACTTTGTTGGTTCCAGAATCTAAGGGTAGAAGGAGCGACCCCAAAATCGGATGGCACGTCAACGCCAGACAACCTCAACTTCTCCGCGATCATGGCGTGATGGTGGACTGTATGGCTATGGATAAACTCGAGCTCGCGTGCGACGGAGGAAAGGTGGCTAACACCCGGGTCAATCTCGGACCGGACAGCAATCATTGTCTCAAGGACTGCGGAAGGCAGCTTCTTCAGCCGAGAAATTAATTGTTCGATCCGTTCAACGGCAAACTGCCGGCTCTTTTCAACTCTCTCATCTCGATCGCGGCTTTCATAATCGATCGACCCCGCTTCCAGGCCTTCTAGTAAATTAGAGACGATATCCATGTTATGCCGGAAATGTGCGCCCGTGCTTCCCTTGTCACTCAAGGTCCCCGCGTACGCCTCGTCTTCTAAACTCTCTATCAGCACGATCGCACGGTCGAACTCATCGCAAATGCCTTCGAGTAACTTGCGCTGTGATTCGATTACAGGTAACACGCTAATCATGTCTTTCACGGCCATAAAATTCGCGTGGCCAGTAATGTAACATATCCAAAAAGCTTCAACATATTCCCGCATACCCCGGCAATTCCTAGATACGGGCTTTCGCTTTCGTTAGCTCGCGATCTCAGCGTTCACCACTACATCGTTTTAACGCTCCATCTCGGACCTACCCGGTTGAAGAGATACTTGGGACGAGGAATAAATCAGACCACCCGAGCTTTCATCCAGTGACGCGGGAATTTCGGGAGGATCTCTTAATGGTTGATACAGGATCTTTGGCTGGGGCAAAACAGATATTTCACAAAGTAGGACTTAGGAGACTGATGCCCTTTTTCACGACCGCGAGCGTATTGGCATTGATCCTAAGCCTTGCTTTCGCGAGCTCGGCTCAGAAAAGCACCGATGCAGAGAAGAGCGATCTGCTTATCGAACTGCAAAACGTTCTCATCGAATCTGACGATTTCGGCAAGCGTGCTGAAGCCGCCAGGGCTTTGGGTCAACTTGGCAGCGGGAAGGCAGTCAAACCTCTTTTGCGGAGTCTCTCAGACAGTAATGATGAGGTTCGCGAACAAGCGATCTTGGCGCTTGGCCAACTTCGCTCGCGGGCTGCGGTTTCACGGATCATCGTTGTTTTTCGGTCTAGTGAGGCTCCGCGTCTAAGATCGGCAGCCGCCTTTGCACTTGGGCTGATCGGTGACCGCCGAGCGGTTAAAGCCTTGGTTGCTGAACTCAACAGCTCAGATGAAGCGTCGCGGAAAAATATTATTGTGGCGCTCGGACTTCTCGGCGATCCGCGGGCCGTTACGCCACTACTATCGATCCCGCATGACGAGGAACACAAGGGCTGCGCCCCAATCGCTATCGCCCTCGGACAGATAAAAAGGGGCGTACCCTCCGACAAACTTTTCGACTGGCTAAACGGCCCTGAAGGCGATATTTGCCCGAATGCGGCAATAGCGCTGGTTCTGGTTGGCGGCAAAAGGCAGGTCAGTCCACTGATCCAGGTGCTAAAAAGCGAGAATGCGATCTCGCGACAGAGTGCCGCATTCGCACTGGGAACTCTTAAAGACAAAAGAGCGGTTTTGCCCCTGATTGTGTTGCTGAATGATGTCGACCTTAAGGTTCGTCTCGCCACGATCTCGGCCCTGAAACTGATCCGAGACAAGCGAGCCGTCGAACCGCTCGAAAATGTAGTCCGCTCTGACATCGATACAAATGCGAGAGAGCGTGCGTCCGAAGCGATAAAGGTAATTCTAGCCACCGGAAATGAAGCCGCATTAAATTCTCATTTACCAATTTCCGATCTGCCGCTTTCTTAAAAGCTAGGGGTTTTATGATCACGAATATTAAAGCTATCTCTATATTAATAACGCTCATTGTTTTCTTTATTCTGGGCGGCATCCCTTCGGCTCAAGCCCAAAGCGGTTCAAGTGTTCTGAAGGGTGAGATCACGACAGTTGGGCCCGACGGAAATCCCGCCAGTTTGCCAGGAGCGAAACTGGTATTGACCCGACTTGGAGACGAGACGAAGACTACGCTGTTATCTGACGAAACAGGAAACTATGAGTTCACGCGGCTCAATGCCGGCAGCTATACGCTTGAGATCTCATTGGATGGATTCGCGGCCATGAGGAAGACGGTCGTCATTGGCGGCGACCAGGCCGTGTCTCAGGACGCAATCCTTGAACTCGATGCGGTAAGCGCTGACGTTACAGTCACATCGGATCCAAACGGAATCAATGTCACTGAGGCGACTGTCACGGAGGCGATCAGTTCAAGAGTGCTGCAAAACACGCCACTACTCGAAGAGAAGTTTCAGGAAGCCCTACCGCTGGTCCCCGGAGTGATCCGCGGCCCCGACGGTCTTATCAACATTAAGGGTTCTCAAGCCTCACAATCAGGAACCCTGTTAGGAAACTCGAACGGCGATGATCCGGTAACGGGCAATATGGCGATCGACCTACCGCTTGAAGCAGTGGAGTCGGTAGAAGTGGTCTCAAATCCATATTCCGCGGAGTTTGGAAATTTTAACGGCGGAGTTGTGCAGGTCCAAACCCGTTCAGGATCTAATGACTGGGATTTTAAGTTCACAAATTTTTTCCCGAGGTTGCGTAAGCGCGGCGGTTCGATTCGCGGGATCGAGTCGATAAAGCCGCGACTCAGCTTTGGCGGACCGCTCAAGAAGGACAAGCTTTTCTTTTTCCAGAGTTTTGAGTATAAGTTCCTGCTGACGCGGGTTGAGAGCCTGCCTGATCCAGTGAGCGATACAAAACTTGAGAGTTTCGACAGTTTCACCCGGATCGATTACAACTTCACTGACAGCCACCGATTGAACGCGTCATTCGCGCTCTTTCCCCAGAAGCTCGATTTCGTGAACCTCAATACCTTCAACCCGCAGACCGCTGCGGCGAATCTCCACCAGCGCGGCTGGCTGGCCGCGGTCAACGACCAATATGTGACCTCGAAGGGCGGGATATGGCAGACGACTTTTAGCGTAAAGCAGGCAGATGCAGATGTTTTTGGCAACAGCGGTGAGGCGTTCACGATCGCCCCGCAGGTGAACTCGGGGGGATTCTTCAACCGTCAGAATCGCGAGAGCCTTCGCTATGAAGCGCAGACGATCCACAGTCTTCCCGTTATTGACTGGAACGGCCAGCACTTTTTGAAATTTGGAGGCGGCTTCAGCTACACGACTTTTGATGGATCGGCAAGAAATAAGGACGTGCGAATCGAGCGTGCGGACGGCTCTCTTAACCAACTTCAGACGTATTCAGGCGACGGTGATTTGAGTCGCAGCAAATCCGAAGTCGGATTCTTCGTGCATGATAAATGGACAATCAATCCACAGCTGACTCTTGACCTGGGTGTTCGATTTGATCGCGATAACCTAGGTGGTGAGATGAATGCGGCCCCGCGTCTCGGATTTGTACTCTCGCCGTTCGAAGATAACAAGACCGTTATCCGCGGCGGTGTTGGCGTGTTTTTCTCAAAAGTCCCATTGAACGTAGGTATCTTTGAGCAAGGACAGAGCGTGGTGATCCGTCGCTTTTCCGCAGATGGAGTCACGCCAATCGCGGCGACGCCATTTCGCAACGTGCTTGAGAATGGCGACATTAAAACTCCATACAGCATTGGCTGGAGTCTCCGGATTGACCGAGAAGTGTCGGATCGTCTTCTTGTTCGGGTCGGTTATGAGCAACGGGAAACTAGACGCGATTTTATTCTGAACCCATTTCTGGACACGTCTGTTAATGAGGGAGTTTATCTGCTTGGCAATGGCGGAAGTTCGAGCTATCGCGAGCTGCTTTTCATGACGCGGCTTAGATTACAGGAAAGACGCGATCTATTCTTTTCATATACCCGCAGCCGGGCCGTCGGTGACCTCAATACTTTCGGCAGTTTCGGGGGTAATATTCAGAATCCGATTCTTCGGGCGAACGAATATTCACGTCTCGCATTCGATGCTCCGAACCGCATCCTTTTTTGGGGTGACTTCGGTCTACCTTTCGGCGTGACGTTTACACCGCTCATCGACTGGCGAACCGGATTTCCATACTCCGAAGTGAACGAGAGCCAGGACTTTATCGGCCGTCGCAATTTCGATCGTCGCTTTCCCGATTTCTTCTCGGCGGATGTCCAAGTAGTCAAGGATTTCAAAGTGGGATTCCGCAAAAAGGAATATACGTTGAGGGCCGGAGTGAAGTTTTTCAACGTTACAAACCATTTCAACCCACGGGACGTTCAGAACAATATCGACAGCTCGGATTTCGGAGGCTTCTACAATGGTGTCGGGCGTCTGACGAGGTTTAAGTTTGAGGTAGTATTCTAATGGTTCTGTGACCAAAGTCTCCCAAGGTAATTTTCGCTGGAACATTGAATCATGCGTGTATACAAACGACTTATAAAAAGGAAAATCGTTGTCGTCTCACTTCTCAGCAGCCTTATTGGGATCGCGTCCGTCAGTGTCCTGGCAAATGAACGCAGCGGCGGCAGAGACCGAGCGTGGCGTTTAGACAGCAAGGGCATCGTAAAGATCAAGAGCGGCATTTCGTTTGCTGAAACGGTGGCAAAGCTTGAAGCGGCGATCAAGGCAAATCCTGCATTGAAGATAGTCGCAAAGATCGACCATGCAGCCAACGCAAAAGCGGCAGGCCAGACCCTGAGGCCGACTGTTCTATTCATTTTTGGCAATCCGCTATTGGGAACGCCCCTTATGGAGGCATGTCAGACCGCGGCCCTGGACCTCCCACAGAAGATGCTCGTATTTGAGGACGAAAAGGGCAGCGTATTTGTCGTCTACAATGATCCAGCGTTCATTGCCGAAAGACACGGTATCGCGAAGGATCACCCGGCCGTTACCGCCGCGAAGACGGGCCTCGGCAATCTTGCGAAAGCCGTAACGACAAAATAAGGAATAAAAAGATGACAGAGAAGGTTTCTGAACCCAAACATTCGGATCAACGTGATTTTTCCAACCTCAGTGCTTTGTTCATCGGCTGTACGCTCAAGCCTTCACCGGAGATCTCGCACACTGAAGGCCTGATGAAGAAGTCGATGGCGATCATGGAGAAGCATGGCGTGAAGACCGAATTGATCCGTGCAGCCGACCACGATATAGCTCCCGGCGTGCAGCCGGACATGACAGAACACGGTCACTCGCGGGACGACTGGCCAATGATCAGTGCAAAAGTGATGGCCGCAGATATCCTCATTATCGGAACGCCGATCTGGCTGGGAGAGAAGTCGTCGGTATGCACCCGGGTGATTGAGCGGTTGTATTCCGAGTCGGGGAAGACGAACCAGTTCGGTCAATATATTTACTATGGTAAGGTTGGCGGCTGCGTCATCACAGGAAACGAGGACGGGATCAAACATTGTTCAATGAACATCCTCTATTCACTTCAGCATCTAGGCTATGTGATCCCGCCTCAGGCCGACGCCGGGTGGATCGGCGAGGCTGGTCCGGGTCCGTCGTATCTCGATCCTGATTCAGGAGCGGAGAAGAATGAATTCACGCAGCGAAATACTACATTTATGACGTGGAACCTGATGCACCTCGGGTCGATGCTCAAGGAAAATGGCGGGATTCCCGTTTACGGCAACCAGCGAACCGAATGGGACGCTGGCGCCCGATTCGATCATCCCAACCCAGAATACCGGTGAATTTGCCGAAGAACGGCAGGGTAAAACGCATTTATGGCATGGATTAAAACAGTTCCCTTCAAGGAAGCGGATAAGAAACTTCGCGAGGCACTTCGCGGACAGCGGACGTATTATCCGCCCGAATACTCGACTCCGACAAGCGAAAACGAGGAATCGATAATCACGACGCATACGCTCATTCCGGACGCCCTCTTCCATGCTTTCTCGACGTTTGGCGCATTGATGTCGCGCGACCTTCCGCTTTCAAGAAAGGATCACGAGATGATCGCGACAGTCGTTTCGATAAAGAACGACTGCCATTACTGACTGCAAGCGCACGCAGAGTTGCTGCGTAGGGCCACAGGAGATGACGATCTGGCGGAGGCGATCCTTCGCGATTACCGGACTGCGCCTTTGAGCGAAAGAGAACTTGCGATGCTCGACTATGCCGTTCAATTGACCATCGACGCGACCAAGATCACGCCGGAGACCCACAAAGAACTGAGAAATGCTGGCTTTGATGATACGGCGATATTACAGATCACGCTGATCGCATCTTGGTTCAACTACATTAACCGAGTGGCCGACTCACTTGGCATTGGGCGGTAGAAGTTCTGTAGCTTTGAGGATCTCGGGAGCAGGCCCCCAGTGTCCTATATCGTCCGCAGCGAGGATAGGATAGTTTGAAGAATATCCGCCCGTTCCCAAGGTCTCAATAGCGAAGATCACCCGAGAGATCCTGGTTTGGCGGACGGCGTATGAGCATAGAAAGCACGGCTCATTTGTGGTGACTAGTGTAAATCCTTTCAGATCGTTGTTCTGAAGGAGTTTTACTGCGGCTTCGATAGCCAGGAGTTCCGCATGGGCGAATAGATCTTCCGTCCGATTCCTTTCGCTCGCTTCGGCGACGATCTCGCCGTCGGCGCCAACCAAGAGACTCCCGACCGGGGTATCACCACGTCTCCTGGCCTCGTCCGCTAATCTGAAGCATCTATCGATCAAGCTCTGTAGTCGGTCTGTTTCATCGATTCTCTTCATCGATTTGATCGGTCCGGTTCAATTTTATTTCAGGGTCGGAGTCTGTAACAATTGGCACTCTTCCACGGTGTAACGGGGAGTGATGTGTTGCGGACAGTTCCAGTCGAATGCATCGACATGCAAGACCATAGCCCGCTCGATCTTCGCCGGATAATCATGAATTGCCAGCCGTTCGACCAGCTCAGGAGCATCTTCAGAATCGAAAACCCTCATCGTCGCAAATATCTTCAATCGACGCCGATTGGGATAGTCCATCAGGATCAGAGCGGCCTTATTGTTCCTCAAAAGATTGCCGACGCTTATATACTGAAGGTTACCGCGGAAATCGGCGTACCCCAATGTTCTTGCGTCTAGTACTTTTAGAAATCCGGCCGGCCCGCCGCGGAACTGTACATACGGATAGCCGTTCTCGCCCACTGTAGCCATGTAAAAGCTATCACGTGTTTCTATGAAGTCGGCCTCGGCGAACGTCAATTCCGTTCCTCTGGAGATCTTCTCCATTCGTTCGTATTGCCGGCGGGAGCCATGCTTCTCCTGCTCCATTTTCACATCGGGAGTGAAAGCTATCTCAGCGTAGTTTTTTGCCACTATCGAAACCTCCGATCAAAGGAGGCGAAGCACTACGACGTGCTCAACCTCCTTATTGCGAGCCAGCTAAAACGTCAGGATGTTGTAACCCGCCTCCGTCAGACGAGCCAGACTCGGCAAGCCGGAGGTGTTGGGGACTGCGTTGTCCGTCAGCAGTTCCATTCCGCATTCGACTGCTCCGTCGCGAGCACCGAATACATCGGCGCAGCCGCAGGAAGCGCCGGCCACTTTATCCTTGACTGCTGCGAACAGTCCGTGGGCAGGGTGCTCCGGATTCACTAGCTCACTAGCCCAGCGGGTTCCGGCACCCTGAAACAGGACCTGTACATCAGCCCCACGCTGCTTGAAGTCGTATGCGGCTCCAAGAGCGTTGAACACCCGACCTAAAGCCTCATCCGATCCGGATTTTGGATCCGAGAATATTACGATCGCTGTTTTTTGCATCATTGTTTTTCTCCTATCTGATCTTCTGCTTTGCGAGGAACCGTCGAATGAGATCGCCTATCAGCGCACCATCTTCTTCAAGTGCGAAGTGGCCCGTGTCCAACAAGTGAAACTCGAGGTTTCTCAGATCGCGCTTGTATGGCTCCGCTCCCTCGGCGGGAAAGATAAGATCGTTCTTGCCCCATACGATCAAGGTCGGCGGCTGATGTTCCCGGAAATAAGCCTGCCATTGAGGGTAGAGAGGTGGATTTGATCCGTAAGAGAAAAAGAGCTGCAACTGAATGTCTTGATTACCTGGACGATCGAGAAGGGCCTGGTCTAAGGTCCAGATGTTCGGATCGACGAGCTTCTGATTTCGAGTGCCGTGAGTCCATTGCCATTTTGTGGCCTCCACAGTCAAGAACTGACGCAACGCGTTGGCATTGGTCTCGGAGCGTTGCCTCCAATAGGCTTTGAACGGAATCCAAAAATCCCGAAGTCCCTCGTCGTAGGCGTTGCCGTTCTGAACGATAAGTGACTGGACCCGTTCAGGGTACTTTACCGCTAGCCTGTATCCGATCGGCGCTCCGTAATCCTGAACGTAAAGGCTGTATTTCGACAGGCCGAGGCGCTCGGTGAACTTTTCGATCACGGAAGCCAGATTGTCGAAGCTATAGTCGAACTCCTCAACAGTCGGCATTGAACTTTGTCCGAAGCCGGGATAATCGGGCGCGATGACATGATATTTGTCTGCCAGGGCCGGGATCAGGTTCCGAAACATCTGTGATGACGTCGGAAAACCGTGAAGCAGAAGAATGGTAGGCTTCGATCTGTCGCCGGCCTCTCGATAGAAGATATCGAGACCGTCGATATCGACCGCTTTGTATGAAACGACGGGGACGGACGTCTTGGGCGCTCGTTGGGCCGCTGCAAATCCGGCGAATGCCGCGGCGAAGAGCAGCAGAGCCAGAGAATATCTTGTGTAACTTGTTTTCATTATTTACTCCACATTTCGTTTTTGTACTAACTAGTAAACTAGCAGATAGATGGTTACACACGATATATAACTTGTCAAGTGATGTTATACCGGTTAGAATACTTTTCGAGATATGACTAGCGATCAGGCACAGTTCTACATCATCGGAAATAACCTCGCGTTAGATTTCATCAATTCAGCAACCCATGAATTGAACGCAGGGGGCCTCGCCATTTGGGCAGCCGCGGTCGGTTTGATAGAGCGGGAAAAAGGCATTTCGCTAATGGATGAGTGGCGAAACGCTGACCTTGTCGAGCTGAGTTCCTTTCGGGACCGACTTCGCGAGGTGGTGGTCGAACTCGTAGGATCGAAGAAACTGAAAAACGTAGACATCAAGTGGATCAACGAGATCCTTCGCGAGAAGGGCGGGTATTCCGAACTCGTGAAGACGCCAGATGGCTTCGCTAAACAGAGCAAGATCGACCTCAAAGAAGTACCGGAGGTTCGCGTCCCGATAGTTGAAGCTTTCGTCGACCTGGTTGCCCTGGGAAATATCGATTACATACGTAAGTGTGAAAGAACGGACTGTATACTTTACTTCTACGACACGACCAAGAACCACAGACGCCGTTGGTGCAGTATGTCGGTCTGCGGGAATCGAGCAAAGGTCGCCAAGTTCTACGAAAAGCAAAGATCGAAGACACCAGGTGAGTGATCGCCTTTACGAAGGATCGCGGTTGCCGCGTAGGGGCCCGTTCCTAACCCCGCTCCTTCTTGAACAAGTAGAGCAAGTAGCCTGTAGTCGTGAACATCGCGAAATAGATCAGCGAGAGAAGCTGCATGTTGATGGGCAGGACGAGATCCAGCTGCCCGCCTCCGACTATGAAGTCAATGCCCCCGTGGAGATATGGAAATAGATAACTATATTTCCACGAGAGCGAGATCGCTCCGGCGAGCCATATCGCAAATCCGGCACCGAGTGGAACCAGGAAGTTCTTGAACTGCAGGCTCAGTACGTATTGAAGGCCCAGGATGGGCAGAGTGTTAATGAAGTAATGGAGATTCTTCTGCAGGAAGTGCATCAACGGTAGCTCGCCTGTCGGAAGGGGGACGTTGCCGAAAAGCACGGCCGGAATGATACCTACAATGAACATCCCCAAATTGAACAGTAAAAACACCTGAAGAGCCATTACAAGGATCACGCTGAACTTTGCGAAAAAGATCGTGGTCAAGCTTTGCGGAGTCGTGTGTAGTTGTTTCCAGGCGTTGTTCTTGGATTCGATCTGCGTAATAAGTCCGACGGCAAGGATAATCCCGATCGGCAGAAGCATGAGATTCATTGACTGCCAATTCTGCCCCCAGATCACGGTCCAGAAGTTCTCCTGGGCATAGAGCTCCGGGAGTTTCTCTCGGTCGTTGACCAGCCGGAGCAGCGTCATTGCGGGCATGAATAAGGCACCAACTACTACGAGCCAGGAGGCGAGGCTTCGACGCCGCTTAAGCCATTCACTGCGAAAACTATTTACGAAACTCACCATTTCTCAATCCTTGATGACATCGAGAAAGATCTTCTCGAGATCATTCTCGATCCGTTCTATCTCATACACATCAATCCCGCTCAGAACTAGCTCCCGGTTGAGACGAGCGGCGATTGCCTCATCGACACCCGAAGCCGAGATCCTGCCGTTCTGCATCGTCGCGCTGATTTGCCGCTCCGCGAAGGTCCTACTCGCCTTCTCGTTATCACTCGTCCGAAATGCAACGATCGACGAAGTCCTTTGCTTAACCTGAAGGTGATCGAGTGTGCCCTGAAACAGAATATTTCCCTTGTTGATTATCCCGACGTGATCCACGAGCTTCTCTATCTCGGGCAATAGATGGCTGGAGATCAGGATCGTTATTCCTTTTTCGCGGTTCAGGTTTCTCAAGAGATCTCTCATTTCCAAGATCCCGGTGGGGTCAAGACCGTTTGTCGGCTCGTCGAGGATGAGAAGGGTCGGCTCGTGCAGCAACGCGATCGCGAGGCTGAGCCTTTGCTTCATGCCCAGTGAGAATTGGCTCGCCTTCTTATCCTTGGTTCCCCCTAAACCAACTAGATCCAGGACCGCCGGAATGCGATGTGCGGGGCATTGATAGACCGTTTGAAAGACGCGCAAGTTCTCCGCGGCAGTCAGATGTCCGTATAACGACGGGCTCTCGATCAACGAACCAAGGTTTCTAAGAATATCTACTCGATTTTCTTCAAGCGGCTTTTCAAAGATCCGTATTTCGCCATCCTGCTTTTTCAGCAGACCAAGGATCAACCGCAAAGTTGTTGTTTTTCCGGCACCGTTTGGTCCGAGAAAGCCGTAGATGGTTCCGTCGTCCACCCGCAGGTCAACGCTGTTCAGTGTCCTTTCTGAGGCGGAAAACGTGTGGCTCAAGCTCTTTGTTTCTATTGCGATCATTAGTCTTAAGAACGAGGCGAAACCTGACATGCTCGGAATTCGTACCCTGAGCGTTCGAATTGAATATGCTAGAAGAGTCTCCGCTCTGGATCTTTTATTGGCCGGTCATTGATCGACGCAAATCGCTTTTGCATCAAACCGTCCTCGGCGAACTCCCACATTTCGTTTCCGTAGCTTCTGAACCAGTGCCCGGCGAGGTCGTGCCATTCGTATTCGAAACGGACAGCGATTCGATCGGTTCCATATGCCCAGAGCTCCTTACGAAGCTTGTAGTCGAGTTCCGTCTCCCACTTTCTTCTAAGGAACTCGACGATCTCTCGGCGTCCTGCCAAGAACTCCGAACGGTTCCTCCACTCCGAATCGATCGTGTACGCCAAGGCAACCCGTTCCGGATCTTTGGTATTCCAGGCGATCTCAGCGGCTCGCACTTTCGCTTCAGCAGATTCAGCGGTGAAGGGCGGGCGAATATCTGTTGGTTTCAGGAGTTCGAAATTCATAGTGTTTTCTCGCGGCCCGGCTAATGCTGGCTTCTTTCTTAAGGTGAGAGTCATTATGACCGCACCGGTTCTATTTGCCGCAAGATCAAGTGCCTCTCGCTTTGACCGGTTGTCCGATTGGCTTAAAGATATTCGTTCAGTGATCGTCCATCACTTAATCGAATTCATCTTTTCAACCACCTCCGATGTGCTCAGCACGTCGTTCGCCATAAAGCGGAAATTAACGAAAGCGGCTTCGTATCCGTCGTAATGAGGAACCTTCGCCGCGGCCGTAGCGTCCGAGGCAATGAGAACCTCGAAGCCCTGCTCCAGCAGCTCGCGCATATGAGACTCGGTGCATAGATTTGCAGACATGCCGCCGAGGATCACCTGGCTGATCCCTGCTTTGCGCAACTGAAGCACGAGATCGTTCGTCTCCGGGCCATACACCTTGTGCGGACTGGTCACCACGGTCCTTCCATCTTCAATGTACGGTTTATAACGCTCCAGCCAGTCCGCCCCTGAGCCGTTGAATCCATCGAGAGTCAGAGCTCCCTTGCGGTCGAACATCCCTATCGAATGCATAAGCTTCTCCAGAGCACCTTCGAACTTCCACTGATGGTCGTGCTTGTAGTAGTAGTGCGGTGAAACGAAGACTGGAACGCCGTTCGTCTTGGCGGTCTTGAACAGTGACTCAATGTTTTCCCTTGTCCGGTTCTTTACAACGCTGGCGCCGACGACCGACCATGTCACACCCTTTTCACTGAGAAAGTCGTTTTGCGGGTCAGTGACGAGTACAGCAAACTGGCCTTTCTTGAGATCCACGCCAGGCCGAGGGAACGGCGCGTCCGGTCTTTTATCATCTTCGTATTTCAGGAAATTTCCCACCGTGGGCTGGTCATTGCCCGTACTACGGTTCGGCTGTGCTGATACGCCGCTTGTTGCTGCGGAGATCATCACCGATAAATAAATGCCCAACTTCAAGATTCTTGTCCTAATCATCGTCTTTTCCTTGTAGTTTGATTCGTCCTCGCTTAACAGCACGTCAGTTTGCACTTCTTGTGCCGGACTTGACCGGACGCGTTAATTGTTGTTAACGCGTAACTTGGATGAACAGGGCAAGCTCAATCGAGTAGCATATTTTCGTGTATCCGTGAAATTTCGTTGTCAAATAAGCGAAATCTCGTTACTATGCCGTTATGTTTGAGGAAGTCGAGTTTGACTCGATCTCGGAAAGGGTCGAACAACGGGAGCCGATGGAAGGAACCCTGTCACAGATCCTTTCGCTTATCATGGGAGACCCAAGCCATGCGCTCTCTCGTATCTGGCTGACAAAGAAGGGGGACATCTGTTCCCGGTGTCCCATGAGGTCGGACTGCCCAGATCAAACAAAATGCCTTCATTTGACTGCGAGCCGCGGTCGCGATTCCACAGGGCTTTCCACCTGGTCTGAACTTGAAGGGCGCTATAGGAGATTTCCGATAGGTTTTCGGAAGATCGGCTTTGTCGCAGAGACAGGAGAACCCGTCTTGATCAACAATCTCGATAAGTCGGATCATTCCTGGATCCTCGATCGCGAGTGGATAGCCCGAGAGTCGATCAAGGGGGTTGCGGCACTTCCGTTACGTTTTCAGGATGACATTCTGGGGGTCATCGCCGTGTTCGCTCGAGAGGCTATCTCTGATGCGAACTTTAAGTGGTTGGGAATCTTTGCAGATCAGGCGTCGATCTCTATCGCGAACGCTCGTGCGTTTGTCGAGGTTGATAGACAGCGCGAAAGACTGAGAGAAGAGAACGAGTATCTCAAGGAAGAGATCGAGGAATCTGCACCACAAAAGTTCCTGATCGGCAGCAGTTTCGCCTGGAAAAAAGTCCTCAATCAGATCCAACTGGTCGCTAGTGCGGAAGCGACCGTGCTTGTAACAGGAGAAAGTGGCACCGGCAAGGAATTAGTTGCAAGGGCCATCCACGAGTCGAGCACCCGGAGGCAAAGGCCAATGGTGCGGGTAAATTGTGCGGCAATCTCTAAAGACTTGTTCGAGAGCGAATTTTTTGGACACGTGAAGGGGGCGTTTACCGGAGCTATCGGAGAGCGGCCAGGAAGGTTCCAACTCGCGGATGGAGGAACGATATTCCTTGACGAGATAGCCGAGCTGCCGCTGGGCATGCAGGGCAAACTGCTTAGAGTGCTTCAAGAGGGCGAGTTCGAACGGGTCGGAGAGGACCAAACGAGCAAAGTCGACGTCAGGGTTATCGCGGCGACCAATCGAGATCTTCCTGATGCAGTCGCGCGAAGAAGATTCAGGGAAGATCTATTTTATCGGCTTAGTGTTTTTCCGATAAGGCTGCCGGCTCTCAGGGAGCGCTTGGATGACATCGAGCCCTTGACCCTTCACTTTGTGAAACGATTCGCAAACAAGATGCGCTGCGGAAAGCTGCGGGTAACCAAGGAAGATATCCAAAAGCTCCAAAGTTATCCGTTTCCGGGTAACGTTCGGGAATTGGAGAATGTCGTCGAGCGAGCGATGATCTTATCTCAATGTGAACAGCTTAGTATCTCGCTCCCGAAAGTTCTCGGCCCGTCGGTGGCCAGCCGGGAAGATATACTCGAAGATCGAGTTCTGACTGTCGATGAGCTCAAGAAGTTCGAACGAGACAATATCGTCAGAGCCCTACAACGAAGCAAATATAAGGTATACGGCGAAGGCGGTGCGGCACAACTGCTTGGATTAAAGCCGACTACGTTGATCTCGAGAATAAAGGCGCTTGCGATTCCAATGAGGCCGTGATTATTCGTGATCAGCCAGGAATCGTTCCGCGTCGATAGCCGCCATGGATCCCGTACCGGCTGCCGTGACAGCTTGGCGATAATACGAGTCTTGCGCGTCACCGCACGCAAAAACGCCCGGAAGGTTGGTCTTCATCGTTCGTCCTTCGGTTCTGAGGTAACCAACTTCGTCCATGTCCAAAACGCCCTTGAAGAGTTCGGTGTTCGGCTTATGGCCAATGGCGACAAAAACGCCTTCGGTAGGGTAAATTGTCTCTTCGTTCGATTGATTGTTGAAAACGCGGATCCCAGTGACACCCTTCGCGACGTCGCCGAGGATCTCCCGGATCTCCGTGTTCCATAAAAAAGTAATTTTCTCGTTCTTCAATGCCCGCTCTTGCATTATCTTCGAAGCTCGAAGTTCACTTCGCCGGTGTACGACGGTTACGCTCGACGCGAAGCGCGTCAGATAATTTGCCTCTTCCATCGCGGTGTCACCGCCTCCCGCCACAACGATCGGTTTACCTTTGAAGAAAAAGCCGTCGCATGTGGCACAGGCGGAAACGCCATTACCGCCAAGACCTTCCGGCACCGGCGCTTCGCCGGGTACACCAAGCCATTTAGCAGAGGCTCCTGTTGAGATTATCAACGTGTCGGCCTTCACGATCGTACTGATCCAGTCAGAATCACGGCTTTCCTTCCCGTAGAGCGTGAATGGCCTTTTCGAAAGATCGACCCGCTCTATCCAGGTATTCAAAAACTCCGTCCCGAATCGAGCCGCCTGCTTGCGCATTTGCTCCATCAGCTCGGGCCCGAGGATTCCGCTTTCGAAACCTGGGTAGTTTTCGACGTCGGTGGTGATCGTTAATTGACCGCCCGGCTGCGGGCCCTCGATAACCAGTGGCGTCAGTTGTGCACGAGATGCATAGATCGCTGCAGTTAAGCCGGCTGGTCCCGATCCGAGAATGACTACCTTCTTATTAAGTTCTGTAAACATAGATTCCTAAATGCTGGTCGCGAAATATAGATCTGTAGAGAAGGGTTCCCAACTGTTTTTAGCTTCTCTGCATCGATGGACAAGAGACGGATCCGAAGCTGCAAAAGACACAGCAATCTCCCTCCGCTGGCCGAAGAATTTCCTTACAGCTTTCACATTCATAGAAGAACTGACAATACTCATGCGGCATCGTTTCCGTCTTCTCGAACTTGCAGTTCGGACAAGTAACGATCGATATCAGTTCCATTTCATTCATTTCGAAGAGCTAGCATTTGCTTGAACATAGCTTCCTTATTCACAACTCCCAGACCGGCTCAATAATGACAAAATCATCCAGAGGAACTGCGATCGTTCGGCGTCCTATATTTGGTCACCGATATACCATATCGCTTGATCTTCTCGTGTAGGGTAGAGTGCTTGATCGACAGCAATCGAGCCGCATCCGCCTGATGTCCGCTAGCTTGGACTAGGGCGAAACGTATCAAGTCGATCTCGAGCTTCCTTAGCTGCTCGTCCAAACTTAGCGGTAGGCCTACGATTTCTTCGCGTGCTGGGGCCGATCCGCCTTCGGTCGAAACTATCCTGCCGATCTCTGCGGTTATCGAATTCTCAAGCAGCGTCAGAAGTTTTAACCGATGGTTTCGTACATCGACATCTTGCAAGTACACGTTCTCCATAACGCGATCTCCCGATACGAATTTGATCCTAACCTTGCAGGCTCGCATTCAGCTTTTCGGCGTAGTCCTTCGGCAGTTCATTGCCGAAATACTGGACCTCACCCTTACGGTTGAGAAAAACGACCGTCGGCGTGCCGATCACCTTATAGCTCTTCGAGACCGACGTATCTTTATCCTTCGCTACCGTGTACTTGATTCCAAAGTCCTTGAGCCCTTCAGCAATGCGAGCGTCGCTTTCTCCGATGTTGATCCCGACGACCGTGACACCTTTTGGCTCAAACTCAGCGGCGAGCCGGTTTATGTGCGGCGCTTCTTCTTTACAGACCGGACACCACGCAGTCCAAAAAACGATCACTGCCGGCTTCCCATCCAGATCTTTGAAGGAGATGCGTTTCCCGTCTGTCCGTTCAAGGTCAAACTCGGGAGCTACCTGTCCGATGGAAGTGCCCCTTTGGGAGACGGCTTTTGTTCCGTCTGATTCCTCCCCGACCGAGGCCTTTTCGGCCGATACGCCGCATCCGGCCATCAAGCAAACTCCAAGAATAAATACGACCAATAACTTTCCGAATACCCATGAATGAATCATTGCTCTAACTCCTATATAAATCTTTGCCCTGCCTGGATAAGTAAGTACTGTGCAATCAGGATCATTGCGACGCCGAACCCGATTTTGACCTTCGACATCCAGCCGCCGGAGCGCGGCAGCATCGACATGGCTCCGCTGAACGTGCCGAGAACGATCATCAAAGATCCCATCCCTAGAGAGAAAACGAAAAGGACAAGCGTCCCGAAGATGACGTTACCCTGTGTTCCCACGTACGCGAGGGTGGCGCCGAGAGCCGGAGCGGTGCAGGGACCAACGACCAGCCCCGAGGAAGCCCCGATCAACAGGGCCGAGAGATACCCTTTCCCTTTTCGGTCGGGGTTCCACTTCGTCAAGAACTGAGGGGCCTGGATGGAGAAAACATCGAACATCGAAAGGGCGAGCAGAAGGATAATGTTCGCCACTACTATGTACGTCCACGGGCTCGACGCCCACGAACCGAAGAGCGTGCCGGTCAGGCTGGCGAAGGCGCCCAGTGCCGCGTAAACGATGCTCATCCCGATGACGAACAGCACCGACAATTGAAGACCACGTAAATTGAACTTGGGTGCAAGCTCACCCGCCTCCGCCTGGCTTGCTGCGGTTCGGCCTCCGATAAAGCCGAGTTGGATCGGGATGATCGGATATACGCAGGGAGTGAAGCTGATCAGGAGGCCCGCCACGAACGCCGCCGGAAAGGCCATCAGAGAGTTTCCCGCCAGATAAGAATTAAGGTTGCCTACTAAACTTTCCATCGCGATTTAGACCGAAAATTTCCTTGTTACTCAGATCTCGAAAATAATGGGAGAGTGCTTAGCCGGTGAACGTTCACGTCTGTCCGACCCCCGCCCAAACACCCTCCCGTTTTTTACCGGAAAAGTCCCTTGTCCCGGTAAAAGCAGGTGGACGCCCCTTACTTCAGGGCCTTATCAAAAGCAGCGACGTAGTCGGACTTGTTGTAGTTCATCGCCGTTTTGTAGATCTGCTTCTTCCCCGTGAAAACGGCAACGGTGGAGGTGGTCTTCTTATTCGCCTCGAAGAAAGCCGTCAGGCCAAGCGACTTTGCTTTGGCGGCCGCTTGGGCTGTAGTGTCATCATTCGTCACGTCGAGCATCACGAAGTTTACTTTGCCGTCATACTCTTTCATCAGGCCCATCATGATCGGCTCCACCTTTTGGCAAGCCGAACACCAGTCGGCTTTAATGATCGCAACGGTCGGTTTCGCTTGTGCAAACGTGACCGCAGCTGAAAAAGTCAGGATGAAAGCGACGGACATCGCTATAGCTGTAATTCTTTTCATTTTGTTTCTCTGTCTCCTTACTAAAAAACTTGCTTTCTAGAACAGACCTATTGTTGGTGTTCGTGGAAGTAATATTGGAGACGCTCGACATTATTCCCGGCTGGAGAAAATCGAGCATAATTTCCGGAGTGGAGATAATTGGAGATATTTGTTTGCCGACATTCGGACCAACAATCCAAAAAAACTTCCTTGGCATGGGAATAAGCTTGAACCCCGGGAGTATCCTAATGACGGTAGAAGATCCTCGGAGGTAAGGCGCGACCCAAATGTTTGGAATCAAGTGGCTCGAATCGAAAGAAGAGAAGTGGAAGGATTTTGAAACGGAGGCGATGCCGCATATGGCAGGCCTCTACCGGGTCGCGATGTTTCTTACGAGAAACAAGGATGAAGCAGAGGATCTTGTTCAGGAAACTTTCATGCAGGCGCTAAAATCCTTCCATCGCTATGAGGTCGGGACGAACTGTCGGGCATGGCTGACAACTATCATGTACAACCTGAACCTGACCCGTCTTAAGAAGGCCCGCAGGATGCTGATCGCGGACGACCCGGAAGACAAACTGGCCGAGACCCTTCCATTCGAGCCGGAGATCCCGCAGACGATCACAGATGAAGAAGTTATCGGTGCGTTGGAGAATATTTCGGAAAGTTTTCGTCAGGTTGTCGTCTTGTCGGATATCGAAGAGTTTTCTTACAAGGAAATAGCATCGATCCTGGATGTGCCGATCGGGACGGTGATGTCGCGTTTATCGCGGGGAAGAAAAGCATTGCGGCTTGAACTGGCCGGCTATGCCCGCAATTATGGTTTTGGCGATAACCAAAAAATTGCCGCTAGTTGAGAGGTAACAAAGTATGCAGTGCAGAGAATTTGGGGAAATTTCAGAGGCCTACTTGAGCGACGAACTTCTGGTGGAAACGTGCATTCAGGTTTTCAGGCACCTTGAGAGCTGTCGGAATTGTCGCGCGAATTTCGCGGCAAAGCGAGAGCTCAGGCAGAAGATCCGAACGGCAGCTATAAACTCGCACAAAGTTCAGATCGACCCGATGTTCGCTAATCGATTGAGTGCGGACCTACAAGAAATGGCTCTTCACGAGAGCAGTTGGCGAACAATGCTTTTCGCTAATAAGCTTTTGATACCGGCTATGGCGAGCCTTCTGCTTGCCATAACATTTGGATTTCTCCTTCTCGGCGGGTCCAAAGGTTCAATCGAACTTGCGCTTTCGCCGGATGCCATCGCCAGAGGGCTGACCGAAATATCGTTAAAGGCGGTCGGAGACCATAAGGATTGCGCTTTAGAAAAACTGCAGCAGTGGGAAGAAATGTCGAAGCAGGACTACGCGGAAAAGGCGGTGTACACGGAAACTGTCGCAAAGCCACTGCAGGCGAGTCTCTCGACTGAGATCGAGATGCTTCACGCCCACGACTGCATCTTTGAGGGCAAAAAATTCACTCACGTCATCTTGCGTAAGCAGGGACATATCGTCTCCGTTTTTTTCGATAAGGACAACGCACCTACGAACGGTCCGACTGGAGGCTCTCCCATTATCTCCGAAATGGAAAACGGGCTTCAGGTTGCAAGCTTTCAGAAGGACACGCAAGGCGTTTTTGTTGTTTCGGACCTTTCCGAAATAGAAAACCTTACGATCGCTCGTACCCTTTCGAGTTCGATGCAAAGTGCTCGGATCTGATCAATCGACAAGATCTTTGTTCGAAAAAAAGCTGCCGAGGTTCTCCCGGCAGCTTTCTTACTTTCTGTGACGACCTCCCGCTCGTCAAGCAGCAGCCTTATGCCATTTGGCTGGCTCGAATGCATTATCAAGCGGGGTGCCCGCGATATGATTGGTGTAATTCGACAGCGTCTTCATAGCGACTCCAAGAATCACCTCAAGGATGTTCTGACCCGTGTATCCTGCCGCGAGAAATGCGTCTTTCTCCTCCTCGCTCACGTAGCCGCGCTTTTCCACGACTGATTTAGTGAACAACCGGAGAGCTTCGAGCTTTGTGTCAGCGATCGGGCTATCGCTTCTGACCGCCTGGACGACGGCCGGATCGATTCGCTGCATCGACGCGATCGTCGTGTGTGCGGCCATGCAGTAGTCGCACGAGTTGGATTCACTGACGCCGAGCAGAACTATCTGTCTTTCCGCAGGCGAGAGGGACGTTTGATCGACCAAGGCTGAAAGGGTCAGATAGCCCTGAAGTGCCTCCGGTGAGTTTGCAAAAACTCCCATCAGATTCGGGACGAACCCGAATTTCGCCCCTACTTCTTTAAGTATCGCCGCCGACTTTTCGGGTGCGGATTCTATTGTTTGTACGCTTAATGACATTTCGTAGTTACTCCTTATTGTTTTGGTTTACGGATCTTATGACTGTTGGGACATTTGTCGAAGATCGTCAGCGGTGGGCGTTTTTCCGCCGACACCCCATTGACCCTCCGGAACATCTTCTATGAGGACCCACGTAACAGGCCGCAGGCCTTCTCCCTCGACTGAAACGATCGCGTCGGTTACCTTCTCGATCAGCTCCTTCTTTTGATCGGCCGATAGATAACCGCCGATCCCTTTTAACTGTGCTAGTGGCATAGAGCCCTCCAAAAGTATTATGGACTAATCAGTCCATAATAGAGTTTAGAACTGACCAGTCCATAATGTCAAGCGGGAAAGGAGATTTACGGGATTACGTCAACGAGGCGACGATGGTATTCACAATGGCCCTCAGGTCGGCCTGCTTCGCTCCTGCCTTGACCATCGTTTTCAGGCCGCTCATATTGCAGACGAGAAAGTGTGCTAGAGCGCGAGGATCCTTGTCCGAAGAGATCTCACCAGAACTTTGGGCCTTTTTTAATGCCCCGAGAAAAACTGTCTCGAATTTCTTCATACCTCCTTTCGTCAGCGCCGCGATCTCCGCGTCACGCTGCGAAAATTCGGTAGCGGTGTTCATTAGGAAGCAGCCCTTCATGCCGAGATCCAGCGGTGCCTGGGCGACGATCTCCATGAACGCCTTCTTAATAAAGTCGATCCCCGAAGGGGATGCCTCAAGCAGAGCAGCCATATCGGCCGCCATGCGATCGGTATAATGATTCAGCGTCACCGCGAAGAGATCGAGCTTGCTTCCGAAAGCCTGGTAAAAGCTGCTCTTAGAAAGGTCCATCGCGTCGATCAAGTCTTGCAAGGAAGTTGCCTCAAAGCCCTTTTCCCAGAAAACATCCATGGCCTTTTCGAGGGCGACGTTCTTATCAAATTCCAGAGGTCTTGCCATTCTTGAAGTATAGTTTAATTGGGACTGAATAGTCCAGAACGCCGCCGATGTCGAAGAATAAACCGCGAGAAGGCAGGCGCCTTCCCGCGGCCGTGAGCCGAATGAACTAGGGGCACGGGATTCAGCGCTGGGTATTCGAGCCGATCTTCTTCAGATTTTCTATTATTACTTCCGGCTCAGCACGTTTCTTATAATCCGTATCCAGGAACGCGTAGACGATCTCGCCCTTCTGATTCACGACATACGTTGCACCGAGCGGGAGTTCGGCCTTTGCCATTTGGTTGTGCTCGGCGACATCGAGCCCTCGAGATTTATAAGTCTCATCGGTTTCGGGCGCAATCTGGTAGACGATCCCGAACTTCCGAGCGGTTTCAAGCTTAGGGTCGCTCAAAACTGTGAATTGCAGTTCGTTCTTCCTCGCGACGCTCGAGGAGTTGTCGGGATTCTCGACGGAGATCGCGACGATATGACCGCCGGCCTCTTTTATAGCAGCTGCACTATTCTGCAGCTGCTGGAGATATAGATTGCAAAAAGGGCACCAGGAGCCACGGTAAAATACGATCACGAGGTTGCCCTCTTTAAGAAGTTCGTCACTGTTTACGCTTTTGCCACCGATGTCTTGCAAGGTGAACGACGGCATCTTTGCGCCGACACCCAGAGCATTTTTGGCTGCCTCCGCTTCGGTAACAAAATCTGCTGGAGTGCTTTGGGTTGCGACCCCCTTGCTGTCGCTCGACGAAGGGTTCTCAGCAGCCCGCTCGTCCGAGCACGCATTGAGGAACAAGACGGCAATCGTCAATAGAAGAACGGTTATTTTCATAATTCATCTCGTGGCGTCGAAGAACGCCCATTTATAAAGAATAGATGCAAGCAAAAGATTTATTCCCGTCGTCGCGAACGTTTGCGGATGCCGTACTGAGAAAGTCGCCCGGTTACGGAATAAATCGTACCCGTTTACTCTTCCTTATAGACAGAGACTTAGGGGTGACATAGATAGGGAGTTACGGATGACTCAATTGGGCAGTAGGTCCGACCTTCGCCTTTGGGGGTCAGAAAAGTATTGGGTCCGGCCCAAGCTAAGACGGTAGGAGGAATCTGATTGTGTTTGGAGGTGATCCTATGACGAACGGGGACGAGTTTATTACATTCCGCACTCCGCCGCGAGAAAAATTCGCCGTGATCCTCGCTGGCGGAGATGGCGTCCGGATGCGTGAAATGACGAAGAAATTGGCGGGCTGTGAGACGCCGAAGCAATTTTGCGCAGTACTGGGCGATGACGCCTTGATGACCACTACGCAAAAGCGGGTCAGCCTTAAGTTCGGTCCCGATGAGATCTTATATTGCCTTACCCAAACACACGAACGGTTTTACACACCACTTCTCGGAGGTGTTCACCGAAAGAACAAGATCATTCAGCCGTCAAACCAAGGCACGGCACCGGCAATCCTTTATTCACTTTTGCGTTTGTTCAAGCGAAGTCCGGAGGCTATCGTCGCCTTCTTCCCGTCCGACCATTACATTTCGGACGACCAAATGTTTATGGATCAGGTTGAAACTGCATTCAGTTCGGTTGCGAAAAAGCCTGAAGCTGTAATATTGATGGGTATTGAGCCCGTCGCCCCTAAGAGTTCCTATGGCTGGATCGAACCGTGCGGAGATTTAGCCGACTTCTCGGTCGCGGAAATCCAAAAGGTCAAGTTGTTTTGGGAAAAGCCAACCACCAAGCAAGCCGTGGAGCTGATGGCTAAAGGTAGTTTATGGAACAGCTTTGTGATGGTTGGAAAGGTGAAGAGCCTTCTCGGTCTGTTTAGAAAGTACCTTCCAGCGCTTTATCGCCTCTTCTGTGCGGGTAGTATCACTTTTGGAACTCCGGTTGAACGGATGACCGTTAGCACCATTTACAGAATGGTCGCCAACAGAAATTTTTCTCTGGATGTTCTTGAAAAATGCGCAGACGAACTATATGTGCTCCGCTGCAGCGGCTTCGCTTGGAGCGATCTGGGCGAACCGAGGGAAGTCTTGCTCAAGATGGCGCAGCTTGGTTTGAAGAACAAACTCTTTCCGATGGCTGCCTGATGCGGCACGCCTGAGGGGAAGGATCTTTAGGAAGGTTTCCAACCGTTAGAAGCTTGGTATATGAAAAATGTTGAGATTGCCGTTAACGAACGCTATGGCGCCGCGGCGAAAATGAGAGAGGACGCATTATGCTGTCCCGTCGAGTATAATCCGGAGTTCCTATCGATACTCCCCGATGAGATCCTCGAGCGCGATTACGGCTGCGGCGATCCGTCCAGTTTCGTTAGAGAAGGGGAAACCGTCCTCGATCTTGGATCGGGTGCGGGAAAGATCTGCTTTATCGCTTCCCAGATCGTTGGCGAGATGGGCAGAGTTATCGGGGTCGATGCGAACCTGGAGATGCTCGCGTTGGCGAACAAATACCGGGACGAGATAGCGAGCAAGGTCGGCTATGGAAATGTCGAATTCCGGTACGGTAGGATTCAAGACCTCGGCACCGACCTGCAACTGGTCGACGCGTATCTTAATGCCAATCCAGTTAGAACCGCCGCGGATATCCTTTCTTACGAGGCCTATGTTGGCGAGATAAAGCGGGAAACCCCGCTCGTCGAGGACGATGCCGTCGACGTTATATTGTCGAACTGCGTATTAAATCTCGTTCGACCCGAAGACAAAGAACACTTGTTCCAGGAAATGTTCCGGGTACTGAAACGCGGTGGCCGTGTAGCGGTTTCGGATATTGTTGCAGACGAGGATGTCCCGACTCATCTCCAAAATGATCCGGATCTTTGGTCGGGGTGTATCTCCGGCGCGTTCCGCGAAGATCTGTTTCTGGAGGCGTTCGACAGGGCGGGATTCTATGGTATGGAGATCGTTAAGCGCGACGAAAAGCCATGGCGCGTCGTCGAAGGTATTGAGTTTCGTTCGGTCACCGTGGTTGCTTACAAGGGCAGGCAGGGCCCGTGTATGGAGCGGAACCAGGCAGTTGTCTACAAGGGGCCGTGGAAAAAGGTCGTTGATGACGACGGTCACGTGCTGGAACGCGGCTCGCGGATGGCCGTATGCGACAAGACCTTCCAAATATACAACCGTGAGCCATACAAGCAAGACATTATTTCCGTTGAGCCTCGAAAGGAAATTGAACTTAATAACGCGACCGAATTCGATTGCCGGAGGAACGTTAAACGGCATCCCCGGGAGACAAAAGGAATGGACTACGACGCCACAGATGTATCGGCGCCTGTCTGCGGTCCGGGATCGGACTGCTGCTAGAAAAATTCTGTGATCGAATTCTTTATATTCCTTGCCGTATGTTTCGTTTCGTACTCAAACGGAGCGAACGACAACTTCAAGGGGGTCGCGTCGCTTCTGGGAAGCCGCACAGCGGACTACAAGTCCGCACTTGGCTGGGCGACCGCGACAACTCTCCTCGGCTCACTAAGCTCCTTCTTCCTGGCTACGGCGTTGCTTGCAAAGTTTTCGGGGAAGGGGATCGTACCGAACGAACTGGCAGGAACCCAGGAGTTTTTGCTTGCCGTTGCTTTCGGGGCCGGGACCACCATCATGATTGCAACGCTTACGGGTTTCCCGATCTCGACCACGCACAGTTTGACCGGAGCGATTCTCGGCACAGGGCTTTCGGCGGTCGGGAGCACCGTCGACTTCGCCGCTTTGCAGACTGGATTCTTGCTTCCACTTCTGGTCAGCCCGCTCTTGGCCATCGGATTCGGATCGGCGGCTTATCTTGGAGCGACTTTCCTGAGGCAGAGAACCGGTATTTCCAAAGAAACCTGCGTCTGTGTTGGAACTACGTTTGTGCCATTGATAAAGCCCGACGGAAGCGCGGCAATGCTTAATCGGGGCGCAAACGTTTCACTTTCGGTCGACGACGAAGCCATATGTATTGAAAGATACGAAGGCAGGTTCCTGGGCTTCTCCTTACAGAGAGTCGTTGATGCCGGGCATTTCATGAGCGCAGGCGTGGTGAGCTTTGCACGAGGTTTGAATGACACCCCGAAAATTGTCGCACTTCTTCTGACCGCCCAGGTTGTGAACCTAAGCTACGGGTGGCTCTGCGTTGCAGTCGCAATGGCGGCGGGCGGCATCCTGAATGCTCGAAAAGTCGCTGAGACGATGAGTTTTCGGATCACTTCGATGAATTCCGGACAAGCATTTTCCGCAAACCTGGCTACGGGTGCTCTGGTGATCGTCGCAAGCATTCTAGGTTCGCCGGTTTCGACAACTCACGTTTCAGTGGGGTCTCTTTTCGGGATCGGCTTGATCACGGGTAAGGCCGATTGGCGGGTGGTCTCTGGTATCCTTCTTTCGTGGGTGATAACGATGCCGCTGGCTGCTGTTTTTGCCGGGACCACTTATTGGTTGCTTCGTAGTTGAGAACAGAGAGATATGGATAAAACGCACTATTACGACGAAGAAGATCTGCCCCGTTTCGGCGATATCGGAAAATATAGACCCGAATTGTTCGAGAAGTTCATGGCTTGGTACCAGGCCACTCAGGAGGACGGCGCGATCTCGAAGCGCGAAAAAGCTTTGATAGGGTTAGCCGTTGCAGTAACCGTTCAATGCCCTTACTGCATCGATGCTTTTACGAATTCCTGTATGGAGAATGGTTCGAATATGGAGCAGATGACCGAGGCGATCCACCTTGCCTCGGCGATTCGCGGCGGAGCGAGCCTGATACATGGTATCCAGGCTCACAATGCTCATGACAAGATATCGATGTAAAAATGGACACTGCCGCCGTACAAGTAACCCGAAATGGCCGACCTGCTTTGCCGCGCTCCACGGTGAGTTTCGAGGAAAAATTGAGCGGCGCTCAGCTCCGCTCATACGCGGTCGACACCCTTCAGATCAATGTAGGTAAACTCTGCAATCAGGCATGCAAGCATTGCCATGTCGATGCTTCGCCGAAACGAAAGGAGATAATGAGCCGTGAAACGATCGACGCGGTGTTGCGGGCTTTGCGGGAATTTCGGATCCCGGTACTAGACATCACCGGAGGAGCCCCGGAGCTTAACCCATCGTTTCGCTATTTGGTCGACGAGGCGAGAAAGGTCAACACCAGGATCCTTGTCCGTCACAATCTGACGGTCATGTTCGAAAACGGCCAGAGCGATCTGCCCGAGTTTTTTGCTGGTAACGAAGTGGAAGTGATCTGTTCACTGCCCTATTTCCTGCAGCAGGAGACCGACGCACAACGCGGATCGGGTGTTTTCGACAAATCGATCGAGGGGTTAAAAAGATTGAACGACGCCGGGTACGGGATAGACGACAACCTGGTCCTGAACCTTGTCTATAACCCTGTCGGCGCGTATCTGCCGCCACCACAAAGTTCGATCGAGGCCGACTTCAAACGAGAGTTGAAGGCCCGCCACGGTATCTCATTCAATAGTCTTTTTACGATAACGAATATGCCGATCGCCAGGTTTCTCGATTGGCTTCGCCGCTCGCGAAATGAAGATGCGTACATGAATAGACTCGTGAACGCTTTTAATCCATCGACTTTGTCGGGATTGATGTGCCGTAACTTGATCAGCGTTGATTGGACCGGAAGGCTCTACGATTGCGATTTCAATCAGATGCTGGATCTGCCGGTTGAATCCGGCTTGCCGCAGACGATATTCGATTTCGATATTGAGAAGCTTGCGGAGCGGAGGATTGTCACGGCCGATCACTGCTTCGGCTGCACGGCGGGATCGGGATCGTCGTGCGGCGGTTCGGTCGCTGCTTAGTCGTCCGGAACGGTGTGGACATGGATCAGGTGTATGGAAATGGCGGCTGACGGGATGATTGTTGGGTTATGGAGTTGAAAAATAGTTAAGCTCTACTGGCGATGGAGAACTTTAGGTTAGACGTAATCGTAAACATGACGTCTATACCTGACATGTTGAGGTCCAAAATGAATTGTCGAAGTTGCGGAATGCAAATACTACCACAGCAAAGGTTTTGTCGCTCCTGCGGTGAAAGCCTGGGGATGATCACACAGCCTCTTGTTGCGCATGCCAGCCAGACCGAATTCGAAGGGCGGCCCGCAACCGTCGTAATGGATGGAGACGAAAGAGCGCGCCGGTTGATGCTCTGGGGATTTATCATAATGTTTATTGGTGTGACGGCTGGCGTCATCGGCAAGAAGCTCATGTACGACGATTTGGTTACCGTCGTTGGGGCACTGGTTTCTATTGGGGGAATGTTTCTTATCGCCTATCCGTACCTTTCGCCTTTCATGGGCCGAAGGGTTCACCCAAGTCCAATCTTGCAAGCGAACAGCTTAGGCCAATCACATCCGATCCAATATCTGCCGCCGGAGCGCAGTGTAGAGTACGTACCGAGCATTACCGAAAGAACAACGGGTCTTTTAGAGAATTCGGCGGTATCACCGGCGAAACAGACAGAGCAGCTCGAGCCGCAAGCTTTGCGGGAACTCTCAGCGGATCCGGAATGAACGGACTCTTTTATGCTCATCTTCACGACCCACGGGAGGCCGCATCAGGTCTACGCTGCGCTACGGTGACTCAAGGCTCCGATGGATGAAGAATAAGTACCGGTCTCGGAGCCATAGCGATTCGAGCTCTTCACCCGCAGCGCGTCAATTTGCTCTGACGAAAGTTCGATCATCTATACGACCGGAACTTCAACCGGCTAAAATTGAGTCATTCTGTCTTTGAAGAATATTATATGAGCATCGGCCGGATCATCGGAAAACTTGCAGTACCGCTGGCGGTTGGTGCGTTTGGCGCCCTATTCGTTCTCGAGCGGCGACGGCCATTGCGGTCTGCGATTGAATCGAAAAACGTTAGACTTGGGCGCAATCTCGCGCTGGCCGGCACGGCGGCCGCGGCGGGTTACCTCGTCGAACGGCCGGTCGCCAATAAGGCCGCGATGCTCGTCGAGAAACGAAACTTCGGTCTTCTCAAACTGGTCCGCCTACCAAAGTGTTTCGAGCAACTCGCAGCTGTCGTCCTGCTCGACTACACACTTTATCTTTGGCACTACCTCACGCATCGCATTCCGGCACTATGGCGTTTTCATGTGGTGCATCATGCGGATCTCGATCTTGATTCGACGACCGCCCTTCGATTTCATTTCGGTGAAATAGCCATATCGGTCGCATGGCGAGCGGCTCAGATCGTTGTTATCGGTGTCTCTCCGGCGTCTCTAAGCATGTGGTACGTGCTGCTGTTGCCGTCCGTGATATTTCACCATTCAAACGTGGAAATGCCGGAGAGACTGGAGCGCAAACTGAACGCGGTTTTCGTGACGCCGCGGATGCACGGCATCCATCACTCGGTCGTGAAGGCAGAAACGGATTCCAACTGGTCAAGTGGATTATCGATCTGGGACCGCATTCACGGAACGTTTCGCGGTATCTCCGATCATTCCGGCGTCAATATCGGCGTGCCCGCCTACCGGCGGGCAGAGGAGATAACCGTCGGCAAGCTGATCGTGATGCCGTTTAGAGAACAGCGGCCGAACTGGAAACTACGCGCCGGTGAGGATAGCGATGGGCATTGATTTTTCCGTGATCATTCCCGCCCTCAATGAGGCCGCGGAAATTGGCGAGACTCTCGCGGCCCTTCGATCAATTGAAGAGTCGGTTGAGATCATTGTTGCCGACGGCGGAAGCATTGACGGGACCGCCGAGATCGCGCGTGATCTCGGTGCTACCGTCGTCCAGACTCCTAAAGGACGCGGCAGACAGCTGCGTGCTGGAGCCGACATCGCGACAGGTGACGTTCTATGGTTCCTTCACGCCGACTCGATTGCCCCCGTTGGCGCCTTGGTGGAAATTCGACGAGCATTCCAGGATAAAACGGTGGTCGCCGGTAATTTCGCTCTTCGATTCGATGGTGACGGTCGAGCTGCGAGTTTCATGACGTGGTTCTATCCTCAGATCCGAAGGCTCGGCTTGATCTACGGTGACTCGGGAATATTCGTACGCCGCGAAGCTTACGTTCGAATTGGAGGATTCAAGCCGCTCCCGCTTTTCGAGGACCTCGATCTGATCGGCCGATTGAAAAAGGAAGGACGTCTGGTCCATCTGCAGCCCGAACTGATCACTTCATCACGGCGATTTGAGGGGCGGCCGTTTTTACCAGTTTTTATTCGTTGGATATCCTTCCAGTGTCTCTATTGGCTGGGTGTAAGCCCCGACCGTCTCGCAAAGGTATATCATCCTACTGAGCCCATCCATCTTCGACCCTCATGAACACCGTAGTGGTCGAATCAAATCATTGCTCGGCGACAAGGGGGAGGGGCGATCAGACCGCTTCGTTCAAAATCCTTGATTAGCATCTTAACGGGAATCCGACCAGGAAGGCTGAAAGTTCGATTCGTGAAGAATAATGATCAAAGTACGAAATCTTTCATATAAATATCCGAAATCTAAAGAAGATGTATTGAAAGACCTAAATTTCGAGATTGGGCGAGGCGAGATCTTTGGGTTTCTGGGGCCTTCAGGTGCCGGCAAAAGCACGACCCAAAAAATTCTTTACAAAATACTCAATGATTTCACAGGCGAGATCCTGATCGAGGATAGACATCTGAAGGATTGGGGAAGAGAGTATTTTGAAAAAATCGGTGTGGGTTTTGAACTTCCCAACCATTATCTCAAGCTCACCGCGAAAGAAAATCTACAGTTGTTCTCCTCATTTTACCCGGCGGGGAGCTTGCAAAACTTCGATGTGCTGTTTGAGATATTCGGACTTACGCCGGATGCCGATAAAAAAGTATCTGAATTTTCCAAGGGTATGAAAATGCGGCTGAACTTCATCCGCGCGATCATGCATAACCCGGACATTATTTTTCTTGACGAGCCGACCGCCGGGCTAGATCCGGTAAACGCGCAAAAGGTTAAAAAGCACATCATAAAGCTGAAGGGCGACGGCAAAACAATCTTCGTCACGACGCACGATATGACAACCGCGGATGAGTTGTGCGACCGCGTTTCGTTTATAGCCGATGGCGAGATCCGCGTGACGGAGAAGCCTTCGCTGTTGAAGAAAGAGCATGGAAGACCGATCGTTAAAGTGGAACTGCAAGACGGCCGATCCGCGGAATTTGATTTGAAGAATCTCGGGGATAACCCCAGCTTTTCAGCTTTTATCGCCCATGACGAAATCTTGAGGATGAACACGCAGGAAGCAACCCTCGAAGAAGTATTCATCAAAGCTACCGGCACTAAATTATCGGAATGATCCAGCTTCTAAACCAGATAAAGTGGCAGTTTCTGATCTTTCACAGGAATAATCTCTTGACGATGATCATGGGGATAGTCGCGCTCTACGTTCTATTGATCTACCTGATCAAAGACTTTGCCGACGTGGAAAAGTTCATCACCCTTTTGATCTATAACGATCCGGCTGTGATCGGTTTTGTCTTTATCGGGATTTCGATAATGCTGGAGAAAGACCAGCAGGTTCTTCCGGCAATTTTCGTGACTCCTCTCAATTTGCATTTCTATTTGGCGTCGCGGATCGCGGCTCTCTCGACGATCATTTCCCTGGGGGCCCTGGCGATGATCCTGGTGGCGAAAGGAGCATCGATCAACTTACCTCTTTTTCTCGCAGGCGCCTTCTCAACAGGCATTCTGTTTTGTCTGATGGGAATCTTTGTTGTCAGCTACACAACTGAGATCCTGCACTTCATGCTTCGCTCCATTCCGCTCCTGATCTTTATGAGCCTGCCTTTGCTTAATTATTTTGAATTGACAGACTTGAGCTTTCTGAAATTATTCCCGGTGCAGGGCGGCTTGAATCTGATGGTCAATTCGTATCGGGAAGTGCCGGACTGGGGAGAAGTGATCTACGGCTGGGTATCGATCGCCGCCTGGACGCCCCTGATCTACTGGGCCGTTTACCGCATCTTTGGCAACAAAATCGTTCGTTCCTAAACTTTATGGACAAACTGATCAGAGTCGCCATCAATGATTTCAGGTTGGTTTTTCGCGACAATTCGTTAAAAATATTCCTCGCTCTTCCGCTAATGACGCTGGTCATAATCCGGTATGCAGTGCCGTACATTGCCGGTATTTACGGGATCTTACAGGACTACATATCCGTGATACTGATGCTCGCGACTATGCAGGGCTCGACTGCTTTCGGCTTTATCTATTCGATGGTCCTCGTTGATGAAAAAGACACCAGTGTTGCAAAGGTTTATGGGGTCTTGCCCGTCTCCCAATTCTGGTTTGTGGTGTTTCGCCTGATCCCGCCGTTCGGCCTGGCTGCGCTGTCGACCTTTTTGCTTCTTCTCGTAGAACCCTTTTATGGGCTGCCAGTTATTCCCGCGCTTATTTATTCGTTGCTCGCCGGGCTTGTTGCGCCAATAATGACATTGTTCGTAGCCATGCTCGCTAAAAATAAAATCGAAGCAATGACATGGCAGAAATTGTTCAACCTGCCTCTTGTGATGCCGATCCTCGCGTTTTATCTTCCGATCTCAATTTCTTTCGTCTTCGCGGTTTCCCCGACCTTTTGGGCATATCAGGGATTAAATGCCCTGATCGAAGGCGGAAGATTTTGGGTCCATATGTCGATCGGATTTACACACAGCATTCTGCTCACGGTTCTGATGATAAAAAGATTCACCGGAAGTCATTTCAAATGATTCGGTAACATGTTTCTGATTATTCGCGCAGTTTCGAAAGTCGGCCGTTCATTCCGGTTTCCCGACGCCGGGTGATATTTCAGAGCCTCCAAGAGGTGAGGGTTTATCCTTATCGCTTTGGCAAAAAAATTATCCTATACATTCCGAAAACATCCCAAAGGCCTTCGCCTAAAAGCGGTGTTAAGCAATGCCGCAAGCCCTATTTCGGCTTAGGAAGCGGAACCGTGGACCTTTTTAAGGCGAATAAACCAATACCACCAGAGAATGTGAAAGGCACCGAAAACCCCAGCGAGAAGCCACCCGATCCAAGGGTATCTCAGGCCTCCCTCGATGATTGACCAAGCGAGACCTAAGGTGGCAAAACCCGACCAAACAAGCTTGAGGCGGAGCATTCCCTTGAAGGTTGCCGCCGAAGCATCGCGAGCGAGGAACGACTCGATACCAATAGCGAAAAGGGCTGCGGCGACTAGTCGTGCGGCGAAGGGATCAATCGTTGTCCAACCGAATAACGAAAGCACCTGACGAGGAGCAAAAAACAATGGGAGCGCTACGATCATGTCGATCGCAAAATGGAGAAGGAACGACATCCTTAGCGCCTGTGGGACTTCGCTTACCTTTGTCATCGATTCAGAATAGCTTGTCATCCATGTCTCTCGTCAGTCCGCTGATGCGAACTCGCTCGCATCCCGGATGCGTTGGATTGCGTCGTCCAACCAGGCGTATTCGCGGCTAGCCATCGAAAGGTCGCGGGGGCGTTAGCTCGCGCCCTCTCATCGCTTTCCATTTCTTCTCTGAGCCTGAAAAGATCGTCCGGCTCGTCAATGTCGTACCAACTCGGCAATTGAGAGATCGACATTCCCGAAATCCTTTTCGCGTTGGCAATGGTCTGTTCGAAAACGCGATCGGTGCTCCACGAGATGCGACGAAAAAGCTGCTCGTGATAGGTCGACACGCCGATAAGATAGTAGCCGCCATCTTCGCTAGGACCGATCACAATGCCATTTTCTTTCGCCAAAAGATAGTCCAGTGCTAAATCCAAGTAGTTCGCCGGCACCGTCGGACTGTCGGTACCGATGACAACGATCGGCCCGAATCCCTGGTTTTGAGCATCTGAGATCGCCGATTCGAGCCGCTCGCCGAGGTCGTCGCCTCTCTGGGCGATATAGGTGAACCGTTCCGAAAGCAGTTCCTCTATCTGGTCTCCCGAGCCAGTCGGGGTAAATGCGACAATGACTGTCACCGACATTTGGCTTGCCTTTGCGACCGCATCCAGAAGAAAGCATTTCGATAGTTCGGCACAATCCAGATCTGACAATACTGGCCGAAGACGGGTCTTTACATCGGCGGGCCGCGGAGCCTTCGCCATCACTATTATTGCCGGATTGTTTCTATGCATTTCTGATACCGGTTGGTCGTTCACCGCCAGAACTTCAGGTAGCGGTTAAACCACTTCTGAACAAAAGGCGACCGCAGCGTTTCAAGGGTTGCCTCGGTACTTACCGCCTGAGTGATCTTTGCGAGAGTCGGGTATACACGGATCACCTTGTTTAGATCGGTGACTTTCATTCGCCGCTTCACGGCCCAGACAAATTCATGGATCAGTTCACCGGCATGCTCGCCGACAAGGGTTGCACCAATGATCCGCTTTTTGTGCGTAACGATCTTAGCGAAGCCCGTTGTCGAGCCTTCCGCTTGGGCCCTGTCATTATCCGCAAACGAGATTTTGTAAGTTTTCACGTGATCGGAAAACTTTGTCCGGGCTTCTGACTCGATCATCCCGACGCGTGCGATCTCGGGTTCGGTAAAGGTCGCCCACGGCACGACACGGAAGTCGGTTTTCTTCCTGAATAAAAAGGGGACAAACGCATTCTGAATAACGATCTGCGCTTCATAGTCCGCCATATGCGTGAACTGGAAATGTCCGGTCACGTCACCCGACGCGAATATGTGTTTCTGGGAGGTCTGCAGATGATCGTTCGTCGCGATCCGCTTTTCATCGAACTCGACGCCTGCCTTTTTGAGATCTAATCCTTCGGTGTTTGGCTTCCGGCCGACCGCTACGAGGATCTCTTCGGCCTCGATCTCGAGAGTTTCTCCGTTCTCCGATCGCGCGGTGACAATCTTTGTGCCGCTTGCCGTTTTTCGGGCACCAACGGCTTTGGTATTTGTAAGAATCTCAATTTCTTCGTTTCGAAGAACCTCTTCCATCAGAGTCGAAACCTCTTCATCCTCAACGGCCAGGACACGATCTGACATTTCAACTATAGTGACCATCGATCCGAGCCTTGCGAATGCCTGACCGAGCTCCATTCCGATCGCTCCGGCCCCCAGCACGATCATGCGCTTCGGCAATTCGGTAAGTTCGAAGATCTGCTCGTTGGTTACGAAGCCGGCCTCCTCCAATCCTTCGATCGGCGGTATCGATGGACGCGAACCGGTCGAAATGCAGAAACGCTTTGCCTTCATGACACGGCTGCCGCCGTCGTTCTTCAACGACACCTCGATCTCGGTTGGATTCAGGAATCTAGGCGTTCCGAACACGACTTCGACGCCCATGCCTTCAAATATTTCCGGTGAATCGTGGTGTTCGATGGTCTCGATTACCCCTCGAACTCGCTTCGTGATCGATGCAAACGAATCTCCCAAGAATCTTGGGTCCATCGCCTGAAAACCGAATTTCTCCGCGTGTCGGGTCTGCTGAGCAAACCGGGCGGACCGGATCAACGCCTTCGAGGGGATGCAGCCCGTGTAGAGGCAGTCGCCGCCGAGCAGATTCTTCTCCACAAGCGCGACTCTTGCACCCAGAATTGCCGCGCCACCAGCCGCGACCAGACCGGCTGAACCGCCGCCGATGACGATCAGGTCATAAGTTTGGGACTTCATAATCTAATTGCTCTTTGATCGCTTTTTCTAGGGAGTACTAGCTTCAATCTCCCCGCCCGGCTCCGGGTGTTTGATCTTTCGCCTGATCTTACCAATAGTCGAATAGGCTCCGATAGCGATTAGAAGCACTACCACACCATACACCCACAACGGAACATTCTTTCCCGCTACCAATAAGTAAAGGTAGGCCGAAATAAAGAAGAACAAGGCCGAGATCGACGGAAGCACTATCGACCGTCCCTTACTATAGTTTCGAATGATCCAGGCGATAGATGCCGAAAAGAAGGGGATCGCTCCAACGTAGATCGCACCGAATATAACAGGGTTTACGCCGTAATCACTGCCAAGGCTCAAGAACCAGTTCTGTAACGCTTCGAAGGTCATGATTTATGATAACGATTCCGGCCGAAGTTATTCCGCGCGGAGAAGGTGCTTGGTTCTGGTAGATATGACCGGCAGATAGCGCGAAACCTAATTTCTCAATAGCGTCTTTACTACTACATTGCTTTCTAATGTTTTGTGTACAGGGCATTTGTCAGCGATCTCAACTAACCGTCGCTTTTGGTCCTCGTCCAAGTCGCCGACGAGTTCCAACTCGCGGGTGAATTGGTCTATCTTTCCGTTCTTCGATTCGCAATTCAGGCAATCCTCGATGTGCGTTTTCTCGTGCGAGATATGAACGGTGATCTCGCGCAGGTCCCACTGCTTTCGATCGGCGTACAGTCTCAAAGTCATAGCAGTACAGGCGGCCAAGCCAGATGCGACCAGTCCGTATGGCGACGGCCCGAAATCGTTGCCACCGAAACTTTCAGGCTCATCAGCGGTAAAGCGATGACGCCCAGCCTTGATGTGTGTTGTGAATTTCTCAACGCTTCCCAGGTGCGCCGCGACGTCGTTCGAGGTCTTGATCTCCTTCTCGGATGGAATCTCGATATATCGTGAGGCCCATGAAGCGATCGTGTCGCCGACGTAGCGCGCATCCTTCTTGTCGGACAACAGATGGTCGGCGCCATCGAGCGAAATGAAACTCTTGGGATGAAGCGCAGCCTTGTAAAGCTCAGCGGAATTTTCGATACCAACTATCCGGTCTTGTGGGGAGTGGAAAAATAGATATGCCTTTCGGGACTTTCTTACGGTCTCCAGCAAATTGTGCTTTTCCAGATCTTCGACAAACTGTCTTTTTATCAGAAAAGGGCGACCGCCGATCGAGACCTCTGCCTGACCCGCTTCAATGAGCGTGCTCATGTCTTCCTGAAGAAGTTGTCGGACGTGTGTCGGCGACGACGGCGAGCCGATCGTTATCACAGCTTTTACAGAATCCAACCGGCTTCCCGCAAGCAAAGCGGCCGCCCCGCCGAGTGAGTGACCGATGACGATCGACGGAGCTTGATAGTTTTGTTTTAGAAACTCGGCGGCTGAGATCAGATCTGATACGGAGGTGGAGAAGTTCTCGTCGGCAAAGTCGCCCTCGCTCTCACCCAGGCCGGTGAAGTCGAAACTAAGGACGCCAAAACCGGCTGACGCTAGTGCCGAGCTAATATACCTGACGGCCGTAAGGTTTTTGGTACAAGTGAAGCAGTGAGCGAACACGGCAAAGCTGTGTGGACTTCGATCGATCGGAAGTTCGAGCAAAGCAGAGAGAAGCTCGCCGCCTTCATTCTCGAACGTCATTTTGTGTATTCCCATATGATCCTAAATATCTGCGAGGCGCGGAATAATTCCATCTGGAACGAGTTTGCCAGGAATAAAACGCACCCCGCGGCGTTTATTTCCTAAGATGTCACGCGGATCACAATCTTTCTTGTGCGCATTCGCCGATATCAACTGAGAGGAATTATGCCGGAAAAGGGCGATGCCGCAACATTTCACTTAGCTGTCCTTAGAACCGAATTGGCCAACTCTTCAACGTTGATGTCCCACATTCGGGCGTCGATTGGCCTGCTGATCACCGCCGTTGGATTCATGAAGCTGTTAGATTCCTATTTGATTTTCGATCTTTGTGGATGGCTGTTCATTCTCATGGCTGTAGCGGCTACCCTTCGTGGAGTACTTCTCTACCGGAAAACTAAATCGAAAATCGAAAACGAGGGGTCTTGGCTGATCGACAGCCCATTGAACTCTGCGGGACTTTGAAACCGGGAACGCCGCGAGCCGGTGGATTGTTCTTGTTAGCGAAGCCGAAACGACGGAAGTCTTACGGTAAAGTCCATCGCTTCTTGCGGTGAAAGGAAACTATGAGACGGATCAACCTTGCAGTACCAATAGCCGAAACTCCCGTGCTGGGCACCGCCGCCGCGACAGCGAGGGTGAAATTGCGAGAGTTTGTCGGTTTGACATCATGGCGTCCCCGGTATTCCTGACATAGCCCACGCGGTCAAAACATTTATGTGCCGAAATAAGCACGAAATTTCGGTTCGAGCACGCGTGAGAATCTTCTATTCGGGGAATGCTTCGTCGCGATATGACCTCGGCCTAAAACCCGGACGGAGCCGCAGGCAAGGTCATTCGAATCCATTAGCTCAGCCCAATGTATCAGAAACCAGTTTGTAGTTCGGATCTTCCCAATGGTTCACATCAATGATCGCAGAGGCGTTATCGAGGAGAATTCGACAATCTTCGCTTAGGTGTTTCAAGTGGACGGTCTTGCCAAGCTTTGCATAGCGTTCCGTTATCTTGTGCAGGGCTTCGATAGCGGAATGATCGGCCACTCGCGAATCCGCAAAGTCGATCACGACCTCATCCGGATCGTTTAGGACGTCAAATTTCTCGGCGAATGAGGTGACCGAGCCGAAAAACAGCGGGCCGTAGATCTCGTAATGCTTCACGCCTTCGTCGTCAACAGATTTGCGTGCCCGGATGCGTATGGCATTCTCCCAAGCGTATGCAAGCGTCGAGATCAGGACACCCGCGATCACGGCGACGGCGAGGTTGTGAAAGACGACCGTTATTCCCGCAACGATGATCATCACAAGAACGTCGGTGGCGGGAACTTTACGAAAGATTTTCAAGCTCGCCCACTCGAACGTTCCGATCGCGACCATAAACATAAGTCCGACGAGAGCCGCCATTGGGACTTGTTCAATCAGCGAAGACCCAAAGAGAACAAAGACGAGCAAACCGACTGCCGCGACAATGCCCGAGATGCGGTTGCGTCCGCCCGAACTGACGTTGATTATGCTTTGGCCGATCATTGCACAGCCGCCCATTCCGCCGAAGAATCCGCAGACGATGTTTGCCGCTCCCTGAGCCAGGCTTTCCTGATTCCCGCGTCCGCGTGTCTCGGTCATCTCGTCGATAACGTTCAGCGTCAGCAAACTTTCGATCAACCCGACCAGCGCCATTATCAAAGAGTAAGGAAAGATGATCGCCAGCGTCTCATAGTTTATCGGCACCATCGGCAAGTGAAATTCCGGCAGCCCGCCGCCTATCGACGCGATATCGCCTACGGTTCTCGTCGGTATGCCGAAAAAAATGACGATCAGCGAAACGAAGAGGATCGCGACGAGCGAGGATGGAACGGCTTTTGTAAGCTTTGGAAGAAAATGGATGATCGCCATCGTCACCAAAACTCCGCCGAGCATTATCACGAGTGGTGTTCCGCTGATCCAATGTTCAATTCCACCGTCGCCGACTGACTTAAACTGCGCGAGCTGCGACATAAAGATCACGATGGCGAGTCCGTTAACGAAACCGAACATGACCGCGTGCGGCACCAGCCTTATGAACTTCCCAAGCCGAAGAGCGCCGATCGTTAACTGGATCGCGCCCATCAGGACGACCGCCGCAAATAGATACTCAACGCCGTGGATCGCGACAAGTGCGACCACGACAACCGCGATCGCTCCCGTGGCACCCGAGATCATTCCCGGCCGTCCACCGAAGATCGCCGTGATAAGGCCGATAATGAATGCCGAGTAAAGCCCGATCAGCGGACTTACGCCGGCGATTATTGAAAAGGCGACCGCTTCCGGGACCAGTGCGAGAGCAACCGTGAGGCCAGAAAGTATCTCGTTCTTGAGGTTGTAATCCTTGTTCTTTATCCGATCTAAAAAAACCATTTCTTTAACTTGTTTCTATGCTTCTTTCCGGCAGAAATGTGCCGCGGCCAGACGATGATTCGAGCCGTGAATTATTATTTGGTCAACTTTTATAGACTGCTGCGGGGTGTGTTCAATGCGGAGCGTCGGTCGGATCTGAAACGAAGACAAACAGATCTCCGGGCTGACATTCGAGGGCGGTGCACAGGCGTCCCAGCGTTTCCATACTTATCTTTTCCACTTCTCCCTTCCAAAGGCGAACGGCCGCCGCGGGCGAAAGATCGGCCGCAAGCTGCAGTTGGTGCGCGTTCTTCAATCCTTTGGCTTCGGAAAGCTTTCTGATATTGATCTCTATCATTTATAGATCTATTACTTACCGGTGAGCTTCAAAAGAGCTGCTTGTGGAGTTTCGAAGTTGCCGAAGAGATACACGGAACGCACATCCGGGCGTCGGGAACGGCCTCGAGCCTTTTATCGGGGATATCTTCGCCGCATCCCTGACAGGTTCCATATTCGCCCGCGTCTATCAGCTTCAACGCGGTTTCCAGCCGGGCTAATTCCGTGCGGCGATTCCGTGCGATCGCGAGCCTCATTTCCTGCTGCTGCATCGCATCCACCCGCGACAGTCGCCCGATAGAACTGTCCGGCGACACCGGATCGGCAACCGGATCACTCTCCGCCAACTGCGCGTTCAACCGCCCGATCGCTTCCCTTATCTGCGTTCCAAATTGTTCCTGCTTTGCCTTCTCCATCAAATTTCGATTTTCCCTTAAGAGAAAAGAGAGTCTACCCAAGTTTTCTCTTAAGGTAAAACGGAAAAAGGAACTTTCCAAGTCAGAACGGAGAGCGACGATGATTTCGTCGATGTTTTACCGCATCACGACGATCGATTGAGGACTAGGTTGGCCAAAATTGCTCGAGTTACGTCGAAACCCGTCAATGTTATGAGGTTGAGAGATCAACACTGCGCCCCATGCAAAGTTAAAAAATTGCCCGAGAGGTGAGTGGTCCGGAGTCACCAAAGTGGACTGACATGTACAAAGTCGCTGGTTGACGATTCGTGTGACACTCGCGTCCAAGGTGCGCTGAAAGTTTCCGCAAGATTCAAACAACCGGTTCTCAGAGGCATATTCAGATCACAGCATACTTTGCCATACGGGTTCGCGTCGGCTCGCATTCTGTGGCTGGGCCAGCGTGAAGACCTCGTGCTTTTGACCTTTGCTGCCCGCTGTCAATTCATCATTTTAAGGATGCGGTGAAAAGTGTACAGAAAATGGCACATTACCCCAATCCACATTTTTCTTTCAGAATGCAAAAAAGCGGCGGAAAAGAGGCAGGAAACCGAATTCACAATGACAGGGTACCGACGAGTATCAAGAAAAAGTCCATGTCGAATTTGCGGCAAACCGGATTGGTGTAGTACAACCGTCGATCGAAATATTTCTTTTTGCGCCCGCTCTTCCGTAAATGCAGATAGGTTTAGTCGCAATGGCTGGGGAGTCTATTACTCCCGGGTCCAAGAAACCATGAGTTTAACGTCTACTCCTTCCGCAAAACGGCCCTACCGTGAAAAACAAACTCCGATAGCACCGATCGATCTCAGAAATAAGATCTATCAAAAACTTATCCAGCTTTCGCCATTATCTGAAAGCAATGACTCAAGTGTTGGCGACCAATTGACCAGCGTTCGAATTCGAGAGTTGAGCCGCTACGGTCTATTTCCAAAAGCGGCTTTCGAGCGGCACCGACTGGTTCGATCACTGACTGAGTCATTTGTAAAAGACGATGCTATTGCATTAAAGGGTGTGCCAGGATTCTGGCGAGATTCGAACGGCGGGTTGCGACTGGGCAACGACTTTGACTCCCTTGACGAGCTACTATTGATACCCTTTTATGATCCGAACGGTTTAATTCAGGCTTGCCAGATCCGGATTCTGCGGCAATCCCCAAACACGTCAGGAAAGTATCTATGGCTTTCGTCAATTCGACAACGAGACGGATGCGGTCCAGGGACTCCTCTCCACCATGAAGGTGCAATTGGTTTCAAAGGAAAAACGATCGAGAAAGTTTTGGTTACCGAAGGCGCATTAAAGGCTGCTACTGTCCAAACTTTTCTGCCTGATCGCTATGTCCTGGGAAACAGCGGTGTCGCTACGTCCCATCTGGAGATCATCAAGACTGCTCGGAAGAAGATTTTGGAAATTGCCTTCGATGCCGACTGCTTTACGAACCCGCACGTCGCAAGGGCCGTTGGGTCACTCATCGCTCTACGGACTAGAGAGCAGCAGTTCTTGTCTCACGACTACCCTACCAGACTAATTACTTGGGATAGACGCTTCAAAGGTATCGACGATGCGTTGATCGCGGGAGCTTCAATAAAGAATCTCGATGTTTCCGAATGGATGAGATTTCTAGAGCCGGACTGCCTTGAGGCGGCAAGCCATCAACTCACAGGAATCTCTATAGAAAATTAGCGGCTGGCAGTTTGCGTCATGTCCGAGCAAAGTCTTTCTCCACATCCACTTACAGGCCTCATCGAACGAGTCGCCGAAATCGCTGACGGTGAACTCTCGATCTCAAATAGGAAACTCATTGAAATCTGCAAAGAATACGAAGTATTTGAGTCCACTGTCGATTCACATATCTTCCATGAAATTGCTGAGACTGCACTGAACTCACTCATTCAGAAGAAGTATGGAAGTGAGTTGCTGATCAGAACAGACCCGGTTCGGGCAGTTTCGACCATCCTTCGACCAATGCAGAAGCGGCTTCCCACGCAGACGTGGCGAAGTGAGACGCAGATCACTTATCAACAGTTTTCCACGCCTGCCGCGATCGCATATCTAGCAGCATATCTGCTAAACATTCGGGGCGATGAGGCCATTCTTGAACCGTCCTGCGGAACCGGAAGTCTCGCTGTATGGGCAGACGCGGCTGGAGCACGTGTGATAGCCAACGAGATCGACCCGAGGCGGAAGGAGCTAGCCGGGACTTTGGCATTCGAGCCGTACGATTTTGATGGAGAGTTCATTGACGATCTGTTGCCGGCGCATTTAATTCCCGATGTGGTTCTCGCCAATCCACCGTTCTCCTCAAGCGGGGGACGGGTTCGACGAAACAGCATCGAATATGGCTTCCACCATATCGACTCTGCCTTGCGACGCCTTAGAAAGGGCGGACGGTTCGCCGTTATTCTCGGCGAGAATGGCTCACCGACTTCTCGGCAGGGCCAGCGATTCTGGGACTATCTACATCCCGAGATCCAAGTGAAGGCTTCGATCGAACTGCCGGGACGAGAATTTTACTGCAACGGGACAAGCGTTGCGACGACACTCATCATTGGAACGAAACCAATTTCACCTTCAGCCGTTGAAATCGCGAGCTTTCATCATATGGTGGCTCTATCTGTCGAGCACGCTTTCGAGCAATCACTGGCACTAAGTATCCGCTCTTGATCCGAAATAAAATAAATGTACTCAATCCAAGAACAGAGTTCGGAAGGACTCCGCGCGCCTTTGATTGCTTCGCGCGAAACGATGCCTGCGGATGAAGATCCAAAGAGCGAGCCGGAAATTCAGATCTATTCTCCGCGATATGTCTTGGGTGGTTCGCCGCACCCGGGCGTCATCGTTGAACCGCCCGGACTTGCTAATGTCGAACCACCGCCGATCCGTTATCGCCCGCGACTGCCAAAATATCTCTCTGAAACCGGGAACCTCTCGGCGATGCAAATGGAGCGGATCATCTACGCAGGGCAGGCGCATGAGCAGCGTCTTGCGGATGGAGCGCGGGCAGGAATAAGCATCGGCGACGGAACCGGAACGGGTAAGACAGCGACTCTCGCCGGAATAGTTCTGGATAACTGGTTTCAAGGAAGAAGACGAGCGGTCTGGTTTTCAGTAAAGGCTGATCTGATCGAAGCCGTTTCTGACGAGTTCAAAAGACTTGGACTAACGCCACCGATCAAACTGATAAACGACTTTCCGACCGACCAAGCGATAGATATTCAAGACGGTATTGTTTTTTGCACGTATCGCTCGCTAATAGCCAGATCGAAAAAAGGCAACAAAAGGATCGATCAGATCACTCGCTGGCTAGGTCCCGACGGAATCGTGATCTTCGACGAGGGGCACAAAGCCAAATACGCATTTGCCGATGACCGAGGGAAATCGACTCAAACAGGGGCTGCGGTACTTGAGATCCAGAATCCTGAAAGGTTTCCGGATGTGAGGGTGGTGTATTCCTCTGCGACTTCGGCGGGTGAGGTGAGGCACCTCGCTTATATGTCGCGGCTTGGTCTGTGGGGAGAAGGAACCAACTTTCCAATAGGATTCGAGCAGTTTGCCGAAGAGATCGAGTCCGGCGGCGTCGGTGCTTTGGAGATGGTATGCCGGGACCTTAAGGCGATGGGACGATACCTATGCGGCAATCTGAGCATGGGAACCGATCCGGAATCCGGCCTGTCGGTAGAGTTTCGAGAGGTCATCCATAAACTCACTCCTTCCCAGCGGATGATGTATGACAATATGGCCCAGGGCTGGCAGGAAGTCTTTCGGAATATCCATCGAGCGCTGGATCTAACCAATTCTGGCAAAGCCACCCGAAGCAGCGCCGTCAATCAGTTTTGGGCCGAACATCAGAGATGTTTTCGAAATCTCATCACTGCCTTCAAAGTTCCGACCCTTATCCGCGAGATAGAAGGTGCCCTCGGTAGAAAGGAATCGGTTGTTGTGTCGATCACGGGTACAGGCGAGAGCCAGACCAAGAAACAGATCGAGCGAGCCGCAGACCAGGAAGAGGCCATTGACAGTCTGGATTTCAGTCCGAGAGAAACCCTTACGCGACTTGTGGCGAATTGCTTCCCCACCGCATGTTTTCAGGAGAGAACAAATGCTTACAGCGGAACAATTGAGCACATTCCTCTTGTCGATGCGAATGGCGATCAGGTTGAGAGCAGAGCCGCTTTGCAACTGCGAACCGAACTTCTCGATAAGCTATCAATCCTTGAGGTTCCCGAGCATCCGCTTGATCAACTCGTGAACTACTTCGGGGTTGAGAATATCGCCGAGATGACCGGCCGTAAGAAACGTCTTGTCCGGACGGCAAGCGGGACGCTGGAATATAGACCACGGCAACTTGCAGGTGTTCCATCGAGGCTCATCAACCTCCACGAGAAGAATGCTTTTCAGAAAGGCGACAAGAGGATCGCCATCATGTCGGAAGTGGCATCGACGGGAGACAGCCTTCACGCGGGTAAAAGCGTCGGGAATCAGCAGAGACGTCTGCATATTGCTGCTGAACTAAAATGGTCAGCCGATAAACAGATCCAGGACTTCGGGCGCACGCATCGAACCGGCCAAGTGGCGCCGCCTGTCTATCTGCTCGTTTTCACTGAACTCGGTGGTGAGAAAAGATTCTCCTCAACCATCGCCAGGAGACTTGGAAATATGGGAGCCCTTACAAAGGGTGATCGCCGAGCCGAAAAGGCCGGCAACCTTGATAAGTATAATCTTGAATCTCGAGAAGGGCGTTCGGCGTTGAGTGTCGTACTGACCGGCATTATGCGAGGACGAGAGATCGAAGGGATCGACGATCCAAAGCAAGCACTTAGAGACATGGGGCTCGTGAAGACGGTAGATGGAGACGAGCAGATCCCCGACAGCGAGAAGACAAATATCCCGCGATTCCTGAACAGGCTTCTTTCGTTGGAAGTCGACCGACAGAATGCACTATTCGATCACTTCTACGCCACGTTCCTTGAGACCGTCGAGTATTTAAAACAGAAAGGAAAACTCGATGACGGGATGGAAGACCTGAAGGCAATGTCCGTCTTTATTTCGGGATCGGCGCAAATTCTTAACTCAGATCCTCTGACTGGAGCAAGGACTGTCTATTACAAGCTCGAACTCAGAGTCGCAACGACACCGGCCAGGTATCGGGACATGGCAGCCAGCGAGATCCACCAGTTCTTTCAGGACCGACGAGACGGTTCGTTCATAGCGGTGAGAAGAACCTTATCCCATACCGATCCGGAGACGGGTGAACGATATCAGATGTTCTCGATCACAAAGCCGGTAGGGCGCAATGTTGCCTACCTACGAGAGAACGAGTTAAATCAGCGATATCGGATCGTCCCCAAGATCAAAGCTGAAGACTGGTGGGTCAGAGAGGAGAACAAGATACCCGCATTTGAGAACAGGACCGTGCATATCCTTAGCGGTGCATTGCTACCGATATGGAAGTATTTGAAAACTCTAAGCCATGATGCTCTGAATATCGTTCGAACCACAACGGATGATGGAACCAGACTCGTAGGAGTAAAGATTTCGGAAGAATGGCTCAAAGATATTCGACAGCACTTTGGCCTTCGAGCCAGTATTCCTACAACAACAAATGAAGTTTTGCGAGTCGTAGATTTCGAGAAGAACAGCGTCAACCTGATCGGAGATGTCACGGTGCGATCGTCGCGGTTTCAGGGACAGTTGCTCACTGAGGTATGCCCATCCACTTTCGAGCAGATCAGAGAGCTTCGAGGAATGGGACTCGTTAATATCGTGCAGCATGGCCGGCAAAGATTTTTCTTGCCGGAGGAGTCACCATGGCTCGCTCTAGAACGGGTACTGTCCTTGTATCCACCGGAATCGACAAGCATTTCCTTTCTCCCTGAACTCAATATCGGTTCTGACGAACTTACCAAAAAAGAACCTGTCACTCTGCCGGAGTGGCTCATTGAACCTGATCTGGATTCGCTACGCTGCCTCGCTAGATCAAGCGAAAAAAGTTTTGTCGGATTAGAACGAAGCGCCCTGATAAATGAATTGTTCGCGCCATAACGGTTCTCAGTCACGAAAAATATTTGCGATCAAAACGTAACCTCTCCCGTTTTTGAGGGTTTTTACTTATGCAGGCTGAAATATCGAATCGGGTGAATCGGGGTTTTCGTGCACGGAAACCCGGTTTAGCAGTCTATAAAGCTCTGCAAATCCAAGTATGTACGGAGACAATGACCTTATGGCTGAAAAATACACGGATGGTAGACCTTTCAAGGAAACGTCAAGCTTGGACGAAAAAGTAGTTCTATACGCGAGAGTTCCGCATTATGTACTCATAACGGGTGAGAGAGGCACAGGAAAGACAACTCTCGCCAAGCGCCTCCATCAGATGAGTTCGCGATCTCGGAGGGAGTTCGTCAGTATAAACTGCGCGAGCTTTACAGCTGAACTTCTCGAATCGGAGCTTTTCGGATACGAGAAAGGGGCGTTCACGGGAGCGAATGCTGTGAAATCCGGACTATTCGAAACGGCTGACGGCGGAACACTCTTTTTGGATGAGATCGGAGAGCTGTCATTGAGCCTCCAGGCGAAACTCCTAAAGGCCGTCGAAGAAAAACGGATTCGTCGCGTCGGCGGCAATCGGGAGCGGGAAATAGACGTCAGGATAATTGCTGCTACTTCAAAGGATCTGCAGTTGATGGTGGGCAATGGTGCCTTTCGAGCGGATCTCTTTGACCGCTTGAACATTCTTCAACTTGAAACTCTGCCTCTTCGCTATCAAAAAGAACGGATCGTTGAGACATTTCTCGATCAGTTGGAAACCGAACGAGGAACGATCGGTCTTGAGCTTCCGTTTCAGGTCGAAAAGGCCGCACTTGCTGCTATCGAGGATCTTGAATGGAAAGGTAACTATCGCGAGCTTCGGAATTTCGCAACGCGTCTTGCAGTGGAATCTATAGATGGAAAGGCGATCACTCTTCAGGTTGTCAATCGGCTAGTAAGCAATGAAGCCAAAACTTTGGTCGTGCCAGAGCCAACTGCTGAAGAGAGCCAAAATTGTCTTACTGTGATACTTGACCCGGAGACCGACGATCTTGATAGCGTTTACATCAAGGCCGCCGCAATGTTCGTCGAACACGCCCTTGAGCGTTCAAACGGAAACCTCCGCCGTGCAGCGCGATCGATAAATACCACGCATTCAACTATCTCCCGAATTCTCAAGAAGAATCAAGAACGGTTTGTGGCTCCCCCAGATCCACCCGCTACTTTTGCGGCAGCCGCCTGATGTAACCAATACTCAATCCTAGGGGTTCGCGAATCGTCGCGGACCTTTTCATTTTTGATTGCGTTGTAAGGGCGGGAATAAACAGGCGGTCGATAGACTGTGGAGATAGAGAGACATGGAAATTCTTAATGGCGGTTCGTTCATTCCTCTTGATAATCGGGAAAAGATCGAACAACTGATCTTTACGGCTCGTACGCTGGCTGAGGAAGTATCACGGAACGATGGATTCCAGAGCAGCGGCCAATCAAATCAACAGATCGGAATGGAACTTTGGAATGGAGCGCAATACATGACTCGTTCCCACGAAGAGGTCACGGTCAGAAACATCTTTCTGAGCAAATTCTTGGAAAGGTTGCGAGAGATCGAACGTGAGTCTCCCAAGCTCCCATCCGTTACCAATGCTCCACCGATGCCTTCAGGAGATAAGTTCATTACTTCCGATACAGAAGTATCGCCGGTAACTCAGATTGAGGTTGAATCGAGGGAGTTACCTGCACAGCAAGATGAGTTTCTCGGTGTTGTCGATTCCGAAGACCCGGCCGAGGAGCGGTCGTCCTATGCGAACGAATGTATCCCCGAATGTGAAGATGAGATCGCGTCAATATTGAGTTCAGCCGGAACAAGTAATGTCGTAGATTTGGACGGCGACCAGAGCGAAGAACGGAACTATCGCACACCGATGGAAGCAAGGGGCGAGGTCGGAGAATCCGTTGCAGCGGCTGACTCCGAAACGAGAGCCGATGACGGTGGAATCGATATTGATTCGCTTGTCGAGGACGAGAAGCCGAACCAGCTTTCCGAGGCGAGTTCCGGTACTCAAGGAGAAGTAGAATCTATTGTTGGCGAGCAGTCGGTAGAGCCGGTCATCCTACATGAACAGGAGCCATATAATTTCGACTCATGTACAGTCACTGCGGTCATTCAACTGCTGCCTGAAGCCGACGGAGTTCGCGACTGCGTTCTAAGCGTCCGTTCGCATAACTTCGCTCCGCAAATTCTCTTTTCAAATATCACCGATGAAAGTGGTCGATCGGATTTGTCTGCCCAACTATCAGATGCCCTTGATCAATACAGAAATGCTCTTCCCGGACTAGCAGCGGAAAAACTGCTGAAGGAAAAGCCCCCAACAAAAAAGCGTACCTCCAAGCCAACCGCTAAGAACACGATTGCCGGTGGGATGACATCGACGACGGACACCGACAGTACCCCAACTGCAAGCCCGGCAAGTCAAGAACAACCGAAAGATCAGCGGAATCTGTTCGCTTCTTAAAAATCATGGCAAACGAAACAAATACTCCACCTGCCGAGAATCAGGCGGGCACAACGAATAGCGCCGATGCGGCTTCGACGGAAGCTTCCGGTGCGGAGACCCCTGTAACCGATCCTAAGGCGACCATTAAGATCGAAGGCCAGACGTTTGAGTTGGACGCGTCGCTCGCACAAGACGACAAGACGCTAAGGGTCGTCCTTCAGCCGCATTTTGCTTCGATAGAGAATGCGAACATCACGCGGGAAGTAAAGGATGGAAAGTTGAGTGTCACCATCGTCAAGCGAGCGCAGCACAAAGGATATGCGGGGCGATGATTCGCCGTTGGATCTCTTACTGGCTGAAGACGAGCGGATCAATCCGGCAATCATTTTGGCAGAGAGGCTGATGCGACAGGATGCCGAAAAACTCTTGACCGTCAATGAAGTTGCTGAAGCGGAAAAAGTCTTAGGGATCGGCACTCAGGAGATTGAGGCTATCGAATTCCACCGCAAGGCATTTCTGAAGACTCCGGCGTCAGCGGTAGATTACGTTCCGATCGGGTTCTGAGAAATCGAGGATTTATGACGGGACGCGCGGTCGCAGGGCAAGATCGAAAACACAGGTCGTGCTTCGGTGACCGCTTGATTCGCTCACTCGAATATCTGCGATTCAAGGCTAGAAGTCATAACGCCGCGTTCGCCTGCGAGACCGTCTCGAGAGTGGTGTCGGAGCAAACCAAATACCACCTCTACATGGACATGTTTCCGAAGGAATGGAAACGATCTACAACAAGCCTATATAAAGCGGGACATTTCAAGGCATACAGCGAACGCTCCAACGAGTTCTTTCAGCTGGTGAACGACCAGCGTTTTCCGTTACTGGAGTACTGGCATGATGACCCGGATCTTGAACTCGACAGGTTCGCGATCCCGCCAATGAACTTCGACCTGTGTTGCGAAGAAGTTGATTTTTCAGGGCTGGGAGTGAGCTACCTTGCAGGACTCATCTTCTATTTTGCAGAAGATGATGAGATCTGGACATTCTTTTCAGAAAAGTACGGCATTGAAAGAAAAGTATTTCCCGCTATCAAAGCCTCTCCCCACGCTAGAGTTTGGCAAGAAAAACAGAATGCTCAATCAAAGCCTTATAGCGATTTGATAAGGCTGGTCGATCACTCTACCGGCAATCCCTGGCTTGACGTAACGCATTGTCAGTATCCCGAGTTCTTCGAATGGAACAAAGAGACCATCGATTGGCTGACAGAGACATACAAGGCAGCGGATCAGTCCTTTCGAAATCTCGAAAATCTGGACGAAAGGATCGAAGAGGATGCTCAGAAATTCCTGGTTGAGCTTATCTCGTTCTGGAACACAGGAAAGATCAATCCCTAGAGCAGGCCAGCTATGAATAACTACTCTCAGGTGCCTCCGGATGCATCGGCCGCCCTCTATTTTCTTCCGGGACAGTATTTGTTTGCCGATCTCAAGGAGTCGTCGGTCTCTCTGAAAGCTCTTTCGAGTGACCAAGTTGCGAGAGCCTTTCGAAGGGTTCACACAGATACGGGATGGTTGGGCAAGCGAGTGTTGCGATACCGAGAGGCTCCGGAAGGCAACGCGATCCTCTCTTATGAACCGGCCGCGATTCGAAGGATCACCGTCGTCTTCACAGACAAGGGCGTTGTCGAATTGGCGGTTCCGATGCCGGCACTTATTCTGCTGGGCAAGGGAAACGAATATCACCTCTGGGCAGCAGCAACGACGCAGATAACGGCGAATACCAACCTTGCAGTTGCACCCTTGCCAAATATTGGTTCGGGCAAGATATGCTTCGGGAAAAATGAAGTTCCTGAGACCCACCCGTCTACTCTGTCTGACGTTTGGAAACTGATCTTCGATACTCCGTTCAACGCGGACCACACGGGCGAGCGGTGCCATTCCGAGCCGCAAGACATTCGCGATCTACTTTGGAAACTGGCGGCTGACAAAGTGAAAAAGTTTCCGAAGTCTGAACTGATCCTATCAACCACTACGGTCGAAGACGCATGGGAAACGATCGTTGAACAGCGAAGGTACGACTCGCGTTTCTAAATTATATGGAACAGCTATTGTCTGGTTTGAATGCGGTTCAGTTTGCGTCGTCAACACCTTTCATCGGACACCGTATCGCAAGGGAAAGGTTCGATCCGGTTGAAGCGATCCTCTATGAATATGTTTTAGCCGGAAACGGCGTTGTGCTAAAAGCTCGTCGAGATGAATTCACGGTTTCAGTGCCGCTCGTCTACAGAGAGATTAAAGGACTGCCGGAAGCCTTCGTCGGGATCAAATGGCATAAGCCCAGAATCCCGGGCCGCATCTGGGACGAGATATGTCTTCACGCAACGATCCATAACTCAAAGGACGATTTCAAGGAAGAGCTTTACCTGATCAACTGGGACCGAGGGAGTGAGTCTTGGCAGTGGTGTACGTCGGGACGCGATCGGACATGGGCATCAACTATCGCAGATGACAGAACTCCTGAATACTCAGAAGCGTGTATAGAAGTTCACACGCACCCGCGCGGCGCTTATCAGTTCAGTAGCGCTGATGACCGGGATGAATCAGGCAAGTTCCGTATCTTCGGGATCATCGTGGATGTCCATGATAAACCCAAAGTAAGATTCCGTTGCGGGATCTACGATCACCTTATCCCAATTCCATTTTCCTGGATCGGAAACCTTCCAAGAAGTGTTGTCGATCTGAATGAGGTCGAGGCTCTGCTTCAGATGATGTTGTAATGGAAATCGATCTTTGCTTCTCGCAAGCCGCGGTTGTAATGCCTGTCGAATACAACGCCCTACGGTTCATCGTTGTCGGTGCCGGAGGCACTGGCTCTTTTGTAGTTCCTGCAATTACCCGGCTTATCTACGAACTAAAGCAGCAGCAAAACAAATCGGCGGAAATGCTGATCGTTGACCCTGACCTTGTAGAAAACGGAAACATTCCGCGCAGCAATTTCTGCTTTGCTGAGGTCGGACGATACAAGGCACAGACGCTTGCGGAACGAGTTTCTACCGCCTGGGGAATAGAAACAAGTTTCTCGTGCGAGAAGTTCGATGCCGAGAAACATCTTAAGAGCTCGACTAGTGACTATCGGAGTCTGACGATCATCGTCGGCTGCGTCGATAATCACATGGCTCGGCGAGAGATGCATCGGGCACTTGATGAGTATCGGAGTTACGGGGATGCTTCGAGGGTATGGTGGATAGACGGCGGGAACGGGAAGATATCAGGCCAAGTGCTGCTCGGTTCGACGACAAAGCGTCTTAAGGTGGAGCAATACTTCGCGGGAACTAGTATCTGCCGAGCACTACCAGCACCGTCACTTCAACATCCCGATCTCCTTCAATCAGAAGAAACTGAAGCCAAGAGCGAGGCGTCGTGTCCTGAGCGCGTTCGTCTCGGTGAGCAGGGTCTAAACGTGAATCAGCGAGTGGCGGTCGAAATGGCGGAGATGCTCTCGTCGATGCTTTTGACACGTACCCTCAAGCGATTTGCGGTCTATTTCGATCTGGAGAGCGGTACTACAAGATCCGCCTATTGCACTTCGGCAGCCCTATCTAGCGTTCAGCGCATCTTGTAGGTCAAAAATAATGTCGGAACTATTACCAAAAGAGATTGAAAGTGTCCTGCCACGGATCAGTGACCAAGAGGGGAACAAGAATCCGACGGTATATGCCGTGTTCCAATTTCCACTGAGCGGATGGATTTGGTTCGTGACAGAAGGCGATGCATATGTAGACGATTTTTGCTTCTTTGGCTATGTCGTCGGGCTTGAGCGCGAATGGGGATATTTTTGTCTCAGTGAATTGGAAACCGTTGACATCAACGGGCTCAGGGTCCGACGTGAGGTAGATCACGTCCCGAGGCCATTATCAGAGTGTCTAAAACAATACGGCTTTTCTGAAAATTGAGCGGCGGATAGGATGCGAATGGAAACTCGAACATCTACCGAAATCACGGGCACGCAGGTGTTGCCATCGTTAACATCTTCGGTGCTTCGAAACGTCTTTGGCAGCACGCGGCAGGAGGACGCATCCTCGCACCAACATTCCGGTGCTTCGAATGTTGAAGGGCCAAGTGGAATCGCCCGGGAAGCACTGGCTCGGCTGGAAACCAGAAAAGACCGAGCTGCGACGGAGTTGGGTATAGGTGCTGAAGAGGTTGAATCTCTTCCATTCGATCTATCGACATTGGAGAGCGAAGGCATCTTCATGAACATCGATTGTCGAGGGTTTGGTAGTCTCGTCCGGCAACTGGAATGGAAAACTCTCGGCGTTCAGCTACCTGAGAACGCGGCCGTCAGAGTGAGCCCGCCGCGAGCAGGCCTACTGCCTGATGTCTATCGGAATCGCCTGATGCGAGGAGCGGCCCAGGCCCACAACGCTCTCAACAAATTCGGCTTTAGGTTCACTCTTTGCGAGACGGTTTGGGGAACGAGCGAGTACAAGTGGATTCCCTGGACCGCGTTTGAATCCTTCGAAATAGCATATCTCCAGGCCTGTGAAACTCTCGCCGCCGCAAAGAATGAGGTTCTATCGAAATACGATGAGATCATCGCCATCCTTCAGGACAGTTTCTATCAACTTGCTAGAGATTCTGCCGACAGGTTCGAGGCGACCAGTGATGACGCTTTTGATAGAGAGGAGTTCGTAGACGCGGTCGCCGCACAAGCCATCGGAATGGTTCCGACACGCGAGATGATACGCGATGGCCTCGTCATAACAATGAAGCCGAAGGTGATCATTCTCGGGTCGGAGATGATCGCCGAGCGAAACCTCGCAAAATCTCTTGCACTCGAAATGAGTCGTATCAATTCTGAGCAGACGAAGATCGATCTTGAGATCGATGCAAAACGCCGTATCGAAGAAATTAAGGTCGATGAGGTGACTGCGGAAACCCGAAGAGAACGAGAGGTAAAAGAGCGTATCCGGGAGATGAAGATCGAGGCCGCCCAGCGTGAAGCAGAAGAGGCCGTATCTCCGATCAAGGAAGGCTTTGCACAGATAACTGCGAACATCTTTGAATCTGCTTCTGAAATGGCGGAACGAATGAAGGATGCGAAGTTTGTGTCGGGTTCATTAGCTAAACGCGCACGCCAGATGTGCGAATGGTACCAGTTGATGAACTTCACGGGCGACACATCCCTCGAAAACGTGCTCGAACAATTGCAGACCGCTGCGGGCCGGGAAGCCAAGCAGCGTTCGCCAGAAGAGATGCGAACTGCTCTGAGCGATCTTCTTCGCATGACATCGGTCCATTCAAAGAGACTGTTGGATGAAGACCGGCTAACCGCACTTGAACTCTAGATCAGCGACATACGAGGCGCAATACAACAATGGCAAACTTCGACCTGACCAAATACATTCCGGTTCATGCACGTATAGCGGAGTTCTATGAGAAGTATCCTGACGGCCGGATCGTTACGGAGATCCTGAGACTTAACGAAGACAGCGGCTTTGTGTGTATAAAGGCTGGAGCGTATCGGAACCGAGATGACGTGGAACCAAGTTCTACCGGACACGCGTTCGAGATCCGGGGGCAGGGATATGTGAACACAACATCATACATCGAAAACGGTGAAACAAGTGCTGTTGGCAGGGCTTTAGCAAATCTAGGGTTCAAGATCGACAACGGCATCGCATCACGAGAAGAGATGCAGAAGGTCGAAAGAATGACCGACGCACCTAGACCTACCGGCAACAATGGACGAAACGGTCACAACGGGCGTCTTGTCACACAATCCGTTTCATAAACTCTTTCAAGTAAACAAACAATGTCTGAATTAGAGACCGGTGCTGACAGCATCCGGAAGTTTCTTCATGAGCTCGATATTAGGATCAGAGCCCGATATCCGCTTATCGCTATCAATACCTTTGAAGAAGACCGCGTACGAGAGGCGTTGATCGATCTCGTCTTTCAGGACAGGCATAAGGAAAAGCCTCTCTATTTCTGGAGCCGCCCAAGTGGCCTCCAAAGGGTGGTCGATCCGAAAGAAGGACTACTGGGCTCACCTCAAACGATCGGCGATACGGAAGATCCCGAAAGTCTTCTTGGATTTATAGGCGAGCAGAAGACGGGTATCTTTCTGCTGTGTGACTACGCACCGTACATCTCGCCGTATGGGCAGGAAGACCCTTTACTGGTTCGACGACTTCGTGAGATCGCCTGGAAGCTGAAATCCACGAAAGCCACCATTCTGTTTGTAGGACCGAACTTTCCAGAGCTAAAAACACTCGAAAAGGAAGTCACGCAGATAGATCTTGAGCTTCCGAAGGAATCCGAGATCGAAGACTCGATAGAACTTCAATTTGAGAACCTGCGTTCCAACGGTCTCGATATCAGCCTCACCAAAGAAACCCAGGATGCGCTGCAGCAGTCTCTTCTGGGGTTGACGGCGGTCGAGATCAGCAATGTGGTAGCTAAGGCAGTTATCAGCTGCAACGGTCTCAATCAGGACTCGATCAATGTCATTCTCGAGGAAAAGAAGAATGTCATCCGCGGCAGTGGCTCGCTTACCTACGTTCATCCCGAACCGGCAAGCAATCTGGGTGGCTACAGATCCCTTCGAGCCATCCTCGAACGGGCAGCTTATACGTTCAGTCCCCGAGCAAAGGCCCGTCACGTCGAACCGTGTAAAGGAATACTGCTTGTCGGTCTCCCCGGTTGCGGAAAGGATCTCTGTAAACGTGTCGCTTCAAGCATTACAAATCGGGCTCTGCTGGATCTGGACTTCGGTTCGATCATGGGTGAGGGAGGAGGCGTCATTGGCTCATCCGCGATGTCGATAAAGCGGGCGTTGTCGATCGCCGGGACGATCAAAGGCCTTCTTGGAATAAGTGAGTTCGAAAAGGCCGTCTCAGGAATGAAATCTTCCAACAAGACGGACGGAGGAGAAACGGCGAGAACGATCTCGTACCTCCTCAACTGGATGCAGGACAACCAGGATGTACTTGTCTTCGCTACCGCCAACGACGTCCGTGAACTCGAATCCGAGCAGTTCAGGATCGGCAGATTCTCGTATATACACTTTGTCGATCTTCCCGAGACCGAGGACCGCAAGGAGATATTCCGGGTTCATCTCACCAAAAGAGCACTCAATGCCGAACACTTCGATCTTGAGAAACTTGTAGAAAAGAGCAAGGACTTTTCAGGTGCCGAAATAGAAGGTGCCGTAAAGGACGGAGTCCTCGAAGCCTTCATCGACGGCGACCGGCAGGCCGAAACCCGCGACATCATTAAAGCCGCCGAGAACATTACACCAACGGCTCAGATGATGAGCGAGAAGATCGAAGAGATCCGCAAATGGGCCCGGAACAATATCAAAGGCGTTGGTTCCCGGACAGAGAATACCGGCCTCGCCGGAAGCCGGACCGATCGAATCTATGAACTCTAAGAACGGAGAATCTCAATGAGCAAATACATGACCTTTGAATCCCAGTCATTCCCGAATCGCGAGTTGCTCCTCGAAGCTTTGGCCGAGTGTGGGTTCGCATCTCCCACTGTGGGGACCGATATTCCTCTCGAAGGATGGGATAAACGCGATCCCAAAACAGCCGACGTCGTGATCCGCCGACGTGAGGTGGCTGGGCGATCGCTCTTAGGGGATATCGGTTTCCAGAAAACTGCTAATGGGTATGTAGCCATTATCGATGATTTGGATCTTGCACATCGTCTTGGAAAAGACTTTGTCATCAGACTACAAAACAGCTATCACGAAGCGGCGGCCCGGAAGATGGCCAAGAAACTTGGCGGCACCCTCATTAAAGAGCGAGTCGGAAAGACAATCAAGATCAGAGTGAAATTCTGACATTAAGGAGAGAATATGCCTGAAATCGAATTCACCATCGACACCGAAAGCGGGAAATGCGAAACCCAGATAAACGGTATTAAGGGGCCAGCGTGCGAGAGGAATGCCCAGCAGCTAAAACAGATACTGGGCTCACCCGCAACGGACCAAAGAACGCCTGAGTTTCATGTAAAGGCCCAAACAAAACGGCAAGTGGGATCAAATGAGTAACGAAATTGTCTTCTTACTGGAACCTGATGTCGGGCGAGTTACCGTTGAGATCTCGCAGGCCTCGCACCAAGCCGTTTACGATGTTGCGGATGACCTTGGGACGCGAGTGAATTTAAACTGCGCGAAGCCGGCCGAAAACTCGCGAAGAAACTTGCCCGTTCTCCCGCGTCAATGTAGTTCAACCAGGCAAACTGAATCAGGCGAATTCTCTATTTGGCTTTACCGTCTTTACCATCATTCAACCGTTGACGGCCCCGGACGAAGAAGTGTGGTTCAAGTCAGTGGATGTTCAATTCGTTGTCCAGGATGTTTCGTTCCGCAAACACATGAACGGGAGAACGGAACGTTGATTTCGATTTCCACGATAGTTGACGAGATCGTGGCGAATCGCGCTGAACACGACGGGGTGACAATATTGGGCGGCGAGCCGTTCGACCAGCCGAGTCAGGTTGCCGAACTTGTATCGAGACTGAAACTTCGGGGTTTCCATATAACGGTCTATTCCGGGTATACGATGGAAGTACTGATGCAGCGGAAGACGCCTAGTATTGACTACATATTGACGCATATCGACTTGCTCATTGACGGGCCGTTCGTTGCAAGCGTGTCCGATCGGGCGAGTGAGTATCGCGGGTCACGGAATCAAAGGCTCATCTTTGATCCTGGGCGATTGAGTAAACACTAGATGATCGGTGTTGTTCGGGCGACTCGACCCCCAAGTCTGGTAGAAGGCACTTTCTATTGTCCCTTTCCTAGCACCTTCTCAAGCTTCTCTAACTGCTCGTTGTATTTTGCGTAGTTGGTTTCGTGGAGTCTTCGCAAGTTCTGCATTTTCCATTGCACGGACGGGAATGATTCGAAGTCGTAAATATCCCATCTAGGGGCTAATCTCTTTACGCTAAGGATGAATTCGCGATCTTCATCCGTGAGATCTTTATCGACCGTTTCGATTAGTGTCTTGCGAGTCTCTTCAAATTCGTCGTATGTGAACTCTTCGACTGCCATTCCAACAAAGTGATTTTCGAACGTATTTCTCTGATCTAGCTTCGTTGGGTTGAGTACCTCGTGAATTGGCCTATCGCTGGAAAGTATTGCGAGAAGAAGCCCCGTTTTCACATCGTCGGAAAATCCTTCATTTTCGAGCAAATATTTCACGTCGAATAGATCTCGAGGATGCTGGCGATCGAGAGCAGCACAAAGTTTACCGCCATAAAGCTGTCCGATCGGCATTACCGAGATCTCGCAAAATGAGTCGAATTCCTCTTGTGCCCTAGAGCATAAAACAATGGGTTCCGGGCGCACAATTGAGCCGCGATTCACAAGATTCACTTCCAGCTTGATGATGACGCCTTGCGAAGAGATCAAAAGCTTCCCGAATCCGGTTCGATCGGTTACTCTTGCATTTTTTACGACTCGTTCCACGCTCCCTTTGATCCGCAGCAGTGCGGCCTTAATGTTTGCGAGCGATGTTTGTCGATCTTCAATTGGAATGTAAGTTAGATCGATATCCACGGATAGCCTCGGCATCTCCCGCACAAAAAGATTGATCGCGGTGCCTCCGTGCAGAGCCAGGCTTTCCTCCTTGGCAACCTCTGGTAGTACGCTTAAAAGAAGTGAAACTTGTCGTCTATATGCTTGTTCCATTTCCCAATTCTTTCGGTACTGTTATCTGGTACTTGTCGATATAGATACCACTTTTAACTATGCTTCGCTTGCCACTTCCCAGGTTTACAAGCTCCGGTTTCAATTGATTGAACCAGCGGTGTCCGGCTTTATCGGCAAGGTAGAGAAACAGCCGGTTAACCTTTATTGATGTGCTTTTCTCAAGCAGAGACTGCACTTGATCAGGCCTTAAACTGTTTAGTCCCTCCATCAGCTCGTAGCATTCCATCAGATCCTGTTTTTCCGGCGCAAGATAAAGACATTCCATGAGCGCGCGCGCTGCGCTCGAAACTTTGATCGAGAAAGTTTTTAGTTCGATTCCGGTCAGACCCAACTCAGGCGGCAGGAACGTCGTCGGATAGTATTCCACTTTTGAGCCCCAGTCATGATGTCGAAACCATGCCGGCAGACCTTCGCCCTGTGTTCCAAATATTATTATTCGTTGGGTTTCGAGGTCTAGATAGTGGGCCTTTCCTAGTAAGGCAAGAGCAGTTCGCCCACCCGGATGCACTGACATATTTGTCTGTTTTTGTAGAGCGTAGATGGCGCCTTCATAGCCAACGCTATCACCGGCCCGGATCATTGCACCGCTACCTATCGACTCTAGCCACCTTCCCGTTCGATATTTTCGTTGGAGGTCGAGGCTGTAGCCTTGCGTTGTTAGCCAGCGGGACTGAAACACCACGCCGGGCGGTTGTGACCGGAGAAGCTGGTTTATCTTAGTCGGAGTATCGGTACTCATAGTACGAATATACCAATAAATATAAACCAAAGACAAGCAAGGGGTAGTTTAGAAAGACGCGAATAACCGTACCCTTAGTACGAACATCAATCTCAGAATAAACTTAACGTTTTTGAACTCACTCCTCGGGACGCCATTTAACAGCGACCGCAAAGGACTAGATCCGAATAACCTGCCAGACTTCCGCCAGCGGTTTCGCATTGATTCGTCCTGATTCAGGAAAATTAAATGCAAAATCGTCGTACGGCAAAAGTTTTATATTTTTTTCTAGAAGCCACGGGACGTTGGAATCTTTTCGCGATCGTCTCCTGTGTTCCGCCAGAAAGAAATTGACAACGAGAGAGCCGAAAGATTACCGTTTAAGATTGGAATCTAAGATTCCTCTTTCGAATTGACGAACTTATGAACGGGATTTTTCGATCGCTCCGCAGACGAGTAGTGAAAAAGCGATTTGTCGCTTTTTGGATCTGCCTTGTCGCGATTGAACTTTTATGCCCCGTTTTCTGTGATGAACCTTCGGCCGTTGCAGCAAATCTACCCTCCTCTGATACGGCGGTCGTTTCTGAATTCCGGGAATCATCTGACCCAGAAGAAGCTTCTATTGAACAGTCTGCCGGTCGTACGGACGACGGATCTGCTTACTGCAACGACGAATGTCTTTGTCATGCAGCGGCGATTCCCTGCGTAGTAACAGGCACTGAGCCCTCCGCTTTCCGGGCGGAAGCGATGACTATCGGTTATGCGAACGCTTTTTCTAGTTCGCTCCCCCCTCCTTACCTGCCTCCAAAATTTTCCTGATCGATCTGGCTTTTAGATAGGTCTGATTTCGGGCAACGTGTCTGAACCCGGATCTGTCGATTGGTCTGCGGATTCCGCTGTTTGTGCTTCTACAGAAGCTGAAGCGGGCGCCTCAGGCGTTATTTGATCAGGAAATATACAAATGATTTTGAAGTATCCGATGCGCTTCTTTTGCGCATTGAGCTTAGTCGGCCTCGGCGCGGCCGCAGTCCACGCGCAGGGCGCGATTGCGTCCGCCGACACTGGCCCGAATGGAAGTCGGGCTACGGCAAGCGAACCTAAACCGCTTGTAGTTTCGGTTTTAGCAAATTACCACAGCCAGGATGACGGCGTTCCGCTTGCGGAGATCGTAAAGCGTGCGTTCGGAAACAACGGTGACATAAAGATCGCCCGCCTTGAAGTGGACAAGGCTCGCGCGCGGCTACGGCAAGCCGGGGTGCGGCCGAATCCGACTCTTGAGGTAGAACAGTCAACCGGGAGTCTGGTCGGCTCGTCGGGCGAACGCGAGCTGAGCGTGGGCGTATCAGTCCCGTTGGATGTGTATGGACAGCGCCGACGTCGCATCGATCTGGCCCAAGCTGAGATAACACTGAGAGAGGCGGAAGTAACGGCCAGACAAAGAGAATTAGCGGGTCAGATCTTTGTTAACTACGCCGAGGCTCTTGCTGCCCTGAAAGAACTCTCAATAGTCGAAGAGTTGCTCGGCCTGGACACTGAAGCGGTTCTCTTCGTACAAATTCGGGTTAACGAAGGCGAGTCGTCTCCGCTGGAGCTGAATCTTCTCCAAACCGAGGTCGAGCGGCTCAGAGCTCGTCGGCTTCTCGTCGAAGGCAAGCTCCAGGCGGCGATATCGAAGCTAAAGTTCTATGCTGGTGTGCCATTCGAGCAACCCTTCAGACTCCGTGAAGAGCTCTCCGCGGCATCGTTGCCCCTTCTCCCGGCGACGCTTGAAACGAGTGTCTCTGTAGGACTGCGAAATCGTCCGGAGATTCGCCTGGCCGAACTGGAGGAGCAGTTGGCAAGCGCGGGCTTGCGGCTGATCCGCTCTCAAAGCAAACCAGATCTTACAGCTTATTCGCGCTACACGCAGGGGCGTGCCGGCATCGACGATCCCCGCGGCCCTTTTTTCCAGAATGACCGGAGACTTGCCTTTGGCGTCTCGATCGGACTGCCGATCTTCGACCGAAAGCAAGGTGCAACGGCCGAGGCGGAGATAGCGATCCGGCAGGCCCAGGAACGTCGGACATTCGCCGAGCAGGTCGTCAAGAGCGAGATCGTCACGGCGTTCCAACGTATCGAGGCCGCAAAGCGAGCGATCACGATATTGGATTCTGCGGTACTACCGCGTGCCCGTGAGAATATCGCGACCATTCGCCGCGTATACGAGATCGGCGAATTAAAGATCACCGACCTGATCTCGGAACAACGCAAACTCCTGGAGGCGAGCCGGGACCTAACCGAAACACTCACGGAGCGATATCGCGCGCAGGCCGATCTATTTATCGCACTCGGACTCACATTTGATAACTGAGGAAAAGAAAGATGTCTAACAACCAATTCACAGACCAAGTTGAACACGGCCGCATCGACGAGGCAGAACCGGCTCGTCTCGAATCCAATCCGGACAGCCATGAATCGGCCGAGCGGGAAGCCACGGCCCGAAAGGCCAATGCAGCCCTGCCGTGGATAGTCACAGTCGCGGTCGTAGGTCTCATCGCGCTGATCGGAATCGTGTGGATAGTAAGCAGAAGCTCGGCGACTGCTGATAAGGTTGCCCTCGAAGTGCATAAAGAAGAGCCTGGGCATTCTGACGACGAGCAGGGTAACGAAGTGAAACTCGATCCCGAAACGCTCGAGGCCGCCAGTATTGTGACGGAAGCCGTCACGCAAAGGCCGGCGATCGCTAGGCTCATGGTGACGGGTGCGGTCGAATTGAATCCGGAGACGACGGAGATGGCGACACCTTTGGTCGGAGGGCGGATAGAGAGGGTTTTCTACGGTGTCGGTGACAGCGTAAACAAAGGAGCTGTCCTGGCGATTATCTCAAGTCCCCAATTGGCGCAGATGCACGGAAAAATGCATGAGGCCAAGACGAAGTACGAACTGGCCGAGAGAAACCTCACCCGTGTTCAGCGAACTGAAAACCGGGTCGCGGTGCTTCAGGCAAAAGCAAAACTTGACGAAGCCGACGCGACTTTGAAACGGACGAGACGGCTGATTGAGCTCGGTGCGGGGGCAGGCAAGGACCTTATAGCCGCGGAGACGGCTTACAAAACGGCAAAGGCTGATCACGATTTCCAATCGAACATAGCCCTTAACAAGGAACTTCAGGAGGCCAGAGCCGAGGTCGAAACCGCACGGGTGGATCTGCGGCACATCGAGGACGAACTGCGGGCGCTGGGCGTTCCGGTCGAATCGGGAAAACCCGATGACCATCGTGAGGATTCGTCGCTCGTTTCGCTAAGAGCTCCGCTGTCAGGTGCGATCACCGAGCGTAAATTCAACGCAGGAGCCGGGATCGAGGCGGGAGTTCCGGTTTTTTCGATCTCGAATCTCGGCACGGTTTATGTCATCGCAAATGTACCGGAGGTAAACATGGCACGCTTGCGTATCGGGTCGATCGCGGAGATCACTTCGCCCGCTATCGGAACGGTCAGCGGTCGAGTGTCTTATATCGATCCCAAATTGGACGAGACGACACGTACCGGGCGGGTCCGTCTTGAGGTGCCGAACGCTCAAGGCAAGCTCCGCGCCGGTATGTTCGCCCAAGTCGGCTTCTACACCGGAACGAACGAGACGACGGGCGAGGAGCTGGTCGTGCCATCGACGGCGATCCAACGCTCCGGCGACAAGACGATTGTCTTTGTTCCACGCGAAGATGAGCCCGGGGCTTTTGAGGTCCGGGAGATCGAAGCAGGGGCTGACATCAACGGTTACACAAAGGTGATCGAGGGATTAGAATTGGGCGAAAAGGTCGTGACGAAGGGCAGCTTTACGCTAAAGACGCAACTCGAAAAGGGTGCGATGGGCGATGACCATTAAGAGGGAAAGATATGGGCGATTGTTGTGAAAAAGATGATGCGATCGATGCGTTACGGGAACGGCAGAGCTCGACTCTTAAGATCGTTCTCGCGATCAATATTTCAATGTTTGTGGCGGGGATCGGAGCCGGCATCTACGCAGGGTCTAGCGCGCTCCTGTCCGACTCCCTTGATAACCTCGGCGACGCTATGACGTACGGGCTTAGTCTCTACGTCGTTTACAAGGCGTCTCGGGCGAAGGCTCAGGTGGCGTTTTTCAAGGGCGGATTGATATTACTCGCGGCCCTGATCGTTCTTGGTCAGGTCATCTATAAGCTGATCGTTCCGACCCTACCTATTTTTGAGATCATGGGGGTTGTCAGCCTGTTTTCGCTCGTCGCAAATTCCGTGTGTCTGTTTCTTCTGACCCGCCATCGCGAAGACGATGTAAACATGAGTTCCGTTTGGGAGTGCTCACGTACGATATTGCATCGAACATATCCGTCTTCCTCGCCGCTGGTGCTGTGTGGTTCACTCAGTCGGGCTGGCCAGACATCGTTATAGCTCTCTGTTTGGTTGGGCTTTTTCTTCGTTCTGCGATTCGTGTATTTACAAGTGCCGCTCGCGAACTGAAAACAGCAATCGAGGTATGAAGAAAACGGTCTTCCAGATAAACAGGATGGATTGTCCCTCGGAGGAGAATTTGGTGCGCGTGAAGCTCGATGGAGTGGCGGGGATCAGACATCTCGATTTCGACATTCCTAATCGTCAGCTGACGGTTTTTCATGACGGACAGCCTGATCAGATCGAGTTGCGGATAGGCGAGCTTGATCTTGATAGCAAAACAATGAAGACCGAGGAAGTCGACGATATCCCATTTGACGAGGACCGACGAAGCCAGCGGAAATTGTTATGGATCGTGCTGGCGATCAACTTTGGCTTCTTTGCGATTGAAATGACTACCGGGTTTATTTCCGGCTCGATGGGACTAATCGCCGATAGCCTCGACATGC
>JBFWPK010000017.1:0-99805 GCA_050250045.1 Pyrinomonadaceae bacterium | reverse complement strand
AAAGAGGTCTCTTCTACGGAACAGGCTCACCCGTCCAAAAGGAGCAGCACAGACTCATCTTTCCCAACAATCAACAAGCGTCCTTGTTAATTGCTAAGCGTTCAATTGTCAAGATACAAGGAGCGGCATCTCCGGTATCTATTAGGATTATGCCGCTCCTAACGGGGCTTGGATCAAAAGAACTACGTCTTTGCTCTATAGACATTTGGCTCCTACGGAGCCGATCAACCGATTTTCAGACATCCTCTTAGAGGGACAACAAAGCCTCTGGGGAACGATCAGCCCGACTAAGCTAAAGCTAGCGCCAATTCAAGACGCGGGTCGCAGATACCAACACCACAAGTTCAGGACACTTCCGACGGTTTTCAAAGATCAAAGTGTGCCGAGTTGCACCGCTACGATAGCGTATCATACTTTGCACGCAGATTCAACACTAAGAATCGTGTTCGGCTAAAGCCGTTAGCTATGGAATAGCTGACCTCCGGCTGAAGCCGGAGGCAATTCGTAAAAATCAGATAAACACCGTCGTCTTCGAGTTTCGATACTGCCTCTTCAGCTAGTGGTTCGATGGCATAACAAAAGCAACTGGGCTTGGACGAAATGACGGCTTAGTGATGCTCTGCACCGGCGGGATTTGATTGCGGGATCGGCTGTTGGATGCGGAACTGCTCTTCAGGCGGCTTCTTCCATCCGAGGGCCGATGACATCGAACACCGGGGCCTTTCGCTCGACCATTTCCCTGGTTATCAGGAGTTCCTTTACCTTCTGCTCCGAGGGTAGGACATACATTGATTCGAGCAGGATCTCTTCCATGATCATCATCAGGCCGCGGGCCCCGACCTTTCGCTTGTGGGCCTGTTGGGCAATGGCGGTAAGGGCTTCCTCGGTAAATTTCAAGCCGATGTTGTCAAACTCGAACTTGCGCTGATACTGACGGACGAGCGCGTTCTTAGGCTCCGTGAGGATCTTGATCAGCGCAGCCTCGTCGAGTTCGGTGAGTGTGCCGATGACAGGCAGGCGGCCGACGAATTCGGGAATGAGGCCGTAGTGGATCAGGTCCTCGGGCTCGAGTTTTGCGAGCGCCTCGTGCTGTCGTTCGCGGCTTGATTTGACGTCGGCCTGGAAGCCGAGCGACTTGTTGCGGAAACGCTTTTCGACCACTTTTTCAAGGCCGATGAATGCCCCGCCGCAAACGAACAGGATGTTCGTGGTGTCGAGCTGGATAAAATCCTGCTGCGGATGCTTGCGTCCGCCGCCTGTCGGGATATTGGCGACCGTTCCTTCAAGAATTTTCAGCAGCGCTTGCTGAACGCCTTCGCCGGAAACGTCACGCGTGATCGATGGGTTGTCGTCCTTGCGGCAGATCTTGTCGATCTCGTCGATGTAAATGATCCCGTGCTGGGCCTTTTCCACATCGTTCCCGGCCGATTGAAGAAGCCGCAGGAGGATATTCTCAACATCCTCGCCAACGTACCCGGCCTCGGTCAGACTGGTCGCGTCCACAATGCAGAACGGTACGCTCAGTACACGTGCCAGCGTTTGTGCAAGCAGCGTTTTACCGGTTCCGGTCGGGCCGATCAGCAGAATATTCGACTTTTGCAGCTCAACGTCGGAGCGCCGTTTTGACAATTCGAGCCGCTTGTAATGCTGATAAACCGCCACCGAAAGGCGCTTCTTTGAGTCGTCCTGGCCGATCACATACTCGTCAAGAAAATTCTTGATCTCCTGCGGTTTGGGAATTGCGGTCCTTGCGCCGGCGGATTCGGTCTGCTCATCATCGTTGATGATCTCGTTGCAGATGTCTATGCATTCGTTACAAACATACACGCCCGGGCCCGCAATGAGCTTTCGGACGTCGTTCTGAGACTTGCCGCAAAATGAACAGCACAGTAATTCTTCCGGTCGCCTGAAATTTGCCATAATATCGGCGGACCGCGGACGGCTCGTCCGCGACGCATGGACGCGGACGAGCCGTCCGCTCTCCAGTTTTATTTCTCCCTGTGTTCGATCACTTCGTCGATCAAACCGTATTCCTTCGCCTGTTTCGGGTTTAGGATGCGGTCGCGCTCTACATCTTTTTCTACCTGGTCAAACGACTGTCCGGTATGGTCGGCGATGATGCGCGAGGTCATTTCACGCATTCGCAGGATCTCTTCAGCCATGATCCGCACGTCGGTCGCCTGGCCGCTGGCCCCGCCCGAGGGCTGATGGATCAGGATCCGCGAGTGCGGCAAAGCGAAGCGCTTTCCTTTCGTACCGGCCGTCAACAGCAAGGCACCCATCGATGCGCATTGCCCGACGCAGATCGTTGTCACATCGTTTTTGATGAACTGCATCGTGTCATAGATGGCCATCCCGGCCGTTATCGAACCGCCCGGGCTGTTTATATACAGGTTAATGTCGCGCTCCGGGTCCTCGGCCTCGAGAAACAGAAGCTGCGCCACGAGCAGATTTGCGATCATGTCGTCGATCGGCGTGCCGATGAAAATGATGCTGTCCTTTAGGAGCCGCGAATAGATATCGAACGCTCGCTCGCCGCGCGAGGTTTGTTCGACCACCATTGGTACTAATGCCATATGTGTTCTCTCTGAAATTTCAATGGTTCAAGTAAAAGGTGAATCGGGCGGTTATAACACGTTGGGTTTGAGGCTATTGCCTCGGAACAGGCTTTCGATTTTACACGATTCGAACCTGAATGCAAGCGGCCCCATGCCCGTCATGGCGGTTCGGACCGCCGTCGCTTCCCTTCCTGCAAACTCAAACCGAAAATTGCAAGACCCGAAAAAAAGAAATAACTTCAAAATCAGTCCTAAGCTTAGCGTTCACGATCAGCGGAAGGGCTCCATCCGGACCTAAGATTTGGTCTTGGCCGATCGCTTTTTCGGTTCCTTCGCTTCGGCCGGTTTCGGCTTTGCTTTCACGGGCTTTTGTTCGCCCGTTTCCGGTTCCGTTTCGGCCTCTGTCGACGGCTCCTTCCATTTACCATCGGTCACCTTTGCTTTTGCAACCAAAGCCTCGATCGCCTTACGCGTTCGGAGATTGTTGCGTATCGTATCCTCGCCGCCCTGTTTCTTAAGCGATTCACGGATCTCGTCCGGCGTTGACCGGTAGTGGTCGGCCATGCGGTTCAGCTCTTCCTCGACCTCGGCCTCAATCACTTCCACCTTCTCCGCCTCGGCGATCTTTTCGAGCAGCATCGCCCCGCGTACGTCCCGTTCGGCCTGTGACCTCATCTGCTCGAACGCCATCTGGATAAAATCGCTCTGAACTCGGTTGAGATCGACGCCTCGCTGATGAAGGTCCTGCGCGAAATTGTTGAGGAGATTCCTTGCCTGATTTTCGATCAGGGTTGCGGGTACCTCGAATGAGTTTTCTTCGATCAGCTTTGCCATGGCGTCGTTGCGAACGCGGGCATCGGCATCGGCGGCCGAGTAAGACTCAAGGTCCTTGCGAAGCTCGCCTCTTAGATCTGCGAGCGAATCATAGCCTTCGTCCAGGCTGACGGCCCATTCGTCGTTCAGCTCCGGCAATTCGGTATGGCCAACCGACTTGACCGTTGCCTTATAATTGACGGTCCTTCCGGCAAGCGCCGACGAAGAAAAGTCCGCGGGATATGATACGGAGAACTCCTTCTCATCGTCGGGCCTAACACCGACGAGGTTCTCAGTGAACGCTGCTTCGATGTTCTCGCCGCCGAGTTCGACCTCAAGGGCCTCCGCGGTGATCGGCTCTCCGTCGGGGTCGTCCTCAAATCTGCCTTCGAGGTCGGCGATAACGGTGTCGCCGGTTTCAGACGCTCGTTCCTCGACCGGCATCAGGGCCGCGTGTTCCTTCAACCGGTGCTGGATCAGATCATCGACCGCCGAATCAGAGACCGGACGAACCGTTCGCGTGACATCCATGCCCTCATACTTGGGCACGGGTATCTCAGGCATTACCTCGACATGAACATGCAGCCCGATCGGTTCGGAACCGTTCACTTTTATGGTTTCAACATTCTCGATATGCAGCTGCGGCTCGGACAACGGCGAGAGCGCGTGTTCCTGAATGGCTTCGGCCACCTTCGAGGGAAGGATCTGCTGCAGGACGTCATTTTTGATCTCGTCCTTGTACCTCAGCTTGACGACATCGAGCGGGGCGTAACCCTTACGAAAGCCGGGGACGTTCGCACCCTTGGCGTACTTCTGGCTGACCCGCGCGTAGGCCGCTTTCATCGCTTCCGGCTCAACCTGAAGTTTGATCTCTTTCTGTGTCGGTGAAACCTCGATTAGTTCGCTTTTCATTATGTGAATGGCCAAGTGGCCGCTACGGGTAAGAATATCGAATGGGTGATGGATTGTCGAATAACGGCAACGCGGAAGCCCGCACGAAGTAATGGCGATATACTCGACGTCTCATATCGCCTTTATTTCGTGCGGGCTTACGCAAAATTTGGTGCCGAGGACAGGAATCGAACCTGCACGCCTCGCGGCGCTAGATCCTAAGTCTAGTGCGTCTGCCAATTTCGCCACCTCGGCACGGGGCAAGGTTCAAACTTTAGTTGGTAACGACGGCAAAAGCAAGCGATTGGACGCACACGCGGCGGTCGGTAGTGTCCTGAACTTGTGGTGTTGGTATCTGAAGGATCGGTCAATCGGCTCCGTAGGAGCCAAATGTCTATAGAGCACAGACGTAGTTCTTTTGGTCCAAGCTCCGTTAGGAGCGGCATAAGCCTAATAGATACCGGAGATGCCGCTCCTGCGGAGCTTGATCGCCTTTTTTGGCATTGTATTCTATAAACATGCCACTCCTAACGGAGTTAGGAGGACGATCGTGCATTTCAGCCGATTCCTCCGATTCCTTCATTCATAAGCAATGGCCGTTCCTGGAAAGCTTGTTTGTAATCGTCATAGCCAACAACACAGGTTTAGGACATCACCCGGCGGTCATTCACTTCGAGAGATACTTCTGCTTGTACTCATCCCACGATGAATCGTAATCGCGCGTTTCGAGGTAGTCGGTGCGGCCGGGGCCGACGTATTTATCTTCGGCCTTCCTGAACAGCTTGTAGCCGCTGTATCCGATGGCAGCGATCACGCCGAAGACGAGGCCGTACCAAAGCAGCGACGTCACCAGCCCAAACAGCCAAAAGAACAACATAACGCCGAATATCATGCCGAGGATAGCAAGGAGCAGTTTTATGAACTTCATTACAGGAAACCTCCGTGGTAAAAACACTATACGGAATTCCGGCCGCTTTGTTCGTGCAAATTTCCGTGCTGTCGTATAATTCACTCGCAGGTCCAAAACTCTTTCCGAGGACGAATATCTCTGAGCTCAGAATCCGCAAAGTTAGAAGCGATCGCCGCCGCCCTGAACGGCCAACTCACCGGGGCATCGGGCGGTTCGGCATCCGATATCACTCACGACTCGCGCCAGGTGCACGACGGAACGTTGTTTGCCGCCATCCGCGGAGCAACGATGGACGGGCACCGGTTCATTGACGATGTGATGCGTCGCGGGGCAGTTGGGGTAGTCTCGGAACTGCCGCGGCCGGATGGTTTTGACGGTGTTTGGATCCAGGTCGGGCGGATCAGAGAAGCTCTTGCAAAGGCGGCCGTTGTTATCAATGGCGGACCGTCCGGCCAACTCAGCCTGGTTGGAATTACGGGAACCAACGGCAAGACGACAACGACGTATCTCTGCAATGCACTGGCCGAGGCGGCGGGACAAAAGGCGGCGATGCTGACGACGGTAGAATATCGCATCGGCAGCCACAGCGAGCCGGCCGTCAGGACCACTCCCGAGGCCTCCGACACCAATCGCTTCCTCAAGCAGGCCGTCGATGCCGGCTGCTCGATGGCGGCGATGGAGGCGTCGTCACAAGCCATCGATCTTCATCGCTGCGACTCGCTGAAATTCGAGATAGCCGTTTTCACGAACATCACGCGTGACCATCTGGATTATCACGGAACGATGGAGAATTATTTCGATGCGAAGAAGAAGTTATTCGACGGACGGTTGGGTGAACCCCCGCGATCAAGCGTGGTCAACATCGACGACGAATGGGGCGTCAGGCTCGCCGATGAGCTGCGAAGTTCGGGGCAGCGGGTCGTGACGTTCTCACAGAAGGCGGAGGGCTCGACGTCCGGCCTTTCGTCGGCGGAGATCGACGTCTCTCTTATCAAAGGAACTTCGTTTCGACTGATCACGCCGGCCGGTGAACGACGGATCGTCTCACCATTGGTCGGCCGGCCCCACGTTTACAATATGCTCGCCGCATCGGCCGTGGCCCTCGAACTGGGGTATAGCCTCGATTCGATCGTGGCCGGCCTCGCTTCGTGTGTCGGCGCTCCCGGCAGATTCGAAAGCGTGCCGCACGACGGCGACTTCGCCGTTGTTGTCGATTACGCCCATACTGACGACGCATTGCTGAACACGCTCAAAACCACGAGGGCGCTGACGGACGGGCGTGTCATCACGGTTTTCGGCTGTGGCGGCGACCGCGACAGGACGAAACGCGCACCGATGGGACAGATCGCAGGCGAGTTCAGCGACGTGGCTATCATCACATCGGATAATCCGCGAACCGAAGATCCGATGAAAATAATCGAAGAGATCGAAAGCGGGCTGAAAGGATCTGGGATCAACTATCGTGCGGTGCCCGATCGACGGGATGCGATCTACGAAGCCATTAAACAGGCCGCTGGCGGCGATGTGGTTATCATCGCCGGCAAGGGACATGAAAACTATCAGATCATTGGAGACGACAAGTTCGATTTTGACGACCGAAAAGTGGCCCTGGACGCGATCCGCGCCCGCGCGGACGACTGAACGAATACCTTAGGCGTTTTCCCCGTACTTTGCCATCAGCCCGGCTATAACGTCATTCTGGGCCTCGGTCGGCTCGACGAACCTGAGGGCAAAACCGATCTCCAGTACGTAATTACGCACCTCGCCCAAAACCTCCACTTTCATTCCATCGCCGAGCGGGAGCAGCAGTTTCACGGTGTCTCCCTGGTTCACGGCGCCCGAGCAAAGCACGAAGCAGCCAGCCTCGCTCAAGTCGCTTACGGTGCCTGTGTCGCGGCCGCCGTCGCTTTCCCATTCAACGTCGATCGTGACATTTCGCCGCGCGTTCGAGCGTCGGTCGTCACCGCTTCTTCTATCTAGGATCGTCATCACTTTCCTCCCGGGGACCAATGCTCCCAGCGCTCTTATTCAAGTAATAATAGACGGGCAATCCCAGAATTATCAGCCCTAAGCCGATAAACGATTGTTGCGGTGCGGTGATCATTGTGTTCACGAGCAGCCATCCCGCGACCAGCAGGAATACCGCCGGAACGACCGGATATCCCCACGCCCGATACGGCCGTTCGGCATTCGGGTACCTCCGTCTGAACACAAATATCGACGATCCGATCAAAGCGTAAAAGATCCACGAACCAAAGATCACGTAATCGGTGAGCGTATCGAATGAGCCAGACAGAGCGAGGATGCTCGCCCACACGCCCTGGAAGAGCACGCCGTTGATCGGGACGGAGTTTACCGAGAGGCGTTCGAACGGCTTGAACATCATTCCGTCCCTTGCCATTGCGAAAGGGATCCTTGATCCGCTGAGGATAGACGTATGAAGCGTTCCCAATGAGGACAACATCAGGCCGACCGTGAATATCGCAACGGCCGCTCCCGTAGCGAGGCTCAGGACGTCTCCGCCGAAGAATTTGCTGACAACGACCTTTGCCACGGTCGAGTCCTTGGAAACGGATGCGATCGAGGTCGCGTCGAGCACATAGTAATATGCAACATGAGCGCCGACGTAGAGAACGATAATGGCTAGAACGCTTCCGATGATCGCGAGCGGGATGTTCCGGTTAGGGTCCTTGACCTCACCGGCAACGAACGACAGGTTGTCCCATCCGTCATAGCCCCATAACGCCGCGAGCATCGCCGCCCCGAAACCGGCAAGAAACGTATACTCGGCCGAGCCGAAATTGACCGCCGCCGCAACTCCCTCGCATGTCCCGGACGTGCCCGCCAGTGAGAAGTTATCGAATGAACCGCCCGCGACAAACAGAAACGCCCCAAGCGCAACAAAAAGGACCAAGCCGATCTTGATAACCGTCATCGCGGTCGCGATCTGGCCGCTCATGCTTACCGAGAGGCAGTTGAGGGTTGTAAAAATAGCTATAACGGCGACGGCAATTATCTGGAGCGATGTGATCTCGAACGGATACCCGGCGATCGTCGTTTGAAAAAGGGTTTGGGCGAGCGCTCCATTCAAATAGTCATTCAAGGCGATCGAAAAGACTACCGCTACCGACGCCTGGGCCCCCGTTTTCGCAATGAAAAGCTGCATCCAGCCAAACAGAAAACTCGACAGACGCCCATAGGAATCGCGCAGGAATGCGTACGGCCCGGCAGCCTGGGGCTTCATTGCGGTCAACTCGGCATAAGTTAGCGCTCCGGCGAGTGCAAGCAGTCCCGCGGCGATCCAGGCGATGATCACCCAAGTCGGGCTGCCCACATTGCACGTCATCACGCGAGCCTTAAGAAAGACGCCGGTGCCGATCACGTTGCCGATGATCACCGATACAGCCGCGGCAAGCCCGAGGCCGCGGATAAGGTTATATTTTTCGGTAGCCTTTGGATCCATAAATTATGCCGGGAAGAGCCTCGATAGAACATCGAATTGATCCCGCATATCTTACGCGAAATCAAGCCTCAAGTGAAATGACATTCGGCGTGCTAAGATTTTTTGCAATGCGAAGGATCGATGTTTCAGCAGATGAGATCGTCTCGGCCCTGCTCCGACAGCCCTCGGAGCGCGGGGTTTCGCTGCTCGACAGCTGCGGCGTGGGAAGGCGCGGATCTAACCTTCTGATCGCCGGGATCGACCCAATAAGTGTTTCGCGGATCACGCACAAGGATGCGGATCTGTCGTTGAAGGCGTTTGAAACTGAGCTGGGCCGCACTGACCTGGCGGCGATGTTTACGATCTCATACGACTTCGGGGCGAAGCTGAACCGAATAAGCCCGGGCCCGATGACCGCGGAGCCGGACATCTATCTGGGCCTGTACCGAAATCTCGTCATTCACGATTACGACACTCACAGCTCGTTCGTTTGCGGCCCTCCGGAGGCATTTGATCGCGATCTGCTGACGGTGAAGTCGGGCAGCGTTCGACCGGTCTCGGGCGGCCCACGCCCGTTCGCCCGGTCAAACTTCACTCGCGAGGCGTATCTGCGCGGCGTCGAGGGCATACAGGAGTTGATCAGGTCGGGCGAAACCTATCAAACAAATCTGACGCAGCAGTTCAGGGTGCCGGTCGTGGATTCGCCGGTGGACATCTTCGAGCGGCTGCGAAGCGATCATCCGGCGCCGTTCGCGGCGTTTATCGATCGGGGCGATTCAACCGTTGTTTCAGCATCGCCCGAGCAGTTTCTACGGGTCGAGCGATCGACGGATGGGGCAACGATCTCGTCACTTCCGATCAAGGGGACACGCCGACGCGGGACTACGGCATCTGAAGATGATCGGCTCAGAACCGAACTTCTCTCGAGCCTAAAGGACCGGGCTGAGAATACAATGATCGTCGATCTGATGCGGAATGATCTCGGCCGGATCTGCGAGTTCGGCAGCGTCAAGGTAGACGAACTCTGCCGGATCGAAACGCACCCCAGCCTCTTTCACCTCGTATCGAAGGTCGCGGGAAAGTTGAAACGCGACATTGGCTACGCGGATATCCTGCGGTCGGCATTCCCCGCCGGCTCAATAACCGGAGCGCCGAAGATAAGGACAATGAAGATCATCGATGAACTTGAAAATTGTCCACGCGGGCTTTCAATGGGTGCGATCGGCTGTCGTATCCCCGCGGCCTGGGCCTCGGCGCACGAGGTCTTCGAGATGAGCGTAGCGATACGAACAATGGTGATCCGAGAGGATAAAGCGGTCTTTAACGTCGGCGGCGGGGTCGTGATCGACAGCGACCCGGTTAATGAATACGACGAGTCGCTCTTAAAAGCTAAGGCACTCTTTCGGGCACTTGGCCTAAAGGAGCCAGCGGCAACCCGCGACCTTACCGCCGATCGCAAATGACCGTGCGGAAAAGTTCGATTTCGACAGCTTTTCGGGAACTTCCTATTGAATTCGGTGTCAAAGATACATATCAGGAGTATCCCGATGACACATCCAACCATAAATGTGACCCCGTTGATCGATGTTCTGCTCGTGCTGTTGATAATTTTTATGGTCGTCACGCCGACAAAGCCGAGTTCCTTTAAGGCCCGGATCCCGCAGGAACCGGACGCTCAACAATCGGGCGTGACTCCCGATCCCAACGCGCTCATCGTCGTGGTCGAGCACGACGCGGGCCTGACATTGAACCGGGAAACCGGCCTCGGATCCGTCGACGAACCGCAGAAAATGACCGATAGGCTCCAAAGCATATTTGAGGCTCGCAGCCGCAACTATGCCCTGCCGCCAACGGAGGCTGCTGGAATACCTCGAGGTGTGTTTATAAAAGCCCCACGCGGAATGGATTACGGCAGCGTTGCAAAAGTGGTCGATGCGGTGAAGTCGTCCGGCGCAGACCCGATCGCGCTTCAGATAGATGATCTGAATTGAGCCATCATCAAAGTCTGGAACAGCATCGAAATTATGTGATATGATTTGGCTGTGCGGCGGGTCCTCCCCGTCGAATATCAAATCGCTCCCCTTCACGCGTCGGGTGAATGGCCAATTACTACGCAACGCTTAAGGTTTCGCAGAAGGCATCGTCGAATGAAATAAAATCGGCTTACCGCCGCTTGGCGCGCAAACTGCACCCCGACAAGAATAACGGCTCCGAGGAAACGGCCCGTGCATTTGCGGAGATCGCCGAAGCGTACGAGATCCTGCGGGACCCGAACGAAAGGGCCCGGTATGACAAACGCCTTCTCCAAGCGCAGTTTAATAACGGTGCGAATTCTGATTCGGTCTTCACGTCGTCTAATTCGCATGCAAAGCGATGGCGTCAATTGATCTACGAACATCGGTACAACGAGATAATCAATCGCATGATCGCCGAGGAACGGCGCGAATCGTTGGCCCTGCAAAAGATCATATTCCCGACGGTCGCCCTGTTCGTCTCAGCCCTGGTTGTGGGAATTTTCAAGCCCCAGCTTTTCGCAAATTCGGCGATCATCGGAAGGATCATTGTGGTAACCTTGTTCGTCGCCGGCGTCATTCATTTGATCAAGCGCATTCGCGAGGCGTTCGATAGATATACTTATCCACTCGACGATCTGCACGACTCGATCCTCGATGGCGGCGACCCGGCCGTAAAGCCCTACTCACGTCTCGCGGCGGCCACATTCTTGCTTGTTGGGTTTCTGTTGTGCCTGGGCACGGGCATTCTGATCGGCAGCCGGATCGAGGTCGCCTCTCTTTCGATGCCTTCCCCGGAGTTCGTGTTCTATCCGCCGATCTTTGTACTTTTGGTTGACGCCGTGCATACATTCGCATTCCGGGCCGATTGAACGGGTCACGGCGGCCGTGCGCTCGATTTGACAAGACCGAATAGCCTCTTATATATTGTAAAATTCGTTTACGCGACGAAATAATTACGATCCGGACAGCAATTAAATGGCAAATCATAAATCGGCGGAAAAAAGAGTACGCCAAACGGCAAAACGAAACGCTATCAATCGAAGCAGCCGTGGAGAGCTTCGCACGAAGATCAAGGGCCTTAGGAGCGCGATCGCGCACAACGACAAGAAGTCGAGCGAGGAGTCGCTGGGCTCGACCGTTTCGCTGATCGATAAGGCGGTCAACAAGGGCCTTATTCACAAAAATACCGCGGCCCGATATAAATCACGGTTGACGAAGCACGTCGCCAATATCGGCTAGAACGAGCTCTCCTCTCGTTTGTCCTTATCCGGCGGAGCCGGGCCACGAGCGGCCTGACTCCGCTCTTTTTTTGTTGTCTGATACACTGCGAGCGGGTTGGAAGGCTGACATCCGGAAACATGCGATTGAGATTTGCATCTGCCATTTGAAATCGATAGAACTCGCACATCTGAACGATTGGAACCACGTCGAACTTACAAATACTACGATCTGATGATGGCCGCGTTTGTCACGGTCATCCTGTGTTCGAACCTGATCGGGGTCCACAAGGTTTCGTCGGTATACCTTCCCTTTTACGGCGAGTACATCTACGGCGCCGGCGTTCTGTTTTTCCCTATCAGCTATCTGTTCGGCGATATCCTGACCGAAGTTTACGGATACAAACGTTCGCGAAAGGTGATCTGGGCAGGGTTCGGAGCGTTGATCTTCGCTTCGCTGATGGCGTTCGTCGTAACTTCGCTGCCGGCGGCCGTCACGATGTCGCCGGAACAGCAGGCGGCAGTCAACCTCATATTCGGTCAGACGCCGCGAATTGTTCTTGCCTCGCTGATCGCGTTTTGGGTTGGCGAATTTGTGAATTCTTTCATACTGGCCAAACTCAAACTGGCCACTGGCGGGCGTTTTCTGTGGACGAGGACTATCGGTTCGACCATCCTGGGAGAGATCGCCGATTCCGCTATTTTCTATCCTGTCGCATTCTTCGGAGTGTGGTCGAATGAACAGCTGATCAGCGTGATGATCGGGAATTACTTCATCAAGGTCATGTGGGAAGTCTTTGCCACGCCGTTCACATACATCATCGTCAACTGGCTGAAACGCGCCGAGCATGAGGACTATTTTGACCGGAATACGGACTTTAATCCATTTAGTTTGGAGACCTAAAACGGCAGGAAGACGATCCTGTTCTTGTATTCTTCGTGCTTGCTTGCGAACCAGACCAACAAGATCGATTCGATCGCATGGCCAACACTCAAAGCTTGCGGGATGATCAGAACGCCGGCTGAATCGTGTGCTGCCGTGAATCTTCCGAAATGGAGCGGCATTGTTTTGACGTCGTGTGTGAGGAGAATGCGATCATCGGCAGCTGCCAACTGAAGGACCTTATCGTCGGGCACGCCCTCCAAACCCATATCGTGGGAGGTACGCAAGTCAATTCTCGGATCCTTGCGAATCAATCCGCTGATCACATAACCGTTAAAATTTGCATCCGCCTGAAAGCGAGGCCTCATCGGATCTGGGCCCTCGCACGTCGAAGTTTTTGATAAAGCTCCGGGGCACTTTTCTTAAGCTCCTCATGATTCTTCTTTCTCGCGATCTCGTATTGCCTTTCCGATTCTTCCAGGTACCTATCTATCTTCTTCTGATTGTGAAGGTAAAAGGCTATTGCGCCGTAAACCTCTTCGAGTGTAAGTACAGGGAATGATTGGCGGATAAATTCCGGCGAGGTTCCTTCGCGGAATGAATAAACCACCGAATCCAGCGAAACACGCGTTCCCGCCACATAGTAGCCGCCGCCTCGTTTTTCGACGTATTTCTTTTCCATCAGGAGTGATTTTAACATACGGCCAGGCAAGTTGTTATACTATCGCCGCCGGATGAAGCTTTCGCTAACGACACCTTTAATCGAGCTGGCTACTCATGGAATAGCCGGACTTTCGCAGCCCATGTCGCGAAAGCTGGCGGCGGCGGTTGCCAATTTTGCGGCGAAGACCGAAGTTAGTGAGGCGACGGTCGAGGACCTGTTGAATTATTTCCCGACGCGGTATGAGGACCGTTCGAATTTTATCCAGATCGATGAGCTATACGATGGGCTCGAGGCGTCGGTTGAGATCTATACGCGGGTTGCGGGTGGTTTTCGTGTCGGCAAAAACCGCGGTCCTAAAGCGCCGCCGCTTTACCTCTATGAGGTCAGCGGCAGCGATCGCGAGCGGACTCGAAAGCCGGTCATCGTCTTCTGGTTCATCTCGGGCAAGTCGGCACCGGCGATCATCCAGTACTACAACGAGCGGTTCACGCGAGGCTCGCGGTTCGTGGCGTTCGGCCGGTGGGAATGGGACGGGCGACGCAATACGTTCGCGCTGAAGCTCGCAAAGCCGGACGAACTGGAATTGTTGCCGCCGGTTGAAGCGGAAACGCTTGATTTTGATCCGGGCAAGGAGCAGGACCCAGAAAACGATGATCTGCTTGAAGAGATCGGACGGCCCGAGTTCGCAAATATCCACACCAGCCGTTCCGTGCCGATCTATCGAAAGCTCGGGCCGTTCAAGACGAAGCGGCTCCGCGAGATAATCTTCGCCGTGCTTTCCGATCTTGACCCGCGATCGGTACCAGAAAACCTCCCGGACGAAACGCTCAAACGCCACGACCTTATCCCGCGTTCCCGCGCGATCTTCGAAGTACATTTCCCGCCGCCGGATGTGCCCGTCTCCGATTATGAGCGGTTCATTAGCCCGTCGCAGCGGCGGCTGATCTTTGACGAATTCTTTTGGCTCTCGCTCGCCCTGCAGCTGCAGCGCGGGACACGGAAAAAAGAGAAAAAGGGAGCCGTAATTGAGGTATCGGACAGCTTCACCGATCGAGTCCGCGACCTGCTTCCCTTCAGCCTCACCGGCGCTCAAAAGCGCGTATTTCGGCAGATCCTCGACGACATTACTTCTGACGAGCCGATGAATCGCCTCGTACAGGGCGACGTCGGAAGCGGCAAGACGATCGTCGCGTTTCTGGCGATGTTCGCCGCGATGGAGAACGGCTATCAGACCGCGCTGATGGCACCGACCGAGATCCTTGCCGAACAGCACGCCCGTAATGCCCGACGCGTATTCGAGCAAACAGGCTATCAAGTCACGCTTCTCACCGGCAGCCTGAAGGCGGCCGAGAAGCGAAAGGCACAGGCCGAGATCGCGTCGGGTGAATCGCAGATGATCGTCGGCACTCACGCGATAATTCAGGAAGGCGTCACTTTCGAACAGCTTGGACTGGCCGTGATCGACGAGCAGCATCGGTTCGGCGTCCTCCAGCGTTCGATGCTCCGCGAGATGGGGTTGAATTCCGACATTCTCGTGATGACCGCGACACCGATTCCCCGTTCGCTGGCGATGACCGTGTACGGCGATCTGGACGTTTCCATTATCGACGAAATGCCGCCCGGCCGCACGCCGATCAAGACTGTCGTACTCGGCGAAGACAAGCGAGACGGCGTTTACAAAGGCATCGAACGCGAGATCGCTCTCGGGCGGCAGGCATATGTCGTTTATCCGCTGATCGAGGAGTCTGAAAAGGTCGATCTAAAAGCCGCGACGAAAATGTTCGAGGAACTTCGCGACAAGATCTTCCCGCATCGGAAGGTCGGCCTGCTCCACGGCAAAATGAAAACCGCCGACAAGGACGCTATCATGGCCCGATTCGTGTCGGGTGAACTCGATATACTCGTTTCAACCACCGTGATCGAGGTCGGTGTCGATGTTTCAAACGCCTCGCTGATGGTCATCGAGCATGCCGAACGATTCGGACTTTCGCAGCTTCACCAGCTTCGCGGACGCGTCGGGCGCGGTGCCGAGCAAAGCTACTGCGTGCTGCTAACCGGCGACAAGAAAACGGCCGTCGCAAAGGAACGACTCGGGATTATGGAAGAGACCAGCGACGGCTTTCGCATCGCTGAAAAAGACCTCGAGATCCGGGGCCAAGGCGAGCTTTTTGGCACGCGGCAGTCGGGCATCCAACAATTCAAGATCGCAAACATCATCCGCGACCTTGCGATCCTGGAAGAAGCCAGGAAAGAGGCCGAATACTTTCTAACCGAGAAACGCCTTACAAAAGAAACCTCGAGACTGATAGACGAGATCAGGTCCGACCCGAAATTTAAGCTCGCCGGGATCGGGTAATCACGAGCGGTTTGTCGCCGCCGTACCCTTACAGTAATCTGAATATGCTTGAGAACCACCTATGCGCGTGATCGCCGGACAATATCGGGGACGAGTTTTGAAAAGCCCGGCGGACACGCGGACGCGGCCGACGTCGGACCGGCTTCGCGAGACGTTGTTTAACGTGCTGGCTCCACGGATAGACGAATCGACCCGCTTTCTTGATCTTTGTGCAGGAACTGGCGCGATCGGCATCGAAGCGATCTCACGCGGTGCGGGTTTTTCGACGTTCGTGGACAAATCCCGCCGTGCGTGTGCGTTGATCGAGGACAATTTGGAACACTTGGACATACCCGAAGAAGCCACTGAGATCGTTTGCCTGCCAGCCGAAACATTTGCTGGGAGAGATCACGAAAGCGGATGGGACATCGTCTATTTCGACCCGCCATACGACCTTGATTATTCAGCGGTACTTTACGAATTCGGCTCGGAGGAAAGCAAACTTCTGAACGACGACGGTGTGCTGGTAATTGAGCATCATTCAAAAGTCCCGATGCCCGATGCCGTCGGCATTATGCGGCGGTGGCGAATATTAAAACAGGGCGATTCGAGCCTGAGTTTTTACGAGCGAAACTAAATGACGATCCTTGTTTGGCTGATCCTATGCATGCTGTGGGGCACCACTTGGATCTTCATCAAGATCGGGCTTATCGATCTGCCGCCGATCACATTTGCCGGCGCTCGATTTCTGCTTTCGATCGCGTTGCTCGCTCCGCTGGTCATTGCCGGAAGGCTGCCGCTCCCGAGAACGGCCGCCGAGTGGCGATTGATCGCGGTTACCGGTGTGCTGCAGTTCTCGTTCAACTACGGTGCGGTTTTCTGGAGCGAGCAGTACATCACGTCCGGGCTGGCCGCCGTGCTTCAGGCGATGATAACCGTGTTCGGACTTCCGCTGGCGTGGATCTTTCTGCCCGCGGAGAGAATCACCAAACTCAAGATCCTTGCCGTAGGGATCGGTATCATCGGCGTCTCCGTAATATTTCTCGACCAGCTAAGGCTCGACAACCTGATGGCGTTCGCTGGCTCGGTGGCGATCGTCATCGGCGCGTATGCCGCCGCTCAGGCGTCGATACTGGTCAAGGCGAAAGGAGGCTCGATGCATCCCGCCAGCCTGCTCTGGTGCCAGATGATCTGCGGCCTGCCCGCGATAGTTATTTACGCTCTCTTTGCGGAAGGCAATCCTCTTTCGTTCAATTGGAGCTGGCGAGCCGTAGTCTGTGTTCTGTATCTGTCCGTTGCCGGCACGATAGCGGCTTTTTGGCTTTATTACTGGCTTTTGAGTAGAATCGAATCGACCAAGGCGATGATGATCTCGCTCGTAACGCCGCTGATCGCGGTGGTCGTCGGGAATCTGACGCTGGGTGAAACGCTTCCGCCGCAAACGGTCGCCGGCGGTTTGCTGATAATGGTGAGCATCGGGTTGATCGTCTTCAGACGAAAAGGTCAGAACCGGGAGCGATAGCGACTGGGTTCTTCCTTTATCCGAAAACCGGGAAGCCAGAAATGGGAGCGATAGCGACTGGGTTCTTCCTTTATCCGAAAACCGGGAAGTCAGAACCGGGAGCGATAGCGACTGGGTTCTTCCTTTATCCGAAAACCGGGAAGCCAGAAATGGGAGCCCAGTCGCTACCGCTCCCGGTTCTGACAGGTTGCTCGAGCCCAGTCGCTACCGCTCCTGGTTCTGACAAATAGTATGCACTTCAAATTCACAACCGCCGGCGAATCACACGGCCCTGCGCTTGTCGTCATTATCGAAGGCGTCCCCGCTGGGCTGCCCATCGACAAGGCCGCGATCGACCACGAGCTCTGGCGGCGGCAGCAGGGCTATGGCCGCGGCGGTCGGATGAAGATCGAAACGGACACAGTGAAGATCCTTTCGGGAATTCGTCACGGCAAGGCGCTCGGCTCGCCGATCGCGTTGATGATCGAAAACCGAGATTTTGTCCATTGGACCGAGATAATGTCGGCGGAAGAGATTGAAACTCAGCCGAAAAATCCCCGTATCGTAAAGCGCCCGCGTCCCGGCCACGCCGATCTTGCCGGAGGGCAGAAGTATCAGGCCCGAGACCTTCGCAACATCCTCGAACGCGCTTCTGCCCGTGAAACAGCCGCCCGCGTTGCCGCAGGGGCAGTGGCTCGGCAGCTACTTGCCGCTTTCGGCGTCGATATCAAAAGCCACGTCGCAAAACTCGGGGCCGTTCCCGAAACTCCGATCGCGGCGGATTGGGAATCGATCTCCGCCATCTCGAAAGACGCTCAACTGATGTGTGCCGACAAAGAGATCGAAGCCGCGATGATGGCCCACATCGACGACGCGAAAGAAAAAGGAGACACACTAGGCGGAATCTTCGAGGTCGTCGCTAAGAACCTTCCCGTCGGCCTCGGCTCGCACACCTCATGGGAAGACAAACTCGACGGCCGCATCGCCCGCGCAATTATGTCGATCCACGCCGTCAAAGCCGTCGAGATCGGTGAGGGCGTTGCAAATGCGGGCCGTCCAGGTTCGTTGGTGCATGATGAGATCTTCTATAACTCCCCTCCTGTCTTAGGAGGGGTGGCAGCCCCTGTTGTTCAAGGGGCTGACGGGGTGGTCAGCGACGCACAGGGCTTCTTCCGAAAAACAAACCGCGCCGGCGGCCTCGAAGGCGGCATAACCAACGGCGAGGAACTCCGCGTACGCGGCTACCTCAAACCGATCTCAACCCTGAAAAAGCCGCTCCACTCCGTCGATATCGACACAAAAGAAGACAGCCCCGCCGCCTTCGAACGCTCCGACGTAACCGCCGTCCCCGCCGCCAGCGTCATCGGCGAAGCGATGCTTGCCATTGTGTTGGCAAATTCCTTCCGCGAAAAATTCGGAGGAGATTCGATGGACGAGATGCGGCGGAATTTTGAGGGTTATCAGGATTCATTGTTGAGATACTGACGAGCTTACCGTCTCAAGACTCCTTGATAATCCTCGATCCAAGCGTATTATCAACGACCGTCGGTGTTGATAGGTAGTTAGCAGAATTTGATAAGTATGCTATTTCGATCGTTGATTGTATGGATTGTGATAATTGTCGTTGAGACAATTCATGGAATCACTAGACGATTATTGCTTGTTCCTTTTGTTGGTGAATCGGCTTCAAATCAGATTGGTGTATTCATAGGTTCGGCTTTAATTCTGATGGTTGTCTGGTACTTGTATGGCTGGCTTAAGGTCTTTTCAAGGCGGGCTCAACTGTTTGTTGGTCTATTATGGTGTGCTCTGACTTTTTGCTTTGAGATTCGTCTTGGTTTTAGTTTAGGTTACAGCCTGGATCAGATGCTGGTCGGGTACAACCCAAGTCTGGGCGGTTTAATGTTGTTTGGTATGGTTATACTGCTATTTTCTTTAGTTATTGTTTCCAAGTTCCGTGCCACGTAAATTCTGCTAACAAGTCGTTCAAGCCGACGGCGCTACGCGCTGCGGCTTCACTCCAGCGTTAGCCGCCAATGTCCCTCCGATACTGCATCCCATCAAATGAGATCTGATCAACGGCTGCGTACGACCTATTGAGTGCGGCTTCGAGATCATCAGCAACCGCGGTTATTCCAAGGACCCTTCCGCCGGATGTGACGATCCGTTCGTTGTCGACAGCGGTCCCGGCATGAAAAACGGTTACGCCAGGAACTGCGGCGGCATTTTCCAATCCTGAGATCACATCACCTTTACGCGGACTTTGCGGATAACCTTCCGCGGCCAGGACGACGGTCGCCGAACTTCCCTGCCGCCAGCGGATGTCGATCTCGTTCAGCTTTCCATCGAGCATTGCTTCGCAGATGTCCACAAGATCGGTGTCCAGCCGTACGAGGATCGATTGCGTCTCAGGGTCGCCGAAGCGGACGTTGTATTCGAGAAGCCTCGGCCCGCCTGCGGTCATCATCAGGCCGAGGAAGAGAATTCCCCGAAACGGAAAGCCCTCAGCGATGCAGCCGCGCAAGGTGGGGCGGATGATGGTTTCGGTTATTTCATTGAGCTGATCTTCGGAAAGCAGCGAATCGTCGGTAAATGTGCCCATACCGCCGGTGTTGGGGCCGGTGTCGCCTTCGCCGATGCGTTTGTGGTCGCGGGTCGGCGGCATCAGGGCAAAGCCCTCGCCGTCGGCGAACATTAGCAGCGAGACCTCGCGGCCCGACAGGCATTCTTCAAGCACTATGCGGGAAGCGGCTTCCCTGCCCGCGAGTTTTTCGAGGTCTTCGATCGCGGCCTTCGCCTCAGCCCGGTCAGATGCGACGACAACGCCTTTGCCCGCGGCCAGGCCATCGGCCTTCACGACGACTGGCGAAGAAGGTCCGCCGAACACACCAGATTCAAGTATCGCGATCGCATCCGCTGGCGATTCCGCCAGGGCATATTCCGCGGTCGGCACGGCGTGGCGTTTCATAAAATCCTTGGCGAACGCCTTGCTCGCCTCGATCTGCGCAGCCTTCTTCGACGCACCCATTATCCGAAGTCCGCGAGATTTGAATCTATCGACGATGCCGAGGGCCAACGGCGATTCGCCGCCAACGAATGTCAGGCCGATCGAATTGGCGGCGGCAAATTCGGCTAGAGCCTCGGTATCCTCGGGCTGGATCGGGACGCACTCCGCGATCCCGGCAATTCCGGCGTTCCCCGGAGCGCAGAACAGGCGCTCCACCTTTGGGCTTTTCCGAAATGACCAGCAGATCGCATGTTCTCGCCCGCCTGATCCGATAATCAAAATATTCATAGCTGCTCTATCACTATCCCGCCCGACCTGAACCACTTGTTGTCGCCGTACGGCAGCCTCACGCGCGTGTGACCCTTTGGCTTTTGCTTGACAGGCGCCCGCGTAAGTTATAGGGTCTCAACTAGCGAAGTTCGCGCTCGGTTGAACAAGAACCTGCGATCCAAAATACAATCTACCTGTACGTTGGGCGAATTTTCGATTCGCTGGTGATGCCCGCATTCGAGATCAGGAAATTTTTAAGGATTTTCGCGTATTCGCTCTTTCCATCATAGGTGGAAAGACTAGCATTCAACAAGGAGGGTGCAAATGTCGGTTAGCGATACGGTCGATGCATCCGCGGAAACCATGGATGAGCATGAGTTTACAGATCGCGATATGGTCTGTAACGATTGTTCGAAAACATTCATCTGGACGGCTGGCGAGCAAGCGTTCTTCCGCGACAAGAATCTTCAAAACCCGCCCAAACGCTGCAAAGACTGCAAGCAGGCGAAGAACGAGCGACTCGCAGCGATTGCCGCCTCACAGGCATCCGGAATTCGCCAGCGGATCGAGGTCACGGTCAGCTGCGCCAAGTGCGGCGAGTCAACGACCGTTCCGTTCTATCCATCACAAGGACGGCCGGTCTATTGCCGATCGTGTTTCCTTGAGTTAAATCCGTCGGTACTCAATGGCGGCCAGTAGGCGTTCGATTACCCGCCAACGTGAACATTCGGCCTTAGTTCCGGATCCTCTTCGGCCTGTCTCAGTATCTCGCGCGTGACGGGTGCGGTGTCGCCTTCGCCAAACAAGATGTATCGGGCCAGATACATCAAAGGGTTCCCTTCGCTCCATCCAAAATAAACGTGCGGGATCTTGCCCGTCTGATCGCGCAGATGCATCAAGAGCGCCGCGATAGCGTTCGGCACGGCCGGCGATTGCGTCCGCAGAATTCTGTAACCCTCGACATCGACACCGCGAATGAACAGTCCGCCGCTAAATTCCGAAGCATCTCCGAGCTCGACCTCGTAGAACAGCACCGGGTCGGTCGAGGGAATGTGATTGTCAATTCGCTTTTCGTGTTCCTTAAAGCGATATTCGCTGACGTTGCCCACCTCACGCCGGTTGGTCACGATCCTGATCTCGCCATCGGATATCTCTTCAATGAACTCGCGTGCCTTCTCGTCGAACTCGATGTCCTTGATCCTGAGTTCGGTCGTACGCATCGCACGCGACACGAATGAGGCGAGGATGATCGCTAAAATAAATAAGGACGCGATCTTGATGCCGCTGGGCTGTTCGATGATGTTCACGCCGGTCGTAAAAACGAAGATGAGTGCGATGATGAGAAACGCAAGCCACTTGCGTTCCATCCCGCGTTTTGCCGAGATCGTGACCGCAACGGCGGCGGACGTCATCAACATCAAAACTCCGGTCGCGTAGGCCCCGCCCTGTGCATCGACATCAGCGGCAAATGCGATCGTAACGGCAAAGCAGATCGCCGTAAAAACGAACACCAGCGGCCGGGTTGCCCGTGCCCAGTCGGGAGCCATGCCGTATCGCGGCAGATATCTTGGCACAATATTCAGAAGCCCGGCCATCGCGGATGCTCCCGCAAACCAAAGGATGGCTACGGTCGAAAAATCGTACACGGTTCCCCACACCGTACCGAAGAAATGGTGCGTCAGGTACGAGAGCGCCCGGCCGTTGGCCGCTCCGTCCACCCTGAATGCCTCCGCCGGGATCAGCATGGTCGTGACGACACTGCTCCCGACCAGCATCACGCTCATGATAATAGCGGCACCGCTTAGAAGTTTCTTGGTGTTCCTGATCCGCCCTTCAAGATGCCTTTTTTCCTGCTCGGACATTCCGTTCTCAGCGGTTCTGGTCAGATGTACGCTCGGCGCCGGCACGTCACTCTTGACCAGAGGCATTACGACGACACCGGTCTCGAATCCCGAGAGGCCGAGCGCGAGTTTTGGGAAATAGAAGAGCGACATCACGATCAGCCAAAAGAAACTGCCGTTCACGCGCGGCCCTGTCCAGAGCACACCCCACCAATCCGACAGGGCGTGAGGGTGAATAAGAAAGATGTCGTAAAACCCATAACCGATCGTGACGACATTCAGAAGAAGGAACACGATCACGATCACCACGGCGATCCCTATTGCCTCGCTAAACCCGCGCAGAAAAACCGCCCCGAGAAACCCGATCAGGATGAGGGTGACGATAATTCGATGGTTCAAAAATGGAAGACTGTGCTCAACTAATGGATTTTCGATAATGTGCGCGGTCGCGTCGGCGGCGGAGAGAGTGATGGTAATAACAAAGCTGGTCACGACGAATCCGAGCAGGATCAGGACTAGCATCTTGCCTTTCCATCTCGATAAGAGCCGCTCCAGCATCGAGATCGAGCCATCGCCGTGCGGGCTTTCTTCGGCCACCCGCTTATACATCGGCAGGGCGCCGAGCAGCGTCAGCAGAACAAGGACAAGCGTCGCAAACGGCGAAACTGCTCCCGCGGCAAGGAACGCAATACCAGGCTGATACCCGAGAGTGGAAAAATAATCAACACCCGTGAGGCACATAACCTGCCACCACGAATGTGTTGGATGCCGCCCTTCGGGTTCATGCGGGCCTTCCAACTCCGCAACGCCCTTATACAGCCATCGATAGAACCATCCGCGTTCGTTTCGGCCCATAATCAAAATAGGAAAGGCCGCCTTCGCGACCCGTGATCGCGCAAGCGGCCGATAATCTATTGCCCCGTCAAAACGGCATTTCGTCCAATAACAACTGTGAGGTAAGCTGTCGGGCCCGGCATTAAAATTGTCCCTGGATCAGGTTTCGTATTCGTGCTAATTTCCCACGCCGCCCAAGCCCCGGCATTCAAGCTGTCCGGACCATCGCCGGGCAACCGAAATAAGTATCGCTCTATACACGCGAACCGTCAAGGTATTGAAAAATAAAGGCTAAAAAGGTAAAGGGCGGCGTCTCCCACACCGCCGCCCGTTTGGTCACAAGTCCTCACCCCTCGTGACCGGATGTTCACCGGGGAGGTGAACACAGAGATTATGCATAAATGACCCCGCAATTGCAATAGTCAAATTCGCTAGTTTCCGGTGCCCAAATGGAGGGTGCTGAATGGATTTCTGAAAGATCTGACGGAGAGGGCCCCAACCACAGCGGAGCGGCCTCCCGAAGGAGATTCGACAAACACCGTATACTCGCCGATAGGCGTCTTCTCGTCCACGGCCACATCAAAACTAAGCACGGTCAAGTCGCTGCCATAATCGTGTGCAACAATGGTCCCGGGCGTAACCTGAAGGAACGGCGAGTTAAAACCGATCACGGTGTTTTTGGCCGAAAGGTTTTGGCCGCCAATGTATATCGTGTAGCTTTTTCCGCTGTTTACCGGAACGGGGTTGAGGGTTAGTTGGCCGTTAAAGCCCGTATATCTGGCCTCAATGTCGTCCGGACCATCTTCAAGGCGTTTTGTGAGGCTAGCGGCCTCTCCCGCGGCGACACTTACCTGGCCCAATGCCTGCAGCGGCACCGGCCGTTTTACCCGATCGCGACGCCCCGAGAAAAGTGTATACGACCCCGCCGGTATCCCGCGAAATTCAATCGAGCCGTTTGGCCCGGTGCTCGACTCAGCGATCACCTTTCCCGAAGCTGCATCTTCCAGCCAGACATCGAGTCCGCCCGCGGGACGGCCTTCGGGAAGCACGATCTTGGCTGAAACAGTACCGCAGCAATCCATCTCCGATTGCGCCGGCCCATACCTCGTCCTTACGGCGGTCCGATCAATTTCGGAAAGAGTTCGGTGCGAGAAAGCCTCGAAACCAAACACTCCGTTCTTGCCGAAGTTCTCGTACATTGTCGATCCGCGGACCCGCGAATGCTCGAGCCCCAGAAGGTGGCCGATCTCATGTGTGAGGGTCGATTCGAGGTCGAAAGTTCCAAATGTGCCGTCTGCCGAGAACTGCTGATATGGATTGAGGACAATGTCGGCCTCTGAAATGCGGCCGCGGCGGTCGAAAAAGACCCTTGTTGTTGCGGCAACATCATCGCCGCTTTTCGCGAAAAGGAGAGCGTTCTCGGCACTCGGAGCCACCGTGATCAAGCTAACGCCGTCGCCGGCCTCGCCCGATGGGCTCACATTTCTTTTGTCGGAAAAGACCTCGCGGAACTCAATGCCAGCCGCCGATTCCCACGTTTTCAGGCTGCGTCGGACCACGGATATCATATCCGTGCCATCCTTGACGTTAGACGCGGGTCGCAGCAGGGATGTCGAAAGGGCCACAGTGATCACTTTACCGCGCCATCGGAGCGATGGTTGTTCTGCCCGCGCGGACGCCAATTCGGCGAACTCACCGGCAAATGCCGCCGAAACCTGTACAATCACAAGCGCGGCTGCCAAAGCGATCTTGATCGGACGGATCATACTGTGTCCGGGCCTAACTCCCGGAGGGTCCTTCGAGGCCGTCCTCGCCCACCTTTTCGAGGTTGGCAAATGCCACGATGAGCAAAAGGACAACTAGAGCAACAGTTGCGAGAACGTAAAGAATAGCGATCTGCTCAAGCCAGATCAGGATTCCAATAGTTATGGAGACGATCGCAAGCCAAAATACCGCTATTGAGCGGCGGCTGAATTTTTGTTTCTGGGTGACCATTTATTTGCTTCAATCTAGAAGGATACCACTAGAATATGTCTTATTGAAACAAATTTCCGCGTTTTGAACAATTTGGATGCGTGTGAACAGCGATAGGTTGGTCAATCCACGATCCTTAGGGGGAGCCGCGACATCGTCTGAGGATTCATCTCCGGCGGTTCTTCAACCGGAACCAGCTTTTTTGATCCGGATCCCTTTTGTTCGATCTCGATGACATCGTATGGCTGAAGCCGCGGGTCGTCGATGTTCGCCCGTTCGAGTTTCCGAAGCTCGAATTCCAGTACCTTCGGTGCGGGGTTTCGGCGGTGTATCCGAGCTTTTTGCCCCGAATAGGAGCGTGACACGCCGCCGGCGGCCGCGATCGCCCGCAAAAGTGTGAGGTCGGGCGTCAAATTCATCCGTTTCGGGGCATTCACTCCGCCGATAACAAACACCGGCGAAGCCTCGACGACCGTGACGATGTCACCGCTCAGGATGTTCGAGTCGGCCGCGGGAACGCCGCCCATCAGATCGGCGATGGCTATCGAGATCGTTTTCGGCTTTGTTTGCGGGGCCCGCGTGCCCGGTCCTTGACTATCGAGCGGGCCGGCGCAACTGATATTGGGCGGCCGAAAGATCGTTATCACGCCATCTGACCTGTCGGTGATCCCGCCTGAGAGAATGATAAGCTCACGTAGGGTGACTGGGCGTCGCAATTGAAATCGCTGAGGCGTCCGGACCGCACCGGTCAGGTAGGCCAGCGCCCGGTTCGACCGGTCGACGATTCGAACGATCACTTTCGGATCCCGCAAAAAACTGGCAAACCTCTCGGCGACCGTCGCCGCCACTTCGGACTCGGTACGGCAAAGTGCGAATATCGGCTCCTGGGCACGCTCCAAGCCATTCAGGAAGCCTTCCGGGGTCAGCCCGCCACGCCAGTCAAACTCGATGCTTCCGACAACATCAACATCGACAATATCGCCCAAGTGGATCCGTTCGACGCCGTCCTGGCGAGCACCCGCATGATCGCTGGTGTTCAAGGCCCCCTGCCCCGGCCCATGGCCCGCAAGAAGGATCAGTGAGAGTACGAGAAAAACCGGAGAAATTCGAGTCGGCGGGACCCGGACGAGGGACCGCAGGCAAGTCACGAGCTGCAAATACCTCGGAAAACGTCTTTCAACTACTCGATTCATTTTCCGGATCCTTTCGCTTCATTCGGCGGCTTCGCGAGCGGGACGACACGTTGAACGCAAAGCCTCGGAACTCGAGATTGCAGCTGTCACAGAGAAGATTATGACGAAAAACAAGCTTCAGCAGCAAAGGGGTCTGCCGATAGCCTCGGCGGATCCGGCTGCTTCTGCACTTTGGGCACTTCTGACTAATCATCGTCCGGTCACCGTCTTGCCGTTGGGAGCTGACCTAAATAAGCAGCGCGAACGACGTCTGGCCACAAAAAACCTGATCAGAGTTCGGCGGCCTTGCTAATGCGGCCGATCTCCGACAGGATACGTTGAGAAATCGCCTCTCTTTCTGAAAATTCAACTTCGCAATTTTCTAGCTCCGACAACGCTTCGGTATAGTGTCCGATGGCAAGCTGCATCGACCCACTCTTGACCGCTTGTTCGGCCTTCTCGATCGAGTTCTTGATACGGGCCGACGCAAGGAAAACCCAAAGTATGTCTCGCGATCCAGCCAGATCCGGTTCATCCGGATAAACCGCCAGGGCCCGTTCAACGGCGTCCAGTGCGGACTGTGCCGCTTCCACAGTATCGGGCAGCCCATCCCGGGCGGCATCCTTGCCGAACGATCGAGCCTTGATCTCGGCCCATTTCAGCATGTGCAGCCGGTGACGCGTCGCGGCCAATTTCGATCCCTTGCGAAGCGCCGGGATCCGCGGTGATCCGGGACGGGCCCGCGAGATCTCAGACGCAGCCATCGCGAGATACCGCTCACACAGGTCGAACACTTCGCGGTGTGCTTCGGCCACTTTACCGAGCACCTTCGCGGCATCCGATTTCGACCGGATCTCCCGAAGCATCTGCTCGTTCTGCTGGATGCTTATTCGGCCTCCCGCGCTGGCACGCCTTTCCTTTACACCGCGAAGCTGATGCGACAGGCGGCGCGCGGCCAACTCGCGGCGGCGATATCTGCGAAAAACCACCTCCCGAAGGAAGAACAGAGCGGCCACGAAGATAGCGGAAGAAATCCCGGCGATGATCCACGGCGCGTCGTCATATTCCTCGTAGAGAGCCGCCAGAACCACAGCAAAGACGACAATGGCCGCGAACGCGACGGCCAAATAATAGTTTGGCGCCGGTATCCAGAATGGAGTTCCAGGGCCGCCCGTATCACGGTAAAAGTCCCGTTCAGCTCGCGTTCTACTTTCCATTGAGAAGGTGCGCATTTTGCCTGGAGGCATCTGCCGGAATGCATCCAATAGTGAATTTTCCCTGGCGATTTGTCAATATTTGCTGTTTATTCCAATGAGGCGGGATTCGGTTTGCCGCGCGGGCCCGGTACCGGCGAGCGGGCAGCGTTGCCCAATTCTGGTATAATCTCCGGTATCGTGAACGCACGGAAAAAGAAAGAAAAGAAAGGAGCTATCTTTGCGTCTATCCGCAAGCCGACCGCTCCGTCATCGAAATCCTTTGGGGCTGAAACTCGCGAGGATAAGCTCGACCCGGTCGGCCGAAAGACCAAGCACAAAAAGAAGGAAGATCTCGACAAGGATGTTTAGCAAGAAAAAGAAAGCCGCGATTCCGGCACCGATAGTTACCTGGGCCCGACCCGAGATGCAGGTGACGTTCCGCGCCGAGATCATGCCCGGACGCACACGCGAAGAGCGTACGTTCCGTATAAAAACGGTGCGCGCGAACGGGCGTGTCGAGCTTCATGATTTTGCCGGCGAGCATCGCGAGGGGGCATTCGAACCGATAAACTTTCTTCGCGAAAAAGTCCGGTGAACTACCACTCGTATTCACGCCCAACCTCAAGGATCTCCATGCGTTCGATTCCCAACCCGACGATCTGATCAACTGTTTGCTCACGATACGCAGGTTTGATGTTCGTGACGTAGATAGTAGTATCGGCCCTTGCCAGCTTCTTTAACTCGGCAGCCAGCCCGTTTGGCGTTAAGTGGTGCGAAATTTCGGCAAGTTCCGCGAGATGGTCCGGGAAGGCACACTCGACCATCACCGCGTCCAGTGAATCAAGCTGATTTACCAGCCGCCAAAAGGCATCGGTCGGCGCAGTGTCGCCTGTCATAGCTACCGTGCTGTTTCCATTGGAAATAATGAAACCGCAGCTCTGCACCTTATGGCTCACCTCAACCGGCAGGATCGAATATTTCTTCAGGGCGAAGGGTTTTCCTGGCTCGAATGTCTCGTACCTAAGTACCGGGCCATGGTCGTTGGCCAACTCGGAAAAGCGCGGATAAACGCTCCAGTTGAACACATGATCCTCCAGAATACCCACGACCTCGCGGGTTGCGTGCACGCGAACAGGCTCGGACAGGACCGAGAAAAGGTCATCAATGAATAGCGGCAGTCCGGCGATATGGTCGAGATGGGCGTGGCTGATGACAATATCCCGGATGCTCGACCGCTGCTCATCGCTGCAGGCAAAGCCGAGGCTTCCCGCATCGAGCGCGATCGAATCATCGAGTACCAGCGTCGTGAGATGCTGTCGATGCGACGGCGAACCGTCGAACTCGAATGTGCTGGGCAGCAACTTAAGCTTCACGGGATCATTCTCTCATCGCGAGCACGTTTGGCCGCGTCCGCCGTCGATGGCATAGGTCACTCCGGTGATCCAGCCCGCCGCGTCCGACGCAAGAAAACAGATCAGGTCCGCTACCTCATCCGCGGTCCCGGCCCTTCCGAGCGGGTGGGTAGTCTTCGCGTTTTCCAGAAATCTTTCGTAGTTCTCGTTACTCATACCACCGCGTTTATGCAGGTTCGTCACCACAACGCCGGGGTTCACGGCGTTGACCCGAACGCCCTTAGGCGCCAGCTCCAGCGCCGCACATCTCGTAAGCTGGTCGGTCCCGGCCTTTGAAACGCAATACGCCAGAACATTCGGGAAAGAACGTGATCCGGTGACGCTAGAGACATTTACGATGTTCCCCTTTGACGCGACGAGATGCGGTACACACTTTTGCATTAGATAGAACATCGAACGCAGATTGATGTTCATCATCTTGTCCCAATCGTCAAGCGTTGTGTCCTCGATCGACCCATTCTTGATAATGCCGGCTGCATTAACAAGTACGTCGATACGCCCATGGGCCTCGGCCGTCTCGGTTACCAGACGGTCAATGTGGGAAGCTTCGGTGATCTCGGCCAGGTGGGGTTTAATGATACCGTCAAACCGGTGGGCCTCGTCGCGGAGGTGGCCCAGTTCATTCTGATTTCGCCCAACCGCTATGACAATTGAGCCTTCGCGGGCCAGCTTTAACGAGGCCGCGCGGCCAATGCCGCTGCTCGCGCCGGTAACTAACGCAACTTTACCTTTCATAGACACTAGAAATCTTGGGGAACGGCGTTCAGGATACCAACCAATCCGGCCCAAACACAAATATTGCGCCGGAGGAACTCACGAACGATCGGATCAACGCGAAACCGAGGCTGCCTAAATAGGCTGGAAAACAAAAGGCAGCCGATCGCCGGCTGCCTCAGTACGGTTCAATATCGCTTCCGGCCGCCAAGACAGGCTGGCCGTCGCATCCTGCGGATCACATCTCGCTCGGACGCGGTTTTGCATTCAGCAAATGGTCGAACGCGGCCTTTGTTTCGTTGCGCTTTCTCGCCTGGAAGTCTGAAACCCAGTTCTTCACCGTCGAGACCATTTCGCGGGCGGCTTGTCGTTTTTCGACATTCTCAGGTTTTGCCTGAGGCCCTGGCTGGGATGCTTCCTTTCTTTTGATCACTTTGATCTTGGTATTCTTTGTCATTACAATTGCTCCCTCCTTGATTATTTTGAACTTGATCGAAAGCCTGTCGGGATGACCGGCCGCAATCATGTATTGCAAATTGCGTGCCCAATATTGGACGTGCTTCAGAGAAGCGTTTTGCGTTGTCGATTCAAGAAAATTTCGGCCCGAGACCGGTGTGTACCGAAAATCACTTTAGGTGGTCCAATCTTAGATACGATCATTAAGCCCGAATGTTCCCGAAAAATCGTTCAAACTGACGCATAAAGGTAAATGTTGGCCATAATTCGGCCTTTCGCTTTAGAGAGATCGCCTCGGAACTTGACATGCGACAGCTTTCGTAGGAACGTAACAATTCCTGCATTTCGCTTGTGTTGAACCGATCAATCTGAGGACAAATGTTTAGGCACCTACTAACTTTAAGTGTTGCGATATTCGTATTGGTGTGTCCGCTTTTCGGACAGGACCATCCAACCGCGTTTATAAACGCCAGGATCATCCCGATATCTGGCCCGCCTATCGAGCAAGGAATTCTCCTTGTCCACAACGGAAAGATCACCGCAGTTGGCGATGCTCGGACCGTCAGGCTTTCATCGGATGTGCGTACCGTTGACCTCGCGGGAAAAGTGATAATGCCCGGCCTGGTCGACAGTCACAGCCACATAGGCGGCGGTTCCGGCGCCGATGCATCGGGGCCGATCCAGCCCGATGTGCGGCTGCTCGACGGCATTAACGCCCAGGCTTCGAGCCTACAGCGGGCCCAGGCCGGCGGGATCACAACCGTCAACGTGATGCCCGGTTCAGGACATCTCGACAGCGGGCAAACGCTTTACCTAAAGCTTCGCGACGGAGCCGTCAAGATCGACGACCTTTTGATCTTCGACGCCGCGGGAAAGTACGCCGGCGGGATCAAGTTTGCCAACGGAACGAATTCCCTGCGAACGGGCGGCGGAAGCTTTCCGGGCACGCGGGCAAAATCGGCGGCATTGGTCAGAGCGCAGTTCATTAAGGCCCAGGAGTATCGCGATAAGGTCCGCAAAGCCGGCAGCGATGCATCGAAACTGCCGCCTCGCGACCTGGCGATGGAAGCTCTTGTTGAGGTGCTCGACCGCGAGCGAATGGTCCATTTCCACACGCATCGGCACGACGACATTATGACCGTCCTGCGACTTCAAAAAGAGTTCGGCTTTCGGGTCGTGCTCCAGCACGTTTCCGAAGGCTGGAAAGTGGCCGAGGAGATCGCTAAGGCAAAGGTACCGGCCTCGGTGATCGTTATCGACGCCCCGGGTGGGAAGCTCGAGGCTGTCGATCTGAGGTTCGAGACCGCCGCCGTACTGGACAAGGCAGGTGTTCTCACCGGATTTCACACGGATGACGGCATTACCGATTCGCGTTGGTTTCTCAGGTCCGCCGCCCTTGCGGTTCGGGCTGGAATGCCGCGGGACAAGGCTTTATATGCCATGACCATGGCGAACGCTATCATGCTCGATCTTGGTGATCGCGTCGGCACGCTGGAGGCGGGAAAAGATGCGGACTTTATTGTACTTTCGGGTGATCCGCTGAGCGTTTATACACATGTTCTTGAAACCTGGGTCGAAGGAAAGAAGGTGTTCGATCGATCGAACGCTAAGGATTATCTGATCGCGGTCGGCGGCAAGGGCGCGAATGACGACGGCGACCTTCACTTAAGCTGCTTTGACGGCGACCTGGGAGGTGGAAACTGATGAAAAGAGAATTTTTCACCGCCGAGGCGCGGAGACACAGAGAGTCTTTATTCAACTTCGGAATGCGAAGATCCAGTTTGTTGATCCTTCCTGGCCTGCTCCTATGCATTGCGGCGGCCACGACTCCCGCACAGATCGCGGTAAAGGGCGAAACCGTGTGGACAATGAACGGAGAACCGATAACCAACGGCGTTGTCCTGGTGAAAGAAGGAAAGATCGAAACCGTTGGGCCTGCGTCTTCGGTTAGGATACCCGCGAATTACCGTGTGATCTCGGCAAAGGTCGTAACGCCGGGTTTGATCGATGCTCATACGGTGATCGGGCTGAACGGCTACCTTAACCAGCCGCACGATCAGATGGCGCTGGAATCCTCGTCCGCGATCCAGCCGGAACTTCGCGCGATCGACGCCTACAACGCCGAGGAGAAGTTGATAGCCTGGGTGCGAAGTTTTGGCGTAACCACGATCCATACGGGCCATCAACCATCGGCACTTGTATCGGGGCAGACAATGATAGCAAAAACGACCGGCGAGAATGTCGACGAGGCGACGATGGTTCCGACCGCGATGATCGCCGTCACACTTGGGAACAGCGGCATTGCCGGTTCCGGCAAGTCGCCGGGAACGCGTGCTAAGCAGATAGCGATGCTCCGCGCAGAATTGATCAAAGCACAGGAAAGCTCAAAGAAGGCGGACGCCGCGAAGGATCTGAAAACTGAGATCCTCGCGAAAGTGATAAAACGCGAGATACCGCTGATGATCACGGCACAGAGATCGCAGGACATCATGTCCGCATTGAGGCTGGCCAAAGAGTTCAACATCAGGATCGTACTCGACGGAGCGGCGGACGCTCATATGCTGATCGATGAAATAAAGGCGTCGGGCTTTCCGGTCATTGTTCACCCGACGATGGCACGGGCCGGCGGAGACACGGCGAACCTCTCATTGACGACCGCCTCCAAGTTGAAGGCCGCCGGTATTCCGACTGCCCTTCAGAGTGGTTACGAGGGCTACGTCCCGAAAACACGCGTCGTACTTTTTGAGGCCGCAATGGCCGCCGCGAACGGATTGTCCCGCTCGGACGCCCTCGAGATGATCACGATCGACGCCGCAAGGCTTCTTGGGATCGATGCCCGAACCGGTTCCCTCGCGGCCGGCAAGGATGCCGACATCGCGCTCTTTGACGGCGATCCGTTTGAGTTCACCACCCACTGCACGGGGACGATCATTGACGGCAACGTCGTCAGCACGGTAGTGCGGTAGCTTGAAGGACGACCGGACCTCGGAGAAAAAGTATCGTTGAAGCCGTTCGGGCTTAGCTCCAAGGAATTATGAAACCTTTTATTGCCCTCGCTGGCATCGCACTGTTTGCGTTCTCGTCCGTGTCTCAACAGCCGTCGCCGCGGCCTTCCCAAACGCCCCGGACTGCCGACACGGCGCAGGCCAAGCCATTGCCATCGCCATCACCCGAAAAAGAGCCGGTCGCCGTGAAACGATCTCTCCGCGTCGGATCGAGGACGCTCAACTACACGGTAACAACCGGCTTTATGCCGATCAAGAACTCCGTTTCCGGTGACACCGAAGCGCGGATCTTCTACATGGCATATACACTGGACGATCCGCCGGCGGGGCGCCCGTTGATGTTCTCGTTCAACGGCGGCCCCGGCTCTGCGTCGGTATGGCTTCACCTCGGGGCGCTCGGGCCAAAACGCGTGAAGATGCTCGACGATGGGTTGATGCCTCCGCCGCCGTACGAACTCGTCGATAATGAGCAAACGTGGCTGACCGAAACGGACCTTGTGTTCATCGACCCTGTCGGCACAGGATACTCACGGGCGGCAAAACCCGAACTCGCGAGCAAGTTTTATGGCGTGAATGGCGACGTCGCTTCTGTCGGCGAGTTTATCCGTATGTATCTCGGCCGCAGCGAGCGGTGGTCATCACCGTTGTTCCTGGTCGGCGAAAGCTACGGTACGACACGGGCCGCGGGCCTTTCGAACCACTTGTTCGACCACGGCATCGCTCTCAACGGAATATTGCTCGTTTCGACCGTGATGAACTTCCAGACGATCAGATTTGCCGACAACAACGATCTCCCGCTGGTCCTCATCCTGCCGTCTTATGCCACGACAGCGTGGTATCACAAGAGGCTTTCTCCCGAGATGCAGGCAAAATCGGTCGAGCAGGTCGCTCAGGAGGCCCGGCGGTTCGCCGGTAGTGAATACATGCCCGCGATGCTTCGGATCGACGGTTTGACTACCGCTGAACGAACCGCACTTGCGCAAAAGTTCAGCTCCCTGACCGGCCTCAGCACCGAGTTTATCGAAAGGAACAACTTCCGCGTAGAGCTTGGCGAGTTCAATAAGGAGCTGCTGCGCGGAGAACGCAGGACAACGGGCCGCCTGGACAGCCGCTTCAAGGGCATCGACCGCGACGCGGCGGGCGACGGACCGGATATGGACCCAAGTATGTCCGCGATCAGGCCGCCTTACACCGCCGCCTTTAACACCTACGTTCGCGGCGATCTCGGCTTCAAGACCGACCTCGAATACTACATTCTCGGCGGCGGCATCTCATCGCCGTGGAACTGGAATACGAACAACGCCTACGCGGACACGAGCATTCCGCTGAAGAACGCGATGGCGAAGAATCCGTATATGAAGGTATTTCTAGCGCAGGGATACTACGACATGGCGACGCCGTTCTACGCGGCCGAATACACGATCTCAGCGATGAACCTCGACCCGCAGCTTCGCCGAAATGTGTCGATCGAATATTACGAAGCCGGGCATATGATGTATATCGAGAAAAATTCGCTGAAGAAATTGAAAGACGATGCCGCGGGATTCATTCGAATGTCGCTTCGCCGCTAGACTGCTGAACGAAGCCGGGTTAGAAGAAAACGCTCACCCGCTTGGCCAGGTCGACCCGCAAAACGGATTCCTGATCGAATCTTTTGACATAGGCCGCCCGGATCTCTTCGATCTTCGTGCGGCTCGCCCGTTTGTCGCGTCCCGCATACAGAAATATCACTACTTCGCTCGGCTCTGAAACGATCCGGCCGCTCTTCGTTCGATACTGGCCCATGCCCTTCAAAACCGTGAAGCCGTCTGGAAACCGCGGCGTCACCACCTCGGCGAGAAAGGCCTTCCAATCGTCGTCGGAAACCATGGTTCCATCAGGCTTTGAAAGGCCGAAGTATAGTTCGGTTCGATAAAACTTCTCGGCCCTTGCGGCGGTCGTCGGGGGACGGGCAGGTTGGACGGCACTCTGGCCCATCGTGGACGGCCCGAGAGCGAACAAAATGAAAAGAAGTAATCCTGCTTTCGTCATTTCGTTTTACGAGTCAATGCGCTCCGTTCTTTCCGGCCAAAATATCGACGGCATGCTGAAGCACTGGTTTGATCACCTCAAAGCATTCGGCAACAGCTTTCGGCGAGCCGGGCAAGTTGATTATCAGCACCTTGCCGCGGCTTCCGCATACGCCGCGCGAGAGCATTGCCATCGGCGTTTTCGACGAGGTCTCGCGCCGCATTGCCTCGGCGATGCCAGGTGTTTCACGGTCAATGACGGCCAGCGTCGCTTCGGGCGTATTGTCGCGAGGTGACAGGCCCGTGCCGCCGGTGGTCATTATCAGGTTCACGTCCTCGCGGGCGGAATTTGTGATGAGGGCTTCCTCTATCTCGGCACGATCGTCGGAAACGATCAATTTTTCATGTACCTCAGCCTTCATCGCAATCAGCAGTCCGAGCAGCGTTACACCCGAAACATCATCGTCCACGTGGCGCGTGTCGCTGATGCTTATGACCAGTGCCTTTATCGGGGTGTGTTTCATCGATGTGAATTAGCTGACCGTCGATTCGATCTTCTCCAGGTCTCGCATGCGTTTACTATAAAACACACTCAGCAGAACCCCGAAGACGACCAGCAGCATTCCCGCGAACGATTCGGCGGATTGTGTTTCGCCGAACCAAAACGACCCGATCAGCAGGGCGTAGATCAATCCCGTATAGTTCACTATCGCAACGCCGGCGACCGCCTCTCTCTGAAGTGCGTTCGTCAGGAAGATCTGTCCGAGTTGTGAAAGTACTCCGATAAGGAACAGGATGATCCAATCCCAGCCGGCGGGCGTTCGCCATTCAATGAACAGGCTGACGAGTCCGGCGATCGCCCCGAAGAGTTGAAAATGGAGCACAACCGTCAACGGATGTTCCTTTTCGCGAAGGCTGCGCACCAGGTTATATGCCATTCCCGAGCAGAACGCCGCAATTATCCCGATGGCCAGAAAGAATGGCGAGATCCGCGGGTCGAACCGCTCGATCATCAAAACGCCGGAAAAGGCTATTGCGTAGAACACCCACTGGAACCCGCGGACCTTTTCCTTTAGTAGAAAAACGGCTATGACACTCGTGAAGATCGGCGAAAGGTATTGGATCGTCATCGCCGATGCGAGTGGAATGTTCTGCAGGGTGGTGAAAAACAGGAACAATGCCGTAGTGCCGAAAAGCCCGCGCCCAAAGAGCATCTTGCGGTTCGACCCTTTCCAGTCGGCACCGGCCCGGTACAGCCCTGCGAAACAGAGTACGGATGCTATCGCGCAGCGGAAGAACACGACCTCCATGGCGGGAATATGTGAAACCTGCTTTACGAGGACATTGGCAAGTGCGAAGGCAAGCGTCGAGAGGAACATCGCACGCACTCCGGCGGTCAGGAATGAGTTGTCGTTATTCAATGGGCGGTACGTGAGTTTTCCGGATCATTCGAGCAGCCGCAGTTTGCTCCACAGCTAGATCTGGTCGAGAACGTTCTCGACTTCAGATAAAAAACTCTCCCGACGTAACCGACGGCGCCAAGGACGACCAGCAAAACGAGTATCTCCTGCAGCATTTAAAGACGAAACCAGCGAATTCTCCATTCTACATTTCACATTTTACATTGATCTTCACCCTAAGGTTCGATCAATGACAAATCAATCTAAAATGAACAATTCCTAAGCTTAATTACTCGAAGCCCAACAGTCTCCCGCCTTGATAAGTGACCAGCGACCCAATGTAAGCCAATACAGTCATATAACCTATCATAAACAACGGCCAGCGCCACGAATTCGTTTCGCGTCGGACGACCGCTACGGTTGACATACACTGCATCGCGAGTACGAAAAACACCATCAGGCTCAACGCCGTCAGCGGCGTCCAGGCAAGACTTCCGTCCGCTCGGCGAGCGTTCCTCACGGCGCTGATCAACGATCGTGATCCTTCATCTTCATCCTTGCCAACATTGTAGATTATGCTCAGCGTCGAAACCAATACTTCGCGGGCGGCAAAGCTGGCGATAAGCGCGACACCGATCTTCCAGTCGAAACCGAGCGGCCTGATCGCCGGCTCGATCGCGTGGCCGAGCATTCCCGCGTAACTTTCCTGCAGCTGGCGGCTCTCAGGCATCGCTTCGTTTCCGGCCGACTCTGTGACCGCCTGATCCGGGTTCGGATTCGCCGGCTCTCTCGGAAAATACATCAATGCCCATAGTACGATCGAGATGGCAAGGATAACCGTTCCGGCCCTCTTAACGAACAGCCACGCACGTGTCAGCATATTCTGCAGCACCGTTCGGACGTTCGGCATCCGATATGGCGGAAGCTCCATCAGGAACGGCGCCGGTTCCGCCTTCAGAATGGTCCTTTTCAGCACGAATGCGACAATGATCGCCACAGAGATCCCAAGCAAGTACATCGCGAGCATTAGTACCGCCCCGACCGACAGAACCCCGAAGATCATTTGGCCGGTAAAGAATGCCCCGATCATCAATGTGTAAACCGGCAGCCGCGCGGAACAGCTCATCAGCGGCGCGATCATTATCGTGGCAAACCGATCGCGCGAATTTTCGATCGTCCGCGTCGCCATAATGCCGGGTATCGCGCACGCGAAGCTGCTCATCAGCGGCAAAAACGCCTTTCCATGCAGGCCAACGCGGCTCATCAGTTTATCCAACAAGAACGCGGCCCTGGCCATATATCCCGTGTCCTCAAGGATCGAGATAAACAGAAAAAGCAGCAGGATCTGCGGCAGAAAGATCAGCACGCCGCCCACGCCGGCTATCATGCCATCAACGATTAGGTCGGCAAGAATCCCCTCGGGGACAGCCGACCTTGCCGCACCTCCGAGCCATCCGAATCCCTGGTCCAGCAGGTCCATTGGCAATGATGCCCAGGTAAAGATCGTCTGGAAAACTATCAGCAGAACCAGCAGCAGAATGATAAGGCCGAAGAAACGGTGTGTGAGGATGCGGTCAAGCTTTTCGGAGAATTCATGCGCTGCTCGATCATTGTGCCGGACCGATTCCTGGACAACGCCCGAGATGAAATTATAACGGCTGAATATTCTCTCGTTCTCGGTTCCGTCGCCATTGGAATAAAACGGAAAGTCAGGCTTGCCCGCTGCCGCCGTTCGAACCGCTTTCTCCAGTTCTTCCCTGCCGATTCCTTCAGCGGCCTTGACCCGAACAACCGGTACGCCCAGCAAACGTTCCATTTGGCCGACATCCAGTTTATGGGCGCGCTTCTCGAAAACGTCGACCATCGTCAGGGCAACAACGATCGGGATATTGAAATCGTAAAGCTGCGTGACCAGATAGAGATTTCTTTCAAGGTTGGTCGCGTCGACAACGGCAATGATCGCATCGGGCCGCGGAAGGTCCGCCACCTTCCCTTCCAGCACATCTCGAGCAATGGATTCATCGACCGAGGTCGTCTCAAGGCTGTAGAGGCCGGGGAGATCGATCACCGTCACGCTCGAGTCATTGGTTTTCCAAACTCCCGAGCGCCACTCAACGGTAACGCCCGGATAGTTGGCGACCTTTTGCCTAAGCCCGGTAAGGAAATTAAATAGAGTGGTTTTCCCGGCGTTGGGATTTCCCGCCAGGGCAACGATTTGTGAACGGGAAACAACCGCCTGATCGCTCATGCATTCTCGCCTCCGCGGGCCTAGGCGACCACCTCGATCAGATCCGCCTCACTCCGCCGAATGGCAAGGCTGTAACCAAGCAGCCGAACCTCAAACGGATCACCGAACGGCGCGGTCTTTATGATCCGCAAGGACACACCAGGAACTACGCCCATCTCCTTAAGGCGCCGGCTGATCCTGCCCGTGCCTGTAACGGATGCAACTCGCGCCAGCGATCCCGGAGCGAGCGACGACAATTTCACGGCCTTCCCGATCGGTCCCTCGGCGGCGCAAACATCTTCCTTCGACATAACGAGAACAATCCTACTCTAATTGAAATTAAATTTCAATTTCAATTTAGAATGTCGGGCCGTTTGGAAGAATGATTCGCGGGCTGGTTCGATATTGATAAGGCCGGGTTATTCGGGTCTCGCCACCGGAACGACCTTATCCGAGACCAGATCGGCCTGAAATCGCCCAGCAACAAAGCGAAGCGGCACGCGGCGTTCGTCGTTCGACAACCATACCTTAAGGCCCAGGCTGTCGAGCTCGGGATTGCCGGTACTGATACTGATCATTTGTGCAGAGACCTTTTCACCCTGAACGTTCAACATGTCGGCATTCGATGGCCGAAGGGTAAAAATATACGGCCGCGAATCCCAAAAAACCGCAACGCGCGTATCATTTATCGGATTGGACGTGTCTTTGCTCGGTTTCAGATTGAACGAACGGATCGCGTAGGCAAGGCTCAAAATGCTGTGGGTACCAACGGGTGCCTCAACGCGTCCCGTTCCCTTGAAAGTTATCGTGTTCGTCCTCTCGTCGAACATCACCGACTCATTGAATGCCGCAAGCGCCCCGTTCACCTTGATATCCAGCGATCTCGGTCCGAGCGTCTCGGGGTCGACGACACCGGTGATGCCGTCGCCTTTAGCAAATGGAGCGCCGGACGAATCGGTGACCACGGCCGAAAGAAGCAGGCTGTCAACACCGTTGACCTGCTTTCGCTCGGCGACCCTGAGCACGAGCGTAGACACCGGCTGTCCGCCGGCGGAAAGCTGATACTCGAGAGTTTCGCCAAGATCGAACGGCAGGTCCGGCGGAAGCGGCTGATTCTCAATGTAAGCTCGAGGTGTCGCCGTCGGCGAAGGGACTGGGCGAGGCGTGTTGATAGGAGAAGGCGACGGAAGCGGGTCAACCTGCGGTTCCATGTTCTGGATGCTCGCGAGTTTCGCTCGAAACTCCCCTTTTGCGGTTTTGAACTTCACAGCAACCGGAATTTTTGCTTCTCCGGTGCCGAGATTGACCCGAACTTCCCGAATACCGATCTCCGCAAAATAGTCGCACTGTATAGTGATCTGCGTCGTCTCGAACTCACCAAGGTCCGTCTTGACCTTTTCCGCCCCGATCGTCTGGAAGGTCACGGTATGCACCTTGTCGCCCTCAAAAATATTAAACGCGCCCGAACCTTCGGAGTGACGTATCTTATAGATCATGGTCAACAGGTCAAAATTTCCTGTCGGGGCGACCAGGTTGTTCTGGATAGACTCGCGCGGCAAACCGCCAACATATCGCGTTCGGCTGACATATAGCGGAGCGCCGGTCTCCGGCGACGCAAAGACAGTTCTGGCCTCGTCCACTAGATAGAACGCCGCACTCATGAAATCGAGTGTTTTGACGCGGGAACGCAGCTCAACAGCCTCAACATCCCCGATCTTCCCTCGCGATACGGTATACAGTTCTGCGTAAGCAACATTCGTGAACTTCTCAAAACCTACGGTGTAGGTAAGCCGTTCTCCGACCTTGAAGGCGGTGTCGGCCTGTCCCGCGACAGGCACAATGGGAAGCACCGAATAGAGCGAAAAAAACGAGATCGCTGCCACCAAAAGGAATCGGCAGGATGATCGTGCCCGTTTTGAAAATAAGGACATAAAAGATCTCGGAGTCACTAAACCACCTCTCCAATTTCGTCCAGAATCTTGCGTGCAGCCGCGGCGCGGTCAGCCGCGGCAAGGATCGGGCGGCCGACAACCAGATGATCGGACCCTGCCAGGATAGCCGCTCCCGGAGACATTACACGCTTTTGATCGTCAATAGTTGCGTTTACGGGCCGGATACCCGGTGTAACGATCACAAAGCGACGATCTTCCACTGTTCGCCGAATAACTTCGACCTCGTTCGCCGAGGCCACCACGCCGTCGAGGCCGGACTTTGCGGCGAGCGTCGCGAGGGAACCGACATGGGAATGTATGTCTCGCGCGATTCCCGTTTCCGCCAATGAATCAGCGGCTGTACTCGTAAGGACCGTGACCGCCGTTATCAATGGCCGCGGGCTATCGGCCGCGGAGCAGAACTCGCCAACCTGCTCTTGCGTCACCCGCATCATCTCGCTACCACCCGCGGCGTGAACGTTAAACATCCATACGCCAAGCCGAGCGGCCTCGATCCCGGCCTTTGCGACCGTATTTGGAATGTCGTGAAACTTCAGATCCAAAAAGACCCGCTTGCCCGACGATACGATCTCGTCAACAAGCCGCGGGCCTTCGGCGGCGAAGAGCTGTAATCCAACCTTGAACGTCGTGACCAGGCCATCGAGTTCCGATATCGCATTCCGGGCCGCGGCCGCGTTCTCGACGTCCAGGGCGACGATCAGGCGGTCGGCGGGCAACATGGTCGGATTGGTCTCGGTTTGTACGGCTGTCATTCCCGGGGTGTGATCAGTTTTGAAAGGCAGTCAGACGGAGGTCCTTGCGGCCCGGCAAGTCATTTCTGCCAGGCTAGTCCATGTCCAGCGGATTTCGGAATGGTTTATCCTTATCAACATCGGCGCGCTTCATGGCCTCCTGAAACTTCTCGTCGAGGAGTCGGCCCCGATCCTTCATGGATGTCATCTCCTGTTCGAAGAGCTGGTCCCGGAGCACTTTCTGTTTTCCGAGTTCGCCCCTCAGTTCGTCAAACGAGCCCAGTACCTTCTTTTTTTCCTCGTGAGCAATGATCGCTCCTGTCTGAGCGTCGATGGTTAGGGATGCCTCGCAGCATGGGCATATCACTGAGAATCGTTCCATACCGACCTAATTATACACCAAAGATGCGTTCGACGCCGAAACTAATTCCGGTCTGCCCTCGGCTTTCGATCAGACGGCTGCGACGGAGGCACGTCGATCCCGGCCGCCCGAAGGATCGAAACCGCTGAAGCGACGGATATCTTTTCTATCGCATTGCCGGGCAGGGCAACCGTGCGGCCATCCCGCATCGTGACCGTTATCTTTGATCCCGCACCGTCCGAAATTTTCTCAACTCGCGAAAGCATCGGATGTTTGAGAAAGGTCCTCCGCTCAACAACAATGTCGGCAAGAGCAACCGAAAACTCCGAGTCTTCCGGGGCGGGCCTTGCCGATCCTCTCAGAAGCGCCTCAATGTCAGGTTTTGCCGACTCCATGTTCGCCGCGGCCAGCCGCTTCGCCTCGGCCTTTCGGTTTCGCTCCGCGATGCGTGGGTCTTCAACCGGAGCGTTGCCTTCCCCGTCCAAATTTGAATTGGTTCGCGCTCCCGTGCCTGGCTCTATCGCGTTCGACACTACGGCGGAATTGCCGGCGGTCACCGCCTCATTCGCATTCTTCTGCGATGATCGGTCGGCTTCGACGCCGCAGCCGGCAAGAACACCTGAAAGGAAAACGGCAAGGGCCGATACGATCATCCTCCTGTTGCGTCTGCCTTCAAGATCTCTAACGGGATTATTCTTGGTTGAGCTCACGCGATCCAAGATAGCAGATGTGATGGTTCGCGGTCGAATCTACATTTTTGTATGAATCGCCGGTACACGGAAGATCGAAAATGCGAGCGAAGTTCAACGACTCCGCTCGCACGCATTGATCTTGACAATTCTACACATCGTAATACATCGAGAATTCAAGCGGATGCGGCCGGAGCCTCAACTGCGTGATCTCCTTTTCGCGCTTGTGCGAGATCCAGCGTTCGATCAGGGCGGGTGTAAACACATCGCCCTTGAGAAGGAACTCGTGATCTTTCTCCAATGCATCGAGCGCCTGGTCGAGACTTCCCGGAAGTGACGGGACGTTCGCAAGCTCCTCGGGCGGCAGGTCGTAGATATCCTTATCGAGCGGAGCGCCGGGGTCGATCCGGTTCTGTATTCCGTCCAAGCCTGCCATCAACAATGCTGCAAATGTGATATAGGGATTGCAGCTCGGATCTGGCGGCCGAAACTCAAGCCGCTTTGCCTTCGGCGACGGAGAGAACATCGGGATGCGGACCGCTGCAGATCGATTTCTCGCGGAATATGCAAGGTTTACCGGCGCTTCAAAACCCGGGACGAGACGCTTATAGCTATTTGTCGTCGGAGCCGCAAAGGCAACGATCGCCGGGGCGTGTTTGAGCAGCCCGCCAATGTAGAACTTGGCCATCTCGGACAAACCTGCGTATTCCTCGCCGGCAAAGAGCGGGTTTCCGTCCTTCCAAAGCGATTGATGGCAGTGCATTCCCGATCCATTGTCGCCGTATAGCGGCTTAGGCATAAACGTAGCTGTCTTTCCGTTCGCTACCGCCGTGTTCTTGACAATGTTCTTGAACAGCATCACGTTGTCGGCGGTGTGCAGGAGATTCGAGAAACGAAAATCGATCTCACACTGGCCGGCCGTCGAAACCTCGTGATGATGGCACTCGACGTCGATGCCGACGTCGGCTAGGATCAAAGAGATGGTGTTGCGGAGGTCGACGAGCGTGTCCATCGGAGCAACCGGGACATAGCCTTCCTTGGCCCGGATGTGGTAGCCGAGATTCGGATTGTCGAGATCACCCGAACGCCCCGAGTTCCAATGCCCTTCCTCCGAATCGATGGTGAAACCGGCCGAATTCTGATTGTTGTGGAACGACACGTTGTCGAACACGAAAAATTCAGCCTCGGGGCCGACATTCACGGTATCGGCGATTCCCGTAAAACGAAGATAGCTCTCGGCGCGGACGGCGACCGAGCGGGGGTCGAGCCTGTATCCTTCCTTTGTGATAGGCTCAACGACATTCGCGATAAGGCAGATCGTCGTTTCGGCGGCAAACGGATCGATCCAGACACGCGACGGGTCGGGGATCAAAAGCATGTCCGACTCGTTGATCGCCGCCCAGCCGCGCAGGCTTGACGCATCAAAGCCAAAGCCATCCTCAAACACATCCTCCGTCAGATTGTGGATCGGATACGTCAGGTGATGCCACGCTCCGGGAAGATCCGTAAAGCGGACTGATACGAACTTCGCGTCATTTTCGGACGCGTATGAGATTATCGATTTTGGGTTCATTCGGTTCCTTTTTTCTGTGATCGGTATGAGTACAACGTGGCAAGCACCGGTTCCGCGTCCATTTGGCCGAAATACCGCGCTGTCACAGCAATTCTCATATCGCAAGCGCCGTGCCGAACAATGAACCACACGAAGTTATTGAAACCACTGGCTTTACCTGATATTTACATTTCATTTATGCTACATTTTCGTTGCCATCCCGAGCATACAATGACATTTTTGTATGATTCCTGGTCCGGATGACACAAAAAAGAAGCCCGCGCGTTAGCAAGGGGCTTAACATCCGAAGTCTGTATCTAACCCTTGCTAACGCCCGGGCTTCCGCAAATCTTATCCCGACCAGGGCATTGATTCGGCGTTTCAGCCGCGTCGACAATTCTTTTGATTAAGAACTATTTCGCTACGAGTTCAAGTCGGTCCTTCGATGCGAACGCAACCGAACGCCCTTTTTTGCTCAGAACGTTAACCTTTTCAAGTTTGCGTGATTCGGCAAACTGCCAGACCTTCCCCAAAAGGGCAATTTTCTGATCCTCGGTCAACGTCTCGAACGCGGGTTCCGTCACCACGAACAGGGTCTCGCCGGCAGATCGCGGGGTCTGAAGGAACTTTTTGATCTCAGGATCTTCGATCTCGACAGCCTTTGCCGCGACGGCTTCCCCGGAACCGCCCGCGAATTTTTCGGCCCACAGATACACGCCGCCGCCAGCTAAAATCAACGCAAGGCAAAATGCCATGAGCCACTTATTTACGCCGAACAGGTCAATTGAGAGGCCTTCTTTCTCTTCGCTAACGGCTTCGCGCCGGACAGGTGCAGATGTCCGTACGGGCTGGGTTTCCGCGGCGGCATCGTCCGGCGGCGGGGCCTCGATCTCCAGTTCAAGCACATCCGCAAGCGTGAGCGTCCTGCCCGCGGCATTGGAAACCATCTGGTCGTAATGATCTCCATACTTTTCCTCGATCCGCGATGTGTCGGAGCGAAGCCGTTCGCGGCCGATCAGTTCAACATAGCGATTCCCGATCGCGAGGTTGCAATTGATTGCCGCAGCGAGCACCTCCGGCACGTAAAACATCTCGGCCGACTCTTCCTTGTACACGCGAACGCGGGCGAAGAAATCAGTTTCGAGCAATTCGTCAAAGGACGCGGCGTTCTCAACCTCGACTATAAATTCGTGGAACCGGGTCAGGGTAAGCGAAACCTCAACCTGGTCATCCTGACTGGTGTAGAGGGCAATACTGGACCAATTCCCGTACAGCGTGTGGATATGCCCGACCATCTCGTCGTGAGCGAATAGGAGGACTCGGGTCTCCTCGCCCGAATTACGCGAGAACAGCCGGGTCATCACGTAGTCGAACTTACCGCGGACCTCTTCCGAATAAGGCGAGTTTCGATAAAAGCGGCCAAGAGCGACGAGGGCTTGCGAGCTGAGCACCGGCCGCGAATCTTCGCAGAACCGGCGAATATTTGCCACCGAGACCTTCCGGTCGCGTTCATAAAGCGCAAGGTTCCACGACTCGGTCTCGTGGCGAAGCTCGAATTCCGCCTCGGCGTGTTCAGGCGATTTTGGCCTTCCGGAAACCTGAAGAAACGCATGAAGCGCCCTTTTTGCGTTCAGGTCGTCGAATGGGTCGGACGACACCTTTAGGTATTCCCGTTCGACGCCGGACAATACGTGTTCCACCATCTGTAGGCTCGAAACTTCATCCATCGCCCGCTTTCGGAAAAACTCCTGATCGCTTGAGGGTTTCTCGATCTGCGGAATGTCGGATTGGAAGCCGCCCTCGTCATCGGCGGCAGCGAATTCCGGGGTGTTGATCTCGGACGCCGCCGCGGCATCGTCCAACGGCTGCGGCTCGTCGGCATCTGGATTTAGATCGACAACTGTCTCTTCGAGAAGGTTCTCGTTCTTTAGTTCATCGATCAGGTCTTCGAATACGCTCATGATCTTTGTGGGGTTTGGGGCCTCGTCCGATGGCTGCGGGAGAGATCCTAGTCAAAGTCTTCCGGGCCTGGAAGTACACGGTAAAGCCCTTCGGGGGTCATCTCGAAACGCCACGTCATCCCGAGGGCATCGCGGGATGCGCCGATCGAGTAGCCGCCTCGCAGTTCTTGTTCGGTCGGATTGGCCGGCGTCATCTCAAATACGAATCCGTTGCGAATGAGGGTATCGCCGGCGACTGTCCCGAAGCCGCCCTGCTGCATCTGGTTAAGCTCATCAAGACGCGCAAAACGCTGATTCTGCGAGAAGAACATCGCCTGGGTCGACTTCATCGTCTTCAGTGTCGCGTGTACGTTACGATTTTCGGCGGCCACAATTCCCCGCTGAAAAGCAGGGACCGCGAGGGCCGCAACGACCGCAATTATCACGACGACAATGAGAAGTTCAATGAGTGAGAATCCTTTTTGGCTGCTATTTGACATTTGCTCACCTCGACATCTGGGGGTATAGGGTGACAAATTATGACACCATTTTTTGGCAACACATGGTCCGGGTGACAAGCGAGATTGGTGAAAGACACGTAATTTCATATGTTTCCCGGCTCGAAGGCCGCCAGTTGAATATCTCCATTAGCAAGGCTTATGCCAGAACGCCGACACAGAGCATTTGCATGTCAACAACACACTCCGGCCCTGTAAACACGGGCCTATTGTTCTCGTTTTCAATTTTTGATAGAGTTATGACTTTTGCTAACGCAATTTTGGCCGAAATTTTGAAACGGGGACTGGATCATTGAGCGCGGTTACACAGCAGACTGCCGAGATCTACGGCATCGACAATTGGGGGGCGGGTTACTTCGGCGTTAATCGGAAAGGCAACCTTATCGTGATCTCGCCGGAGAATGAGAACCTGACGGCCGACGTCAAGGAGATCGTTGACGATCTAAACAAGCGGGGGATCAGAACTCCGGTCCTGCTGCGCTTTCCGCAGCTCCTCACGGGCCAGATCAGAAAGCTTCAAACGGCATTCCGCAAATCGATCAAGGAATTTGAATACGAAGGCGGCCATCTATGCGTTTACCCGATGAAGGTGAACCAGAACCGGGCTGTCATCGAGGAATATCTGCGCGAGGGTTCGCGCTACAACTTTGGCCTCGAAGCGGGATCCAAAGCCGAGCTTTACGCGGCTCTCGGGCTGGAGCAGTCGAAGGACAGCCTGCTCGTCCTGAATGGATTCAAGGACCGGGATTTCGTAAAGCTGGCGTTTGCCGGAGCCGCCGCCGGGAAGAATGTTGTCATCGTGATCGAGAAGATGAGCGAACTGGCCCACACGTTCAGCCTGCTCGACGAGATCACCGCGGAGAACCCCGACGCCCGCCTGCCGATGCTTGGCGTTCGCGTCAAGCTCTATTCGAAAGGAACCGGCAAATGGGAGAAATCAGGCGGCGAGGCGGCCAAATTTGGGCTTACAACGACTGAGATCCTTGACGTGATACGCCAGCTTCAGGAAGCCGAACGGACGGATATGCTTCGGCTCCTCCACTTTCATATCGGCTCGCAGCTTACGGACATCAAGCGGATCAAGAACGCGATGAAAGAGGCGGCGCGAACCTACGCCAAGATCCATCAGATGGGCATCCCTATCCAGTATCTGGATGTCGGCGGCGGCATGGCGGTCGATTATGACGGATCGCGGACCTCGTTCGAGTCTTCAGCCAACTATAACGCGCGTGAATTCGCAAATGACGTTATTTACGTCATCAAAACTGTCTGCGACGACGAGAATGTACCGCACCCGACGATAATTCAGGAATCGGGCCGCTACCTTTCCGCTTATCACGCGATCCTTGTAACGAATGTTCAGGATGAGATCGAAACGGTGGTGGAAGACCTGACCCCGATGGAGGTCGATGAAGAGGACCCGCCGGTCGTTCGCGAGCTTCACGATCTTCGCGAGACTATCAATGCCAAGAACTATCGCGAGTATTACCACGACGCGCTCGAGCATCGCGAGGAACTTTTCACGATGTTCGATCTCGGGCTCATCACACTTGAGGACAAGGGCAAAGGCGAGGTGCTGTTCTGGGATGTGTGCGAACGGGCCGATCAGTTCGCTCAACAAAAAAAGTACGTTTCCGAGGAGTTCAACGATCTTCGGCGATTGCTCTGCGCAAAGTATCTGGCGAATTTCTCGGTGTTCCGGTCGATGCCGGACAATTGGGCCCTGGAACAGCTATTTCCTATCATTCCAATACATAAACTCAACAAAAAGCCCACCGAGTATGCTACGCTATGTGATATAACGTGCGATTCGGACGGGATAGTTGACAAGTTCGTGGACCTCCACGATGTAAAAACCGTGCTTGAACTGCACAAGCTGGTAAGGGGCGAACCATATTATCTGGCGATGATGCTGGTCGGTGCCTATCAGGAGGTTATGGGCAATAACCATAACCTTTTTGGCGTACCACACGAGGCCCACATTTATATCGGCGAAGACGGCCACATTATCAAGAAGGTCGTTTACGGCGCGACGCTGGCGGATTCGATCTCGACCGTACGCTTTGATGCGGTACAGCTTCATGACCATTTCAGGCGGGGCGTCATGCAGCGGATAAAGGTTGGCGAACTTTCGACGAAGGCCGGAAACGACCTGATCGAGTTTTACGAGAATCAGGCCGAAAGCTACACATATCTTTCGCCGAACGGAGGCGGAGGATAATTTATGGGCCCGAATTTCAAATGCCCGGCATGCGGCGGCCCGACAAGCAGAGGATTCATCTTTGACCGAGGCCACTACGATTACAAGACCCCGCAGGTTTGGGTGGAAGGTGAGCCCACATCATCATTCTGGTCCGGGCTGAAAACGGATGGACGCGATGTCAGGACCGTTGCCGCTTATCGCTGCGGCGGCTGCGGGCGGTTGGAGTTTTTTGCCGCCGATGCGGCCGAGATATAGCAGTTTTCTTACTTATTTTTATTTTTCACTGGAGAATCTATGATGGCGGCTCAAAAGAAATCAAAGTCTGCAAAGTTTTTAACGGTACCGACACGACCTGTACCGATCGACCGCGACCGTTCGGTTGCCGGTCTGCTTGAAAAAATGGAAGGAGCAGGCTTTGGGGCAAAGCAGCTTGCGGAAGCGCACCGCATTTGGCTGGACATGCTGGACGATAACTCTACCATCTACGTCTGCGGCTCGGGCAACCTTATTCCGTCAGGAATGCGTCGTCTGCTTGCCTATGTTATCAAGAACCGCTTCGTCGATGTCCTCGTGATGTCGGGAACCGTGCTTTATCAGGACATTCACGAAACGCTCGGCCGCAATCATTTTCAGGGCCACCCGAGCATGACCGACGAGGAACTCGAGACGGCGGACATCGTCCGGCTCGGTGACATTCTTGCGAATCGTGAGGAATATCAGGAAGCCGACGAATGGATCGGCAGCGTGATCAACCAGCTTGACCTGACGCGCACATATTCGATCCGCGAATACCTGCATCTGCTTGGACGCGAATTGGCCGAGATCGCCCATGAGGACGGCATTATGACATCGGCGTACAAGGCCCGGATCCCGATCTTCTGTCCTGACCTGGCCGGTTCGGAAATGGCAATAGGTATCGCTCGCGCCAGATTCGAGAAAAAATCGCAATTTGCGTTCGACATGACCCAGGACACGATGGACATGATGCAGATCGCACAGAAAACGCGGAACTCGGGTGTCGTGACGCTCGGAAGCACGGCGAGCCAAACGATGTTGAACCTGACCGAGCTCTCGTCTTACATCACCCGCACCGTATCGAGAGGGCATAAATACGCGATCTCGATCACCACCGACTCGGTCCCGCTAAGTATGCGGACGCCATCGTATGGGGGTAACCACACGGGATCTTTTGGGAAACTCCACCGCGGCGCCACGACGGCGTTTGTCCCGGCCGATCCGTCGATCGCTCTGCCGATGATAATCACCGCACTTTCACAAACGGCGGCCAAATTTATGAAAGGCCGCAAACGACCGACATTCAGCTTCTCGGGCAAGGAGATGGCCATCGACGTGCCGTAGGTAAATAACGTTGGAGGTCTGCTTTACGCCGACCGAAAATGCACGGCCCCATCGAATTGCGGTCTCGCGTACTCTCGCCTGGCCTGATTCGGGGGCCGTTTTTCTCACCTATGCGGTCGCGCTGCACGGTACCCGCCGCTCCCTGGCCCTCGCCTCTCGTCCTGGCCGCACAGCAACACTTTCCGAACTTATCCATTACCCCAAACGTATACTGCGCGTCTATTTGCATAGGATATTACATCAAGTAAAATCTAATTTGCAGTTTGGAGAAACGAAATGTTTAGGAATAAATACGCATTGATCTTGATTATTGTGGCGGCCGTAGCCGCATCTGGCTGTACCGCGGGGTTATTCGGGTCAGATGTACCGACGGCCCCGAACGAGGCGGCACCGCCGCCAGCCCCCGTGGTCGTCGAGGGCATAAGGACGTCCTACGCGGATGTGGTTGAAAAGACGTCGCCGGCCGTTGTTCGCATTATGGTAGAAGGAAAGGCAAAGCCGGAACCATCTGAACAATTGCCGTTCGGTGACGACTTTTTTAGACGGTTTCAGCAGCGGCCGCAGGTTCAACGAGGGCTGGGCTCAGGGGTTATTGTGAGCGCAGACGGGACAATACTGACAAATGCTCATGTGATCGATGGTGCCGACAAGGTAACGGTTCTGACCAGCGACAACAAAAGCTTTGAGGCAAAGGTTGTTGGTGCCGACAAACCCAGCGATCTGGCGGTGCTGAAGATCGAAGCGCAGAATCTGCCGTACCTGATACTTGGTAACTCAGATACGGTGCGTGTTGGCGATATCGTCCTCGCGATCGGCAACCCACTTGGGATCGGACAGACCGTCACATCGGGAATTATTTCCGCCAAAGGCCGCCGGACGGGGCTCAGCGATGGCCAGAGCTTTGAAGATTTTCTTCAGACCGATGCTCCGATCAACCGCGGTAATTCGGGCGGAGCCCTGGTCAATCTAAGTGGAGAGCTGATCGGCATCAATTCGCAGATACTTTCGGCCCAGGGATCAGAGGGAGGCAACATCGGCATCGCGTTCTCGATCCCGTCTAACATGGCCAAATCGGTCATGGAGCAGCTGTTGAAAGACGGACGCGTCCGGCGCGGAATGCTTGGCATCAACATTCAGAACCTGACCACCGATACAGCAAAGGCGCTCGGTATCAACGATGCTTCGGGTGTTCTCGTGAGCAATGTTCGGTCGGGCTCAGCCGCGGAGAAAGCTGGACTGAAACGAGGCGATGTTATCGTTGCGATCAACGGCGAGAAGGTTGAAGACAGCAATGTCTTACGGAACAAGGTCGCCGGGACGCTGCCGGGGACCGAAATGAAGCTCTCGGTCTTGCGCGACGGAACGACCCAGGAGCTTACGGCCGTCCTTGACGAACTCGACACGAGCTCAGATTCCGAGAATCCTTCCCCGAAAGGTGACACTGAGAAGCCTGATCCGGGCCAGGAGGGCAAAATGGGGCTCAGTTTGCAGCCTTTGACCCCTGACGCGGCCCGGCGGCTTAGACTTCCGGAAGGCACCGAGGGAATGGTCGTGACCGAGGTCGACCCAACGGGAGCCGCCGCCGAGTCCGGTATAGAACGGGGCGACGTTATAATTGAGGTCAACCGTAAACCTGTAAAGTCGGTCGATGAGGTGCAGTCGGCATTAAGCTCAGCCGGTGATGGGCCGGTACTTCTGTTGGTTTCCCGCGGCGGACAGGTTGTCTATCTAACAGTTCGGCCAAAATAGCTCCGCACGACAGGCCGTTGCCGGGCGATCTCGTATCAGATCGTCCGGCGGGGCGTGTGTTAGAATCTGTCTGTGAGAACCGCCCCAGCTCTGTTTCAGGCCAAGATTCGGTCGATCGTCGCGAACGGGCCCGCAAAGGGTGTGAACGACACGCTTGCGGTTGAAGAGCCGCTTGAGATCCGCGTCGGCCTATCGGAAAACGGCAGGCGAACGCACAAGGCGATCTCGATCACAATGCGAACACCCGGCGACGACGCTGAACTCGCCGCGGGTTTCCTTTTTACGGAAGGGATAATAAAAGCTCCGAGCCAGATCGCTCAAATTACGCGTTGCGGCCGGAAAAATGGAAAAGCTCTCCATCCCACCGGCCGCGATCCCGGTCCAAACTTGAACACTATTCGCGTTGACCTCCATGATGAGGTCGCGGTCGATCTTCAACGCCTTCAACGTCACTTCTACACATCATCAAGCTGCGGTGTTTGCGGGAAAAGTTCCATCGAAGCTTTGTTTTCCGGTGCCAAACGGTTAGCCGACAAAACGGGCCCGAAGCTGGCTTCCGCCGTAATTCATCACCTCCCGGCCGGCCTTCAAGCCTCTCAGAACGGCTATGAAAGGACGGGCGGACTGCACGCCTCGGCCTTGTTCAGCGCAACAGGTGAACTCGAGATCGTCCGCGAAGACGTCGGCAGGCACAATGCACTCGATAAAGTGATCGGGGCCAGGTTTCTTGCGGGAGAAACGAGCCTTTCGGATACGGTTTTGCTTGTCAGTGGACGGGCAAGTTTTGAGCTTGTTCAGAAGGCCCTGATGGCAGGCATCCCGATCCTTGCCGCGGTCGGTGCGCCTTCGAGCCTCGCGGTCGAGCTCGCGGCCGAGTTTGGAATGACACTGGTGGGCTTTGTTCGCGACGGCCGGTTCAACATCTATTGCGGCTCGGAGCGGATCATATCTGACGAGCGTTAGCCGATGTAACGCCGCTTTGGCGATCAAGGGAAACAGTTGCCATGGACGACAAAACAGGGCCAGTTGACGAAACCGGAGGCCGAACTACCGAGAATAGCGACGGCCTGCGTGTTACAAAGCCGCTGAACGTCGCCGCGGGTATCAAAGCGGTGGCCGCTACGATGAGATCTGCCTACGGTAAAATGGGCGTCGTTCGCGGAACTCGAGGGCTTCTCGCCCTCAATCAAAAAGGCGGCATCGACTGTCAATCATGCGCCTGGCCCGACCCCGACGGCAAACGGTCAGTCGCCGAATTCTGCGAGAACGGGGCCAAGGCCCTTGCCGACGAGGGCACCACAAAGAGGATCACCAGCGAATTCTTTGCTCGTCACAGCATCGACGATCTGCTGCGGCAGAACGACCTTTGGATCAACGAGCAGGGCCGCCTGACCGAACCCATGGTCCTTTGGAATGGCTCGAACAACTACGAACCGATCTCCTGGCAAGGCGCGTTCGAGCTTATCGCGTCCGAACTCAACTCACTCGGGTCGCCGGATGAGGCGGTCTTTTACACGTCGGGCCGCGTCTCAAACGAAGCCGCATTCCTCTACCAACTTTTTGTACGCCAATTCGGCACGAATAATCTGCCTGATTGCTCGAATATGTGCCACGAATCATCCGGCACCGCCCTGGCCGAATCCATTGGGATCGGGAAGGCGACCGTGCGGCTCGACGATTTCGAGAAAGCGGACCTGGTCATCATCATGGGCCAGAATCCCGGCACGAACGCTCCGCGGATGATGTCGTGGCTAAATAACGCCAAACGCGCCGGTGCAAGGATCATTGCGATCAATCCGCTGCCCGAAGCAGGACTGCTGAACTTCGTCGATCCAAATCCGCAGCATTATCGAAACCCGCTCGCATTTCCGGCCGCGCTGCTAACCGGCCACCCGAAAACACAGTTCGCCGATCTTCATTTGCCCCTAAAGATCGGCGGCGATATGGCTGTACTCAAGGGAATGATGAAGGTCGTCCTCGAGCGCGAACGTGATGCCCCGGGAACCGTTCTCGACCGGAAATTCATTGACGAAAAGACCACCGGGTTCGAGGAACTTGATAAATCGATCGACTCGGTCGGCTGGGACGAGATCGTCAGCGAATCGGGCCTGAGCAAGGAGATCATTCGCGAGGCCGCGGAAATGTACATTAGTGCGGGCCGCGTCATCACCTGCTGGGGCATGGGGCTGACACAGCACAAGAACGGCGTCGCGACCATCCAGGATATCGTCAACCTGCACCTGCTCCGCGGGCAGATCGGCAAAGAAGGTGCCGGCCTTTGTCCGGTTCGAGGCCACTCGAATGTCCAGGGCGACCGCACAATGGGCATCTGGGAGCGACCGAACGAAAAATTCCTTTCACGCCTGGAGAAGGAATTCAGTTTTTCCGCTCCCGCGAAGCACGGCTTTAGCACTGTCGAGAGCATAAAGGCCATGGGCGATGGCCGGGCGAAGGTCTTTATCGCGATGGCCGGCAACTTCCTCTCGGCCGCGCCGGATACCGACACGGTCTTTGCCGCGCTCAAAAAATGCCGCCTCACTGTTCAGGTGATCACAAAGCTCAATCGGACGGCACTCGCGACGGGTGAGCAGTCGCTGATACTGCCATGCCTCGGCCGCTCAGAGATCGACGTTCAGGCATCGGGCGAACAATTCGTATCGACCGAGAGCACGATGCTCGACGTTCAGATGTCAAAGGGAATATTTCCCCCGGCATCCGAACACCTCCGAAGTGAGACATGGATCGTTGCAAATATGGCGAAGGCTACACTTGGCAACAAGTCGGCGGTCGATTGGGACTCGATGGCGGCCAATTACGACAATATTCGTGATTCGATATCGCGCGTTGTCGAAGGCTGTGAGGATTACAACCAGCGGGTCCGCCGTCCGGGTGGATTCTATCTCCCGAACCCGCCGCGCGAAGGCAGGTTCACCACCGCGTCGGGAAAAGCGGAGTTTAAGGCAAACCACCTCGAAAAGGCCGGGCTGAAGCCGGGGCAACTCGTACTGGCAACGATCCGCTCTCACGATCAGTTCAACACCACCATCTACGGCAACGATGACCGCTATCGCGGGATCAAGGGCGGCCGTCGGATCATCTTGCTCAATTCGGAGGACATCGAAGATCTCGGTCTAAGGACGGGGCAGATCGTTGACCTTACCAGCCATTTTGACGATGGCGAACGTCATGCCGAGCGGTTCGCCGTCGTTCCTTATCCGATCCCGCGAGGATGTGCCGCCGCTTATTTTCCCGAGGCGAATCCGCTCGTCCCGCTCGGCAGCTTTGCCGATAAAAGCCAAACGCCGACGTCGAAATCGATCATTATCTCGATCAAGCCGCGGGATGAGTTTGCCGGCAATTTCGAGTATGACCACCTGAAGGTTGTAAAAGACGGGCCATGAGCATCGATGCATACGTCTTGATCGGCGGCCGGTCGAGCCGTCTCGGCCGCGACAAGGCAGCCATAAAGGTTGGCGGCCTTCCACTCGCCGTTCGAGCGGCCCAAACTGTTGGCGAGGCCCTTCCGGAAGCGCGTGTCAGCCTTGTCGCCGGACATTCGGGGCAGTTTGGCGGCGAGGCGTCATTCGGCGAGTTCCCGCTTCTGTTTGATCTCGTTGAAGGCCGGGGCCCGATCGGCGGCCTCCACGCCGCACTTTCGAACGCTCGCACGGACTGGATCTTCGTGCTCGCGTGCGATTACCCGTTCGTTTCCCCGGTATTCCTAAAACTGCTTGGCGGGATGATCTCGGATGAATTCGAGGCTGTCGCACCGGAACAACCTGATGGACTGACACAGCCGCTGTGTGCCTTTTACCGAAAAGACGCGATATTCCCGATCATTGATCGAAACGTCAAAACACCGCGATCACCGCCGCCGCTGTACAGGATCATTTCCGGGTTGCACACACGGACCGTGAGATACGAGGAATATTCACATCTACCAGGCTGCGACGAGCTTTTCATCAACATTAACACTCAGCAAGACCTCGAAAAGCTCCGCGAGATCGAAGATCGGCCCAGGCGAAAATCGTCGTCGCTTTAGAACTCATCCGACGGTTTGAGTGACTCTGTCCAGGAGACTTCGCGATCCCGCTTTTTTGTGTTCGCGTCATCGCATGAGCGCTGCCGCTGCCGGACGCTGGCTTCTTTTTCCCGCTAACTCCCTTAGCTCGACCGGTGTCGTAAACCGCCTGAGATCGAACAGGTCGGTTAGGCCAAGGTTCCCGCCGCACAGGATCAGTACGGCATGGCCGTCGGGTGCGAACTTGCCGCGAAGTCGATTCGCGGCAGCCAGCGTGCAGGAACTTGCGGGTTCCGTAAGGACCTTTGCTCGATCGAGCAGGTAAAAAAGCTCAGTAACCGCCTCGGCGTCCTCGACAACCGTCACACCCGAGAGGTATTTCCGTACCAGTTCGAACGGCAGATGCCCGGCGGCGGGAGCACACAATGTCCGGGCGACCGAGCTAAGTTCCCGCAGTTCAACAACCTGCCCGGCGTCCAGAGCAGCTGACATGCTGTGAGCTCCGCGAGTTTCTACGCCCCAGATACTCGCTTCCGGCCGAAGTGATTTGACGGCCGCCGCAACGCCGGCTGCCAAACCGCCGCCTCCGATGCTGACAACCACATCCGTAACGTCCGGAACGTCCTCTAAGATCTCAAGCCCGATCGTTCCCTGCCCCGCGATCACATAGGGATCGTCAAAGGGATGGATCAATGTCCGGCTCTCGGCTTCGTATTCTCCGGCGGCGGCAAAAGCGTCGGCCATTGTAGGAAAGAGCCGCACCTCGGCACCGTATCGTTTTGTTTCCGCAAGATAGTTCTCGGGCGTATCCGCGGGCATCAGGATCAGGGCTCGTCGGCCCAGTTCGCGCGACGCAAAAGCGACGGCCTGGGCATGATTGCCGGCACTCACCGCTACCACGCCGCGGTCCAATTGCTCCGCCGAAAGGGTGAGCATTCGGTTGAATGCACCGCGCACCTTGAAAGCTCCCGTGCTTTGCAGAAGTTCGAGCTTCAGGTAAACATTCGTACCGAACCTTTCGCTCAACATGGCATCGCGTACCGTCGGCGTTCGCCGGATATAGGGAACGATCCTTGCCGAGGCCGCTTTGATATCGGAAAGCCCGATCGGCTGATATGAAGCAGAGGTGCTCGGGCTGGATAACCCGATGCTCGGAGTGCTCGCTGGTAAGCTTGATGAAAGTGTCAACATGTTGCTGCTTGATTCGACTTCTTCCCGCGGTAATTAAAACCGCCGCGCCAAAAAGAAAAATGTCATTACCACCTACACGTGGTAATGACATTTCGTACAAAGCAAAGACGTCATTACCCGGTCAGGTAATAATGACGATAATCTCGATGACGGCGACACGAACGGCCGACGCTAGGTCAGCTTGGAGGCTCGAATTGGTTGTGTTGCTGCTGCTCATTCGTGCTGTGTTCGCCATTCAAAAGATATAACGCTGAATTATTTGTGTCAACAGGATAATTATCCCTCGCCGGATCATGCCGAATTCCTGCCCGCATTTATTATTCCAAAGGAACAGCGGACGGTCAGTTTTTCGAGTGACTGTGTGGCTTCTGCCGTCAAACCGGCCTCGTTACGCAGCCGCATCAAAGCATACTGTTGGATGGTCGCAAGCGGAAGCATTATCCTTTCTCGCATTTGTATCGACAGCCTTTCAACCGGGTAGTCTTCCATAAGCTCGGCCTTGCCGGAAATACGAAACAGATAGCCTTTCGTCAGTTCGAACTCGTCACGGACCGCTCGCCACAGTTCACCGAATTCCGCATCGTCGGCCAGAAAGCCCGTCAAATGAAAATCACACTTTTCCATCGCCATTTCGCAGTTGTCCATCAACGCACGAAAAAATGGGTTCGAATGATAAAGCCGCGAAACAGCATCCAGACGGCCCGCTTCGTCCATTGCCTTGATCGCCGAACCTACACCGTAGAATCCCGGAACGTTCTGCTTGAGTTGGCTCCAAGAGCCGACGAACGGGATCGCCCGCAGATCGTCAAGGCCAGGCTTTCCGTCGGATCCTCCGCGTTTTACCGGACGGCTGCCAATATTCGTCTCGCCGTAAAACCGCAGTGGGCTGACGCGGAGCAGATAATCAAGGAACTTCGGGTTGTGCTTCAGTTCTTCGTAAGCCCGAAAACTGATAGCCCCGAGTTCCTCCATGAGAACTTCTTCCTCCGGCGAGAATGTTGAACGGTTCTCGGCAACCAACTCCTTGTACAAACCGGCGTGTAAAAGCTGTTCCATGTTGAAGCGGGCCGCCGCAACCGTGCCGAAATTCGAGCTGACCGTCTGGCCCTGAATTGTAAGCTCGATTGCCCGGTCGGAAATTTCATTTCCCATCGAGGAATAGAATCGATGGGTCTTTCCGCCGCCCCTCGCAGGCGGGCCGCCGCGGCCGTCGAAGAAGACGACGTTGATTCCAAACTCCCACGAAACCGCACTCAGTTCTTTTTTCGCCTTGTAGATGCTCCAGTTCGCCGCAAGATAGCCTCCGTCTTTAGTGCCGTCGCTAAATCCAAGCATTACGAACTGATTCAGCCCGCGCCTTTCGAGATGCGTCCGGTAGTCCGTATTTTGATAAAGCTCGCGGATGACGCCGGCGGCGTTCCGGAGGTCTTCAACGGTCTCAAACAGCGGAACGATATCCACGGCCATCTCCGCCGGTTTCCAGCCTGCGAGTAAAAACAGTCCATAGACCTCGATCACATTCACAGCGCTTTGGCAGTGGCTGATAATGTATCGATGACAGGCCTCCGCACCGTTCTCTTCTTGAATTTGTCGTATAGCGGCGATGGTTTTGATCGTATCGGCGGCTAGCTCGTCACCCAGATCTTCGGCATCGATGCTCGTTTCGATTGCGAGCAGCCCTGCGATCTTCGCCGTGTCGTCGAGCTCGGTGTAATCGCCCGGAAAGATCTCAATACTGCTGAATATTTCTTTAAGCACGCGAGAATGAACGGAGGAATCCTGCCGGACATCAAGCGAGGCGAAAAACACGCCAAAAGACCTGACCTTGACGATCAAGGCGTCGACCATCTCGCTAAACAGGCCGTTGTGCCGCTCGTTCAATACCTGCCTGATCTCAAGTAGAGGTCCGAGCAATCTCTCGCTGTTGATCGGGACGGACCGCAGGCCATCGCGTATCGTCGTTTCAAGGTCCGATAGGAGCGATGCCACTCCCGAAAACGTCAGCCGCCGCTTTAGTTGGCGGACATCCCGGCGGTAGGACCGAAGGATCGCCGCCCGCAGCGCGACGGCTGTCTTGACGGTGGTGTCCGCGGTCACGAATGGGTTGCCGTCGCGATCGCCTCCAGGCCAGAAGCCCATGCGAATCGGCCTCACGCCGCCGCCAAAAACCTCGTTGATCTCAGCCGCGATGGCACCGACGGCGTCATAGAAGACGTTTTCGAGATACCAGACCAGGCTTAATGCTTCGTCGTACGGTGACGGCTTTTCCTGCTTGATGAACGGCGTTCGCCCAAGCTGTTGGAGATATGTGTTGATATCCGAGATCCGGTCGTCCGTTATAGCTTCGATCAAGTCGTTGATAATTCCGAGCACCGAATCGGGATAGAACTGCGTTGGGTGTGCGGTGAGTACAAGTCTGACGGAGAAGCTCTTCAGCTTCTCAGCCAGGGCCGAGAGGTCGTCATTCTGCGCCGCCGCAGATTCAAGGTCCTTAAGAGTTCCCGCGCCATTCGGGTCGTTGACGGCATCGAATGCTGCATCCTCCAAAGCGTCGAAAAGCACTACCTGGCGCTCGGCATATTGAACAAACCGGAAGAGCAGGTCAAGTCTCTCTCGCGGCGGCGGAACATGATCGCGGAAGAACGCGTCAACGATCTCGATCGGGTTCTTCCCCTTGGCGTATCCTTCCTCGCAGGATGTGAGAAACAGCGACAGCAGTATGCCCGTATTCTCGACACGGTCGAACGGAAGCGAAGTGAACAGGCTGTTGTAAAGCTGAAAGCGAAGCGCGACGCGGCTTTGAAATTGTTCAAGTGAAGGCGACGAACGGCTAACCATTCGTTTCATTGTACAACTTTGGCCCTCGAGTTATTAACCAGGCTACCCACAAGCGGGCGTTGCCGCCCAGGTTCAGGCTATAATCGATCTCACATCTGCATTATGGAGCCCTTGGCAAACAGCATTAGGCCGCAAACCCTCGACGAATTCGTCGGCCAGGAGCATCTGGTTGGTGAAGGGAAACCGCTGCGGCTCGCGATCGAGCAGGCACACGTTTTCTCATTCGTCCTTTGGGGAACACCCGGGACCGGCAAAACGACGCTTGCTCGTATCTACGCACAGGCGATCAACGCCGAGTTTTACGAGCTATCGGCCGTCTCGGCCGGCAAGGACGACATTCGTCGGATCGTCAAAACGCCGTCGATAGATGGCCGCCCTCGCGTACTTTTTCTTGATGAGATCCACCGGTTCAATAAGGCCCAGCAGGATTTTCTCCTCCCGTTCGTCGAGAATGGCGAGTTGGTGCTGATCGGGGCAACTACCGAGAATCCGTCATTCGAGGTGATCCCGGCCCTGCTCTCGCGGCTTCGCGTGTTTGTGCTCAATGAGATCTCGCACGAAGAAATGGCCGCGATCATCGGCCGCACCGGATTCGAGCTTGATACCGAAGCCAAGGACTGGCTGGTCGAAATGGCAAACGGCGACGCCCGCCAGGCCATCACGATGATCGAGAATACATCGCGGCTTTATGACGAGGTGACGATCGAAACGCTCAAAGAGACGCTTCAATCCAAGTTCCTCCGATACGACAAGAAAGGCGAAGAGCATTACAACGTCATCAGCGCCTTCATCAAATCAATGCGCGCCAGCAAGCCGAACGCCGCCCTGTATTACCTCGCCCGAATGATCGAATCCGGCGAGGATCCGAAGTTCATCGCCCGCCGAATGGTGATCTTTGCCTCGGAAGATATCGGTCTGGCCCAGCCGACTGCGCTCGTTGTCGCAAACGCCGTTTTTCGGGCCGTCGAAACCATCGGCCTGCCCGAATGCACTCACAACCTGGCCCACGGCGTCGCCTATCTGGCCAACGCCGCAAAAGACCGCAGCTCGACTCACGCATTTGCCAAGGCGATGGAAGACGCGAGCAAATTCGGCAACCTGCCCGTTCCGATGCAGATCCGAAACGCCCCGACAAAACTGATGAAGCATCTCGGCTACGGAAAAAAGCGCGAAAGCGAACCGGACGACCTGATGCCCGAAAAACTGGCCGGACGAGATTACTTTGAATAGTCTTGCCGTTTTTGATCCCTTTCGCCGGCGCCTTCCGGTATTTGAAGTTTCCCTTGTTCGATCTTCGTCCGTGTTCGGACTTGGCCCTACCACAGAACCAGGAAAAGGAGATTCGATCCCGGATCCCGCATTCGGGCTGAAACCAATTTGATGCTATATTCGTTTAAGTTATGACCGGAATACGATTGTGGTCAGTCCAATTATGAAAGACACCTCACGTCAAAAAACGGACCGAGACGCGATCCTGGATGCGACCGATAGGTTGTTGGCGCGAAACGGCTACAAGAAAATGACCATTGATGACCTGGCCAACGAGGTCGGCATCGGCAAAGGCAGCGTATATCTCTTTTTCGAAAGCAAGGAAGAGATCGCTCTCTCGCATATCGACCGGATCATCACGCGCTTGGGTACAAAACTCAGGAACATCGCCGCACGCCCAGGTCCAGCCGACAAACGCCTTCGCCAAATGCTGATCGAACGGGTACTTTACCGATTCGACAGCGTCCAGCACTATTCGCAGAGCCTGAATGAATTACTGGGCCAGCTTCGGCCGCGGCTCCTCGACCGTCGTCGGCGATACTTTGAGGCGGAAGCAAAGGTTTTCGCCGATGTGGTTCGACAAGGAACCGCTGATGGCTCTTTCGAAACAAAGGATCCCGACCTGACGGCAGGCTCGCTTCTTGAAGCCACCAATGCGCTGCTTCCCTACAGCCTCAGCGCCCTCGAACTCTGCGAACGCAAGGATGTCGAAAAGAAGGCCAAGCTGGTTGTTGACCTGCTGCTGAATGGCCTTCGAGCGCGTAACTGATCTTCTAAGTGTTATTCGTCAACGTCGTCAGCGCTTCCAGTAATTCTTTATCTTCAGGTCAAGCATCGGAAAGGCGCAGTATTCAACGTTACGGCCGGATTCCCGGAGTTTTTGGACCATCGGGATAGCCGCGTCGGCGTTTCTGGTGTGGACAATGATAGTGGCGGCCCGTTGAAGTTCGGGCTTGTCGGTGAGCCATTCGGCGATGGCGTATCCTGTGTTTGAAAAATCGTCGTGGTCGTTCGATTCGTAGTGATGCGGCAGCAAGTCATGGTCGAGAAAGATGGCGTCGTACTTTCCCTGTTCCAAACACTCCTTTGCCTGGGTCACGTTCTCGGCAATGACAAGATCGTCTCCCTTGAATCGCTTCTCGAACCAGGCGTGCCGCCGGTAATCGTCATCGAGCAGGAAAACCGAGATAGGCGTCCGCTCGACCGACAGATCCGCAAGCCCGAACCTTATTAGCAAACTTCGCAATACTCCCATAAGTGTCGCCTTGCAGAACTTCGACTATAGCACACCGACGCGGGCCGCAAAACGGTCGTGCTATGATGCGGGCATCCCGATCTTCCGGTGGGGACGCTTTCATTTGTTCGCGGGACACGCGGTGATATACTTCCCATTCGCGAAGCTTCGCCTAGAGGATAAAACACGGTTGGTATGGCCAAGAATGATCCGAGTCAAAGCACACTAAAGGCAGTCCCGAACAACCTTGCGCGTGAACAGAGCCTGGACGCGTTCGATCTGCCGGACTCGGAGACCTGCGAGAAATGCTTTGGCTCCGGAATGGAGGTCGTGCCCGGCAAAGGTGCTCGGATATGCGAATGCCGCCAGCGCGACGGCCAATCCGTCCGGCTTGAAAAGTCCCGAGTGCCAAAGCGATACGAAAGATGCCATTTCACCACCTATGATCACCCGCTTACCGACTCGCAAAAACGGGCCCGTGACATCAGTTTTGAGTTTATGAAGCGATATCCGGCCGTCGATCAGGGCATCCTGTTGATGGGGCCCGTCGGCGTAGGCAAGACCCACCTGGCGGTGTCGATCATAAAGGGCCTCGCGGAAAGAGGCTTTTCGTCGCTCTTCTACGAGTTTGGCTCCCTGTTAAAAGAGATCCAGGATTCATACAACCCGAACACGCGCTCGTCCGAACTTGCGGTCCTCGGTCCGGTCCTTAGGGCCGATATACTGGTCCTTGACGAACTCGGGGCTTCGAAGCCCACCGATTGGGTCCGCGATACCATGTCGCATATCATAAACACCCGCTACAACGACAAAAAGTTCACAATCTTCACTACGAACTTTTTGGATGACAGGCCCTCGGAAAGAGACGAGACCCTCGAAGACCGCATCGGTGTCCGCGTCCGCTCCCGGATCTTCGAGATGTGCCAGACGATCAGGATCGATGGTGCCGACTATCGCCGAAGATTCGATCGCCCGCGTCGCTAAAATCTGTACTGGCAACAACACGTTTGTACATTGCACAACAAAGTACTTCCCTTTTCTGGAAACTCCGTGTATTATGTAGACGGCAGTTATCTCGCCTCGTTTTATCCTTCTACCCCGTAACACAATATGCCCGCGACGATCTCACCCCTCAACGAAGGCCGCTTCAGCATCGAGAATGAACTAATTGGCGCCGAAGACTCGATCCATTTTCAGGCCTGTGACATACAAAACACAGAGCCTGTGACCATCCTGGAAGTGCCCGCTCGCCTTCCGAAGGTTGCAACCGTTGCTCAACGCGATGCGTTGGCCGCGGCCTTCGTCGAGCAGGCGAAGAGCATAGCCGCATTCAAGCATCGGTCGGTGATCGCCGTTCGCGACTATTTTACTGAAGGCGGACGCAACTATCTCGTGACCGATCGGATCGACCTTTTAGATCTGGCCTCGGTTCTCGTAAGCCAAAATCGCCCATTCCCCGTATCCGACCTCGCAAACTGGGCCGACACCATCCTCGACGGACTGACCTCCCTGCACAATCGCCCGTCACCGCTGATCTATCGCAGTCTGAGACCTGAGAACATTATTCTGCTTGCTGATGGAAATGTCACACTATTGCCCTCGGGCATGTTCGGCGGTGATGATCGGGCCCCTGCGAATACCGACGGCACGCCGACGCCCTACTCGCCGCTCGAACAGATCTGGAGCGGCCTTGACGCGGCATCGCAGAAGGTCATCATCAACAAATTTGACGCGGCATCCGAACGGGCTCTGATGCAGGGACTCGATCCGCGAAGCGACATTTATTCGCTCGGGGCCACACTTTATCATTTGGCCACCGGACGCGTCCCGGCCGGGGCCATGGAACGTTCGATCGAGGTGATCGAAGGCAATGCCGACCCGCTCGATCCGCCGAATCATGTCGACCCGACAATTCCGGTTGAGGTCTCAGACGTGATCATGAAGGCGATGGAGATCAGACGCGAATACCGCTTCGACTCGGCCGCGATAATGCGCCAGGTGCTGCGCACCGCGCTGGTCCGCGTTACCGAGCGAGAGGCGGAGGAGGCGCTTGTCCAACGGGTCGAACAGAATGACGTGCGGCCGGTCCTTCAGAGTGCACCCTCCGAAACGTCTAATGGTGCTGCTCCGCCCCGGGACGAAGCCAATGAGCCTCTGGAACAGCATCCCCAACAACGATCGGAGCGTCCCACCGCTGCGTTCACCCTTTCGGATCTTGAGGATGATGTACTCGGACTTCTGTCGCCGACCGCCGCCGCACCCGAAGCCTCTGGTTCGGCCGTACTCGAGGATCCCGTTCCGCCCCCCGCAAAGGCCGCGGAAGCGGTGGTTCCCGCCCACACGGAACCGGTTCAGAAAACCGACGAGTCCGCTCCCGATTCAACCCGCTCAGTTGCCACTGAAGCCCGGCCGGATCCAGAGTCTGAGTCACATGAAGAGGGGCCCGGCATCCGGTTTGAATCCCAGATCGACGAAGCAACGTCGGCCGACGAGAACCCGCTCACCGGCAACTCAAATCCGGAAGTTGAACCACCGGCTCAAATACGGACAGCAACGGCCGCATCCCTTTCGACAGCGGGGCCGGCGGATTTCGCAATGCCCATCGGCAATCCGAACCGTGGTGGACTCGGTTTTCCCGCGATACTCGTGGCCGCCGCGGTGCTCTGTGTTGCCGCGATCGGCGGATGGTTCTATCTGGGTTCCGCCCCGGCTGCCTCGACCGCGACCGACTTGCCCGCGTCAAGCGAACCCGCACAGTCATCCGAACAGCCTCCGCCGCCTGTCAAAACAGCCTTCCAGCCATCAGACACCCCGGAGAATGAAACCGTCCAGGAGGTCGCGCCGGATCGATCTGTTCCGGATCAGCCGATCGAAGAAAACGATTCGCGTCCTCGCAAAGTAGCGTCGGTGGAACAGCCGAGATCCAAGCGGCCCGCCGCACCTGCCGATACACCCAAGCCCAAAAAGGCGATTACCGTCGATGACCTCATCAACGACAACTAACCTCAAAGAATTACTATGAATCCGCTTTTGACGATACTAGAACGATGCGGCCGGACCGTCCGCAGCATCCGATTCCTCGCAGCCGCCGTCTTCGTTTTCTCCGCGCTTAGCGTTACGGCCCAGCCTCCCCAACTCACCCTAGCCGACATTCTGATCGGGCTGCGGTCGAAAAAGGCAACGCTCGAAGAGCGAAATTCTATCCTCGCCGAAGCGATCGTTGAACGCGGCATTACTTTTAGCCTGACTCCCGAGATCGAGAAGGAACTCACCGCGACCGGAGCCGCTGATATTCTGATAGCAGCCGTAAGAAAAACATCCGCCGCCGCGGAGGTACCGCCCGTTCCCGCCGCAACACCGGCGCCGACACCGATACCTGATTTCACATTCTTCAAAAGTCGTGCTGACGCAAGTTTTGGCAAGGGTGAATATGCAACTGCACTCTCTGATTATGACAAGGCAGTGACCCTAAAGCCCGACGATGCGGTCGCTTTCCTCAGCCGCGGCAAAACGCACTACAACCTGAAAGACTATTCGAAAGCAAGTGCCGACTTCGAAAGATCTATCGAGCTTGATCCGAAAGATTCAAGGGCGTTCTACAATCGCGGCGTTCTGTTTGAAAGCCAGGGCGAGCTTGAAAAGGCGTTTGCGGACTATACCAAGGCCGCGTCCCTTGATGCTACCAACGAGGCCGCAAAGGTGATGGCCACGAAGTTGAAGGGCATTCTCGACGCACGACGCGCGGCCGCGCCGCCCGCCTTGGAACCATCCCAAGCGGTCGCCGACAAGCCCGAACCGCCAAAGCCGGAGCTCCCGCTGGTGATTCCTGATTCAATAGATCTGGGAAATCTCTCGGCCGCCAACGCGATCAACATCGCCAAACCGAACTTTCCGCCGATGGCTAAATCGTCCGGCGTTGAAGGCAGGGTCGTCGTCGAGGTAAAACTGGATACTGAAGGGAACGTCGTTTCCACGAATGTGATCAGCGGCCACCGACTCTTGCGCCGTTCCGCCGAGGCCGCCGCAAAAGACTCCAAGTTCCGGCCAGCCATGTTCAATGGCAAGCCGATCAAGGCTACAGGCACGATCACATATAACTTCAGCCTGAGGCCGGGCGGCGAGGAATAGCAGGACAACGCCTCATTCAATAGTTCACGCCGGAGGCATCGGTTCGAATCCCGACAGCCTCTTGCGCGATCTTGACGCCGACGCTTGCTCCGATCCGCGTTGCTCCAGCTTCGAACATCGCACGTGCGTCGTCTATTCCCTTCACGCCGCCCGATGCCTTAACGCCGAGCGAGCTCCCAACCGTTCGGCGCATCAGCGCAATGTCATCGACGGTTGCTCCGCCCTTTGAGAATCCGGTTGATGTCTTAACAAAATCGGCTCCCGCGTTCTTTGCGGCGAGACACGCGGTTACCTTTTCGGCGTCAGTCAACAGCGCGGTCTCGATAATAACTTTGCAAAGCACGTTGTTCTCGTGAGCGGCGAGGGCCACGGCCCGAATATCATCCTCGACCGCACAGACATCGCCTGACTTTAACGCTCCGACATTTATCACCATATCTACTTCCCGGGCGCCGTTAAAGATCGCCCGCCGCGCCTCATATGCCTTTACGTCCGGCAGCGTTGCACCCAGCGGGAAGCCGATCACCGTACAAACCGGCACACCCGACCCTTTCAAAAATTCAGCCGCCTTTTTCACCCAGCCCGGATTAACACACACCGAGGCAAAGCCGAAGTGCACCGCTTCATCGCACAGCTTTCGGATATCGGTTTCGCTCGCCTCCGGCTTCAGAAGCGTGTGGTCGATCAGGCTCGCCCAATCGTGTGCCGTCGCGGTTTCGCCCAAAACAATGCCGATCCGTTCGGCACCCGCGTCGACAACCCGCTGGACATCCGCCGAGCAGAACGAGCCGGCCACCTCGTCGCCTGACAGTTTGGCGAGCACGAGGTCGGTTATCTGCTCAACAAGTTTTTCGTATTTTCCGTTCTGATTCATATGCGCCTGGAAAGGCAACGTACGAAATGACTAAAGCTGAGCGTTCCACCTTGGGAGTTGACCGTAGATTTCTGTGTATTGTTGAAGAAATCGGTTTTCCACGATCCTTGGACAGTCAACAAAGCTATAGTCGTGCGTTACATACCAGTATACGTCTAATGCCTCAATTCCCTCTTTCTTCATTTTGATCGGCCAGGAATTTCTTCTCGGAATTTTTCCAAATTGATGTCCGTTCACGATTCTATCCTTGATGCCGCCAAGTCCTGCTCGACGAATGAATAATGTTCCCTCCCCTTGGACCTCACCCGAACTGCCGATGTAGACGAGTTCTATGCCACCGTTCTTTAAGGCGTAAACAATGTATATTCCGCTCTTGTCCGTCGGTGCGTTGCAAACCTGCCGCAATCGATCGCCCGACTGAAAAACGAAGTGGCTCCATTGTCGATACCTTGCCAAGCCGTCGAACATTATTTCAAGCGCCCCTTGCTACTTCGCGTACTTTCGCTCGATCTCGTTTATCTTCCCGACGCGTTTCTTGTGCCGTTCTTCGCTGATCTCAGCCGTGAGAAACGCTTTCACGATCTCTTCGACCTCCGTCCGCGAATTCTGCCCCGCGCCGAGAGTAAGAACATTCGCTCCGTTGTGCTCGCGCGAGTTCCGTGCCAGGGCGGCCGAATAGCACGCTGCGGCTCGGACATTCGGTACCTTGTTGGCCGTGATCGCACTCCCGATGCCTGCACCGTCGATGATTATGCCGGCGTCCACCTGGTTGTCGCCGACCGCCCTTGCGACCGCGTGAGCGTAGTCGGGATAATCGACCGCCTCCGTCGAGTTCGTTCCAAGATCGCGGACGACCACCCCGATGTCCGCCAGAAAGCCCTTGAGCGATTCCTTAAGTTGATAGCCGCCGTGGTCCGCCCCGATCGCGACCGAGCGGGCCTTTAATTCGTTGTCCCGCGGAGCCTTGCGTATAAGCTCGATTCGTTTTTCGCTGACAATATCTGCCGCCAGCGGCGTCAATTTCGCGTTTTGAGCGATCCGGACGCGCGAACCCTCGCCCAGTCCGCGAATGTCGTCCTCGGTTATTAGAGATTTCGCCGATTCGTCGCGGTCAAACTCGGTCGCGGTCTTTTCTTTAAGCGAATTAACGACCACCCGAACGGGAAACTCCGTCTGCGGCGTCTCCCGCTCATCGGGCACCGATCGCAGGATCTGGCGGACCATCTCTCTGACCTTTTCGCGTGTTTCCGGCTTTTCGATGGACATCTCTGGTCAAACTTGAATTACAAGCGTTGATTGAATAGTATTTCTAAAAATCCCGACCTTGCAAGCCGCAAACAACTATGACAGCCGAACCGCAAAAGTCCGCCTCAACCGAGTTTACCAACCCGAACCTCGACGAGCTATTTTCCGACGTACAGATCCGCGATCGGATAGCCGAACTCGGAGCACAGATAACCCGCGAATATGAAGGCAAGGAATTGGTGCTGGTAGGCGTGCTGAAAGGCTCGTGCCCTTTTCTGGCCGACCTGATGCGGCAGATCGATCTACAACTAACGATCGACTTTATGGCCGTTTCATCCTACAAGGACGGGACCAAATCAACCGGCGACGTCGAAATATTGAAGGACCTCAGCAATCCCATTCGCGACAAGCACGTGATCGTGGTCGAGGACATAGTCGATACCGGCCTCACTCTTTCCCGGCTGCTCGAGATACTCGAATCCCGCGGCGCCGCATCGATCAGACTGGCCAGTTTCCTCGATAAGCCGGAACCGCGGATCAAGAAGGATCTAAAGATCGACTACGTCGGCTTTACCGTTCCGAACAAATTCGTCGTTGGATACGGACTCGACGCCGCCGGCCGATATCGCAATCTGCCGTTCATCGCGGTCGTCAGGGACCCGTCAAACGCCTGACAGCCGTTCGCCGCCGATCAGTGTCAGTAGCTCGTCGCGTTTTCCCGAACGTGCCGACTGGCAAGCAGTCCGCGGAACAGGAAAAAGAATCCGACCAGGTGGAAGCAGAATCCGAAAAAATCCCTCAGGCCAAGGCTCAGCAAGGCGTCGATAACATACAGGAAGATCCCGATCACAAACGCCGTATCATTTCCCCGGCGGGCGAAATAGCCAAATCCCGCAAAGGCCGCGGCAATCAGTATGTTGCCCAACAACGCCATTGAATGCAGCGGCGGTGCCCAGCCTTCCGGGGTCATAGGGCCCGTCGTGCCGTCGATCCACTGCGTTATTCCGAAGGCTACAGGCGTATTCCTGATGCCCACGAAATAGACCAGAAGCGAATTCACCACTGACAGGATCGCCAGCCAGAAAAACCAGTTCGCGCCCGCGTAAAGGGTTTTCTTGTCGAGAATTCTCGGTTGAGTCGGTTCGATCTCCATGATTTCCTCCTCCTAATTTGTTTGGGTTGACTGGATCCATTCTATCATACGAATGCACACCCGGCTCCAATACAGTAAGGTGCCACCCTCCGTAGAGGATTCGTACAAACCTACCTTTACTTCTTTGTGAAGCCTGGAGAGCTGCTGGCCGATGAGGAGACAAATCGATTCGCTTTGATCCTTTTGTACGTCAGTTTTCGCCGGCTGGACCGATCGCTTGGTGATAGAATACGACGCATGTGTGAGAAGGTTGTAATGACTGTCCGGTGGGTGCTTCTTCAGATTTTCTTCAGAAAGAATTCAGGAATCGCTAAAGAAAACGGCGGGTGAATCCGATATGGTTTCTGATTCCCGATCGAAACGGGGCAAAATATATGAGATCACAAATAGCGTTATTCGTTCTTTTCATTCTCGCTGCCGGTCATTTGGTCTACGGGCAGCACGGCCATGGTTCACACGACACTCCCGGGAATAGGACGGTCTGGCTCGACGACGGCCTCGGAAACGTCGATCACCCGGTTACGACGAGATCTGCCGAGGCTCAGAAGTTTTTCAACCAGGGCCTCGCTTACCTCTTCGCTTTCAACCACGCGGAAGGCGTCGCTTCGTTTCGACGAGCGACCGAACTGGACCCCGAGATGGCGATGGCTTATTGGGGAATGTCGCTCGGGCTGGGTGCGAATTACAACGATCCTGCGAATCCTGACCGGTTCGCACAGGCATACACGGAATTGCAGAAGGCGGTCTCCCTCGCCCCGAAAGCATCACGGGCCGACCAGGCCTACATCGCGGCGCTCTCAAAGAGGTATTCATCCGACCCGAAGGCCGATACGAAAAAGCTTGCGGCTGATTACAGCAAGGCGATGGCGGAGCTGGTCAACCAGTACCCAGACGACCTCGACGCCGCAACGCTTTATGCCGAAAGCATGATGAACCTGAAACCATGGCAGCTTTGGTCGTTGGACGGCAAGCCGGCCGAAGGTACCCTGGAAATTCTTGCGGTCCTCGAAGGCGTCTTGAGGCGCAATCCAAAGCATACGGGAGCGAACCACTATTACATTCACGCGATCGAAGCTTCACCGAATCCCGAGCGCGGACTCGCTGCCGCGAATCGCCTTCTCGGGCTGGCGCCAAACGCCGGACACCTTGTTCATATGCCATCGCATATCTGGCTTCGCACAGGAGATCATGACGACGCCGCCAAGAGCAACGAGCTGGCGATAGTCGCCGACCGGAAATACATCCAGCGCAGCGGCGCGACCGGCATCTATCCGCTGATGTACTACAACCACAACATCCACATGCTGGCCGCATCGCACGCCGGTGCAGGAAATTTCGCGGGCGCGATCAAGGCCGCGAAAGAGCTCGAAGCGAACGTTGGCCCAAACGTCAAGGATATGCCGATGCTCGAGATGTTCATGCCATACCATCTGATCACGCTCGCGCGTTTTCAGAAGTGGGATGACATTCTCGCCTATCCGAAACCGGCCGTAGAGTTGCGGATCACGACAGCTTACTGGCATCTCGCCCGCGGCCTTGCCTACAACGAAGCGGGTAAGACCCGAGACGCGGAGACGGAGCTTGAATTGATGAGAACCGTCGTAGGCTCGTTAGCCGCTGACGCCGGGATCGGGAACAATAAAGCAAGCGATGTCATGAAGGTTGCCGACGCACTACTCGCCGGCGAGATCGCGCTTGCTAAAGGCGGCAAGAAGGCCGGACTCGACGAGCTCCGCCGCGCCGTCGCCGCCGAGGATCTGGTGAATTACAACGAGCCTCCCGACTGGCACCTTCCCGCCCGCGAATGGCTCGGCCGCGCGTTGATGCGCTCGGGCGAATATGCCGACGCCGAAGCCGTGTTCCGAAAGGAGATCGACAAGAATCCTAAGAACGGCCGGGCGCTGTTTGGCCTTGCCGAGTCGCTCGCCAAACAGGGCAAAACCACCTCGGCCGAACTCGTTAGAAAGGAATTCGAGGCAGCCTGGAAGGACGCTGACACGAAACTTTCGGCTGAAGCATTCAACCGGGGCCGACCTGCGGCGGGCGACTTTGCCCCGCAAAAGATCAGGCTTCGGACCGGTATCACGATGAACTTTGTGGAAACCGGCCCCGTTAACGGGCCGGCGGTGATAATGCTTCACGGGATCACCGATTCGTGGGTTTCGTTCAGCCGGGTACTGCCGATGCTCGATAAGCGGTTCCGTGTCTACGCTCTTGACCAGCGCGGTCATGGAGATTCTGACCGGCCGCAAAACGGCTACGAAATGAAGAATTTCGCAGCGGACGTAGCGGCTTTTATGGATGCGAAGCAGATCAAAAAGACGATTCTTGTCGGCCACTCGATGGGCAGTTTCGTCGCGATGCAGACCGCACTCGATTTTCCCGACCGGGTTGAGCGGCTTGTACTGGTTGGCACGGCTCCGAAAGCCAATAAGCCCGAGGTGCGCGACTTAGTCAATGCGATCAACCAGTTGAAGGATCCAGTTCCGGCGAGTTTTGCGAGGGATTTTGTTGTGGCAACGTCGTCACCGGCGGTACCGGCCGACTTTGTGGACGAGCTGACAGCCGAGACGATGAAGCTCCCCGCTCGTGTGTGGAAGAATGCGATGGCCGGTGCGATCGCCCGCGACTTTACACCGGATCTTGCCCGGATCAAAGTTCCTGTCACAATATTCTGGGGCGCGAAGGAGCCTCTGTTTCTGCGGGCGGACCAGGATGCATTGCTCGCCCGCTTGCCGGGCTCAAGACTTATCGTATTTCCGGATGCTGCCCACGCCCCGCATTGGGAGCAGCCCGAAGACTTCGCCCGACACCTGAACAATGTGCTCGCGGAGCGAATCCAGGCACGAGGAAGTTTGCGAGCGACTTTTGACGCCGGGCCTCGATTCGTGTAAGATTAAGGTTTTTCGGCTTTCGGGTAGCGTCCGCTATCCCGAGCGGGAGACAAACTTAAGATGAGTTACGCAATTATCAGGACAGGCGGAAAACAGTTTCCGATCGAAGCCGGCCAGACCGTTCGTGTGCCTTCGCTCGAGGGTGATGCGGGTTCCAAGGTGGATATCGAGGCCCTGGTCGTCGGTGCGGGCAAGGACGCCAAAATTGGCGGCGGAGCCACGCTTTCGGCCACAATAGTCGGCCACGGCAAGGATGATAAGATCATCGTTTTCAAAAAGAAACGCCGAAAGCAGTACAAACGCAAACAGGGCCACCGCCAGGGATTTACGGAGATCAAGATCGAGAAGATTTAATTGGAGTATTTGCGAATTTCGATTTGCAATTTGCGATTGTTCGGACAAGGCGTCTTTCATTCGCAAATCGAAAATCGAAAATCGAAAATTCAGATATGGCACATAAGAAAGGTGTAGGTTCATCAAGAAACGGCCGCGATTCGAATGCTCAGCGGCTTGGGCTCAAGAAATTCGGCGGCCAGCACGTCCTCGGCGGCAACATCCTCGCCCGCCAGCGCGGCACCAAATGGAAACCCGGCAGCAACGTCGGCCGCGGCAAGGACGATACGCTCTTCGCATTGATCGAGGGCTTCGTTAAATTCGAAGACAAAGGCCGCAAGGGCAAATTTATCAGCGTCTACGCCGAAGGCTCGGCTGAACTCGCCCCGAAGGCCGCCGCCTGAGACCATCACCATTTCATCCATCAAATAATGGCTGCCAGCGGCAGCCATTATTTTTGTGCAAATTTCCCGTGCGATCTGAAAAACGTCGCGCAAAATGGCCGGTGCCGTCACTTGCGGGTGACGGATGCCGGCCCGCGGGTAAACAAAGGCTAGATATACGGGATCTCGAGCCTTTGGTTCGGCTTGATTACATTCGCATCAGGACCGATGACACTAAGGTTGGCCTTGTGTATCACGTCATACTTCATTGGGTCGCCGTAATATTGCTGGGCGATCTTCGATAACCAATCGCCGGGTTTCACTACATAGTATCGTTTCACCTGCCCGGTCGACGGCAGCGAACCGCCTCCGACGGGTGTAACTTGAAAGTCCGGCACATCGCGACCTTCCCTTTCCATTCGGGCAAGGCAATTGTCTAAGACCGTCCGCAGTTCGCGCTGGAAGTACGCTCGCACCTGGCTGAACGCCACCCGGTCCATATCCGCGGTAATATTGGTCTTACCGTCTGGCGGCCCCTCGTTTATCACCTCGCCCGGAGGCGGGTCCGGCCACAACGTACCGCCCATCGCGGCATGTGTCCCCAGAAATGCTACCGGTGAGGCTCCTTTGGTTTTCGTCCAACTTTCCCGCGTCTTGCCGCAGTTGCCGAACGACTCGCGCGAGGCTGCGGCGGGTGAGCGAATGATGTGGATCACGTTCCGCACGTTGTCGCATATCGGCGTATCAAAAATCCCACCGACACCCAGCGTCCGGTCGACCGGGTCGAACAGGATCAGACACTCGACCGGTATGTCGCGCTCCTTGAGGAACTTGCACGTCTCTATCACGGCAGCCCCGCCGCGGCTGTAGCCGGCCAGGAATACGGCCTTGCCGTGGACCGGCCCACGCCTGTACGGCCCCCAATGACGAACGACGAAATCTCTGATCGCACGGGCCGATGTAGCCGTCGAAATATCCTCCCGATTGTCCAGGACGTTGGGCCCGCGGCGATATTCCTTCGGGCCGTAGTTCCAATTCAGGTAGGTACGATGGACATTGCTGTCGCGAAACACCTCCGCGTATTTGGTATCACCTTCGATGCTGGTTCCGTCAACTCCGCCAAAGATCAAGGTACTTTTCATATTCATCTCTCCTTCAACACCATCTAAGTATCATTCGGCAATTGCCGCATTGCACATATTCAGACTGCGAAAATTCTTAAAAAGTCGAACGATCTCACAAAAAACCCGCGAACAAATTTTCTTCGAACTAATTGTGCAAAAAGGACTTATGAAGCACGTCAATGTTGATTGCGCTCGGCGGTTAGTCAGGGTCCCGGCGATCTCCCTCCCTCTTGTGGGCATGTGTCCAACCGCCGACAGACACTCTCCTTCGCACAACAGCGAAACCGGCTGAAATATTTTTTTTGCCGATGATTTTTTCTTTTTCCACAGCCCCAAACCGAACTGCCATACGACCTCCAGTGCCGCAACCGAAGCCGCTGTTTCACTTACCGGGTTTTCCACATTTTTATCCACAGATCTTTCAATTGGTTTTCCACAGGGACGCCCGTAAATGCTTGTAAAATAAGGCAATAGTTAAAGTACTTTCTGCTTGACATTGAAATTTGATGGTGTAATATGGCTACACAGTCGAGATTGCTTAAGGGCAGCTTGACCGGCACCAAGAGGTGGGATCGAGGCGGTGACGCCTGATCCGCTGGCAGCAGGAGCGGAAAGCCGCTGCCGAAGAACGCTTGGAGCCGAAGCCGAAAGGCTTGCCGAGGGTGTCGCCCCGCAAGGGGAGTACAAGAGACCCGGGTTGTCGGGATAAAAACCGATAACGCCTTCAGGAAATGATCAGCCTGAATGGTGCCACGCCGCTCAAGTCTTCGGACATGAGCCTCGTTGCCGGGAACGTAACCGGCGGTGGAGGAACAGCCACCAGAAAAACTACCTAACGGCACCGAGCGAACCAAGAGTTCGCAGCAAAATGTGAAAACAATTTGGGTGCTGACCGGAGGCAGACTCCCCGCAGAGACGCTTCGGGATACAAATCGGCGGTTCGAACGTGTACATGTAAGAACTGCCATCATCGTCCAAAAGATACTTCGGTATCCATCTGACGATACAAAGAAGTGCCGCTTTGAGCGATCAGAGCGGCATTTTCTTTTGTCTTCCGTTTCCCCCTTGTTATGATCTGCTCTTCGCCCTGACCCCGAAACCGTCAGTTGTACGCCGCGTCCGCCCCCAACCGCCAATGACGGTGTCGTGTCGCTGAATAGTGAATTTCGCATTCCTTACTCGCTTCGAGGGCGGAGCTCGAACCTCGCAACCGCTAAAGCTTCTCGATCCTGGCAACATTGACCTTGCACTTGTCCTTGTCACTAAGCTCTACGGCACCGCTTAACTGCACGAGATTACTTGCAACGACTGTCTGATTGTCATCCGTGTAGGCGACCAGGTCATTCCATGTGTACTTATCGGGAAGCATCTTGATCTTGTTAGGCCGCGGGTCCACCGTGCCCGACATATTCACGAACACGGCGTCGCCAGTGGCGTCCTGTTTTGTCATCAGGATGAGCTTGTAATTGATCCCGGCACCCTGGCCGCCAATCGTGTATTTCGTTACTTCAAGCTGTTTGGGTAGGGAAAAATAACCTTTGACGGTAACATTAGTGCCATTTGGCTGCGAGCAAGCGTCCTTAACCTCGATGGCTATCGGCGGTTTTTCGCCGCAGCCGCCCAAGATGAGCATCAAGGCCGCGATGGTTGCAGCTATGACAGAATCTCGCATTAACACTCTGTTCGGTCTCATTCGATACTCCTTCACTTTCTGTTGTAAAATCTGCCTGAATAGAGGCTTTCTCTATCCACGTGCTGGGAATGGCCTTTAGCGTACAAGCAGGTGCTGAATAAGTCCTCAATGTTTTGCTCAAATAAGACTCAAAGAAATTCTCAATGGGATTATGGCCAACGGATTCAATAACTTATATGAATTCGCCGATTTTCGTTTCGACAGAGGCCGCGGTCGGCTTTCTCGAAATGGCGACCCGATACCGCTCTCGCCCAAGGCATCCGAGCTGCTTGCTTTGCTTCTTGCGAATAACGGCGAGTTCGTATCAAAGGAGGAGATCTTCAATAGCGTATGGAAAGATACCTTCGTCGAGGATGGTGTGCTCACCCAGAACGTCTATGTGCTTCGAAAGGCGCTCGGTAAGGACGCGGACGGTCGGCCGCTGATCGAGAACAGGGCCCGATTCGGATATCGCGTGACCGTACCGGTGTCAAGGATCGAGCCCGCGGAGAAAGACGAACAGGCCGTTAGCGCCTTGATCGATGAACCGCACCCGGCCGCGACAGAGGCCACACGTAAACGTGAGAGTTCACGACAACGGATGCTCGCCTGGCCATTGCTCGCCGCATTGATCGCAATATCTCTCGGAATACTCGCGTGGTATTACCTGCCGTCGATCGTAAGTGCGTGGCTCCGGAAGCCGATAGAAAGCGTCAAATACACCCGGCTGACAAACTCCGGGGACCTCGCGAGTTCTGTTATCTCGCCGGACGGCAATCTGATCGCGTATATTCGTGGCGACGGCCTCTATCTAAAGGACATCAATACCGAAAAGGAACTCAAGATCGACGTGCCGAACGTCCGGTCCTTCAGTTCGGTAAATTTCTCGCCAAATGGTGAATATCTCTACTTCAGGAATAATCGCGTGCTCTCAACCCAGGCAGCGATAATGCGTGTCTCGCTTCTTGGTGGCGAGGCAGTTGAGGTCATCGAGCGATCTTGGGGCTCCTTCAGCCTGTCGCCCGACGGCAAAAAGGTCGCATACATTTTGAATGTTCCGCCCATCGCCAAGTTCAACCTGAGGGTCAGAGACCTCGAAACCGCGGAGGAGAAAGAATTCTTCGCTGCCGAACAGCCGCACAGCCCGTGCGTCATCTGCGCTCCTGCTTGGTCACCCGACAGTTCCCGGATCATTTTTTCGACCAACATTCCTACAGCAACCGGCCAGCTGTTTCTTGTCGATCTGGTGACTGACAAAAAGGAAGAGATCAAGCTTGGAAAGCTTCGCCGGTTCCAACAGGCCGCATGGCTGCCCGATGGCGAGAGTTTTATTGTTTCGGCGACCGAGGGAAGCCGATTCTTTCATTTGTGGAAGGCTTACCTTCCGGACGGCGAATTGGAGCCAGTAACGAACGGGTTGTCCAGCTACACGGGGGTTTCGATCTCTGCCGACGGCACGAAAGTTCTCGCTCTTCGTGCCGATGAAACAGCAAACATCTTTGTCGCGGATACCGCGAATCTGAGTGAGCCGAGGCAGGTTACTTTCGGCTCACACAACAGTTTCGGCCAAAATGGCCTGCATTGGATCGACGAGAAAAGGATCCTTTATTCAAGTCAGACCGAGCAGAATCTGGCGGACAATCTCGCGATCGTTAATATCGAGAATGGTTCCAGCTCAGACATCACAAACGAACGCAGGAATTCGTTTCGCGTACCGGTTTCAAACGGAACGATGATCTGGTACTCGATGAACAAGGACGGAGCTTCTCAAATATTCCAGATGACGATAGACGGCAAGGACATAAGACAATTGACCAGTGGTTCGGACGGGCAGCGCCGATCGCCGCGATTGACGAGCGATTCACGGTACCTTTTTTACGTCCGCCGCGGCCCGGGCGGCTCAAGCATTATGCGCCTCGACCTTCAAAACCAAACGGAAGAGGAGTTTTTCAGCAACCCGGATTACCAGCCCGGTCCATTCCTCGAACTCTCGCCTGACAACAAATACCTCACCTTCTCGAGGCTGCAGAATCGCCCGGCGAACTCTGATGACGACTTGAACCTCATGGTGACGGTTGTTTCGGTCGAGGATACGAGCAACATAAACACTTTCCCGGTCGCCGCCGTGCCGCCGATCCGCCGGTTTTCGCCCGATAGCCGTTCCATCGACTATCTCTACGCGGTCACGGACGCAACACAGATCGTCAGGCAATCGTTCAACGGCGGCGAGATCCGCCCGGTTTTTACGTCGGCCCAGGGCGAGATATTCAATTTTGCGTGGTCGAAAAGCGGCAAACAACTTGCCCTCTCGTGCGGACTCCAGACCAAGGATGCTGTACTTTTGACCGATTTCAACTGAAAGCTGGTTCTGAAACCATCCAGGAACTTCGCGTTTTGCCAATCGAGAGGCCAGAATCTAGAATCTAGGATCGGCAGATGTTCATCGACCGCGTAAAGATAAAGGTAAAGGCCGGGGATGGCGGGAACGGCGTCACGGCATTTCGGCGCGAGAAGTTCGTCCCCCGCGGCGGGCCGAGCGGCGGCGACGGCGGCGTGGGCGGCAGCGTTTGGATGGAGTCCGACGAAGGGCTGAATACTTTGTTGCATCTCCGCTACAACCCCGAGCACAAGGCCGAACGCGGCCGGCACGGTGAGGGATCGAATCGCTCCGGCAAGGATGGAGAGAACATTACGGTCAAAGTCCCGGTCGGAACGCAGGTTCTAAACGCAGAAACGGACGATCTCGAGTTTGATTTTACGGAACCCGGCCAGAGATACCTTGTCGCAAAGGGCGGAAAAGGCGGTTGGGGCAACGCCCATTTCGCCACTCCGACGCGCCGAGCCCCAAAGTTTCACTATCAAGGCCGTCCGGGCGAAGAAAAAGAACTTCAGCTTGAACTGAAGCTCATTGCCGATGTCGGGCTGGTCGGATTTCCTAACGCGGGAAAATCTACGCTCATTTCAGTGATCTCCGCGGCAAAGCCAAAGATCGCCGATTACCCATTCACCACCCTTGAGCCCAATCTCGGCGTTGTCGATATGGGCGATTTCCGCACATTCGTTGTGGCAGACATCCCCGGCCTGATCGAAGGGGCATCCGAAGGAGCGGGTCTGGGCGATCGATTCCTGCGACATGTCGAGCGGACGAAGTTGATCCTTCATCTCGTCGATGTATCGTCGTTCTCGGGCCGCGATCCCGTCGAGGATTACGAGATAATAAATCGTGAGCTTGCTAACTACAGCGAGGATCTGGCGGAACGTCCACAGATCGTCGTCGCGACCAAGATCGACGCACTGGATGAGCCGGAACGGCTGGAAGCCCTGCGGAAAAGGGCGAAGAAGGATCGAAGCGCTTTTTTCGCCATATCGTCCGTCACCCGTGCGGGCCTCGACGAACTTGTTTCTACGGTTGCCGAGTATCTTGGCGCCAAATCCGAGGTGAATCGTGAAGCGGTCTAAATGAACTATCCACTACCCACTTGTCACTATAAACTGAAGCGAAAGAGCCGATGAACTACAGGTGACGGTGGATGGTTCCAGAGAGAGTGTATGAAAAGGATCGCATATTTCGGCGGCACCTTTGACCCGGTCCATAACGGTCACCTGTCGATCGCCCGCTCGGTGACGAAGCTGTTCGATCTCGACCGGTTCTTTTTCCTGCCCGCTTTTCACGCACCGCACAAGCCGGACCGGCGGCCGACATCTGAATACCATCGTTATGCCATGCTCTGTCTTGCGACTCAGGGCGAGCAAACAATTTCAGTTTCGTCCCTGGAACTGGAAAAGCGCGAAAAGCGATACACCATCGACACCCTTTCGGAACTACAGGAGCTTCACCCAAATGAGAGGGTCTTCTTTGTAATGGGTGCCGATTCATGGGCCGATATCAGGACATGGCGGTCGTGGGAAAACGTCCTGCTTGCGTCCGATCACATCGTCGTCACGCGGCCGGGATATGAGATCGCCTTCGACCATGTTTCCGACGCCGTCCGGGAAAGGATCGTGGACCTGCGATCGCATCCGTTCGAGGAAACGCGCGGGAAACGCATCTATATTACCGATGCCGTACTCTACGACGCTTCCGCCACCGAGCTTCGCGATGACCTGAGCGACGGCCGCCTCGACCGCGAGGATGATCTCCCGGTGGAGGTTGCAAATTACATCGAAAAATACGAACTTTATAGGTAATGGAAGAATTACAGGAGAAAACGCTCCACCGCGAGTCCGTCAGGATCGAGGTCCCGAACGCAGCTACGCCGTTTACCGAGATCGACCCCGAGGTGCAGCTCGCCGTTCGCTGCGCCGCGGATAAGAAGGCAATCGACATCAAGGTGCTCGACCTGCGGCAAGTGGCTACGTTCACCGAGTTTTTTGTGATCGCCAGCGGCACCAATCAACGACAGGTCCAGGCGATCGCGGACGAGATAACCGAACAGCTAAAGAAGCAACTCGGCACGCGGGCGATCCGCGTCGAAGGCTACTCCGCCGGCGAATGGGTGCTCCTCGATTTCGGCGACTTTGTTATCCACATTTTCAACAAAGAGGCCCGCGAGTTTTACGATCTGGAACGCCTCTGGCGCGATGCCCAAAGGGTGGAGATGCCCGCGAACCTTTAGTCCGGTTATTCGATCTTCGCTATCCGTTATTCGCTATTCCGAATAGTACCGATCGGCGATCTGTCCGGAACAGCGAATAACGGATAGCGAATATCGTATAGCGATGAAATTCAGATTCGTTTGGATAGGCAAAACCAAAGATAAAAATTGGAAGGCGCTTCAGGAGGACTATCTTGGGCGCCTTTCTCATTTTACGCGGTGCGAGGTCGTGGAGATACGGGATTCGGCCCCGCACGAAACGAAAGAAATTGAGGGCAAACGCATTCTGGATGTATTGAATCCAAAAGGATTTGTTTGCCTGCTTGATGTTCGCGGAAACCAGATCGGCTCGGATGGGCTTTCGCGCGAGATCGAAAAGTGGCAGTTGCGGGCGTTAAAGGAAGTCAATTTTATTATCGGCGGGGCCGATGGAGTATCAAACGAGATTGACGATTCTGTGGATTTTAGGTTATCTTTATCGTTTATGACTTTTACGCACGAAATGGCGAGGGTCATATTACTAGAGCAGCTATACCGGGCGTTTACGATTATAAAGGGATTTCCATACCAACGATGAAAAGAGCTTTAAAAGAGGTTAAGCAAAGGCTGCTTGACGAAAGGAATTTGCTGATCGGAAAACTCAAGGACAACGACCTTTCGGTTGACGATTCCGAAACACCGGACCCGGTCGATCTCGCGGTTCGAAACTATTCCAAGAATGTAATGCTCGCCGTTTCCGAGAACGAGAGCCGCCAGCTCGCCCTGATCGACGAGGCGTTGCTTCGTGTCGAAGACGACGAATACGGCCTTTGTCAAAACTGTGAGAAAGAGATAAATCCTAAGCGGCTCGCCGCCATCCCCTGGGCTCGCTATTGCCTGAATTGCCAGGAACTGGTCGAACAGGGACTTCTCGACAACGACCTATAGGGACGTTCCCCGAACGGGCCCCTTGCGACTCCGCCGCTGTACTCTCCCTCCATCGTGAGATATCTTTGACGGGCCCAACCGCGCGGCCCCTCAATGCTCAGCTTCGTTACCGACCACTTGTTATCATTGTTCTACCCTCAGAGATGCGGGGCGTGCGGCCGGCTTGTTGAAAAGGTCGGTTTCGGTGTGGCGTGCCGCGAATGTTGGAGATCGACCGCACTATTTGACGCTTCAGACGCCCTTTGCCCCAAATGCGGCCTCTTGCTGGCCGCCGCCGCCGCCAGATCATTCTCAACTTGCAAGGACTGCGACAAACACGACTACGACATTGCGCGGGCCGCGGGCGTCTATGAGAAGGCGCTGGCTGCGTCGGTGCTCCACCTAAAGCGAACGCCCAACGTGCCCGCGGCTGTTCGCACGGGCCTCATCAACGCTTTTGACAGGGCCGAGCTGCCGAACGAACTTACGCTGGTTCCAGTGCCGCTTTCCAAGCAGCGACTCATCGAGCGCGGCTTCAACCAGGCCTCGCTGCTCGCCCGCGTCATCGCCAGGCACAGCGGTTTACCCGTGGACGAATACAGCCTTGTCCGCAATCACGACACTCCGATGCACAGGGCCGCAATGGACCGAAAGGCCCGCGAGGCGACCGTGAAAAACGCATTTTCAGTCGTTCGGCCGAATCTGATCAAGGGCCGCAATATCCTGCTCGTTGACGATGTAATGACATCCGGAGCAACGGCCTCGTATTGCGCCAAGGCCCTGAAAAAAGGCGGCGCGGGCCGGGTCTACGTTTTGACCCTCGCCCGCGCCGCAAAGGAATAGCACAGATATCGTCAACGATCACGGTGCATCGCCGCTTGGCACAGGCACGTCGCCGGCGATCCCCCAGCCGTTAACGCGAAGTATGCCGCCAGAGCTGCGGACAATGAACCACGTTCCTGTCGACGGCCGCCAAACGGCAATGTCGTCACGGCCATCCGCGTCATAATCCCCAACCACGGGAATGTCCCCGTCAACGCCCCAACTCGCGGTTTGAAACGAGTTGTTGCTGCTGTTCTTTATGTACCAGATGCCGGTCGAAGGCCTGAAAAGCGCCAGATCGTTGCGGCCGTCGTTGTCGAAGTCACCCGTCGCCGGGATGTCGTCAGGCAGGCCGTAGGTGTTCACCTGGATCGAGTCGTTCGTGCTAAAAATAGTGTACCAATTCCCATTGGAAGGCCTCCAAACCGCCATATCCAGTCGGCCATCACCATCGAAGTCAGCCGAGATCGGGATATCGTTAGGTTCGCCCCACTGACGTATTGACGAGTATCCGGTGGCGCGCATGATATACCATGTTCCGTTGCTCGGCCTCCATAGAGCAAAGTCCGCCCTGCCATCGCCGTCATAATCGCCCGGCAGTTGGATATCACCCACTTCCCCCCAACCGCTCACGCCTCCCGGTAAGCTACTCAAGGAATCATGCTCCCAGGTTCCACTTGGGGCATGGAAGAATCCTACATCCGTCCTTCGGTCGCCGTCGTAGTCCTCGGCCGCCGGCAGGCGCGGAGTGGCCGCTGCTGACTCGATACGGGTGGTGCCCGTCATCACATCGAGAATGTAATACGTCGCGTTACTCGGCCGGAAAATCGACAGGTCCGTCCTGAAATCACCGGTGAAGTCAGCGTTCGATTTCGCCGGCACGATCTTTTGGATGATCCCGGCGCCCGCCTGGATAACATAAAGCTCGCCGTCCTCGTCCTCACCGAACGAAACCAGATTAAAATCAGAAATGTCATGGAGCGGGACCTGCTGGCCGTTGTGCCAAAGCAGGATCTCGCCCGTGCAGTAGTCTCCGTAAATGTAAGACCCATCCGGCAGCGTCTTCCGTTCTCCGCGATATACATAGCCGCCCGTTATCGAGCACCGCGAGGTCGTATTCTGACTGCTGTACACGAAAACCGGCAGAATATGGCCCGTCGGCGGGGTGCAGTTCGGATCGATAGTCGATGTGCAGCCGTTCCCTTCCATTATTCGCCAGCCATAATTCCCGCCGATCGTAATGTTGTTCACTTCCTCCCACGAATTCTGCCCAACGTCGCCGAGCCAGATCTGATTCGACCCTTCATCGTCGAACGACCAACGGAACGGATTGCGAAGTCCATAGGCAAAGATCTCGTCCGCTCCCGGAGTCGGGCCTGCGAAAGGATTGGTCGCGGGAATCGTGTACCCAGTCGCCCCGTCCACGTTGATCCGAAGCATTTTCCCGAGCAGCGAGTCAATATTCTGTGCGTTGTTATTCGGATCGTTCTGGCCGCCGCCGTCACCGGTTGCGATATACAGATGGCCGTCGTCACCAAAGTTCAGAGTACCGCCGTTGTGATTGCTCTGTCCCGGATGCAGAACCGTGAGTATCGGGTGTTCGGTCGTAAGGGCTACATTCGGGTTCGTCGGGGATGTTTCGAATTGGCTGATCTGGATCGCGCCATCCGATGCCCGCGTGAAATAAACGTAAAACCTGCGGTTGACCTCGTAGTTCGGGTGGAAGGCCATGCTCAAAAGGCCCCGCTCGCCGCTGGTGGTGGTAAGCGACGTGATGTTCAAAAACACGGTCGGCGTGTTCGATCCGGGCTGTACGACCTTGATGATGCCGGCCCGTTCGACGATAAAGACCCGTTTGGTCCCGTCGTCGGCATGGGTAAGGTAAATGGGAGCCGAAAGACCTGAATAACGCGTCTGCAAACGTGTAGCCGGAGGCGTCTCGTTCCCGAATCCGAACGATTCAAGCGACGCGGCCGTAAGACTCAGAAAAATAACAAAAAAGGCAATTGTGCGGTGGTGCATTAACTTCCCTCCCTGAAAACAGATCGGCGATTGAGCTTGAGGCCTGGCGAAATGGCGTCTCCAAAATGGCCGAGGCCGTGGTGTACTTTCTTTAGTCAGAAATTCCCTTCGCTGCTGTGGGCTTGCAAGGATTTACTAAATTGTAACGAGTATCGTTTCAGAAACGCAAGCCAATTTACAACCGGTATGGAACGCCCCGCTGCTTTAGCTTTGGGTCTTCGTTCTGATGATTTTGCAGTCGTAACGTAACATCGGCCCCCATCGACAGGCCCGAACTTTCTCCGCGCTTAAGGTGAGCGTGTCCCGCGGCAGCGATCATCGCGGCATTGTCGGTGGAGAGGTGTTTGGACGGGAAATATACCGGAACCCCGAGTTTCGCGGCCGAGAGTTCGGCGGCTTCTCGTAGAGAAAGATTGCACGCGACACCGCCCGCAACGATCAGCGTCCTCGGCCCGATCTGTTTCGCAACCTTTTCCATCGTCCCCACCAGCGAACGCACCACCGTTGCCTGAAAACTTGCCGCCAGGTCGCGGATCTGCCGTGACGGCTCGCCGCCGTTGGACAACGGCTCGATGGAATTCTCCTTGATGTACCGAACAACCGCCGTCTTTAGTCCGCTGAAGCTGAAATCGGGCTTCCCATCCGAGATCTTCGGCAGTGTAAATTTGATCGCCGCCGGATCGCCGGCTTTCGCCACTTTTTCAATGACCGGGCCGCCCGGATAGCCGAGGCCAAGCATCTTGGCCACCTTGTCAAAAGCCTCGCCCGCTGCATCGTCGCGAGTACGGGAAACTACCCTGTACACGCCCTCGGAAGGAATATGAAACAAGTTCGTATGCCCGCCCGATACGATCAAAGCGAGCGCAGGAAACTCTATCGGAGGGTTCTCGAACACAACAGAGTAAACGTGTCCCTCAATGTGATTGACACCTATGCACGGCACGCCGAGTCCAAACGCCAGCGCCTTCGCATACGAAACGCCTACCATCAGCGAGCCGATCAGACCAGGGCCCTGAGTCACGGCCACCGCGTCGATCGCGTCGATATCGATCCCGGCTTTTTCGATGGATGCCTCAACGATAGGCTGAATTCGGGCCAGATGCTCGCGCGACGCCAATTCGGGAACGACCCCGCCGTAAGGACGGTGCATCGCGATCTGGGAAAAGATCTCCGACGAAAGGATCTCGCGGCCATCGCGCACGATCGCCGCCGCAGTCTCGTCACATGAGCTTTCTATACCGAGTACCAGCATCGATAACAGATTATGGTCCAATTACCGTTATAAGTGTTAGGATGCGGAACGTAAAAATAGCGTTCCAATCAATGTTGGAACGCCCAAGCCAGCTGGCAAATGCCGTTGCAAACCTCCCTTTGTTCGTTTACCCCTGGATAAAAATTGCTACGGCGAACTAGCCTTTGCTACAAAAGATTGCGGCGGATCGATCATTCTTGTCGAATGACCGGCGGCGGGCTTTCTGACGGCCCATCGGTGGCGAGCTTGATGAAGCCGCCAAAGAAAAGCAGCGCCGCGATGATTATGATCGCGCCGACGCTCAAAAGCGCCCAGTAAACCCCGCGGAAAGCCTTTGCGGAATCCTCTCGAACAAGAGTTTCCTCGCCGTCAATTGTTATGATCTGCTTCGCCATATTCCATCTCCGCTAGTGTTTGTGTTACGTCATAAGATCACGCAATGTTCGTGCCAGCAGCTCTAACTAACTGTGTTTATTATACTTGGAGCTGTTTGTTGTTTGGCGGGCCGAAAGCTCCGAATGCGTGCCGTACTGTTTTCATACGCTTCGGATCCAATCGCTCTTTGCGCGCGCGAAGGATCCCGTTTCGGAGGCCGACCTTGCCAAACAGGCCACGCGAAAGCGCGCGACTATACATAAGTGTGCGTCAGAAAAATCAAAAAACACTTGACGGATAAGCAAATAGCTGGAAAAATCGTTGTGTTCGGTCTATTTACGATTCAAGATGTTCAGCGTGTCGCCGTTGATTCGAGGGCAGCGCGGGTGGTTTTTTCCGGGAAACAAGGACATTTGTACCCTTTTGCATGTTGTTTTGTGTGCATCAGGCCTTAGTGATGTATTCTCCCTTACGTAAAGTATCAGCCTCATTAGCCATTTGCTCGGCCGGGCCGCAAAACAATTTCAAAAGACACACCCGATAGAAATAGGAAGCCAAGCTTCACCAGAGGAGTAAAGGAATGACGAAGGTAGTTAATCTCGTTCGTATCATAGTAGTGCTTGGGATCATGTGCGTCCCGAGCGCTTTCGCTCAGTCAACCGAGATCTCGTATCAAGGCAACCTGAAAGACGGCGGATCTCCGGCGAACGGCAATTATGATATCGAGTTCAGGCTATTTGATGCCGTGACGGGCGGGACCATGATCGGGACCGAAATATATCTCAGTCCGGTCGCTGTGGCCGACGGAGTATTCTCGGTAAAGCTTGATTTCGGCCCCAACGGCTTCCCTGGCCAGAATCGCTTCCTCCAGATCGCCGTCCGCAAAACGGGCGTCGGGTCCTTGGTCACGCTCGGGCCGCGTCAAAAGATCGGAAGCGCGCCCTACGCTATCCAGAGTCTTCAGTCCGCGACCGCAACAACCGCAATGATCGCCAGCAACGCCCAGGCACTCGGCGGGATCAACTCGTCGCAGTATGTCCTGACCACGGACCCGCGTATGACAAACGCCCGCAGCCCGGTTGCTGGCAGCGCGAACTATATCCAGAACACGACCAGCCAGCAGGCCGCCAGCAATTTCAATATCACCGGCACGGGCACATCGGGGGTCTTCAATGCCACAACGGCTTACAATTTCGGAGGCGGCCACCTGATAAGCTCTCCCGGGCTCGACAACATCTTTGCTGGTTCGGCGTCGGGCCTGCTCAATCTCGGCAACAACAACGCATTCTTTGGTGCAAAGGCGGGCCAGGAGAATAAGCAAGGAAGGGAGAATTCATTCTTCGGAGCCTACGCCGGCCAGAACAATGTCACGGGCAACAACAATTCGTTCTTCGGCTATTTCGCCGGAAACGGCACAACCTCCGGCAGTGAAAATTCGTTTTTCGGGAACCGCGCCGGCCAGGTAAATACTTCGGGTGCATTCAATTCGTTTTTCGGCACGTTCAGCGGCCTTTTCAATCTCACCGGCTCGGATAATTCGTTCTTCGGAAATGAAACCGGATACCAGAACACAAACGGTAACCGCAACTCGTTCTTCGGCTCAAAAGCCGGCCACGATAATTCGTCGGGCTCGGATAACGCGTTTCTGGGATCGTTTGCGGGCAGGGCAAATACCACCGGATCGAACAACTCATTCGTCGGATCGAACGCCGGCCAGGCGAATGCGACCGGCGTGAACAATTCGTTCTTCGGTTCCAGCGCCGGCTTTACCAATACGGCCAGCAACAACTCGTTCTTTGGCACAAACGCCGGAAGGTTCAACACAACGGGCGCGAATAACACTTTTCTCGGACGAAATGCCGGGCAGGACAACACGGTCGGCGAGCTGAATGTATTCATCGGGACCAATGCTGGAGTTGGCAATCAACTCGGACGGCTCAACACGATAGTCGGGGCCGAAGCGAACGTGGCGGGGACAAATCTCCAATATGCAACGGCGATCGGTGCGGAGGCTGTTGTGGCCACGAGCAACACGGTGGTTCTTGGCCGGCCGGTCGACACGGTCCGCATCCCCGGCAACGTAAATGTACTTGGCACGCTCGCGGCGGCGAATCTTAGCATTCAGGCGTCGAACATAACGGGCGTCGTCGGCACCGCGAACGGCGGTACGGGCATGAGTTCTCCGGGAATGCTCGGACGGTTTCTACGAAGCGACGGAACAAATTGGCAAAGCTTGCCCTTTACGGTCGCCGACGTTCCCTCGGGCAGCACATTCTATATCCAGAACACTACGACGCAGCAGGGCTCCACGAATTTCAACATCAGCGGCAACGGCACGACGGGCGGGACGCTCTGGGGCAACGCCGTGAATTCGAGCACTCAGTACAACATCGGCGGCGTCCGCGTTCTCAGTACGCAGGGTTCGGGCAATATCTTTGCCGGGCTGACCGCCGGTATTGGCAACACAACCGGCACGTCGAACTCGTTTGTCGGAAGCTCGGCCGGTTCGCAGAATTCGTCCGGCAACAGCAACTCATTCTTTGGCGCGAGCGCGGGCCTTAATTCGTCAACAGGCGGCAACAACACCTTCGCCGGAGCCGGTTCCGGCAGCGGAAACACGATCGGCACCAGCAATTCATTCTTTGGCCTGAACGCAGGACAAACCAACACGATCGGCGGCAACAACACGGTGATCGGAGCAAACGCCAACGTGGGCGGCAATAACCTGACATACGCCACCGCTATCGGAGCCGACTCCGTCGTGAGCACTAACAATACGATCATGCTCGGCCGCACCCTCGATACCGTCCGCGCTCCGGGCAACCTTCAGGTCGACGGCAATCTTATCGCGAACAACTTCAGCGTGAACGCCAGCAACCTTACGGGCACGGTCGCCGTGGCCAACGGCGGCACGGGAATGAGCGCCTCGGGAGCCGCGGGCAATTACCTGCGAAGCAACGGCAGCATTTGGCAGAGTTCCGCCATTGCCGCCGGCGACATCCCGGCCGGAAGCGGCAACTACATCCAGAACGGCCTCGCCGAACAAGCTTCCTCAAATTTCAACATCAGCGGCAATGGAACCGTTGGCGGCCTTTTTTCCGCAAATGCCGTAAACTCCGGTACGCAGTACAACATTGGCGGTACACGAATCCTTTCCAATACCGGATCGAGCAACATATTCGTCGGCGCCGGTACGGCCGCGACGGGCAGCGGCAACTCCTTTGTTGGCTTTGGTGCCGGGGCCGCGAACACAACGGGATTCTCGAACACCATACTCGGCAGCGGCGCAAACTTCGGTGCCGGCAACCTGTCCTTTGCCACCGCTATCGGCGCGGGGGCAACGGTCAGCAATAACAATTCGGTAGTTCTCGGCCGCACGGCTGATACTGTACGCGTTCCTGGTGATCTTGTGATCACAGGACAACTGACCGCTCCTTCCTTCACCGTATCAGGGTCCAACATCACCGGAACAGTCGCCGCCGCGAATGGCGGCACGGGATTGAGCAGTCCGGGAACGGCCGGGAATTTTCTCCGCAGCACCGGTACCGGATGGCAAAGCCAGGGATTAACCTCCACGGACATTCCCGGAGGAAGCACGAACTACATCCAGAATGGATCGACCGCTCAGGCCGGTGCGAACTTTAATGTCGCCGGCAATGGTACGGTCGGCGGCAACCTTATCGTCGGCGGCACCATCACCGGGGCCTTTTCGGTTCCGGCAAACAACATTACCGGCACACTGGGAACGGCAAATGGCGGGACCGGTGTCGGTGCTTCAGGCTCCGCCGGGAACGTGCTCCGCAGCAACGGTTCGATCTGGACAAGCTCTGCCCTGCAGGCATCGGACCTGGCAGGCACTCTTGCGACCGGAAGCGGCGGTACGGGTGTGAGTTCTTCCGGGACCGCGGGCAACGTCCTTCGCAGCAACGGTTCGACGTGGACGAGTTCGCCTCTTCAGGTGTCCGATATCCCCAGCCTCGCATCAAGCTACGTGCAAAATGGATCGGCACCACAGGCGGGAGCAAATTTCAACATCGGCGGGAATGGTACAGTAGGTGGAAATCTGACCGTTGTCGGTGCGTTCAACGGAAGCGTCGGGGCAAACAACATCACCGGTGTCCTCGGCGTTGCCAGCGGCGGAACAGGCATTAGCAGTGCGGGCACGGCCGGTCATTTCATCCGCAGCACCGGCAGCGGCTTTACCACATCACCGCTCAGCGCACCTGACCTCCCGGCCGGGAACGTCAACTACCTGCACAACGGCACCACCCCGCAGTCGGGGGCCAATTTCAACATTGGCGGCAGCGGTACGATCGGAACAAATCTCACGGTCACAGGAAACCTGACCGTTAACGGAGCGTTCAGCGGATCGTTTACGGTACCGGCTTCGAATATCACGGGAACTCTCGGTGCGGGAAACGGCGGGACTGGATTGTCTACTTCGACCGGGACCCAGTTCCTCCGCGGCAATGGTTCGAACGGCTGGACGACCTCGGCCCTGTCCGTCGCCGATATCCCGAACCTTGGCGGGACCTACATCCAAAATGGAACTTCTCAGCAGGCGACGAGTAACTTCAATATTTCTGGAAGCGGAACGGTCGGAACAAGTTTGACGGCAAATACCGTCAACGCGGTTACCGAGTACCAGATCGGCGGTACGCGGGTTTTCGGTACGAACGGATCGGGCAGCACATTCGCTGGCTCGGGGGCGGGCAATACCGGAAGCTCCAACGCGTTCTTCGGAAACAACGCGGGTGACACCAATTCGACCGGCGGGTCCAACACTGCCGTTGGCGCCGATGCCGACGTGGCGACGGGAGCGCTAACAAACGCGACCGCCATCGGATCGAGGGCACAGGTCAGCCAGAGCAATTCGCTTGTCCTCGGCGGTATCACAGGGACAAACGGCGGCACCGACACAAGCGTCGGCATAGGAACGACCGCTCCGAAGGCCAAACTGGATGTCACCGGCGGAAATATTCTGGTCGCCGGACCGGGCCAGGGGATAATCCTCAAATCGCCGGACGGCCTGACCTGCAAGCTTTTGTCGATCGACAATGCCGGCGCAATGGCCCTCATCGCAACCACGTGTCCCTAGTTGAGCATTCGCCCGTGGTTCCGAAGTCTTAGCTGTTTTTTTGAGAGATCGAATGAGAACGAGCATTATCCTAATTTTGTTGTTGTCGGCAGCGGCGTTCGCTCAATCGGGCGGCTCGTTCACGATTACGAAATCGGTCATCTCCAATGGCGGCGGCAAGAGCACCGGCGGCAATTTTGAGGTCAACGGCACGATCGGTCAACCGGTTACCGCTAAGAGCACCGCTTCGAACTTTGAGCTCGGCAGCGGTTTCTGGGGCGGCGGAGCATCGAGCGGCAACCTCCTTCGAACCCCTTTTGACTACGACGGTGACGGCCTTGCCGATCTCTCCGTCCGCCGGCCGTCGAACGGGCTTTGGTACATCCTCCGCGGAACCCTCGGCTATCTGATAATGGAATACGGCGTGGCGACCGATCGGGTAACGCCGGCCGATTATGACGGCGACGGCAAGACGGATGTTTCCGTTTTCCGGCCCTCGACGGGAACCTGGTTCTGGTTCGCATCCGGTACGCAGACCTTCCATGAGGTCGTTTGGGGCGCACCAGGTGACATCGCCGTTCCCGCCGACCACGATGGCGACCACAAAGCAGATCTGATCATCTTCCGCCCGTCGCTGAACCGGTGGTACAGGCTCAGAAGCGCGGACAATTCGATCTCGGTCGTCAATTTCGGTGCCGCCGGCGACAAGCCCGTGGTTGGTGATTTCGATGGCGACGGCCTGTACGATATTGCCGTTTACCGGCCATCGAACAGCAACTGGTACATTCAAAAGACCGCCGTTGGCTTCTTCGTCCAGACCTGGGGCCAGGCGGGCGATATTCAGGTGCCGGCGGACTATGACGGCGATAACATCACCGACCTCGCGATTTTCCGCCCCTCCACCGGGCAATGGTTCCGTGCTCAAAGTACCGCGGGCTTTACCGTCTCAACATGGGGCGTAAGCACGGACAAGCCGATCCCCGCCGATTACGATGGCGACGGCAAGGCCGATGTAGCCGTCTTCCGGCCATCGACCGGCACGTGGTATATGGTCCGCTCCCGAGACGGCATCCTGGTTCTGCCATTCGGGACCAGCGAAGATATACCAACGCAATCGTCGTTTATTTTCTAGGGATCGGGCAGTGTCCGCGTCGCGTTTCACGGCCGTTTTGTCACACACAGCGGACGACGACCATCGTCATATCGTCATGCTGCTTTGCTCCGTCGGCAAACCTGTCGGCGGCGGCGACGATCCGGTGCAGCACTTCTTCGGACGCAAGGCCCATCATGCCTTTCAGATCCTCGAGCATTGACTCCTCGCCCCATTCCTCTTCGGCGGGATTCATCGATTCAGAAATACCGTCGGTAAACCCGACCAGCAGATCGCCTTTCATCAGCTCGGCTTCTCCCTGCTCGTAGGTTGCCAGCATCGAGGGGAGCATGCCTACAACCGGGCCGCCGGTCTCAAGCCGGATCACTTCAACGCCGTCGCCATTCGGCCTGAGGAGAAACGGCGGATTATGGCCCGCGTTCACGTAGCTAAGTTTTCGGGTTTTCGTGTCATACTGCGTATAAAAGAATGTGGCGTATCGGTTGGTGGTGGACGCTTCATACACCAGCGTGTTCACATGTCCCATCAGCCCGGCCAGATCATCGCCCGCGTGAAGGGCCTGGCCGCGCAAACTCGCCTGCAGGCTGGCCATCATCAGCGATGCACCGATCCCCTTCCCAGAGACATCACCGATCGCAATGCCGAACTTCCCATCCGGCAGCTCAAGAAAATCGTAGTAGTCGCCGCCGACACCCAGCGCCGGACGGCATGCCCCATAATAGTCCAACCCCTCAACTTTCGGCAGTTCCTGGGGAAACAACCGCTCCTGCACCTCGCGGGCGATGTCGAGTTCCGCATTCAGGCGTTCCTTTTGAGCCGCTTCTCTCGCGACAGCCTCGGTGAGCCGGGAATTCTCAAGGGCAAATCCGGTCTGCGTCGCCACTGACTTTAGCAGCCGAAGGTCGCTGGCCGTGTAGGGCTCTTCGGACCGCTTCGGGCTCAGGCTGATTATCCCCGAGAGCCCGTCCTTTGCCGCGACCGGCAGCAATATCTGCGAGTTCAGTTCACGAAGCTGCTCACGCTCATCCAGCGACACGGTCGGCACTGACGTGACCTCGGTCATATCGTCGTAAAGTACGATGTGCCGATTGCCGGCAAGCTTTCCGATCGCCCTCGAATCGGCAGAGAGCGAGACCGCCGGCTGCGTGTCGAAGCCCAACGCATACGCCGGCACAAAATTCGATCCGTTCTTCAACAGCAGGGCAACCTGTGGAACATGCAGCGATTCGCTGATCTTGCCCGCAACAGTCTCAAGCAGCGGCTTGGTTTCCACCATCGTCCGCACGTCTTCGCTGAGTTCCGATAGTATCTGCTCGGCGTTGTACGCCTCACGAAAAAACCGCCGGTCGATCCACAGCCGCAGCGGCTTCGCCACCATATCCACAAGCGGCACCAGCGCTACGCCGCCGACAATAAATGCGATCTGCGTGGAAACGCTCGCCCCGTAATTGGTGATCGACCACCACACCAGAACGCCGATCCCGAACAGCAGCAGCATCTGTATAACCCGCACGCCGCCCTGCGCGAGTGCGTATTGCAACCCCTGCCGCACGACAACACTCACGTCCATCGCCCGATAAACGACGATCACATACGCCATCGTCAACGGGAACAGCAGCATCAGCACGAGTGCAAGCAAAGCGATCCAAAACGGAACGATCTCGGAAAAGTTTCCCTCGGCACCAGTGAATACACGATAGAGAACTATCAGGAAACCGGGCGTGATCGCGATGGATGTGCCATACAACATTACATACAGACGTCGCCGAGCATCCGGATTCTTTGTCGTCCCGGCTTTATAACCGAGGGCGGCAAAGAACAGGCCGATCGCTAACATATTCACGAAAAATCCGATCGACCCATAAAAACGCGGCAATGGGCCGAGCAGCCAAAAGAGGTTGATCCCCGTGACAGCACGAAGGATGTTCAGCCCAGTTAAAAAGACCTGAAACCCGAGCGGTACGATAAGGAACCATTTGATCCACGGGAATTTTTCGTCGAGCGCCCACCGCTCAGGAAAGTAAATTCCAAACAAAAGCATCGCCGGGGCCCAGCATGCGAAAAAGATATCCTGGAACGCTCCGATCCATGTGGCCGGATCCCAGTAAAACTCAAGACTAAGAGCAGAAAGTCCAAGAAGGACGAAAAGCAGTATCCACGCAAGCGGGTCGCGTGGACGGACGAACAGCACCCAGAATCCAAGCAAAATGCAAAGCGTCGGCAAAACATACAAAAAGAGTACATTGACAACAATGCTCGCGTAGAGGTTCAAGTCCCTCGGTATCGGCTGCGGGTTAACGGTGGCATCAAATGTTTCGCGCGAACCGTCGGCGGCCTTTCTGCTCATCGTGAGCACAACCGGCTTTCCGGCCGAGAGCCTGTTCATTTCCTCGTCAAGGACCGTCTCGCCGTCTCCGATCTCTCTGCCGTTAATAGCATCGATGCGGTCACCCGTCCGGACACCCGCTGCCTCGGCCCCCGGCCGGAGGTTATACGCGCGGCCGTTCCCATATGAGAACGGAAGCCTGAACTCCCGGGTGAATCGCGCATTCGCGAGACCGAAATTTGAATAATGGATCACCAGCGCGCCCGCCGCGAAAGCGAACAGCATGAGAATAGGAATATAGATCAGCAGCTTTCTGGACATGGCTCTTCAGGTAAGATCACGCCGAATCGAAACGCCACAAACGGCCAGTGGTCGCCATTCGACAAGTCAGGGCCTCTTTCCCTCATTCCACGCCGGAACGAAATTTGAATTCACAAGCCATCTGACCGGCTCAACCATAGCATTTATTGAGCGCGTCATGTGCGCAAAATCTATGGTCTTCGTCTCGTCGCTGGCCCGGTGATAATCGGTGTGCAGGCCGAAGCTTGAAACGGTATGTGCGATGATGCCTTGGCGCGCTAAGGTGTAGTTATCCGACCGTTGAAAGAAATTCTCCTCGGGATGCGGGTCCTGGACCAGCCTTGCTCCCCGCTTCGCAAGCTCAGGCCCGAGATTCGACCGTTCGTATCCAGTGAGCCAAAGTTCGTCCGGCTTTACCTTTGCGTCTGGCCGCCCGATCATTTCAAACTCCAGGTTGGCGACCAGTTTCTCCTTTGGAAACGGAAGGTTGTTGACAAAATAATTCGCGCCAAAGCCGCCCGCTTCCTCGCTTCCGAAACAAACAAAATAAACCGTCCTTTTCGGCCTCGGCCCGCTTCCGAGCGCCCGTGCCATTTCGAGTACGGCGACCGTACCGGAAGCGTCATCGTCGGCACCGTTAAAGATCTTGTCATCGCCCTCCGCGTTCGGCCTGACGCCGACGTGGTCCAAGTGCGAGCTTAGAAGGATCACCTGTGACGAAAGCTCCGGATCGGAGCCCGTGATCTTCCCGATCGCATTCCAGGTCGAGCTTTTCTCGGGATCTGAAAATTCGGCGAAAAGTTCCAACGAAGACATTGCCGACAAGGTGCTTGCCGCTTCTGTGCTCACGACAATGACCGTTCCGCGACGTGAAAGCCCCGGACTCCTTTCAGCAAGCTCGGCCCAGCGCCCGCGGAGTTCCTTTGTTTCGCTCAGCAGCACCGCGGCGGCCCCATCCTTCAGGATCTGCGCGACGCGAGGCTGGACCGTCCGCAGTGTATCGCCTTCCTTCAGGGCAACAAGCACTATATCTCCTGGGGCGGCCGATTCAGTCGGGCCGAGCTTCCTGAGCTTTCCTTTGATCTCCGCCGCCGAGATCGACAGGGCAACCCAGTCTTTGCCCAAGGCGAACGAGCTTCCACCGAGCCGAAGCTCCTTCAGCCGCGGGCGTCCCGCAACCTCGACCGTCTGCACATATGTCGGCTTTCCGTCCGCTCCGGGATGGCCGGCCGGCTCAAGCCCGAACTGCATGAACTGCGAGCCGACATATTCAGCCGCGATCCTCTCAAAAACCGTCCCGCTCCCCCGGCCCTGCATCGCATCGCTGGCAAGAAACTGCATCTGCGCCCGAACATTTCGCTCACTGACGACCGTTTGCGCGGGCGCCTGGGCAAAGGCATGGAGGCCGCACGACATTAGGGCCGCGGTTATGAAAGATCGAAAAAGGTTCCGATGGATCGATCGTCGAATATTATGTTTCATGTTTCAGGTGTGGATAAAAAACTGACTGCGCAAGGACCAACATTTGAATTGATCCATTCGATGTTGCCCTTCATACCTTAACCACGAATTTTCACGAAACAACACGACTTAAAAACGATCTCGTCTTTCGTGTTCGTTTCGTGCAACTTCGCGGCTAAGCGATCATGTTAGTGCACCGATCCGCTGTAATACCGCCATTTCGGTGTGTGATCCTTCGACAGTTTCTGGTTGGTCAAGATCGCCCGCACCATCTCAACCGGGATCGAGCCTTCCTTCAGGATCGCATCGTGAAAATCGCGGTCCGTCATTTGAACGCGGACACGCTTGTCCGCATTCGGAACGCGAACACTCTTGTCCGCATTCGGAACGCGGACACTCTTGTCCGCAATTCTGACTACATCCCGATGCAGGGCATAAAACTGCAGCCCGCCCATCATATACGCCATCTGATACAGCGGCCCGTAGTCGCCGGCAAAGGATCGTCGCACCTCGGCAAGGGCATTCTCACGCTCATGCCCGACCTTATTTACGAGCAGATCGACGCATTGTTCCGGCGTCCAGTTCCCGAGGTGAAAATTCAAACTAAAAATAATGCGGGCCGCTCGGTGCGAACGCCAAAACAACGCACCGATCTTGTCCTCCGGCGTTTTCACGAAACCGCGGTCCCAAAGGAGAAACTCCCAGTACAGCGCCCAGCCCTCGCCCCAGAACGGCGTGCTGAAAATTCGCCGATACGGTTTGTATCGCGACGTCATGAACTGCTGCAAATGATGTCCCGGGATCAGTTCGTGATGCGTGACCGCACGTGCAAAATGCGGATTGTTCCCGCGCATCGACATCATCTTCTGCTCATGAGTCATGCCGTCGGTCGGATAGGAAACAAGGATCGTCTCGCCGCCCAGGAAAAACGGCGCGACAAGCTGCCGCTCGGGCGTCATCATCTCCATCCGCCATGTTTCTTCGGCCACCTTTGGCACCGTCACGAGGTCGTTTTTCTTCACATATTCGATAGCTTCACGAGCAAAATCGCGGATCAGCCCCGGCTGCCTGCCCGGCTCGACGTACTTTTGCTTAACGGCCTCGATGGCCTTCATATAATCGTCGCCGTAGCCCATTTCGCGCGACACTTTCTTGAACTCCGCGATGCACCAGTCAAACTCCTTATTCGCGATCTCGACCAGCTCTTCCGGCGTGTAAGGGATCATCTCGAACTGCAGTTCTTCAATGAGCGCTTCCCTGCCGATCGGGTCACCGATGATCGTGGTCTTATCATCCGCCGAGATGCCCACCAGCTTCGTCGTAACGTACGCCGTATATTTGTTCAGCGCGTCATCGACCGCCTCATACGGTTTCTTGTTCCACCATGTGAACATCGGGTCGTACAAATTATGAAAGCCGTACCACCCGCGAAGCGTCTGCCTTAAACTCCCAAGCGTCCGCACCGCCCGGTTCGCGACCGTCCGAGGAACGCGGACACTCTTGTCCGCAAGGCCGCGTTTTTCAGCGGCAACAATCGACTTCGCAAGATCATCCAGCAATGCCGCCGTCTTCGCCGGATCAATCGACTCCAACCGCCGCCGCTGGTCCTCAAGATCGTTGATCACCTTCGCAAACGGCAGCAACGCCGCCATCTCCGCAAACTGCACCCTCTCCCGATCCAACTCCCGCGTCTCCCGCCGAAGGTGATTCGCGAACAGGAGGTAATCCACCTGCTCATCATGATTCAGCGAATCGAAATTCAGCTTCTCCAACCCAGCCAGATACTCCGCGTACAACTGCCGAAACCTCTCCGCCCGATTCCCCGAAGTCCGCGCCGTATAAAGCCGATTGAACGCCCCGACATCCTGCGAAAACCGCTCGATCACCCCGCGAAGCCGCGATGCCGAGCCGTCCAGAATTGCCGCGTCAGACTGGCCATACGGCGCAATGCTGCAAAGAAGAGAAAAGGTCGCAATGGCGGACAAAAAGCGCAAAAGTTTCTTCATTTCCAAACTCGAGCAAAAATTTTAGATGGGCTTACTTCGGTAGAGAGTACTTGCTTTCTGTGGAAATCGTCAACCTTCAGCCTAATGCCATTGATAGTGATAGAACTCTTTTCCCGCATCGCGTTTGACCTCAGCCTGAACATAGAAACAATTGGGCAGTTTCGTGCCAGCCTTCGGGGCTAAATCATAACAGCTGAAATATGGCTCGGGAGTTGTTCCGGCCTAGCCACGCCATTTATGGCGTGGTTGAGATTCGAAATAGAATCCGAGGGCGTTCACGCCCTTTCATCATCTTCAATGCGTTCAAGACGTTCGACAAAAGTTCCCTTCTTATGATGCTCTTCCTGATTATGGATATAATTCAAAACCCAATCGAGGTCTTTTGTTCCAAACGATACAACTCCGTAACCATGCTGCCACTGCAAACCTTTGCCCATTGTGTAGGAACTTCCACCCTTTAGCTGCCCGATCCACTCATCAAGATGCAATGATGGTTTGACCGAAGTGGCAATATGAACGTGCGTTTCAATTCCACCGATTCCATGAAAATAAGCTCCGCGCGTCTCAACGATCTTGTTTTTAAGAAACGCGTAAAGGTCAGGCTTCATTGCACCTGTGATCAACGGCAGATTATCTTTTGCGTGCCACGTTATATGGAGATTTATTTCTGAATAAACTCTTATTGACATATCTGTTTTGTGAAAGCCCGTGAACGGACTAAAACAATTTTCCCGACGTTTACCACGCCATAAATGGCGTGGCTAAGCTAAAACAAAGAATCATTTTTTGCTTTCGATAAGCTTAATCGAACGATTGAGTTGCAGTAGCAAGATTGCCTGTATTCCTTTCGGGGTAATATAAAACTCATTATCAATTTTAACCAGAAAACCTAATTCACAGGCATAATTAGAAAAAATGTATGTCGCGGTCTCTCGGGCTCGGTCTGCTTTCCAAGTTTCGGTTTTCCCTACTGACTTCACGAAATAGTCTTTTACTGCATCTTTTGGAACTGGGTAAGAATTCTTTGATAAAAGAAAAACAGCCTCGATTAATGAAAAATTCGCGAAGGATCTTTAGGTTGTCGCCGTAATATAAGGTGTTCATTGGGAAGCGCGAGTGAAGATTAGCATCTGGCGGTTCGTATTCGCAACAGTACCGAACCCGATCGCATGCGTTTCACACACAATATGCTTGACAATCTCTGCAACATCGGCCAGAATCTCAAGGCGGCGTTTTTGCGCCGTACGGATATTTGACAATTCGAATTGTCTTGTCCTGAAATAGGTTTACACCGAAAATGGGACAAGGCGATGAAAAAAGTAAAGGAATTTGAGGCAAGTATAAGGGTACTTGTGGTAGGGGAATATCGTGCGGGTGGGACGACTTACAGGCG
>JBFWPK010000016.1:0-100906 GCA_050250045.1 Pyrinomonadaceae bacterium | reverse complement strand
GCCGCAAGTTTCCCACATTCCCACAGCTTCTGCTGCTACTGGATAAATAAAATGAAAGAAAAATCTAAAACCAAAACCGGACATCTCATGTGCTAACAAAATAGGACATCTTCATTTGCTAACAACACCGTCATCGATCTGGACGAGATGAAGCCGTATTGCTTAAAGGAAAGTAGAGCCGTTCCGGGCGATGAACGGAAGAAAAATGAACGGTTAGCGGTCGAGGCTAGGATCTCACTTCGACTCGGACGCAGTCCCAATCTGGTGACAACGTACGCTGCAGCGTTCTATCGCAGTCGCCTCTTTATTCTGACAGAGTATCTCTCCGGGATGAGCCTTGACCTGCGTCTAAAAACAGAACCACCTAGCCTGAAATCAGCTCTGAAGTTCGGCGTCCAACTGGCCGCCGCATTGCGGGTCGCGCAAACACGTTTGCCCGGATTCGTACATGGAGACATCAAACCCGGGAACTGTTTCATTGCCGCCGACGGAACATTAAAACTCGGCGATTTCGGACTCGCGTCTGCTGACGGTCTCGGGGGACTTTCCGTCGGTGCTAGCCTCGGCAATCGTCATGACTCTCCGAGCTCTGATACGTCAGTAGGCTGGGGCGGAACCGTCGCGTATATGGCTCCCGAAATGTTTGGCAAAACCGAGCCCGATCGGAGTTCCGTGGATATTTATGCCTATGGAGTGACCCTTTTTGAGATGCTCTGCGGTACCCGCCCATTTCCCTTTGCGTCGAAGGAAGGCATCATAGAGATGCACCGAAATTCGGAGCCGCCGATTCATCTCCTGCAGGCGAAAGACGTGCCGAAGCCCGTCGTGGACATCGTCAAAAAATGCCTTGCGAAATCGCCCGAAGAACGCAACGTGAGTTTTGAATGCGTTGAAGATACATTGTGCAAGATGCTGCGGGATCAGTTTGATTCTGTGGTCCCGATCGAGCCGATTCCCGAATCGAATCATAGCGAAATTGTTCGCCGGGCCATTTCATTCGCGGTCCTGGGACACACTCAGGACGCAACTGAGGGTCTCAGTACCGCAATTGGTCATCTTGCCGGATCACCGGAGATCCTGGCATCGAAGGCGATCGCGTTGACGCTTGGATCGCGGACGAACGACGCTTATGAAGCCAGCACGTCTGCGTTGATGACCCATGCGGATTCGTTCGTGGTGTTTCTTGCACATAGCCAGGTCTTGATCGCGCGTGGCGACTTGGATATTGCCGAAGAATACCTTTTAAGGGCCCTGCGGCTTCAACCAAACAACTGCGTTGCGTTGAACTTGATGGGTACCGTATGCCTGCAAACCATGCAGTACCGTGCCGCGCGGAGATACTTTGATCGATCGCGAATCCTCGATGCTTCGCAAACGGAGCCATTGGAAGGAATCGCGATCGCATCTCTGGCCGAGGGTAGAACGGGGACAGCGATAAATCTAATTCAAAAGGCCATTGCAATTGACCCGCTTCAGTCGGGGCTACATGGGCTTTTGGGTGACGCCTACCGGGCGAATGATCAAACCATCGAAGCGATCGTCTCATATAAGGCCGGATTGAGACTCGTTCCTTTGTCAAAGGGGATAGATCGACGATTGGTCCGATCGTGCATTGAGTTTTATATGGGCAAGGGGCATTCCGTCGATGTCCAGATGGCGCGAACCCTCATCTTCGGAGCCCGTATTTTTACTAAGGAACGGGATGTCTCATGCGATGATTTTGCGCTGAGTTTCATATCGCTTTTCCAGGAAAGTCATTTTGATCCGCTTCTATTATTCTTTTTTGACAATTCGTTGGCGGAAGTGGCCGACCGGATAAGCTTTCGCACCTCGCAGAAATTGTCGGGATTGCTGAGGATCGCATTCGAACGCTGCTCCTCACCCGCAGTTCCGATCTACGTGATCGAGTCGTTGGGGCGGATCTTCTACTATTTGGGCGAATATAAAGAATGCCAAGCCGTTTTCAACATGATCCTCGACCGGTTCGGATCGCATGAACATTCATTCTATTATCTAGCGGCGTGTAGCGAGATTGAAGAGGACTTCCAGACTTCGCTTAAGTACTACCTCAAGGCCTTGGATCTGGAGGATTGCGAGGACTCGCGGACGGGCATGAGGCGTGTCATGGCGAGGATCCAGCAGATGCGAAAGAACACGGGGAGTTTGTCGAATTAACAAATACAGTATCGCGGGTCTCCAACATGAGAATCTCCAAAAGCAACGATCTAACGGTCAAGTGGTTGCTGTCCTTTCTTGTTTATTCCTGCTTCGTTGTCTTTATTGCATACTCGGCCGCACGCCAAGGACTTTCGAACTATTATGCTGAGATCGCTTTTCGGTCCGGTTCGGCGTCGGACGCGGCCACGGCTGTTCGATATCTGCCGGAAGATCCAAATGCCCACAAAACGCTGGGGGAGGTTCTGCTGCGAAACAAAGATTACACAGGGGCCGTCGCAGCCTTTGAGAACGCGATCGCATTACGACAGAACGATTTTCTGCTTCAACTTCGGTTAGGCTATACGCATTCTCTGCTAAAAGATTATGGCGCAAGCGAAACGGCCTATTATCGGGCCCTTGACTTGGCACCGAACTACAGCCAGCCTAACTATTATATCGGCATGATGCTGCTCGAAACAGGTAGGAAAGAAGAAGCGTTTCGTTACCTTAGCAGGGCTGCCGAACGTGATCCCGAGCTATATCCTCAAATCCTGAACCAAGCCAGAATATCCTTCCCGAACGACCCGCTCGCCATTGAAAGAGCATTCGAGCCAGCGTCCAGTGAGACAAAGAAACGCATCGGCCGCTATTTGATCAAGCACAATTTCATGACCGACAGGCTCAGGTCATTTCTGACAAGCGATGAACTCAGCGGTGACGAAAAGAACGCGTTTATTCAGTACCTGCTACACAAGGAAGATTTCGAGACGGCCCGTGAAGTATGGTTTTCGAGATTGAAGCCCGGCAGATTCAACACGAACGACATTATATTCGACGGTGGGTTTGAAGTGCTGACCGAAAGTGACCCAAGCGGGCTGGGGTGGCAGATCAACCAAGGAATGTCGGCCACGGCCGTCGAACGCGATCAAGAAATATTTCGTTCCGGATCAAGTTCGCTTAAGGTGAGATTTGTAGGGGACGTTGAAGTCGGCAAGGACATCGTGTCTCAACTGACATATTTGCAGCCCGGTCGTAGATACAACTTGCGGGTGTTCGCGCGATCGCGGGAGCTGGTTTCCGCTGGTCCGCCCGCAATCGTTGTGACCAACGGCGTCACGAACGAGTTGCTGGGCCAATCGGATGAGTTTCGAGTTACTGCGGGCAATTGGGTCGAATACAAGTGTGAGTTTTCGACAACAGCAGCTCGCGTGGTCCGAATAGGCATTCGTCGAGTTTCCTGCACTGAAGCCCCGTGTCCAATATTCGGAGAACTATCGCTCGACGATTTCGACCTTGCGGAGGTCCGATGATCCGCGAAAATAAGAACTGGTACTCCGACTGACTGTCCAAGGTCCTCCCTATGATCAGATAATTCCGCTGAACAGCAGCTCTCACTCGCTCAGTAGAGATCGCACCTGCTTGCCGACCGCCTCAAACAAACCAGAAGACCGATAAGAACAACTTAGCAGCGATAGCTACATTTTAGTGTGCGATCGATTCGAAGGCGGTTGTCTCGCCCGGAGCATGGCGTGCGAAAGGATGCTGCCAGTGCGAAGAGCAGAGATGCGACGATGTCAGGAACGTTCGCAGTGCGCTACGATATGAACGTGAACGGAACAGTGCCGAAACGATCAAGCGCAAATTTTGAGAATATTGAGTCGATCAGAAACGGCTCGTCGGCCGAGGAGATAGTTGTTCGCCTATGCGAAATGATCCGTCGCGGAGAATTGAACGCTGGTGACCGGCTGCCTCCTGAACGCGATCTTGCAACGCAGTTCGGAGTCAGCCGTCCAACGTTGCGTGCCGGCATCCGCTCGCTCACGACCATCGGCATTCTGCGTGCCCGTCAAGGGGCCGGAACATTCGTCGCCGAACGCACCGAATCGCCGACCTTGGACGCCAGCCCCTTGAAGATGTTGTCGATGCTTCACGGGTTTACATCCGATGAGCTGTTCGAGGCAAGATCGGCACTTGAAGTGAGCATCACAGGGCTTGCTGCCGAGCGGGCGACAACCGAGCAGATCGCACTGATGGCGGAGGAAATTGCCGGAATGTACGCCTCGTTCGACAACCCGGAGCGGTACGAGCGGCACGAGATAAAATTTCATCAAACGATCGCATCCGCAGCGGGAAACCGAATTCTCACCTCTCTTATGAATATGATCGCAGCGGCCTTGCCCGACACTCGGAGTAGCACCATTCACCGGGCGGTCCTTCTGAAGGGATCAGCAGAACGGCACCACCAGATCTACCGGACCTTGTGTGAACGTGACGCCGATGGAGCCCGTCAGGCGATGCAGCTTCATCTCCTCGAGACACAAAGATCACGTCGTTTCGAAGAACAAGACGATCCTGAGCAATAATGAGCTTGGCCGACCTTTAGCGATCTTTACCAGGGCTCGAATGACCGCCGCATTGGACCGCTCCTTCCTGGGCACGATTCGTGAGGCGCCGTGAGTCCGGGTTTTGGGCGGAGCATACAGTTTCGTTATAGTTAGAGACAGGATCGCACAGAGAACAATGAGAGGGCACTACTGCAATACGGGTGAGATTTCAGTGGACGTATCTTGCAAGCCGTCACCCGGTGTCGGTCGGGTCCGGCAGCATTATTGATTCCGGAAAACGTCAGACTGATGCCCTCGCTGAGCCGGTTTGATTTCACGATAGCCATTATTCTTTGCGGCAGCGGATGAGTGAATACTCTTCGCAAGTTTTGATCGGTCAAAGGGCCGATTAGTTGATCTCAAGCCATCAGGTTGGCGCGGTGGTTCTTGACTTATATGCTGAAAATTAGAGACAAAAAAGATTGTCGTTGGGATATTGTTTCGCTCGGCGAGGTGATGCTGCGGCTTGATCCGGGCGATAGGCGTATACACACGACGCGATCGTTCGAAGTGTGGGAAGGCGGCGGTGAGTACAATGTTGCACGCGGGTTAAAACGCTGCTTCGGCCTCGACGCTGCTGTGGTTACGGCACTGGCGGATAATCCGATTGGCCGGCTCGTCCAGGACCTGATCTATCAGGGCGGTGTCGACCAGTCGCACGTCAAATGGGTCAAATACGACGGCGTCGGCAGAGAAGTGCGGAACGGAATGAACTTTACCGAACGCGGTTTCGGCGTGCGCGCGGCATTGGGCTGCTCCGATCGGGGACACACGGCCGTCTCGCAATTAAAACGCGGCGATGTCGATTGGGAAAAGATCTTCGGCGACGAAGGCGCGCGTTGGTTTCACACCGGAGGCATTTTTTGCGCTTTGTCTGAAACAACGCCTGAGGTTGCGAAGGAAGCGATGGAGATCGCCAAAAAGCACGGTACGATCATTTCGTACGACCTCAATTACCGCGATTCGCTGTGGAAGGCTATCGGCGGCCAGGCAAAGGCCCAGGAAGTGAATCGTGATCTTGCCCAGTACGTTGACGTGATGATCGGCAACGAAGAGGATTTTACCGCCTGCCTGGGTTATGCGGTCGAAGACCAGGATGAGCACCATTCGAAACTCGACATCAATAAGTTTGAAAAGATGATCCGGCGGGCTGTTGAGGATTTTCCAAATTTTGCTGTGGCGGCGACGACGCTCCGAAACGCAAAGACGGCCTCGGTCAACGATTGGGGGGCCGTCTGTTTTACCGAAGGGGAACTCTTCCAGGCGGCCATGCGGCCCGATCTCGAAATTTTCGATCGTGTCGGCGGCGGCGATTCGTTCGCTTCGGGTTTGATCTACGGATTTCTAACTGGCGAATCGCCGGAATGGGCGGTCAATTGCGGAGCAGCTCACGGAGCGCTGGCGATGACGACCCCCGGCGATACGACGACGGTCGGGTTGGCGGACGTGCAAAGAGTTATGAAAGGCGGCGGAGCACGGGTTGCAAGATAAGGATCTTTACCGTGGATCAACGCACATAGTCGCAGATCAAGGCCTTGGGGATCATGTTTCACTATCAGCGTCAATCTGCGGTCAGTATATTATGAACAAACAGAAAATCGTCGAGCAAATAGAATCTCTTGGCCTGGTGCCTGTTGTGCGGGCGGCTTCGGCGGACGAGGCCGTGCAAGCGATCGACGCGATCAAAGCGGGCGGCGTAAACGTGCTTGAGATCACGATGACCGTTCCCGGAGCGGTGAAGGTCATTGAAAAGGTCGCGGACAAATATGGCAGCGATGTCCTCGTCGGGGCCGGAACGGTGCTCGACCCGGAAACCGCTCGGGCGTGTTTGCTCGCAGGTGCGCAGTTCATAGTTAGCCCCGCATTGAATCTTGCGACGATCGAACTCTGCCACCGGTACAGTGCTCCGATATGCCCCGGCGTTTTGACGCCTACCGAGGTCATCACCGCATGGAGCGCAGGCGTTGATCTTGTAAAAGTATTTCCGTGCGGATCCGTCGGGGGTGCAAGTTATATCAAGAACCTCAAAGGCCCGTTTCCGCAGGTCAAGATCATTCCTACCGGTGGCGTTTCGCTCGCGACGGCGGCCGATTTTATAAAGGCTGGAGCTGCCGCGCTCGGCGTCGGCACCGATCTTGTCGATGTAAAGGCAATTCGCGAAGGAAACGCTCACATCGTCACCGAACGCGCAAAGCAATTCGTCCAAATCGTTGAAGATGCCCGTGCGTAGATCAGCATGCCCAGTTGCCTCCGCGTCCACGCTTGTGACGAACTAGTGACCTGTAACGCACATTTCGATAGCAGCGAAAGCTAAGAAATTAGCCACGAATGCGCGAATAAGATTCTTCTTTGATTCGGGCATTCGTGGCTTGTCTTTTACGGAGATCGACTCGAGAAGGACGATAGGTCTCTGCGGCGATCACGCAATCTCAATATTGGACACCACGCGCTGTATCTTGCCGTCGGCGCTTGGTGAGTCGGGCATAAGGCCCAGTGACAGCGACGAGAACAGGCCGAGACATTGGCCGAACAAGACATAGAATGGAGGCAGGAAATCGTCGGCGATTCCCGACGGTATTGGGAATGAAAGGTCGAGATCCACGTGGCGTGAGACGTTCGGCGATTCGCCGGCAACCGCGATCACTGCCGCTGCGGCCTTTTTCTTGCGAATTTCCGCCAGTAGTCCGAGTTCTACTTTGGCCTTCTCGGGGTCGTTTGAGACGAACCCAACAACCAGCGAATTCTTGTTGAGCCACGAAAGGGGTCCATGGCGAAGGCCGAGAAACGACTCGGACATCGTGCTGTGAAAGCCGCCTGACAATTCCAGCACTTTCAATGCGCTTTCGTCGGCTACGCCTTTCAGCGGGCCGCTGCCGAGAAAACAAATCCGTTCAAATCTTTGATCCGCCAACGCGCTTGCCGCATCGGCTATCTCAGGAAGGCAGGTCTCCGCAATTGATGAGAGTGTTTCGACAACAGACTGGTATCGTCCAAGGTCGTCAATGTTGGCGAGACACTGGCCGGCGACGACCATGTTCGTGAATGAGCTGGTCATTGCAAGGCCTCGGTCGTTTACCTCGTCAGGGAGAACCAAGCACATTACATTGTCATGGCCCTTTGCGAGATCATTTGCCATTCGTCCCGCGGAATTGCAGGTAACGATGATGTGTCGGATCTCCGGAAATCTGTCGTATGCTTGTTCAAGCACTCGAACGCCTTCGAAACTGTCACCCGATCGTGAAAAAGAGATCCAGAGATGCCGGGTGTCGGCAGGGGAAGAACTCACAAAAGAATCCGATTCTGTTAAAAGATCGGTGCTCGCGTTTAGAGTAACGCCGCATTTCCATTTCGAGCGAAGAAGGCTGAGCAGTGAGCGGCCGATGTAGTCTGACGTTCCGGCGCCGATCAACGAAACGCTAACGGTGCTGCGCGATTCGCCGGCCAATCCGCTTGAGTCCAGAAACGAGCGGATCTCGTCCTGGCGGTCGTGAAAGATCCGGAAGGTTTTCTTCCACGTCTCAGGCTGTTGGCGTATCTCACCAGGAGTGAATTGCACGCCCAGTTCAGCCTTCTGAATTTCTGAAAGAAGAGCTAGCGAGGCTAATGTTGTGGCGTTCCCGTCACCAAGCATTGCTGTTGAAATTTCCGAGGCCTTTATCATTCTATGCAATTCTCACGATTTCTGCTTGTTGTTTGCGAATTATTATATTATATTGATTTCGCTCAAAAGTAAAAGCAAAAGAAAGTAAACGAAAGAATGCTTCGTTCCGACGCCAATCCTGCGAAAATCGCTATCATCGGAGAACTAAATGTTGATCTGGTAGCAAGTGGGCTACGGGAGTGTCCCGAACTCGGACGCGAAATTCTCGCGGATGATTTTGCGGTAGCGCTCGGCAGCGCGTCGGCGATCACAGCATGCGGAGCCGCGAGGCTTGGGCATGAAGTTACCTTTGTCAGCCGGGTCGGCAAGGACGAGTTCGGCTCATTCTGTCTTACCGCGCTTTCCGGACGCGGAATTAAAACCGATAGGGTGTTCGTCGCCGAAGGATCGAAAACCGGCGTAACCGTTGTGCTGAGCACACAGCGGGACAGAGCGCTGGTGACGCATCTTGGCTCGATCGCGGAGCTTTGCTACAAGGACATTCCGCTTGAGGCCCTGGATCGGCTGGATCATCTTCACTTGACATCGTATTACCTCCAGTCCGCACTTCGAGTCGATTTTCCCAGGTTGATGGCAGCGGCTAAAAAACGGGGCATGACAACGTCATTTGATCCTAACACGGATCCGGAACAGGGACGGGATGAGCCAATATTCGAAGTTCTTGAATTTACCGATATACTTTTTTTGAATGAACCCGAGGCAATTCTTCTTAGTGGCCGACGTGACGTCGACGCCGCGTGTCACCACCTCGGCCGGTTTTGTCCGGTTGTGGTCGTCAAGCTTGGCGCGAACGGGGCGGTCGCCTTAAAGGACGGAGAATTCGTAAGTGCCGGTGGATTTGCTGTCGATGCGGTAGATACGACCGGTGCGGGTGATTCTTTCGCGGCAGGGTTCATTCACGCGTACAAAGAAGGGGCGAGCATTCAGGAATGCTTGCGAACGGCAAACGCTTGCGGAGCCCTTTCTACCCGAAAAGCGGGCGGGACAAGTGCTCAGCCGACGCTCGAGGAACTGGATCAGTTTTTAAAGATGGCGGAGAGGAGGTCAGTTGCATCGTGAAAAAACTCGCGCCAAGTCGAGAACTTCTTACCGCTGCACGTGCCGACGGCAGGGCAGTTGCTGCCCTGAATTTTTATAACGCCGAGACTCTGCGGGCCCATATCAATGCCGCAAATGAATTCGACGCCTCGATCATTTTGCAGACGACGGAATCGACGATCAAATATCTCGGCATCGACCTTGTAGTTGCGATGGCCGGTGCGGCTGCGAAAGAAATGTCGCGTCCCGTGGCGTTGCATCTCGATCACGGCGGAAGTTTCGAGCTTGCCGAGCGTTGCATCGAGGCGGGTTATTCGTCAGTGATGATCGATGGTTCGAAGTTGCCGTTTGAGGAAAATATCAGGCTGACGCGAAGCGTTGTCGAGATCGCTCACGCGGCCGGCGTTTCGGTCGAAGGCGAGCTCGGCCACGTCACTCAAAACGACGACAACGCGAACATCTCGGACTTTTTTACGAAACCCGAAGACGCACGCGCGTTTGTCGAGCAAACGGGAGTCGATGCGCTTGCCGTTGCGATCGGTACCGCACACGGTTTTTACAAAGGCGAGGTAAATCTCGACTTTGGCCGGCTTCGCGAGATCCGCGATGCGGTTGGCGAAACGGCGCTCGTGCTCCACGGCGGGTCGGGCGTGCCGGACGAGTTGATGCAGGAAGCGATCCGCAACGGAATTGCGAAGATCAACTTCGGGACCGAGCTAAAGAACGCTTTTACCCTCGCGGTGAAAGAATCGCTTTTGTCGAGCGACGATATCGATCTGCGTAGAACATTCGCTCCCGCGATCCGAGCGGTTCAGGAAATTTCCGAAGCGAAGATCGGAGTTTGTCAAATGATTTAACAGCATTGGCTGATTCGGCGGCGGCTTAGCCGCTCTATTTGCGGAAAAGCTGTGCTTTTCCGATTGTGGAGTCTCCGTTGTTCGCGGCTATGCCGCCGATCAAACAGCGGCATAGCCGCATAAGATCAACTAGGCTGTTCCGGTGAAGCAAAGCTTCACCGCAAATAGATGGGCGTAGCCCCGACTGCTGAACACATTCCATGAGCACGACTTGTTTTGGAGAAATACGATAATGCAGCTAACCGCCATCGACTGGATCATCGCAATCGCGGCAGTCGCGATCTGTTTTGTGCCTGCGCTGTTTTTTAGCAAGCGGTCGTCGAAAAATACTTCGGAGTTTTTTGCATCCGGAAGATCGGTGCCGTGGTGGCTGGCGGGCCTGTCGATGGTGGCGACGACATTTAGCAGCGACACGCCGAACCTTGTCACGGATATTGTGCGGCGAAATGGCGTTGCCGGTAACTGGGTTTGGTGGTCGTTCGTTTTGACCGGAATCGCTACCGTTTTCTTCTACGCGCGGTTGTGGCGACGCTCAGGCGTGTTGACGGACCTGGAGTTCTACGAGATCCGCTACTCGGGAACGGCGGCAGCGGCTGTCCGTGGTTTTCGGGCCGTTTACCTTGGGCTGCTTTTCAATTGCCTGATCATGGCGACGGTCAATCTTGCCGCATGCAAGATAGCGGCGGTGCTCTTCGGGCTTGATCGTTGGCAGACACTTGCTTTCGTCGGATTGCTGAACGTCGCCTTTGCCGCGCACTCCGGTTTGTGGGGTGTGCTGGTGATCGACATGATCCAGTTCTTTATCAAGATGACCGCGGTCATTGCGGCTGCATACTTTGCGCTTTCCCTGCCGCAGGTCGGCGGTTTAAGCGGAATGGTTGAAAAAGTTTCCGCTATGGAAGGGCCGAACGGCATCAACTATTTGAACATTCTGCCCGATTTCAGCAACAACTGGGAGATCGCCGTTGCTGTCTTTATAATGCCTATCGCCGTCCAATGGTGGGCCGTCTGGTATCCCGGAGCGGAACCCGGCGGCGGAAGTTATATCGCGCAAAGAATGCTGGCATCGAAATCCGAGAAAGATTCGCTCGGTGCCGTGCTGTTTTTTAACCTCGCTCACTACGTGCTCCGGCCGTGGCCGTGGATCCTTGTCGGGCTGGCGTCGCTTATAGTTTATCCGCAGCTATCGGATATCCAGGCCGCGTTTCCTAATCTCGATCCGGGGCTGATCAATCATGACATCGCGTATCCGGCAATGCTGAAGTTTCTGCCGATCGGATTCGTGGGACTGATGGTCGGCGGCCTGGTCGCCGCAAATTCTTCGACGATACTTACGCATCTAAACTGGGGAGCTTCGTATCTCGTACACGATTTCTATCGACGCTTCATAAAGAAGGACGGAAGCGAGAAGCACTACGTTGCAATGGGACGCATTGCCACGATCATGCTTTTTTTCGTTTCCTCCGCGATAGTTTTCGTTTTAGATTCGGCCAAGGATGCGTTCGATATCATTCTGCAGGTCGGTGCGGGCACGGGCTTGCTTTATCTGCTTCGGTGGTACTGGTGGCGGATAAACGCATGGTGCGAGGTGGTGGCGATGATCAGCTCGTTCGTCGTTTCGGTCGGTTTCATAGTATTGGAGCGACAAGGCATCCTGACGCTTGAGTCGGCCCCGAAGCTGATCCTGACCATCGTTATCACGACGATCTGCTGGTTGATCGCGGCCTACCTTGCGCCGCAAACCGATCGCCAGACACTGATCGGTTTCTACAAGAAGGTACATCCGGCCGGTCCCGGCTGGGAAGCGATCCGGCGGGAAGCGGGTGTGTCAAAAGAGGAAGCCCGAATTCACGGCGACAATATCCCGATGGCGCTGCTCGGCTGGGTGTCGGGATGCGTGATGATCTGGTCGTCATTATTCACGATCGGAAATTTTCTTTATGGCCGGACGAGTTATGCCATCGCTCTTCTGTTGGTGTTTATCGTCAGCGGTACGATTCTTCTAAGGGTGGTTTCGCGGCTGTGGGCAAATAGTGCGAGCGGCGCTCTCGAATAATGGTGATGGGAAAAGCGATTGTCATTGTTTTCATTATGCTTCTTTGCCTGCAAGGCTCGATCGGTTTTTCGCAGGTCAAATCGTCGAATGGAGAACTTCTCGCGCCGACTCCGCCGATGGGGTGGATGACGTGGAATTATTTCGGCGTGGATTTCAATGAACAGACCCTTCGTGAGATGGCGGATGCGATGGTTGCATCTGGAATGGTCAAGGCGGGTTACAAATATCTGATGATCGACGACGGTTGGCAGGGCGGGCGTGACAACAAGAACAACATGATCCCTGATCCGAAAAAATTCCCGTCGGGCATCAAGGCGTTGGCCGATTATGTGCATTCGAAAGGAATGAAGCTCGGCATATATTCCGATGCCGCGCCGCTGACCTGTGCGGGATACACGGCGAGCCTGCACTTTGAAGAGCAGGACGCCAAGACGTTCGCGTCGTGGGGCGTTGATTATCTGAAGTATGACTACTGCGGAGCGCCGAGCGATGCACAGACGGCGCAGGTTCGCTACCGAAAAATGGCCGATGCTTTGCGAAAGAGCGGTCGCGATATCGTTTTCAGCGTGTGCGAATGGGGCGAGCGACGGCCATGGACTTGGGCCTCGGGCATCGGCGGACAACTTTGGCGCACTACCGCCGACATTCGCGACAAATGGGCGAAGAGGCCTTCGGAAAAATGGGGGCACGGCGTGATCGATATCCTTGACGAGACTGCCGATCTTCACGAATTCGCAGGTCCGGGGCGATGGAATGATCCCGATATGCTGATCGTCGGTCTTTATGGCCGAAAAGGCCCGTCAGGAGACGGCGGCGGGACGGGATGCAATAATGTCGAATATCAGAGCAACATGAGCCTCTGGAGCATCATGGCCGCGCCGTTGATAGCAACGAACGATGTCCGCTCGATGAACGCCGAGACAAAACGCATTCTGCTCAATGATGAAGTTATCGCGGTCGATCAGGACCCGCTCGGTCGGCAAGGCCAGAGGAAGATCAAAAACGATGTGTGGAACGTATTTGTAAAGCCGCTCGCAAACGGAGACACGGCCGTGGCGATATTGAACCGCAGCGATGTTGCTCGGCCTTACAAACTTGAATGGAGCGAATTGGGATTGACCGGGAACCATGTCGCCCGCGATTTGTGGGAGCAAAGAACGGTTGGGACGCAAACGAATTGGAGCGGCACCGTCGTGAGCCATGAAACAAAATTATTTAGATTGAAGAAGGTTGGACCCAATTTGCGGAACGGAAAAGCAGCCACGAATGCGCGAATTTCTCTGAATGCATCTTGAGATGGATTCGTGCATTCGTGGCTTCTGATCTTTGACGTTCACTAATCGATATGCCGAAGGACGACGACAAATTCATTGCTATGGTCACCGCAACGGCGGATGTTGATCTGCCGATCTCGCAGTTTGCCCCGCGTTCGATGCTGGCGGTTGCGGTGAATGAAATTGCGCGAGCGAAGTTTCCGGTGATCGATTATCACAATCATCTTGACGCGCAGGAACCGATGGATGTGCTTCGCGTGATGGACGCGTGCGGCATCGAGAAATGCGTCAACATAACGATGCGTGTCGGCGAAGAGGCATTCGAGATGCATCGGAAATTTAGGTCAGTAGCGTCCGATCGATTCGAGACTTATGCATGGTTTGATTGGACGGATCTGCACGAGGATGGATTTTGGGAAAGGTGTGTAGATCGCGTTGAAAGATTTGTCGATGCCGGATTTGTCGGGATAAAGATCTGGAAGGATCTGGGTTTGACGTTGAAAGACGGCAACGGCGAGATGCTGCGAGTCGATGACGAGCGGCTCGCGCCGTTTTTTGAAAAAGCGGGCGAGTTGAATATCCCGGTCATGTTCCACATCGCCGACCCGGACGCCTTTTTTCTTCCGATCGACCGTTTTAATGAACGTTACGAAGAGCTTGCCGCCCATCCCGATTGGAGTTTTTACGGCTCGCATTTTTCAAAACACGAACTGCTTGCCCAGCGTGATTCGATTTTCAAACGCCATCCGAACACGACGTTCGTCTGCGCGCATTTGGCGGAGAAGTCGGAGAATCTGGTTTATGTCGGACGCCTGCTTGATGAGAATCCAAATCTCTTAGTCGACATCGGCGCCCGGACCGCGGAGCTTGGCCGTCAGCCGTACACTGCACGCGAGTTTTTTGTCGAATACGCAGACCGGATCCTTTTCGGCACCGATCTGGTGCCTGAGGAAGAGATGTACCGCCTGCATTTCCGCTTTCTCGAAACGCGTGACGAGTATTTTGACTATCCGTCGCATGCCTCGAGGCAGGGAAGGTGGCAGATCTATGGGATCGGTCTGCCGGACGTTGTCTTACAGAAGGTCTATCGTGAGAACGCAGCCAGGTTATTGGGCTGAAGCGAATTCTGGCGTCCTGATTATCGCAAGGAGCCCAAAGGCGGAGTCAGTCAGGACGCGAGACGAGCAAATTTAGATGATAGTCTGCATTTCCGCAAATCCGGCGATCGACAAGCGGCTAATTATCGATGAGCTTGTTATTGGCGGCGTAAACAGGAGCCGGTCGAGCATTCCATTTGCCGGCGGCAAGGCGGCACATGTCGCGATGGCGGTAAAGGCGCTTGGCGAAGAGGTTGCTTGGATCGGATTTCTCGGTGGTGCGGCCGGACAACAGATCGAGCGTCAGCTTGTCGAACTTGGCATCGACGTGACCGCTGTTCGCACTGAATCTGACACGCGGACGAATCTTGAGATCATTGATAAGTCTGGAACCATTACGGAGATTCTCGAACCTGGCGGAGCCGTGACCCTCGATGAGCTTGAACGATTTCGCTCAACATGTGCGGAGAGCTTTGAGAAGGCGGGAAATGAACTTGTCGTCGTGCTTTCGGGAAGTCTTCCGCCGGGAGTACCGAAGGATGAATATTCGTCGCTTACGACGATTGCGAGGAGTTTTGGCGGTAAGGTGATCGTCGATGCGAGCGGAGCGGCCTTGGACGCATCGCTTGCCGCCGCTCCGGACCTGATAAAGCCGAACTGGAGCGAAGCAGAGCACGCAAGCGGCGTGTCGATCCGAAACCACGATGATGCGGTCGATGCGGCACGCATTTTAACGGATCGCGGCGCCAAAGCTGTCGCGTTGACGTTGGGTAAAGATGGATTGATGTTCAGCGGTCCCTCATCGGCACCTATTTTTGCGAAACCGCCGACCGTTGATGTTGTTTCCACCGTCGGGTGTGGCGACGCGACTGTTGCCGGTTTCGCCGTTGCCATGAAGAGGGGGCTTGACGAAACGGCTGCCGTCAGACTCGCGTCGGCCTGCGGCGCGGCAAATTGCCTGGCGGAGCTGCCTGGCCAAATACGGAGAAGCGATGTTGAAAGGCTAATGCCTGAGATCCGGGTTCAGATCGGTGCTGACACAAGCTCCGCCGTTGTTGACTACTAGGATTTATGCTGACTGAGGAACGAAGAGGAGCGATCGTTGACCTGCTCAACGAGAACGGAAAGGTGAGGGTAAAGGACCTCAGCAAGACATTCAAAACGTCCGAGGTCACGATCCGGACGGATTTGAAAGAACTTCATCGACGGGGACTTGCATTTAAATCGCACGGCGGAGCCGTACTGCCTACGAACCTAACTCGCGAACCGTCATTGAGCGAGAAATTCGACAAACAATTGGCTGAGAAAGCGAGGATCGGTGTGGCGGCCGCTGAGTTTATTTCCAATGGCGAAACGATAATTCTGGACTCCGGATCAACAACGCACGAGGTCGCGAAGCGGATCAAGGAGCGACAAGAACTAACGGTGATCACGAACGGCCTGAACATCGCGATGGAACTGGCCGGTTGTCGGGGTATTCAGGTCATCTTGTTGGGAGGCGTAATGCGCCACGGTTCGCTCTCGATCATCGGGCATTTCGCCGAACGGATGCTCGAGCAGCTGACCGCTGACAAGCTGTTCCTTGCAGCCGACGGGTGTACGCTTGAATTCGGCATCAGCACGCCTAAGTTTGAAGAATCGCAGATCAACCAGGCGATGGTGAAAATTTCGCACGAGCGATACTTGATCGCGGATTCAAGTAAATTTGGAAAGAACAGCCTGTCGCGGATCTCGTCGCTTTGGGAAATGAATACGGTAATTACCGACGACGCACTGCCGGACGATTATCGCGAAGAAATGATGACAAGAGGAATGAACTTGGTATTGGTTTAAGTTACACAGGCAATATTTGTCTTATATCGGAGAGAGAGAAATGAGTGAGAACAAAATGTCGCGGCGTGAGATGCTGCGGAACGCGGCGCTCGGCAGTATCGGCTTAGGGATCTTCGGCACAAGCGCAATCGCAGCCGAAAAGAGCGAAGACCTGCTTGAGAAATTGATCGTCGGCACACCCGCGAAGGGGAAGACGATGATCGGAGTACCGTTTGATAAGCGCGATACGGTACGAATGGCATTTATCGGGACGGGCTTACGCGGCAAGAGCGTTTTGAGCGAGTTCGTAAACGTGCCGAACGTAAAGATCGTTGCGCTAAACGACGTGGTCAAGGAAAAAGCCGATGCGGCCAAAGCCATTGTTGAAAAGGCCGGACAGCCCGCTCCCGAGGTGTATGTAAACGGCGATCACGGCTACCGCGATCTGTTAAAACGCGACGACATCGACGTTGTTTACATCGCTACGCCCTGGGAATGGCATGTGCCGCAATCGCTCGATTCGATGAAGGCCGGAAAGCACGTCGCGGTCGAAGTCCCGGCCGCCTATACACTGCCCGAGCTTTGGAAGCTGGTCGATACATCCGAAGCCACGCGGAAGCACTGCATCATGATGGAGAACTGCTGTTACGGCTGGGGCGAGCTTTTCGCGCTCAACCTTGTTCGCTCAGGTGTTCTCGGAACGATTATCCACGGCGAAGGAGCTTACAATCACGATCTTCGTTACATTTTGTTCGAAACCAAAGATGAAGGATTGTGGCGACGTAAACACCATACGCTGCGTGACAGCAATCTCTATCCGACGCACGGCCTCGGGCCGGTTGCGAATTACATGGACGTTAATCGCGGCGACAAGTTCGAGTATATGGTCGCGATGAGTTCAACAGCGCCGGGGCTTTACGAATATCGCGAAGAGCACCTGGCAAAGGACGATCCGCGAATGAATGAGAAGTACATTTGCGGCGACTACAATACGAACCTCATAAAGACGAACAAAGGGCGGTCGATAATGGTTCAGCACAACGTCACCAGCCCGCGGCCCTATGACCGGATCAATCTGGTGCAAGGGACGAAGGGAATTTATCGCGACTATCCGGCCCGTGTGTATATTGAGGCAACCAAAGCCAATCACCAGTGGCAGGATATCGAGCAGTACAAGGCCAAATACGAGCATTCGCTCTGGAAAGAGATGGGAGACACCGCCCGCAAACTCGGCGGCCACGGCGGGATGGATTACATAATGTGCTACCGCCTGATCCAATGCATGCGCGAAGGGCTCGTGCCCGACATGGATGTTTACGACGCCGCCGCATGGAGTGCCCCGGGCCCGCTGAGCGAGATCTCCGTGGCGAAAGGATCAATGCCCATCAGGTTCCCAGATTATACGCGGGGAGGCTGGATGAGGAACCGCTCCTCGATACCGAGCTAGAGGCGCGACAATTGATCCTGCGATTTTCAGTCCTAATGATCTATCTCCTCCTGGCAGTGGGGATCGGCTCCGCGCAAAATGCCCCAATTCCATTTGGTGCGTTGCCATCTGAAAGGGTGCTTCGGTGGCACGAGATGGAACTGTATGGATTGGTCCATTTCGGATTGAACACGTTTCAGGGAAAAGAATGGGGTTATGGCGATGCCGATCCGAAGATTTTTGATCCGAAGCTCTTTGACGCCGAGCAGATCGTGCTTGCGGCGAAAGCGGGCGGGCTTAAGGGGTTGATCCTGGTCGCGAAGCATCATGACGGCTTTGCGCTCTGGCCGACGACGACGACGGATTACAATATCTCAAAGAGTCCCTGGCGGAACGGCAAAGGCGACATGGTGCGCGAATTTCAGAAAGCGACGGCCAAACATGGCCTGAAGTTTGGGATTTATTGCTCGCCGTGGGACAGGAATCACAAGGATTATGGCACGCCTGAATATCTCAAAGCTTATCGTGAGCAGCTGCGTGAACTTTATACAAATTACGGCGATTTGTTTATCTCGTGGCACGACGGTGCGAATGGCGGCGACGGTTATTACGGCGGTGCTAGAGAGAAGCGAAACATCGACCACACGACCTATTACGATTGGGAAACAACCTGGGCGATGACGCGCCGGTTGCAGCCTAACGCGGTGATCTTCAGCGACATCGGTCCGGATGTGCGTTGGGTTGGCAACGAAAAAGGCTTTGCGGGTGAAACCAGTTGGGCGACTTTTACACCGACCGCACCCGACGGCATTGGCAAGCCCGCTCCCGGTTTTTCAAATTACAAAGATTCGCCCGTGGGGACACGCAACGGAAAGTTCTGGATTCCCGCCGAATGCGATGTGCCGCTTCGGCCCGGCTGGTTTTATCATTCGAAGGAAGACACGGAGGTGAGAACGCCCGATCAGCTCTTTGACTTATATTTCAAGTGTGTCGGGCGCGGAGCGAACCTTGATCTGGGATTGGCTCCGGACAAGCGCGGGCTGATGCACGATGCGGATGTGAGATCGCTCAGGGAATTTGGGGAAATGTTGAACAGAACATTTGCCGTTAATTTCGCAAAAGGAGCAACAGTTCGAGCCTCGAATATTCGCGCAAGGAACGCGAGATCTTTCGGGCCGCTGCATTTGCTGGACAGCGACAGATACTCATACTGGGCAACCGATGACGGTGCCACGACGGCTGAGGTTACTTTTGAATTTGCATCGGACCGGACATTCAGCATTATTCGTCTTCGCGAAAACATCAAACTCGGGCAGCGTATCGAATCGTTCGCCGTTGATGCCTGGCAGAACCGTGGTTGGAAAGAGGTGGCAAAGGGCACAAGCATCGGAGCTAACAGATTGGTCCGACTGCCGGCGAAGGTCGAAACCCGACGGGTCAGGCTGCGCATTACGAGATCGGCCGTTTCGATCGCTCTCAGTGAGTTCGGGCTATTTGCTGAACCGAATTGACCGGACAGTCATCGTCCGTATCTGTGGGCGGACGGACTGGATTCGTGAAGCTTGATCAGTCATCTAACGAAATCGGCCGGCAAAAACTGTCGATAAAAGGGTAACCACGAATGAAAGCCTTCATAAGTTCTCTTTGCTTCACCGTTCTAATTCACGCTGCCATTCTGCCGCTATTTGCGCAGGGCACTCTCGCAGTTCGCCGACCGAATATTGTTTTCATAATGAGTGACGACCACGCGGCGCAGGCGATCAGCGCTTATGGAAGGAGCTTGATCAGAACGCCGAATATAGACCGACTGGCTCAAGAGGGGATCAAATTCGACAACGCCTTCGTCACTAATTCGATCTGCACTCCAAGCAGAGCGGCTATGCTGACGGGCAAATACGCTCATATTAACGGAGTACCTGTTTTTAACCACATCGATGCCAGGCAGCCTTTGCTATCCAAATACTTGCAGCAAGCTGGATACTATACGGGAATGATCGGCAAATGGCATCTCGGTCGCGATCCCAAAAACCCCGAGGGTGGAATGCCCACGGGGTTTGACTATTGGAACATCTTTCCGGGGCAGGGAACCTACTTCGACCCCGCGATGATCGAGATGGGCGAGCGGCGACAGTTCAAGGGCTACGCAACCGATATCATCACTGACCGAGCCATTGAATTCATTAGGAACCGCCCGCCGAACAAGCCGTTTTTCCTGATGTATCACCATAAGGCCCCGCATCGCAATTGGCAGCCGGATGAAAAACATCGCAAACAGTTTGAAAATTTCGAGCCGCCTTTGCCCGCGACGTTCAACGATGATTACAAGGGAAAATCCGACGCATCGCGACTAGCGACGATGCACATTGACCGCGACTTAACGGACAAGGATACAAAGCGCAAACCGCCGGCAGATTTGTCGGGAGCGGAATTGAAACGATGGAAATATAAACGCTTTATGCAGGATTACCTTGCCTGTGTCGCATCAGTGGATGAAAATGTCGGGCGACTTCTTGATTTTCTCGATAAAAGCTCACTGGCTGAAAATACGATCGTAGTCTACACCTCGGACCAGGGATTCTTTCTGGGTGAACACAATTTCTATGACAAGCGGTTTATGTATGAAGAGTCATTGCGGATGCCCTTGTTGATGCGCTGGCCCCAGAAAATAAAACCCGGAACGGTCAGCAAGGCGATGGTCCTGAACGTTGATTTCGCTCCGACGTTTCTTGATGCGGCCGGAGCGCAGATACCCGGTGACATGCAGGGACGGAGCTTTCTTCCGCTTCTGGACGGACGGACACCGAAAGGCTGGCGAACCTCGATGTATTACCGCTACTACCATCCGGGAGATCATAACGTCGCTGCCCATTACGGTATTCGCACGAATCGTTACAAATTGATCTACTTTAACAAACTCGATCAATGGGAGCTCTATGATCTGAAGAAAGATCCGACGGAGATGAATAATTTATACGGACACCCGTCTGCCGAACGACTTGTTAAAAAGCTGAAGGCAGAACTGGTTCGGCTAAAAGAGGAGTTAAAGGATGAGGATCAGTTTCAGGATGCACTCCCAAAGGATGATGTATAGAGCGAGGCCGGATCAGTATGAATGAATTTGATCCAAAATGTACCGGTCCGTTTGCCGAACCACTTGTTTCGGGGCAGACATCGGAAGGCGACGTTCATAATGAATCGGAATCGACTCCCCATTCTGCCCCGGTCGCGGTTCAGGGCGGAACGGCGGCGGAACGCAAATTCGAGCGTCGATATTTTATCGCGGTTGATCTCGGTGGGACGAATATCAAATCCGGGATCGTTTCCGAAACCGGCGAACTGATCTCTCACGTTTCGGATCCAACGCCTGCCCGCGAAGGGGGCGCGGCGATCCTCAATGAGATCAAGCGCATTGTCCAGGAGCGTCTTACGGAAACTCGGCATAAAGATTTGCACGTTGCGGCGATCGGCGTGGCGACGGCGGGATGGGTTAAGTCGGCGACGGGTAGAATAATCTACGCCGCGGGGAACCTGCCCGGTTGGACGGGAACTGAATTGGGGGACGAACTTCGGAAGGATTTCGCTTTGCCGGTCGCGGTGGAAAACGACGCGAACGCAATGGCGATGGCCGAACATCGTTTTGGAGCGGCTCGCGGTGTTGGCGATTTTGTTTGCATCACGCTCGGCACTGGTGTCGGCTGTGGTGTTTATTCTGGCGGGCGACTGCGACGCGGCGCGCACGATCTATCGAATAACCTGGCGCACATGCAGATCGAGAGCGACGGTCTGCAATGCAACTGCGGCCGCCGCGGTTGTTTTGAGGTTTACGCAAACGCTGCGGCACTTTTGCGGTACGCGGGCAAATCGTTTGCGTCGGCAAAAGACGTTATTCAGGCCGCCAACGCCGGTAACGAAACAGCTCGCGAAGCCGTATCGCTGCTAGCGCGTCGCCTGACGATCGGTCTCGGCATTTTGATCGAACTCGCTGACCCGTCGCTTGTCCTTGTCGGAGGCGGCGTCGCGCAGGACAATCCGCTTTTGCTCGCCCGATTGCGCGAAAATCTAAATAACAGCCTGCTCGCTCCCGATATCAGAAATCTGCGGATCGAAGTTTCGCCGCACAGCTATCTCGGCGGCGTTGTAGGTGCGGCGGCGGCTGCGTTGGAGAAACTTTCATAACTTACCCGAGACATTGAATGGTTGAACTTTAGCGGCTATCCCATTAAGGTTGCGTTGAGGCATGTGCTCCGGAGTATTTATGTCACGATTTTCGCTTTTCTTTTCACTCTGGTTAAGGACAACCGCATTCGCGTTGATGCTGGCTGCGGTCGGGCTTGTTATTGGGACACAAAATGCCGATGCCCAGGAGAAAGTACAACCGATCAAGCAAGTGCCCCCGATAGGTGATCAGCGTATTCCGATCGTTGATGCCCACGTTCATTTGAACGACGTCGCAATGCAGTTGGAGTTGATGAAGGAATATGGCGTGGAACGGGCGGTCGTGTTTTGGGGGCGAAACAGCGATAACGAGTCGCTGCTCAAAGCCACCAGCGATTATCCCGACAAATTTATTCCGTTTGTTTCGGTTTCGCCGGAGCGGAGCGCGTATCGGCAGTTGTGGGAACGCGACGACCCAAAACTTTTGACGATGCTCGAAGATTATCTCAAGAGCGGCAAGTTCAAAGGCATCGGAGAGATCTCAGTGACGCATTTTCCCACCCGTGGTTTTCCTGAGGCCGATTACAGCCCGACATCTGCCACGATGAAGGGAATAATGAAACTCGCGGCAAAGTACCGAGTGCCTGTGAATATTCACTGCGAGATCACACGGATAAGAGAATTTTCGGAACTCTTGAACGAATTTAAGAATGTGCAGGTGATCTGGGCCCACGGCGGCTACACTCCATATTTCTTGGCAAAGCGAATGTTGGAAGATCATGCGAATTTGCATTACGAACTGAGTGCCCGGATTTGGCTGCATCATCCGCGTTCGCCCGACTACACCATCTATAAGAACGATAACGAAGTATGGAAAGAATGGCTTGATTTGATCGAATCAAATCCGAAACGGTTCCTTATCGGCACGGACGCAAGTCATCGCTCGCGCGAAAGCGACGAGGCCAAGATCGAGCGCGTCCGGCACTTTTTGATGCAGCTCAGTCCGAAATCCAGAGAACTTGTCGCTCAAAAAAATTTGCTCGGATTGATTCGTTCTAACTAAACGCCGACATCTAACAAATACGTGAAGACTCGAAAGGCGATTTTATAATGCAGATGCAGCAAATGCTAGTTACCGGTGCGGCCAACGGCATCGGTGCGGCGGTCGTGGCGATGGCGGTAAGTCAGGGTCATCGGGTGATTGCCGCCGATCTCGACGTTGATGCTCTTGTCGCACGTTGGGGCGATAATGGCAGCGTGCGTTGCGAGATGTTGGACGTGACAAACGCCGACGCTTGGAACGAGCTTGTAAAAAAGATCGAGCAGGATGGCGTCGAGCTCGATGTGCTGATCAATGTCGCGGGTGTGCTGCGTAGCGGTCAGACAGGCGAGTTGCGGCCGAGCGACGTTGATTTGATGTTCGATGTGAATGTTAAAGGTGTGATCTTCGGAGCAAACGCGGTCGCGAAGGGCATGCGGCAGCGTCGGAGAGGACACATTATAAATGTCGGCTCGATCGCCTCGCTATACGCAACGCCGGGAACGACGCTGTATGCGGCGAGCAAGTTTGCGGTGCGTGGTTTTAGCATCGCGGCGGCCGGTGATCTAAAACCGTTTGGCGTGGCCGTAACGCTGGTTGGCCCCGGCCCGGTAAAGACCGCAATGCTCGAACAGCAGCGAGGTGATGATAACGCCGCCCTGACCTTTTCCGGCCGACGCGCGCTAACGGTCGAAGAAGTGGCGGCCGCGATCCTCGGGCCGGTGTTGAAGAAGCGACCGCTGGAATATTATCTGCCGTTTAAGGATGAGGTTGTCGGAAAGATCAGCAATGTCTTTCCGCGATTTTTCCTGAGCCAGATTGAGAAGGGCTCGCGAACGCGGCAGGAACAATTTTTCCGATGAGCGGTTCAAATAATAATCGATGACGCACTACACGCCCATAAATACATTCGACGGCTCGCGTAAAGCGCTCGGTCAGCAGACGCGAGTTGAGGAAACGCGTGCGGCAGCGAAGGATTTTCGCAAACAGATGCTCGCAGGGCCGAAGGTGCGTTACTTCGAATCGTTCGATCTCATCAAGCTGGTCTATCCTTGCCGCTTCGGTTTGCGCAACGCTTATTCGGCGGAGCGGCTGAACACATTTCTGCACATTATGAATCGGATGTACGTCGTGCAGTTCGACACGCCGACAGGGTTGAAGACTCTGCTGGTCTCGCCTTCTGATCACGAACGCAACGGCGAGACGCCATTCTTTCGGCGGCTGCAGGACAGCACTCCTAAGTTCATTTTGGATCAGATCATTGCGCGTGTCGCAACCGTGCCGGACGTGCTCGCGCGTATCGGCCTGAAACCGGCGGATGTCGATTACATAACCTACGACCATTTGCACACGCAGGACATTCGACGCTGGCTGGGAACTGACGACGAGCCTGCGCTGATGCCGAACGCAAAACTGCTTGTGCATCACCGCGAGGCCGAATCCGCGCTCGATCTGAATCCGTATCAGCGCGACTGGTATTGCCCGAACGGAATCACGGGAATTGCAGATGACAAGATCATCCGGTTCGACGGGAGCGTGATGCTCGGCGACGGCATGGCTCTCGTACACACACCCGGTCACACCGAGGGCAACCATTCCATCGTCGTCCACACCGACGAAGGCCTGTGGGTCACGAGCGAGAACGGCATTAGCGTTGACGCTTATGCTCCGAAACATTCAACGATCTGGGGCGTGGCAAAATACGCGCGGGCCATCGGCACCGAAGTCATCCTCAACGGGAACACGTTAGAGAGCTCCGTCGATCAATACATTTCGATGGTGCAGGAACTCACCATCGCCGGCCCGTCGAATCGCGACTCGCGTTATCCAAACGTTTTTCCGTCGTCGGAGTTAACGCCGTCGTGGATGTTTCCAGGAACCTCGCCGAGCTTTCAGGTCAAACACGCCGTGCACGGAAAGCTGACCAACGCAGCGCATTGACGAGTGATGTCCTGATCTTGTGGTGTTGATGAAACTCTGCGGTCTTTGCGGGAAATCTACCCCGCAAAGATCGCAAAGAAACACAAATCAAATTTCCAAAAGCACCACAGGATTAGAACATGCTCTGCTGACTTTGATACGGTTATGAAGACATTGATCTCTATCCTTATACTCGCTTGTGTCTTTCCTTTCGTCAGGGCTCAGAATGACAACCAAGTTTGGCGCGCGCCACAGAGTTTGGAGCAATTGAAGGCAGCTCCGGCGGCGTTGATCCCGTTTCCTGCGAAAGCAAAATGGACTAGCGGTAAGTTTTTGGTGAGGTCAGGAATAGCGATCACTTGTCTGAAAAGTCAGTGCAGCGAAGTTCAAAACGCGACGCGGCGTTTGAACGAAATTCTATCCGAATCCGGGATCAAATCGCATTCGCAAACGCTGAGATCGAATGCCAAAGCTTCGGCTAGCGTAATTCATTTGCGTCTCGACGATCAGTTGCCCGTTAAGGCAGAAGGCTATTCGCTCGAAATATCGCCGCAGCGAGTTGCTATCACGGGCAAAGATGCCGCCGGGGCCTTTTATGCTGCGCAGACGATTCGGCAATTGCTCGCGAAAAAAGGCGGCACGCTGCAGTTGCCGGTTGGTAAGGTCCTGGACGAACCGGCGTTCGGCCTGCGCGGGTTTATGCATGATACAGGTCGGAATTTTCAAGAGATCGAATCGCTGAAAAAACAGTTGGACATTCTTGCGGCATACAAATTCAATACATTTCACTGGCACCTGACCGACAATCCCGCGTGGCGGCCGCAAAGCCGGATCTATCCGCAACTCAACGAAGCGAACAATCGAAAGGCCAGCCGCGACCCCGACCGGTCATACAGCTTTGACGAGATTCACGAACTTGTCCGGTACGCTCGCGAACGGCACATAAGGATAATACCGGAACTCGACATGCCCGGACACAGCGAATATTTCGAACCGACGTTTGGGTTCAAAATGCATTCGAAGCAAGGAATGAAGGTTTTGGAAGATCTGATCGACGAATTCTGCCGCGAATTTCCGGCAAGCGATTTTCCGGTCATTCACATCGGTTCGGATGAAGTGCGCATCCCGAACCCGGATGAATTTATTCGACGAATGACCGCTAAGTTAAAGGCAAACGGACGCAAAGTGATGGTTTGGAATCCCGGCTTAAAAGGCGAAAGCGGGACGATCGAACAGCTCTGGAGCGATGCCGGAACAAAAGCGGGAAAACGGTCGGACGGCAATCCTTTCGTTGATTCGTATGCAGGCTATCTTAATTCCTACGACGCTCTTACGTTGACCCGGCGTTATTTCTTCCAGCAGATCGGCAATCGCGCCGTTGGTGACGAGATCGCCCTCGGCGGAATTTTGTGCATGTGGCCTGATGTGCGGGTAGACGACAAACGGAAGATATTCGAGCACAACCCGGTATGGCCGGGAACGCTCGCGTACAGCGAAGCCGTATGGACCGGGCGGCCGAGGTTTGGAAAGGAGTATATGGACGCAATGCCGTCGCCTGAGACCGAAGCGGGAAGCCATTTTGCGGAATTTGAACAGCGTCTTGCCCGGCACCGCGACCGGTATTTCAAGTCAGAGCCGTTTCCTTTTGTTCAATCCTCTCACATCAAATTTCATATGTTCGGACCTTACACCCGAGGTAAAGATGAGCCTATTGATAAACCGTTTGCGCCGGAGAAAAATGGACAAGATAGTTCGCCGGAGAGATCAAGGACAGTTTACGGCGGTGTGTTTCGCGTCGATGAACTGATCGGTAAGCCGTTGCAAGCCGAAGCGGTTGAAACGGTTTATCTCGAAACCGAAATTTTCAGCCGTCAAGCTAAACAGGTCCGTGCCTGGGTCGGTTTTGAAACGCCGACTCGCAGCAGCCGGAAGAGTGCCGGAATACCGGCGAACGGTAAATGGGATTCGAACGGCGCAACGATATTTGTAAACGGCAAAGAACTCGCCGGTCCTCGATGGCAAAACCCGGGCCGCAACCGCTATCTACAGGAAACATGGTTCCTGCCGGCCAACGAGATACCTTACACCGACGAAGAATTTTACTGGTCGCGAAAGCCTGCGGCCATCGATTTGAAAAAAGGCTGGAATAAGGTGCTGATCCGCGTTCCCCGTGCATACAAAGGCCAAAGCTGGATGGCCGCCTTTGTCCCTGTTAAGCTTGACGCAAATCGACGATGGGTCGAAGACCTGTCCGTGAAGTTTCGATAAATTATGCGAATTTGGATCACAAACCTCACAGCCGTCATCGTCATTTGTGTGGCGGTGCTCACGACATTGTCGCAGCGTGAGACGATCGCGATCAACGATGGATGGGGATTTGCGATCGATAAGGAAGCTGTAGGAATGAGCGGGCAATGGTATGCGAAACCGCTTTCCGGTGCGAGGGTAGTAACCCTTCCGCATACCTGGAATGTCGAAAATGGAACCCAGATGCATTACGGCTGGGGTTGGTATCAGAGAACCCTCAATGTTCCGGCTGCCTGGCGGGACAAAAACGTAGTGCTTGAATTTCGCGGTATAAATCATACAAGCCATATCTATATCAACGGAAAAAAGGCGGCAGAGAATATCGGCGACGGTTTCAATAAATTCGTTGTTGACCTCACGAGCAAACTCGAATACGGAAAGGAGAATACGGTCACCGTTGCCGTCAACAACGACTACGGCAAGGAAAAGGTGCCGTATGCAAATTCGTTCGATTGGCCGAACGACGGCGGTATCATCCGTCCTGTCGCCCTGGTCGTTTCGGGGAAACCTGCCGCCGCATATCTGCATGCAACGCCGACGCTGCAAACCGCCGATAATTCAGGTACGCTGAAACTAAAGGTCGGGATGGGGCCGGGAAACGTCGACGACCTGCAACTTGCAGTAACGATCACCGAAGAAAATCAAAGATCAAATAATTCTGTTCATTCCGCAACCGTTACTCCGGTCATCGCAAACGGCGAGGCGCTTGCCGACGTTGCTCTGCCAAAGGTGAATCCGTGGCACTTCGATTTTCCGAACCTGTACCGGATCGATGTAACGATCATCAAGAGCGGAAAATCCGTTGACAAGATATCGACAAATGTCGGGTTTCGCGAGTTCAAATTCGTCAACGGCCAAACATTCCTAAATGGCGAGCGGGTCAAACTGATGGGTATTGAATGGACGGCCGGTTCGAATCCGAATTTTGGTTTTGCCGAGACGGATGCTGAGATCATTCGCTATGCGAAATTAATGAAGGACGTCAACGCGATCTTCAGTCGCGTGCATTTTCCGCAGGACGATGTGTTTTACGATTTTTGCGACCGCAACGGGATCCTGATCCAGGAAGAGGTTCCGCTTTGGGGGCCGGAGACGCCGTCAAACGTGACGATCGAGACGATCGCTCACAGTCAGATCGAGCGGATGATCCGCAATCACTACAATCATCCGTCGATCATTGCGTGGGGCGTCGGGAATGAGCTGAACGGCCGCGATCCGACGATGAAGCGGATGATCGAAGGCATGATCGCGAAAGTACGCCGCCTCGATCCGACAAGAAAAGTGAGCTACGTAAGCAACACCATGACCAAAGGGTTCATCGACGAGCCTAATTTTACGCCCGATGCCGGAAGCTTCGGCGACTTCATCATGATGAACGAATATGGCGGTAGCTGGTGGGATATTCCTGTCGGCGATATCGGGCGATACCTGGATTCGGTACATCGGTCTTATCCCGACAAGCCTTTCTTTATTTCCGAGTTCGGCCTGTGCGAACCCAATTTTAAGGGCGGCGACGAGCGTCGGGTCGCGGATATGATCTACCACATGGCGATTTACGAAAGCAAGCCATACGTCGAGGGAGCGATCTATTTTGACCTCACCGATTATCGAACCCACTATCCGGGAACGACAGAAAACGACAAGTATCGTCGGCGGATCCACGGCGTTTACGACATGTACGGAAAGCCAAAACCGTCGATGAAGGTACTGAGGGAGCTATCCTCACCGATCGATGTACACAGCGTGTCGAGGCAGAAGGGCGGCAAGCTGGCGATAACCGTCTTCGGCAGCATCGGCCTGCCGCAGCATTCGGTAAGGGGCTATAAGTTGTATCTCTCAGAGAGAACCGACAACTTTTCCGAGGCTTGGGACTACGATATTCCGGATACGGGGCCCGGCGAGAAGAAAGTTATCACCGTCGACGATAAATTCGATGGACGCGGAATCGTTACCATCGTTCGTCCGACCGGCTACATCGCGACGCAGAAGTCGTTCAACTAGGGCATTGGTCACGAGAGACAGGCGTGGCCTTGGCTGGCCGCGCAGGCTGGTCCCGTTTGCGATTCCCGGAGAAATGGACTAAAGTATACGCAAAAGAAAGTAAAAGAAAGAAAATGAAAGCTGAGGAGATTTGTTCGATCAGGTTTGGGATCGGCGGTTTGAGTTTGCCGACCGTGCAGAACTGTCGAATGCGAGCCCTGCTCCTCCTTTTGGCGTTGACGCTGCCCGTGGTTGGGTCGGGGCAGATCTCGATCATTCCAGGGCCCCGGAGTCTTACTTTTGGGGAGGGAGGCTTCACGCTTGATTCCTCGACGACCGTTGTGTCGCCGAAGGATAAAAGGTCGAAAGAGGTAGTCGCGTTTCTGCGTGATTCTATCCGCGAGCAGACTGGCATCGCGATGGGGACGGGGACTTCGTCAAGCGTTGTAGAGTTCGTTCGGGACCCTAAGGTAAAGGACGATGAGGGCTATCGGCTGCGGATCACTCCGTCAAGGGTTGCGATACATGCCTCGGACGCGAAAGGATTTTTCTGGGGCGTACAGACGCTTCGTCAGATGATTCCGTTCGAGAAGAAGTCGAGCTTTCAGGTCCCGGTATTGGCGATCGATGACGAACCCGCGTTTGAGTATCGCGGGCATATGCTTGATGTCGGACGACACTTCTTTCCGGTTGAATTTATCAAGAAGCAGATCGATCTGTTGTCGTATTACAAGATCAACACTTTCCGATGGCATCTGACGGAAGATCAGGGCTGGCGGATCGAGATCAAGAAATATCCCGAACTGACAAAGGTCGGTGCGTGGCGGACCGAGGCGGACGGAACGCGTTACGGCGGATATTACACGCAGGAGCAGATCAAAGACGTTGTCGAATATGCGCGGATTCGAAACATCACGGTCATCCCTGAGATCGAGATGCCGGGCCACAGCATGGCGGCATTGGCGGCCTATCCGGAGCTTTCATGTCGAATGAAGCCTATCAAAGTGACGCCGGAATGGGGCGTTCATAAAGATGTGTTCTGCGCGGGAAATGACGGGACGTTTACGTTCCTGCAGGATGTGCTTGACGAAGTGGTCGCGTTGTTCCCATCGCCTTATATTCATATCGGCGGCGACGAGGTCCCGAAAGACCGCTGGCGGGAATGCCCAAAATGCCAGCTTCGAATAAAGACCGAAGGACTGAAAGATGAGCATGGACTTCAAAGCTATTTCATCAAGCGGATCCAGAGCTATTTAGCGAAAAAAGGAAAGACCCTGATCGGCTGGGACGAGATACTCGAGGGCGGGGCAGACAAGAATGCTGTTATCGAAGTTTGGCGCGGCGATGCGGAAGCGGCGAAAGCTCTTGAGAACGGAAACCGCGTCATCATGGCCGGACCGTTCTATTTCGATACGCCGCTGCAGAGCAAAACGCTAAAAGATGTGTATCTGACGGATCTGCTTTCACTGCCGCAATATCGTGAGAACCGCAGTTTACTGCTCGGCGCCGAAGCCCCGCTTTGGACCGAGCGCGTTACCACCGTCGATGCCGAATCAAAATTGTATCCACGCATTCAGGCGTTTGCGGAGGTTACGTGGGCCGGAAAGCATAATGATCTCGAAGACTTCAAGCGGCGGTTGAATGCACATTATCGTTATCTGGATTCCCTTGGCCTTGCTTATGGTCCTGAGGATAAGGCGGTTGCGAATTACAAGATCTCATTCGACGCGGCAAAGCGCGTTTGGCGGTTGGATGCCGAAGGCGGATTTGACGACATTGTGTTCCGCTACACGACCGATGGCACCGAGCCTTCCTCCGATTCATCTGCGTTCAAAAATTCGATCGAGTTCACAAAACCATCCGCGATCAAGGCCGCACCGTTTCGCCGAGGCCGAAAGTACGAGCTATCAAAGCCGTTTACGCTCACGGCTAACAAGGCGCTTGGCAAACCGGTAAAATTCACAAACCCGATCGACAAGCGATACAGCAAGGCGGGTGCAATGGCACTGACCGACGGCATACTCGGAAGCGGCGATTTCAGCGACGGCATTTGGGCCGGATGGCAAGGTGCGGACCTCGATGCGACGATCGACCTCGGGCAAATAACCGAGATCAATTCCATTTCCGCAGACTTTCTGCAGCAAAGCGGATCGTGGATCATACTGCCGAGAACGGTGACGTTTTACGCATCCGGCGACGGTGAAAATTGGACCGAGCTGCAAAACGCCGAAACCAAAGCTGACGCAATGGATATGAGTTCGGCAGTACGAACTATACGCTTTCTGTCGGCACGGCCGATATCGACAAGATATGTGCGAATAAAGGCCATTCAATTCGGCAAGCTGCCGCCAGGCCACAACGGCGAGGGCGGCGATTCGTGGATATTTGCTGACGAGATCGTCGTCAATTGACGTGATGCCGACCATGGCAAGGCCCGTCATCGGACGTACAAGAAGGAATACTCAGGAAGGTAAAATATATGAGCAATGAGAGACCGGTTTGGACGAGGCGGGATGCGTTAAAGTCGCTAGGGATGATGATCGGCGGTGCCGCATTGGGGCCAAAGGCCTTTGGTTCAACCGACACTTCGCTGCCCATCGCTTACGTTTCAGAAGCCGGTGTTGCCACGCCCGCAAAGGCGGTGACGGCGATCACGCTGGGTGCGGGCTCTCGCGGGAACGTTTACGGAGGATATGCGCTCAAGTTTCCCGAAGAACTCGACATCGTTGGCGTTGCGGAGCCTATCCCGATCCGAAATGAGCGCTACACGGCCAAACATCAGATCGCCGAAAAGAACCGCTTTAAAACATGGGAAGACGTGTTCAAAGTTCCAAAGTTTGCGGATGCGGTGCTGATCACAACGCCGGATAATCTGCATTACGGGCCGTGCATCGAAGCGCTAAAAATGGGCTACGATGTTCTTTTAGAAAAGCCGATCGCACCGACCGAGAAAGAATGCCGCGATATTTTAAGCCTTTCGAAAAAGACGCAAAGGATCGTCGGTGTATGCCATGTTCTTAGGTATGCGCCGTATTTTGTTCAGTTGAAGCATCTGATCGAGAGCGGTGCCGTCGGCGAGCTGATCAGCATTCAGCACCTTGAGCCGATCGAGCACATTCATATGTCGCATTCGTATGTCCGCGGCAACTGGCACAACTCGAAGGAAACGACACCGATAATCCTTGCCAAATCATGCCACGACCTGGACATTCTCCGCTGGATGATCGGACGTCCAAGCCGGTCGATCTCCGCGATGGGCGACCTTAAATGGTTCAGGCGTGAAAATGCGCCGGACGGCAGTGCTGAACGATGCACGGACGGATGCAAAGTTGAAGCCGAGTGCCCTTATTCGGCAATAAAGGTTTACCACAAGGGCACCGGATGGCGTTATGTTTTTGATCTTCCCGACGACAAGGGAAAGCATGCGGACGCGGTGATGGAGTATCTAAAAACCACGAATTACGGGCGGTGTGTCTATCGAATGAACAACGATCAGCCTGATCATTATATTACGTCAATGACCTTTGAAGGCGGTGTTACCGCCAATTTCTCGATGGAGGCATTTACGCCATGGGGCGGCCGCCGTACACGCGTAATGGGCTCAATGGGTTTTATCGAAGGTGACATGGACACAATGACCCATACTGATTTTCAAACAAACAAGGTGACGAAATGGGATTCGAAGGCGATCGACGTTGAGAACTATCGAAACAGCGGCCATGGCGGCGGCGACTGGCGGCTTTTGGGCGATTGGATCAGGGCGGTCGATCAACAAGATCCGGGATTGCTTACTTCAACCATCGATGTTTCGTTTGAAAGCCATCTTATGGGATTTGCTGCCGAGAAAAGCCGACGAACGAAGCGAGCCGAACAAATAAGGTTGTGAAACCCGTTCATGTCTGATTCTGCAGGTACTCACTTTGCGCAAGGAAATTGAAATGATGAGAAAATACGTCTTAATAATTATCTTGATCGTGGCCGCATCCATTTCCGGACTTGCTGATTCCGGCGATCGCATCGTTCCCGAAGAGATCAAGGCCGAACGGAGCTTTGGCTGGGAGGGCACGAACTTTATGCTTGACGGCAAGCCTTTCATCATTCGCTCCGGCGAGATGCACTATCCGCGCGTTCCGCGTATGTATTGGCGCGACAGGTTCAAGAAGGCGAAAGCGATGGGGTTAAACACCATTACGACGTATATCTTCTGGAACTTGCATGAACCGCGACGAGGTGAGTTCGATTTTTCGGGAAATCTCGATGTTGCGGAGTTTGTCCGCCAGGCGCAAGCCGAGGGCTTATACGTGATCGTTCGTCCTGGTCCGTACATCTGTACTGAGTGGGAGTTCGGTGGCATTCCGGCGTGGCTGCTGGCGGAAAAGGATATGAAGGTCCGGACGTCGGACGCTCGTTTTGTCGAGGCCTCGGCCGTTTACATGAAGGAGGTAGGGAAAAGGCTGGCCCCGCTCGAGATCGCAAAAGGCGGCAACATCATCATGGTCCAGGTGGAGAACGAGTATGGATCGTTCGGCGACGATAAAGGTTATATGAACGCGGTCAAAAAGCAGATCCGCGACGCGGGATTCTCCGGCCAGCTCTTTACGTCGGACGGGTCTCTCGATTATATGCTGACGAACGGAACGCTGCCGGACGTTCTATCGGTCATAAATTTCGGTGTTGATGAGAAGGCGAGCGTCGCGGGCGTCGAGGAAGAGTTCGCCAACTTCGCAAAGTTCCGACAGAACGTACCGCGAATGGTAGGCGAATATTGGATCGGCTGGTTCGACCACTGGGGCAAGCCGCATCACACGGTCAAGCCAGAAGCCGTTGCCGAAGGGTTGGACTGGATGCTCAAGAACGGCATTTCGTTCAACCTCTATATGTTTCACGGCGGCACATCGTTCGGCTTTATGAACGGAGCCAATTACAACGCGAAAGAGCCGTATTCGCCCGATACGACGAGCTATGATTACGATTCGCCGCTGGATGAAGCGGGAAAACCGACGGCGAAGTTTTACGCTCTGCGCGACGTGATCAAACGGCATCTGCCGGCGGGTGAAACGCTGCCAGAAGTTCCAGCGAGTGCGGATCTAATTGAACTACCACGATTTGAGTTAGATGAAATGGCTGATCTTTTTCAACTTCTCGGTAAACCGAAAAACTCGCAAGAGCCGCTTTCTATGGAGGAAGCGGGACAAAATTACGGGTTCATTTTATATCGGAAGAAGCTCGAGAAAGCAGCGAAAGGCCAATTGAAATTTGACGTCCGTGATTACGGACACATCTTTGTTGACGGCTCACTTGTTGGGAAACTTGACCGCCGCTTGAACCAGAATGCGCTGACGATCGACGCGAAGGCCGGTGCAACGCTCGATATTTTGGTCGAGAACGGCGGGCGATTGAATTTCGGGAAGGACTTTATTTACGACCGCAAAGGAATTGTTGGCGGTGTGACGTTGGCGGGAGCGAATCTCGATGGCTGGCAAATTTACAACCTTCCCCTCTCCAGTTTGCGCGGATTGAAATTCAAGAAGGGAACGGCGAAAGCGAACACGCCAGTGTTCCATCGCGGGTCGTTCGACTTGACCGCGGTTGGTGATACGTATCTGGATACGGGAACGTGGGGCAAAGGCCATGTTTGGGTAAACGGCAATCACCTGGGACGTTTCTGGAAGATCGGGCCACAGCAGACTCTTTTTGTTCCCGCGAGTTTTTTGAGGAAAGGCCGGAACGAGGTCATTGTGCTTGAAACGGATGTTCCCGGGCAGACAGTTCTTCGCGGAGTGAAACAGCAAATATTCGCCAATAATTGACTCGGGCAAGTTCCTCGATGGGCGAAGTATTTTCGTTTCCAATACTTCATCTTCTGCCGTGGTCAGACCCAAAACCAAAACACGGAAGTAGATGAAGAAGGGGAGGCGAAGCGGCATCGAGTTATGATGCGGGATTGAGAGCATATTAGGACCACAAGCTGGCGTACGAGCTTCGTTATCGCCTGAGTGCGTCGAAAAAGATCAAAGTGACTTATTGAGCAAACCTATGAAGATTACAATCTTTACGCAGAGTAAAAGAATTATCTCTTGCGTTACCGCGGCCTTCGTACTTTCCTGTGCCATGTGTCTTTCGTTGACCGGATGCTCCGGAACGGGAACATCGACGCGGAATACGGCCTCCAGCGACTCGAAAGATAAGAAGGTTCGAATCGGGCTCTTGCTTGAGACCCTGAAGGAAGAGCGCTGGGTGCGCGACAAAGATCTGTTTCTCCAAAGAGCATCCGAACTCGGAGCCGAGGTGGATGTGCAGGTGGCCGAAGGCAGCGATTCGGTTCAATTGCAGCAGGCGGAGAATCTTCTGACGAAGGGAGTCGATGTGCTGGTTGTCGTACCGCATGACGGCAAAGCCGCTGCGAGTATCGTTGATAAGGCCAGGCAGCAAAATGTTCCTGTCGTTGCTTACGACCGTCTGATCCTGAACTCGGACGTGGATCTATACGTTTCGTTCGACAACGTTCGGGTCGGGGAAATGCAGGCACGTTATCTGCTCGAACGCGCGCCGAAGGGGAATTACCTGCTGATATGCGGCTCGCCGACCGATAACAACGCGCGCCTGCTCCATCAGGGCCAGATGAACGTGCTCCAGCCTGCCGTGGATCGCGGAGATATCAAGATCGTCGGCGAACAATGGGCAGTCAACTGGCAAGCGAGTGAAGCGCTGAAGCACACGGAGAATGCTTTGACACAGAACAACGACGATATTGTTGCTGTCGTGGCGTCGGCCGACAGCGTTTCGCGCGGTGTTATCCAGGCGCTCGAGGCCCGAGGGCTGGCGGGAAAGGTACTCGTTTCCGGCCAGGACGCCGACATTGTCGCGACGCGCTATGTCGCGGAAGGGAAACAGGCCATGACCGTCTACAAACCGATCAAACCTCTCGCGTATGCTGCGGCAGAAGCGGCGGTGAAGCTTGCGCGAAAAGAGAATGTGGCGACAACAAAGACCGTCAACAACGGACGGCTTGACGTACCCGCGATCCTTTTGGACCCGATCGTGGTCGATAAGGCAAACCTCGAATCTACCGTCATCAAGGATGGCTATCAGAAACGCGAGGATGTTTTCCAGAATACCGGCGGGAACTAATATAGACCTATGAAATACGCGATCCTGATATTGGCGGCGGCAGCTTTGTTTGTCTCCGCCGCAGCAGCACAGCAGAAAGGTTTTACGATCCCGCTTGTTGATCTTGCGAGCCAGAAACAGCGGCAGGTGGTGGTTGACAGAGAGCCGGGACAGTACCTCGGCCACCCGACGACGGTCTTGCTGGAAGACGGCAAAACGATAATCGCGGTCTATCCGAAAGGGCACGGAAAGGGTGCGATCCAGATGAAACGCTCAACCGACGGCGGGCTGACGTGGTCTGAAAGACTACCCACTCCTAAAAGTTGGGAAACTTCGCTCGAGACGCCGACCATCCATCGCGTCATTGACGCAAAAGGGAAGAAGAGGCTTGTTCTTTTTTCGGGGTTGTACCCGATCCGATCGTCGATCTCCGAGGACGACGGCAAAACGTGGACCGAGTTGAAACCTATCGGTGAGTACGGCGGGATCGTTGCGATGGGGTTCGTCGAAAAACTTCGGACGGGAAAGGGACACTATTTGGCAATGTTTCACGATGACGGACGCTTCTTTTCGAAAGGCGGAAAAAGCGCAGACCCGGTCGTCTTTAAGCTCTACCAGATCAAGTCGACCGATGGCGGGCTGACATGGTCAACTCCGGAGGTTGTTTTCGCTTCCTCCGAGATCCATCTCTGCGAACCTGGTGTTGTTCGCTCACCCGACGGAAGACAAATTGCAGTGCTTTTGCGCGAGAACAAGCGTGTCAAGAATTCGCACGTCATCTTTTCGAACGATGAGGGCAAAAGATGGTCGCAGCCCCGGGAGCTTCCCGGATCGCTGACGGGCGATCGCCATGTCGGCAAATACGCCCCCGACGGGCGGCTTTTCATCTCGTTTCGGGATATGGCGTTTGATACGCCGACAAAAGGTGACTGGGTCGGCTGGCTTGGCACTTTCGGCGATATTCTAAGTGGGCGTGAAGGACAGTATCGCATACGCCTGATGGATAACAAGACGAGTCCGAGCCAAGGCGGCGAATGGGACAGTTCGTACCCCGGCGTCGAGGTCCTGTCGGATGGAACCTTCGTCACGACCACCTACGGCCACTGGGCCGCAAACGAGCAGCCTTACATCGTGACCGTTCGCTTCAAACTCTCGGAGATCGATAAGCTTGCCGCGACAACGTCTGGGGACACTAAAGAATGACATCACGAAACAATATGCCGACCGTGTAAGCAAGGATCGCTGCAATTCCGCCAATCGCGAGGCTCTCGATACCTGACCGCCACCATGCGGTGGTCGACCATTTTGCTTTTACGGATCCAACAGCCAGAAAGACGATGCCGGTTAGGATCGAGGCGAGAAAAAAAGTGTGTTCGAGGGCGAAAAGGAACGGCAGCAGCGGTACCAGGCCGCACACAACGAATGCCGCGAAAGTGGCAGTCGCTGCTTTAAGGGGAGGCCGAACGGATCGGGGGAGGCCGTATTCTTCAGCCCGCATCGTCTCGATCCAGCGGTCCGTGTCTGCGGTAACAAGCTCAACGACACGCTCAAGTTCTGGGCCATCAAAGCCCTTGGCCGCATAGATCTGGCGAACTTCCTCGCGTTCGCCGGCGGGATCAACTTCAATATGGCGTCTCTCGATCTCCCGGACTCGACTGAGTTCATCGGTCTCGGCTTTCGTTCCAAGGAAATTCGAGGCGGCCATAGAAAAGCCATCCGCCGCGAGATTAGCAAAACCCAGGACAAGGACGATCTTTGGCGAGAGGTCGGCGCCGATAGAACCGGCCGCGATCGCGAAGGTTGTGACGGCCCCATCGATCCCGCCGTAGACGAAATCGCGAAGATAACTATGTTTTTCGCCTGCGGCAAGTCGTTCGGCGATCGCCTGTTTGGTATGTTCGTGTTCGAGTGAGTGGATTTTCACGTTCCTGTCCATAGGTGCTGCGTACAGTCGATGGTCATATCGTCAGAGTTGAGTGTATTCAGAACGGCCTTCATTATTTGGTGATGTACGTCACGCAATGGCACGATGAGTCGCTGTCATTATTTTGATCGGCCGTGTTCCTCATGATTTGGCACGGAGAGTATCACATCCCGGGAGGGAATCGGAGGTGAGATTTCGAATGAGAGTCGCCCTTGCGGACCTGCTTGAATCGGACCATGATGAATTGGACGGACTGCTCCATTCAACATTTGCCTCGATCGAATCCGCTGATGCGGCCCGGGCGTTTCACGATCTCGATCTGTTTTGGGCAAGGCTTGCCATCCACATACGTGCGGAGCATATTCGCCTTTTTCCCGCCGTACGCGAGATCGCTGCATATCTATCGCAACCGAACGAAATTTGCGACCTGCTCGACGAACTGCGGCATGATCACGATTTTTTTATGCGGGAACTTGCAAGGGCGGTCAAAGCGATGCGGCTCGTCTTTGATTTCGGAAATGAGGCCGAGACATTCGTGGTCGTTCGGGAGATGCTCCTGGGCGTGAAGGAGCGTTTGAACCGCCATAATCGAATCGAGGAAACGAAGATCTATCCGCTCGTCTCGAGCCCTCTCATGACGCCCGAACAAGTGGAACGGCTCCAAGCTGAGGTGACAAAAGAACTTGCCAATATTCCGCCCCGATTCCGGAACGCATAACGATTCTCTCCGGTGCAAATGTATGTGACTGGGCAGAGCTTGAAGACCTTCGGACCGGCCTAATGCCCTTGTGATATCGATATCATCCGTTAGAATCTGCTCCGCCAGCATTTATGGGCAAATCGCAAGTACGACTTGGGCATCAGACCTGAAGACGGAGAACATCCGCATTCATGACTGGCTGACCAACATTAGCCAGGCAAAGGGCCTATATTCGCCCTGAAGTTCTCCAATGGCCGGCAGTCCGAGTCTCCACGAACGTGCATGATTCAACCTGCCGGGTGATCAGGATGCGGGGGGAGAAACTATGCTAAACAAACTATTTGCACTACTAACATTTGCGGCAGGTTTTGCGGTCGTTTTCGTGGCCCCGACATTTGCGCAGGTGAGCATGAACGGCGGGAAGACGCGGATCGAACGTGAGGTTCGCAGTGAGATACTGTCGCTGCCGTACTATGGCGTTTTCGACGCCATTGGTTACAAGGCGGACGGCGGGACCGTAACCCTGACGGGCTATGCAACACGCCCGACGACGAAAGAGGCCGCTGAAAACTCGGTGAAGGACATCGAAGGTGTGACCAAGGTTGTCAATAATATCGAGGTCCTGTCGGCTTTGCCCGCTGACTACCGGATCCGCCGGCAAACGCTTCGAGCGCTATCGGGCGGAGGACGCCTTATGTACTACTTTTTGGGCACGAATCCTTCAATACGAATAATCGTCAATGACGGTAAAACGATCCTTGAAGGATATGTGGACAACGAGGCCGACAAAAATCTTGCGAACATCCTGGCTCGCGGCGTTCCGGGGACGTTTGGAGTAACGAACAATCTTCAAATCGTTGGCAAGGCAGGCTAGCAGGTCACTGCGAAGGCGAAATGCGGCACCGGCTCAGGATATTGGCAGATGAAACCTGAAGTTCCCGTCGAAGGTTGTGAAATGTGTGGTGGCCAGGGACGGGGTCGAACCGCCGACACGCGGATTTTCAGTCCGCTGCTCTACCAACTGAGCTACCTGGCCAAGGTCATGTGCCTGCGTGAGGTGCGGGCAAGTTTTAGAGTGTAAATAAGCAGATTCACGATGTCAAATTGGTCGTTCAGAACGTATGAGGTTCATGGTCCTGTGGAAAAAATAGGAGAACAGGGTTGACAAGAGTCAGCTTGTGGCTATAATTTTGATTTTGGCGGTCGATTTCCTTACGCGGCTGCCCGTCTTCCGAATCCGTTTGTTACCTACCCGTACCGGTTTGAACGCCGCCGCTGTCCCCCGGAGGCGCAACCTTCAAACCGGTACAGTTTTTTGAACCCAATAACTATCATGCGGCGGCTGAGTCCGCTTCCGCTGTCGTCATTCCAAGGGCGATCTTGACGTCGTGCTCGATACGATCGAACAGGTCAGCATTCTCTTTCAACGAGTTTTTCACATTCTCACGCCCTTGCCCGAGCCGCTCGCCCTTGTATGAAAACCACGCTCCGCTTTTCTCGACAACATCGTTGTTGGTCGCAAGGTCGAGGAGGTCGCCCTCGCGGGAGATGCCTTCGCCGTACATGATGTCGAATTCGGTCTCACGAAACGGAGGAGCGCATTTATTCTTGACCACCTTGACGCGAGTACGGTTGCCGACGACCCGGTCACCATCCTTAATCGCTCCGATCCTACGGATGTCGAGGCGAACGCTGGCGTAGAATTTGAGGGCTTTTCCGCCTGTCGTCGTTTCCGGAGAGCCGAAAAAGACGCCGATCCTCTCGCGCAGTTGGTTGATGAAAATGAATGTTGTCCGTGAGTTCGAGACGATCGCCGTAATTTTTCGCAGGGCCTGCGACATCAGCCGTGCCTGAAGCCCCGGCAGTGAATCGCCCATCTCGCCATCAAGTTCCGCCCGCGGCACGAGTGCCGCGACCGAATCGATCACAATAACGTCGACGCTGTTCGATCTGACAAGCGTTTCGGCTATCTCAAGCGCCTGCTCGCCGGAATCCGGCTGCGAAATGAGCAGGTCGTCGATCTTGACGCCCAATTTGCCGGCGTAATCGGGGTCCATCGCATGCTCGGCGTCGATATAGGCAGCGATGCCGCCCGTTCGCTGAGCGGACGCAACAACCTGGAGGGCGAGTGTCGTCTTTCCCGAGCTTTCCGGGCCATAGATCTCAACTATTCGCCCTCGCGGCAATCCTCCGACGCCGATCGCGGCATCAAGGCTGAGACAGTTCGTAGAAATCGCCCCAGCGTCCTCGTGCGGTTTTTCGCCGAGCCGCATGATCGAGCCTTTACCAAATTTTTTCTCTATCTGCAGTAGAGCCGATTCGATCGCTTTTCCTTTATCCATAGAATCTCCAGTTGTACCAGTGTGTGCACTCCTGCCCCGAAATTTTGCGTTTCAACCACCAGACCAGAATGTTATCACAGGTTGTGAGGGTTGTGAAATCCTGTTTCACGTATAATACGCTCGTCGGATCAGTGCTGCACAGGGATGCTAAAAGGTACCCCATCTTTGATGCCTGTGCAACAGAGCGCCTCCATTCAGTTTTTAACTACCGGTTTCCGAGGGCAAGTAAGCAAGCAATAGAAGATGATTTCCGTTACGAAATGAATATTGGTGATAAGATTAGGAGGTGTAAGTTTCAGCGCGGTTTTGCCGAACGCGATTGCCCCGTCTCCAGACGCCTGGAAAGAGGAATTTCATCGAAAGTTGTATGAAAACACGAATAAAGCTTTGCCTGGTTATTCTCGTTTTGCTCCTTGCCGACGGAGGTGCGAGGGCGGCCACGCGGAAGGATGAGTGGCTGCATGTTCGCTCGGCGAATTTTAATCTGATCGGTAACGCATCCGAGAAAGAGATCCGGCGGGTCGGTACGAAGCTTGAGCAGTTTCGCGAGGTATTCAGATCTGTTTTCGGCGGAGCGAAGCTCGACTCTCCGATACCAACGAACGTGATCGTTTTCAAAAGTGACTCGGCCTACAAGCCTTTCAAGCCGAAGCGAGGTGACGGAAAGATCGACAACTTTGTTGCCGGGTATTTTCAACCGGGACGAGATGTCAATTACATCACCCTTTCGACAAGCGGTACGGATGCCGAAACCTACGGGACGATATTTCACGAGTACGTCCACTTTGTCGTAAACACCCATATCGGTAAATCCGGGGTTCCGGCCTGGTTTAATGAAGGGCTTGCCGAGTATTACCAAACGTTCCTGATGGAAGACGATGTCAAGGCAAAGCTCGGGATGCCACAGGACGGACATCTGAGGCTTCTTCAGCAGGCCAAACTTATTCCGCTCGATTCGTTCTTCAATACGAGCAACTCCCAACTGCAGGGACACGGAAGCGGATCCCGAAGCTTGTTCTACGCCCAGGCATGGGCCGTCGTCCATTATCTGATAGCAAACAATAAGGCTGATGGGATCGACAAGTACTTGCGTCTTTCGATGAAAGGCACCGTCGACGAAGCCGCATTTCGTGATGCTTTCCAGATGACCTACGCGGAAATGGAAAAGGAATTGCGGCGGTACGTAGGAAGGGCATCGTATCGAATTTCGGTCGTTACGTTCACCAACAAATTAAACTTTGATGCCGATATGAAGGTGTCGCCGCTGACCGACGCCGAATCTAACGCATATCTGGGCGATCTTCTGTACCACACTAACCGCTTTGATGACGCGGAACCGTACCTGCAGGCGGCCCTCACGGCGGACCCTGGGTCGGGCATGGCGAACACATCAATGGGTATGGTGAAGGTGCGGCAGCGCAAATACTCCGAGGCCAAGGTTTATCTCGACAAGGCCATCGAGACCGATCCAAAGAATCATCTCGCGTACTACTACGCGGCGTACCTTCTTAGCCGCGAGGGAAGGGATGAGTTCGGGTATGTAAGCGGATTTGACTCCACGAAGACTACGCGGATGCGCGAGCTGCTGGAGAAAGCGATCCAGCTGAATCCATCGTTCACAGAAAGCTACGATCTGCTCGCGTTTGTTAGCCTTGTCGGTAATCAGGGAATTGAAGAGGCGGTTGCATTGATGGCGAAGGCGCTGAAATACCAGCCGGGAAACCAACGCTATGTCCTGAGGATCGCGGAGCTTTATGTCAGGCAGGAGAAGTTTAATGCCGCCGAGGCCCTGGCGAAGCGGATCGCCGCGACCTCGGATGAGCAGCAGATCAAGGATCAGGCCGATAATATATTGAAGCAGATCCAGGTTAGAAACGAGATCGCGGCCCGCAATGCCGAAGCCCGAAATCGCTATCAAACGGCCGCTGCCGGCGGGAAGGGCGGTCCCCCACAATTGATCCGGCGCGATGCCGAAACTTCACCTGAGGAGCTCAGGAAGAAGGAGCTTGAATATGAGGTCCGGGTGATAAATCGTGAGCTTCGGGCCGTTGAGAACAATGAGGTCCGGTTTATTGGGAAACTGGAGAACGTCGCATGCAAGGGTGCAAAGATAACCTACACGGTCATTTCGGATTCGGAGACCTTCGCCTTGACGAGCAAGGATTTTCAAGGACTTCATCTCACTTCCTATGTACCGGACGCGGGAAATGCCGAGATCGCCTGTAATGCCCGGACCAATGTTCTTAAAGCAGTTTTGACATATCGCCCGATAAACGGGGCTACCGGGCCCGCGGTTCGCGGCGACCTTGTTTCTGTAGAGTTTGTACCCGATCACTTCAGATTCATGGAGCCTGCGCCGTTGCCGGGGCCGCAGCGATCGGGGGACGTGGTGATCGTCGATTCGGCGTCCGGAAGTAGTCCCGGAGAGGTCCCGACGCCGGAAAAACTTGAAGAACGGAGGCGTAGCATCGTTTTCAGCCACATTCGGCAGAACCTTCGGAAGCCGGGCCGCGGTGAGGTCCGCGTCATTGGTTTTATCGAGAAGTCGGAATGCAGCAACAAAGGTGCTTTCTTTTTCATCAAAACGCCGACCCAACTCCTCAAGCTCAAAGGCGGCGCGGCATCAATGAGGGGATTTACCCCGGAGATCGAGAACCTGCAGATCGGGTGCGGGATGACGGCGGTTGACATACCTGTTGTTGTTACGTATTCGGACGCCTTCGACAAGAAGAGCAAATCCAACGGCAGTTTGGTCTCGCTTGAGTTCGTTCCGAAGAATTTTGTTCTCGAGCCGTGACGAGCGACGGTCAAATTGGGATAATTGACGGATTGACTTTTAGAGGGTTAAGTCCTGGGGTACGGCCTCACGCTAACCTCATGTCGCTGAATGGCTGATGAACTACGCGGAACTTGTTGGGCGGACGCTCGATGAAAAATATCAGATAGAGAGGGAACTCGGCCGAGGCGGGATGGGCACCGTGTACCTTGCGACCCACCTCGGGACCGAGCGGCCGGTTGCGATCAAGGTTATTTCTCCGCAGTACATGAAGCGGCCCGAATTCGTCGAACGGTTTCGGCGGGAAGCGAGAGCGGCGGGAAGGCTCAGGCATCCGAATGTCGTGAACGTAACCGACTTTGGCTTCGCCGCTACCGATGAAGGCCGCGTTGCGTATCTGGTTATGGAGTATCTCGACGGCTGTACGCTTGGTGAGATCCTCGAAGAAGAAAAGAATCTTCCCGTTGGCTGGACACTCGATATCCTTGAACAGGTATGTTCCGCGGTTCACGAGGCCCATGAACAGGGAATTATCCACCGCGACCTTAAGCCTGATAACATCTGGCTGGAGCCGAATCAGCGCGGCGGCTATACCGTTAAGGTATTGGATTTTGGTATCGCAAAGCTTGAAACGGCCGAAAGCAATGATATCGGCGATCAAGCCCGAGAAGTAAGGTCCGCGCCGATTACACTTTCCGGCGTAAATCAGACGCTCGCGAACCAACCTTACGACGAGACCGTCCACGACAGCGCACCCCATACCGCGATCGGCGAGATCGCAGCCACGACCATACTTCCCGACACTGTTTCTGATAAGGAAACTCTCATCCAGCGGGTGAGCGAAGGTGACGAGGCGGGCACGCTTGCTATGCCATCGGACATTGACGAGGAATCCGTTGGAACCAGGCTGATTTCGGACGCGTCTTCATGGAATGGCGGTGAGAGCGCGGGAGAGTCTGGCCGCCCCTCCTTCGGTGCTGGCTCCTCGGCGGACCTTACGCGGGTCGGATCCGTTTTGGGTACGCCGCTGTACATGTCGCCTGAGCAATGTCGCGGGGACAAACTCGATCCGCGATCGGACATCTACAGCATCGGCGTTATCGCATACCAGATGCTCGCCGGCGACACGCCTTTCAGCGGCGATTTCACCCGTGTAATGGAGTCGCATAAGTATATCCCTCCGCCGCCGTTTGAGGCGAAAAACGTCCGCAAGAAATTAAAGCGTACGATCCTGAGCGCGCTTGCGAAAGACCCTGACGGCCGGCCGCATTCGGCTGAGGCGTTTGCAAATGCGTTGCGGTCCCGGTCCGAGGGGATCTTCGGGCTGCTTCGGCGCGCGGGGATGATCTACACCGAACATATTCAAAAGTTCCTCTACCTGTCGGTCTTCTTTTTTCTCCCGATAGTCGCGATCACGGCGGTCCTGGTGGTGTTTAACTTTCTTAAGGCGAGCGAGATCATTCCGGGCACTGTCGCCAACATCGTCATGGGGCTCGGCGGGATCATGAACCTTGTGATGGCGGTGTTCTGCAGTTTTCTGATCCTGGGAACGATCGCGTGGATCGTGACACAGTCGCTGGCCGTGCCCCTTAGACCGATCAAACTGCGTGCCGCTCTAACCGAGGCCGGCAAAAAGTGGAAACGGTTTGCGGGACTGGGAATCGTTTCAACGCTGATCCCTCTATTTGCGTCCGGGATCGCGTTTGTGGCCGTTTTCGGTGTGATGCTCGTCGTGTTCTGGTTGATCTTCCGAACTTTCGACGGAGCGGTTCTCATCGTGCCTCTCGTCCTGGGCAGCCTTGCGGCTGTTGCCGCGTTTGTTGTACCGAGCGTGTGGCTTATGCTTGTGGCTCCCGTCGCGATGATGGAGGACATTGGCGGATTGAGGTCATTGAAACGCTCAAAGGCCCTTGTCTCCCGCTCGTTCGTTACAGCACTTTCGGCGTACATCATAATGTTTATGATCCCGGCCGTTGCTGCCTTTTCGCTCAATTTTGTTATAACGACCACCGCTAAGGCCTTTGACACTCGGCCGAGCGTCGTCGAAAGCCGCCAGGCTGGGGGAAACTTCCGGGTCGAGAAGAATGCGGCTTCTGGAGAGCAAGGCGGCGATCGCTCGTATGACGTCAGCATCGGCACTGGAAGGGGCGTATCGATACGATCGAGCGGCAAGGATATGCGGAGCAGATTCGTCGATCCGCTTTTGGAATCTCTTATGCAGATCCTGCTGCTGCCGATACAGATCGTTGTTATCTCTTTTACGTCGATCATCGTTGCGCTGTTGTACCTGAAAACACGTCAGGCCGGCGGCGAATCGCTGAATGAGCTTCTTGCGAACTTCGAGGAGGCCGATAAACCGCGCAAAAAGTGGCAAGAGAGGGTCCGCCAGCGGCTGATCCAGTCTGGCAGGATAACCAGTAGGTCCTAGAAAAATGCGAATGCAGTTTATTTTCATTTTGTCGTTTATCGTGGTACTCGGCGTAGGGGGCACCACTGCGGCCGGACAGAAGACAAGCCGATCGTTCCCGATCGCGGCGAACGGCAGGGTCGAGATCGTCAATCATTTCGGCCGGGTTGAAGTGACTGTGGATCCTGCCTCCCACGAATCGTCTGCAATGGCCGCCGTTGCGGAGGCCGTTCTCATCACTGCCGATTCCTCTACCGGAGTCGCCGAGGCCGACCTCAAGATCACGGCTTCGACCTCGCTTTTGCAGATCGAGGTCTCGCCAAAGGACCGAAAGAAGCGGATCGACATTGCGATCGTTCTGCCGCCAGATCTTCGCGTGAAGATCGACACGCTCGATGGCGAAGTGCGGCTCAGCGGCGATGTCGAATCGGCGGAGATCCGAACGGATACGGGCACCATTGCTGCGGCCGTACCGACTAACGAAGTAAGATATTCTCTCCTCTGGACGGCATCGAGGCCGCGGTATTTGAGCGATTTCAAGCTCGTGAAGATAAAAGAGAAGTCGGCAGGAAGGTTTCAGATCTCCGGCACCTACCGCGAGGATGAAGAGGCGGACGAAGAGCCCGCCGATCCGAACTCGCCCAAGCAGAGTGCAACCTATAGAGAAGACGGCGCAACCCGCCATGATCTCGTCGAGCAACCAAAGGGCGACGGGTCGAAGGAACCCGGCGTATCGAACCGTGTTTCGCTGGAATTCCAGACGGCCCGGGGAATCATTCTTCTGAATGTCCCGCCCAATGAGGTTTCGAGCGACCTTCGGAAACGCCCATTGACGAAGGCAGCCAAGGCGATCATTCGCAGCGGGGATTCGCTCTTGATGGAAGCGATCCGACGCGCGGTTCCGGAGTTTTACGGTGATTACACCCGGTCGCTCCCACCCTTGAAGTTCGAACCGCAATTTGCCGATCGCACAAGAACTGAGACATCCGGAACCGCGAGCGTAAAGGTAGCCTCGGTCAGAGTGAGCGACGTAAACAACCAGGCGTTGGCTGGCCTGCGGGCTGAGGATTTCGAGGTGATCGAGAATGGCCACTCCCGCCCGATCATTTCTGTCTCGCCTTCGTCCGCACCGTTCAACCTCGTGCTGCTCCTCGACGTTTCGGGCAGCGTCGACAATTACGTGAACTTCATCCGCAAAGCCGCTCGGAGCTTTGTGAACACCGTCGGGGCGCGTGACCGGGTTGCTATCGTAACTTTCAATGACGATGTTCATGTAGTGTCGAACTTCTCGACCGATAAGGAAAAGCTTTCCGCCAGCCTGGACACGTTTGACGCGGGCGGGCCGACGGCGTACTACGACGCTCTTGCCTACACGCTTGCGGATACGCTGCGGCCGCTCAAGGGTGAACGGACGGCGATTGTTGTTCTCACGGATGGCGATGATAATCGTTCCTTCCTCCCGTTCGATTCGATGCTTGCTTCAATTCAGGAAAGCGGGGCGCTGATCTACCCTCTTTATGTCCCTTCGGCTTTAATGGCCTCGGCAGAGCCAGATCCGAAAGTCTCGCTGGACTCACTCCGTTCGCGATTTCTTCAGGGAGAGTTGACCAGCAAGGCGAAAGCCGAGGGCGAGAAGTTGGCTGCGGTTTCGGGGGGAGCATATTACGAGATCTCAAAGCTTTCACAGATCCAGGGGGCGTATGAGGACATCATTCGGCAGCTCAGGACCGCTTACGAGATCGAGTATCGGTCTGAACTCGTCGGGCCCGACGCGGGCGTTTCGCCGCGGTTGCGCATCAGGACAAAGGATCGAAGTACGAACGTCCAGGTCCGCTCGGTCAGGCAGAAATGATCTGGGGCCTATTCACCCGAAGCGGCCGACGCGATCGTTTCGCGAAGCTTGGCCGCCGACGTGGTGACCGGATCGAGTTCAACGTCCTCAACATTTCCTCTTACCACCTTGCCAAACGCGGCATTCCACGACGGGATGACGACCGTCACGTTGCCCGATGCCTTTGCCTGACAGGCCAGTCGGAGTAACGGTTTTTCTTCATCCGGCTGGTTATAGCCGAAGACCTTCATTCGGCGGCGTTCGCGAGGCGACGGCTCCGAGAGTTTTTCCTTACCGCCGACGACGCCTATCCAGCAAGTGCCGCACGAGGCTGACGTACATTCCATCGGGACTGGGCCCTCCCAGCAGCGTGCGTCGAGCGATTGCCAATCGCGCTCGCGGGAGCGTTTCGACGCCGACGTTATCTCCTCGTCATTGATTATAGGAAAGCTGCCTTCCGAGGCGGACGCCTTGAAATGGACCGAGAACTTCTTGTCGACCGTTCGCAGAAATCCGAACAGGCCCTGCGAATCATCCTTTGAGCGCTCGGCGACGACAGCCTCGGGCGATCCCGCCATTGGGCCCGTCGGTTTTGTCGCCATGCCCGGGGCCTTTTTAAGATCTTCAATGCCGGTTTGGACCAGCGTCATAAGTCCGACGGCCGCGATCGCGGTGGTCAGTGATTCTTTTGTTTTGGCAGCGGCCGCGGACGATCTGGCGAGGTTCGTGATCTCAGTTGTCAAATCGGTGAATGGCTCGTCTGACTCCGCCCGTGTCTCGACCGCGGATTTGACCTGGGGCCAGAAGCGGTGGCCGTAGAGAAAGTGATGCGAAGTGTCGATCTTGTCCAAGAGGCCGAAATCGCCCTGCATCCCGATCGATTTCATCGCATCTTCGACATCGTCAGCGGACTCGAGATATTTCACGAGGTCAAGCGGGTAGAATCGGAACCAGATCTGAACCGCATTTCGGTCAACCTCATGAATGGCCGGGAGGAGCGATTCGACCGCAATGAGCCATTCTGCCTCGGAGTGTTTCTCAAGTTCGGAAATAAATGCGTTATCCATAGCGTACAAAATCCCCTGTTGGGCGAACGTCCATTTAATCAAATAGGGCACGATCAGACAAACTGCCCGACGGCCGCGGCGGTTCTTCGGTGTTCGCGGGTTGCCATTCGCGGCGGCAGGTGTCAAACTAAACAGCAATAATCCTACTCTCGCGTCGATATTCGGCGCGCTTCGCCTTAAGCGGTTTTCGGATAAGTTTGAGAGCAGGCCCCAATTGGTAGAGTAGAAGTGGCTCTCAACGATTTTTTTGAGTATCCGAGGTCCGGCCTTTTTTACATTACGTAAAGCCCTGACCCTCATAGCTTCTCTAAGCATGCCCGGACAGCCAGGCGAGGAAAATTTAGTACAATGAAACTTTACGTAGGAAATCTTTCGTTCAACACAACTGCCGACGACCTGACCGAGCTTTTCGGCGGCGTCGGCACGGTGCAATCGGCCAATGTTATCGAGGACCGTGACACGGGCCGTTCGCGCGGTTTTGGATTCGTCGAAATGTCGTCCAAGGAAGAAGGCGACAACGCGATCGAGCAGTTCAACGGCAAGGAAGTTGACGGGCGCCAGCTTAAGGTCAACGAGGCCAAGCCTCAGGAAAACCGTGGCGGCGGCGGTCGCGGAGGTTTTGGCGGCGGTAATCGCGGCGGCGGCGGCGGCTACGGCGGCGGCCGTGGCGGCTACGGTAAGTCGGGCTGGTAAGCTCCGCCCTTTCGAGAATGAGGCTGGTGCCGCGGGTACCGGCCTCGCTTGAAAATCTTGTCTTTTCTTGTAGGTATCCTCATGGCTAATAATCCTGTTACAATGGCTCGCCGACACGTTCTGGGCGAATTGAACCAGCGGTGCGATCCGGTGGAGAATGTGCCGGTTTATTTGGACGATACAGCGGGAGAGCAACTCGGGTTTGTGGACGAGACGTCGGGTAAGTATGCCGACGCCATCACGTTTCACCTGGCTGACGACGTGTGCAAGAAGCTTGCGGCGGGCCAATTTTCGTATGCGTTCGAGTACAACTATGCCGACGGTGATGATAAGGCCGCTGCGTCGTCCAAGCGGCGGGTAAAGCTTAGTTCCATTACACTTGTTTCGCGGAAAGGCTATACCAAGCCGGCCCCGCGTGGTGCTGATTCGCCGAATGTTCAACCGGCGGAACCCGTGTCCTGAGGCCGCCTCGGGGTGATGCAGAGCTCTCCTATCAGTTATTCCGGGCCGGCTCGGCCCATCAGACGAATGAAAATTTTGCTCTACAACCCTGATAACGGGGTGACGCGCAATTTTATGCCGCATCTTTGGATGTTCCTGCTTCAGGCATTGACACCCGAAGGGCATGAGGTAGTGCTGATCGACGGAAACGCCAAGGCGATGTCGCGTGCCGAGCTGGTCCGGTATTGCCTTGATGAAAACATCGGGCTGGTCGGGATCGGGTCGATGACGCGGATGGTCGCGCGTGCCTATCAGGTGGCGGACGCCCTCCGCGAGGCCGGGATCAAGGTTGTGATGGGCGGGCCGCACGTGACCGAATGTCCGGACGAGGCTCTGGGCCGCGATGGCGGGCCGCGGCACGCCGATGCGGTCGCGCTTGGCGAGGCCGATGCAACCTGGCCGCTGATCGTTGAGGACGCCGCGAATGGTTGTCTGAAAGAGGTATATCAGCCTGAATTGGATGCTAAGGGCAACGACATCAAACCAGGCTTGCAGGAGTATCCGCATATCCCTTGGGAATCGCTCGACCTGGAGCAGTTCAGCCTTGTTCCGAAATTTTTCAGGCCGTTGCTCTCCAAATTCGGCGCCGGCTGGGGAAAATTCTTCGTCGTTCCTATCGAAACCGGCCGCGGGTGTCCGTATGGCTGCGAGTTTTGCACCGTGACCGGATTTTTCGGCGATTCGATCCGCTTTCGGACGAATGAGAGCGTTGTTGAGGAATTGCTTCGATTGAAGGCACGGGCAAAGGCGGAGAAAGGACAGATCGCGGTATTTTTCATCGACGACAACCTCGCGATAAACAAGAAACGGCTGAAGTCGCTGCTCCGCGATGTGATCGCCGCCGGAGCTCAATTGCCGTGGGTGGCTCAGATCAGCGCGAACCTCTTGGCCGACGAAGAATTGGTCGACCTGATCGCCGATTCGGGCGGACGTTGGGTGTTTATCGGGATGGAGTCGATCGACCCCGCGAACATGGCCGACGTGAACAAGAATTTTTCGAAGCCCGCGAATTATAAGTCGGTGCTCGACGGCCTTGCTCGCCGGAATATTTACGCGATCACGTCGTTCATTTTCGGGATGGACAACGACACGGTCGGCGTCGGCGGGCGAACGGTGGACGAGATCGAAAGCTGGGCGCCGGGGCTGCCGGTGTTCGGACAGTTGACGCCCTTTCCGGCGACGCCCTTGTACGACCGCCTCCAAAAATCGGGTCGGCTTGAGCGGCCGAAGCATTGGTTGGACTTCGCTCAGTTCGTCATGGCGCATAAGCCGGCGAAGATGACGATCGAGGAAGCCCGCGTCGAAACCATCGCCGCATGGTCGCGTTCCTACAGCCCGGAGCGAAACCTCGAGGCCGTCCGGGCCATCGCCCACGCTCCGATCGACACCCGCATCAGCCATCTCGTAGCCCGCCTCTTTTTCCGCGGCATTTATTTCCCGCAAATGGGCACGCGGGCCTGGCTCAAACTCCTTTTCGATAACCGCCGCTGCATTTACGGCCTGGCCCGCGAAGGCATCACCACCTGGCGAGCATCGCGAAAACGCCCGCCGGCGGCGGCCGCACCCGTTCCCGAGGTAAATTAGACAACACACAGCGCCGAGAGATGTTGGCCGCATAGCGCGTGCCGCCTGCAGCCATCCGCGTGCTTTGGCTAGAAGCTCCATGCCCGGCCTCCTTTTTTTGGCAGCATTGAGACAGCGAGGGAGACGGCGTCGATCTGGTCGTCGTGTGGGGCGGCGGGGAAGTTGGCTACTTCGTCGAGGAAGGTCCGGTTCCAGGGCGCCCGGACGAGGATGACCTTGCCTTCTTCGGCGAGCGGTGCCCAGGTAAGGGCTCGGGTTACCTTGTCGCCGGTGACCTTTACGCCGGTGAGGCCTTTGCCGAAGAGGCGTGTTTCGAGACGGAGGTCCTGGAGCAGGGCCTGGCCGTGGAGCGCTTTTTCGATGCCGTGATCGGTGTCGCGTTCGGCCAGCATTCGTTCGATCACGTAGCGCTTTTGATCGGGGTATTCGATGCGTTCGCGGAAACCGTCGGCGATGTAGAGATTGCCCGTTCGTTCATCACGGGCAACGCGGAAACTGGCGGTGTAGCTGGCCGTGGTTTTGGTGGAAACAGCGAGGTCGTAGCCGCGTTTCCATCTGAGGCCTTTGGGCGGCTGATCGACGAACTTTGTGAACCACGCCCTTTTGAATATTCCGCCCTCGGCCGGGGTCGGATGCTGTTGATAGAGGGCCGCGAAGTTGTAGCCGCCGAGCTGGCGCTGTATGTCTGCGAGTTTGGCTTCGTCGAACCGGTCGGGGCAGAGGGCGGCTCCGACAGGGCGACCGAGCGGATCATTCGAATGCGGAGTGCGGAGTGCGGAGTGCGGATTTTCGGGGGGAACAGCGAGAGAAACGTCCGCTCCCTTAAGGGGAGCAGCACGATCCCCGGCTGGTTCGACCCCTTCAGGGTCGGGATCGATATTTGCGCCATTCCCAGGGTTGCGGCCTTCGGCCTTACCCTGGGCTATTATCTGCGTCCCTTTCAGGAACGGGAGGAGCCCGGTCGCTACCGCTCGCGGTTCTGACGGGAGGCCGGTCGCTACCGCTCCCGGTTCTGACAAGAGGCCGGTCGCTACAGCTCGCGGTTCTGACAGGGCGGGCAGATCGATCACGTCCCAGTGGTCGCCGCCGGTTTGCATTTCCTGCAATAATCTTCCGGCGAGGTCGTCCTGGTGCCAGCGGGTTTGGATGAGGATGACGGCGGCGTTTGGTTCGAGGCGTGTGTAGAGGTCGTTGCGGTACCAGTCCCAGAGGCGTTCGCGGTAGGTTGGGCTTTCCGCTTCGGCGCGGCTTTTTACGGGGTCGTCGATGACGATGAGCTGGCCGCCGAAACCTGTGACGCCGGCTCCGACGCCGACGGCTTTGACCCCTCCGCCAAATGCCGTTTCCCATTGTGACGCGGTGTTGATGGTGCGGGTGCGCGGGAACATTCTCGGGATCTGCGAATTTCGACCTGCGATTTGCGATTCGTGTGACGTGCCTTCTACCGGGCTCTGCCCGTTCGCCGAGCGGAGAGGCTGTGCCTTTCCGGTGCATTGCGGATGGTCGCAGGATTGGCGGATGCGGCCGTCAGAATCCGTGGCTTCGTTTGGTTGTGTATCGGCCGGTGCGTTCACCACCCCGTCCGCCCAGAGCGGCGGACACCCCTCCTCAGACAAGGAGGGGAGCTGGCTTGAGTTCTCCACTCCTTGTCTAAGGAGAGGTGGCACGAGCTTTGGGCGTGACGGGGTGGTGATGCACGATGGTGCAACCCCAACGGCAGCCCGCTTGTCTTCTTCTTCGCTCAGAAGCTTCCTGATGGATCTCGAGAACCTGTCGGCGAGCTTTTGGTTGTAGCTCGAGACGATGATCTTCATTTTCGGATCGTTCCAGAGACGCCAGCCGGCGTAGCGGACCGTGACGAGTTCGGACTTGCCGTGACGCGGCGGCATAAAGATCATCAGGCGCTTGCAGGTGCCGTCTGTGACGCGTTGGAGGAATTTATATATGTACTTTTGATACTTCCAGTCCCAGGTGAGTTCGGGGGAAACCTGTTTGAGCCAGGCTTCGAAGGATTGCGGATCGCGGACTGCGGACTGCGGATTTCGTTCTGGTGAGTTGACCCCGCCGTTTGCAGGTGAATTGAGGATGCCAAGGGAATCGGTGAACGCTCGTGTTTCTTCATTCCGCACTCCGCAGTCCACACTCCGCAATTGTTCCTTCCATCCGAACCGCTCGATCCAGCCCGGTTTGCGCTCGCCGTGTTCGGTGCGGGAGTAGAGAATGCGGCGGTGGAAATCGTGAAAGCCGCGCGCCCGCATTTCGCGCTCCAGCCATGTGAGATTTGCTCCGCGGCATTGCAGATAAAGCTCGAAGCACGTCTCGTAGCGTTCGGTGTAGATGGTTTCCAATCCGGTCTTTTTAGATTCCATAAGCAAGGCGATACTTCGCCATGCTTGAAACTAATCCAGGAATGCGTGATCCGGAATGGTGGTTGGGATGATGCGAATGATTTGGATGATTTGCATGATAGGAATGATTTGGATGGCCGCCGCCGAAGAACCACCCGGCGCGGGTTGACAAGGAACTGTGAAATTCATAATATCTAAAGTTTCGGACTTTGTGGTCTGGGCTGTTGTGCGGTCTGACGACGGACTGAGCAGTAGATTTTTGAAAGCTTTAACAGGAATTGTAGCGTAAAGGGCGTCGATCATCGCGGCGTCCGGCAATGGATATTACGCTTGTGCATTCGCCCTTACTAACGTGCGGGCTTCGGCATCAAGAGCGTCTGCACCGGCCACGCTACAGCAAAGTTTGAGCTTTTTGGAAACATAACCAATCACTTAATTCAACCAGCTTGTGCTGCTTGAGCTAACTGCCGGAATGGATTTTCCGAGCAAGAGTCAGGTGAGACGTTAGTTTTGCTTTTAAATAACGGGAGCGCGGACGGCTCGTCCGCGATTGGAAGGGAGAATGCCGCAGATGCGGTACGTGCGGACGGGCCGTCCGCACTCCGAGAATATGCCGACTATTAATCAGTTAGTTCGCAAGGGGCGTGAGAGGGTCAAGTATAAGACGGCGAGCCCGGCTTTGCAGGCAAATCCGCAGAAGCGCGGGGTTTGTACGAGGGTTTATACCTCGACGCCGAAAAAGCCGAATTCGGCGTTGCGTAAGGTTGCCCGTGTGCGGCTCTCGAACTCGATCGAGGTCACGACATATATACCCGGTGTCGGGCACAATCTGCAGGAGCACTCGATAGTGCTCATCCGCGGCGGCCGTGTGAAGGACCTGCCGGGTGTGCGTTATCACATTGTGCGCGGAACGCTGGATGCCTCGGGCGTGGCGAATAGGAATCAGGCCCGGTCGAAGTACGGGGCGAAGCGTCCGAAGGGAAGCAAGTAGCGGAACGCGGACGGCCCGTCCGCGATTTGGAGGCTTTGCAAGTTTGACAGGCGGACGGGCCGTCCGCCCTCCGATAAGAGATATGGCTAGACGAAGAGTTGCAGCGAGGCGAGAGATACTGCCGGATCCGATCTATAACAGCACGATCGTGACCAAATTCATCAACGGCATGATGTGGGCGGGAAAAAAGACGACCGCCGAGCAGATCTTTTACGGCGCGATGGACAAGATCGCGGAAAAGACCGGTGAGGAGCCGCTGAAAGTTTTTAAGAAGGCGCTCGATTCGGTCGCGCCGGCCTTGGAAGTGAAGTCGCGGCGTATCGGTGGTGCTACTTATCAGGTGCCGCTCGAAGTTTCCAAAGACAGGCGGAACACGCTGGCGATCCGCTGGATCGTCACTAACGCCCGCAACCGGAGCGAAAAGACGATGACCGACCGTCTGGTCGGCGAGCTGCTCGACTCACAGTCAGGCCGCGGTGGTGCGATGAAGAAGAAAGAGGACGTCCACCGCATGGCGGAAGCTAATAAGGCTTTTGCGCATTATAGATTTTAGTTAATGGTGAATGGTTAATTGTTAATGGTTAATTGGCGACGGCTGTGTCCGAATAGCAATTAACAATTGACAATGAACAATTAACAATGGCACAGATCAGCTTAGACAAATATAGAAACATCGGGATCATGGCCCACATTGATGCGGGCAAGACCACGACTACCGAGCGCGTGTTGTTTTACACGGGTGTTTCGCACAAGATCGGCGAGGTCCACGAAGGCACCGCGACGATGGACTGGATGGAGCAGGAGCAGGAGCGCGGAATTACGATCACGTCCGCCGCTACGACCTGTTTCTGGAAGCGCAACGGCCAGGAGCATCGCATCAATATCATTGATACGCCCGGCCACGTCGATTTTACAATGGAAGTTGAACGGTCCCTTCGTGTACTTGACGGGGCCGTTGCTGTGTTTGACGGTGTTGCCGGCGTTGAGCCGCAGTCGGAGACGGTGTGGCGTCAGGCTGATAAATACGGCGTTCCGAGAATTTGTTTCATTAATAAATTGGACCGTGCCGGTGCGTCGTTTGAAAGAAGTTTTAATTCGATCCTGACCCGGCTGGGTGCGAATGCCGTCGCATTGCAGATACCGATCGGCGAGGAAGACCGCTTGAAAGGCGTCGTCGATCTGATCGCGATGAAGGCCCTGGTCTGGAACGACGAAACCAAGGGAGCGCAATACGAAACGACCGATATTCCGGCCGACTTGGTCGATAAGGCCAAGGAATGGCGCGAAAAGCTGGTCGAGGCTGTTTCGGGAATAGACGATGACCTGATGGTCAAGTATCTCGAGGGCGAAGAGATCTCGGAGGACGAGATCCACGCCGCTTTGAGAAAAGGCACGCTGGCGATGAAGATCGTTCCCGTCGTGACCGGGTCCGCATTCAAGAACAAGGGCGTGCAGACGCTGCTCGATGCGGTTGTCGATTACCTTCCGAGCCCTCTGGATATTCCGGCGATCGAAGGCGAAAACCCCAAGACAAGCGCGGTCGAAAGCCGTCCGCCGGACCCAAAGGCGCCGTTTTCGGGGCTTATTTTCAAGCTCATGGCCGATAAGCACCTCGGCCAGCTTGCGTTTGTCAGAATTTATTCGGGAACCGTGAATTCGGGTTCGTACGTGACGAACACGATCAAGAACCAGAAAGAGCGCGTAGGGCGTTTGATGCTGATGCACGCGAATAAGCGTGAAGACGTCGATACGGCTTCGGCCGGCGAGATCGTCGCGATCGGCGGCATGAAGAACATGACGACCGGCGACACGATCTCTGATGAATCGCATCCGATCATCCTCGAATCTATGGAGTTTCCGGACCCGGTCGTGCGCGTCGCGGTCGAGCCGAAAACGCGCCAGGACCAGGACAAAATGGGCATCGCGCTCAGCCGCCTTGCTCAGGAAGACCCGAGTTTTCAGGTCAATACCGATCATGAGACCGGCCAGACGATCATTGCCGGAATGGGCGAGCTTCACCTCGAGATCATCGTCGATCGCATGAAGCGCGAGTTCGGCGTCGAGGCCAATGTCGGTAAACCGCAGGTCGCGTATCGTGAAACGATCACGACAAGCGCTCCGGGCAAGGAGATCTACAAGAAACAGTCGGGCGGCCGCGGTAAATTCGGGCACGTCGAGCTTGAGATCGAACCGGCTCCGGGCGAAGGGTTTGTATTCGAGGACAAGATCACCGGCGGTTCGATCCCGCGTCAGTTCATTAAGCCGACGATGGAAGGCATCCGTGATGCGATGCTGCGTGGCGTACTGGCCGGATACGAGTTGGTTGATATCAAGGCGACGCTGCTTTTTGGTTCGTATCACGAGGTTGACTCGGACGAAATTTCATTCAAACTCGCGGGCTCGTTTGCTTTTCAGGATGCCGTTAAGAAGGCAAAGCCTGTTTTGCTCGAGCCGATAATGAAAGTCGAGGTCGTGACGCCAGAGGAATATATGGGTGCGGTCAACGGCGACCTCAACCGCCGCCGCGGACAGATCGAAAAGATGGAGCCGCGACCGGGCAATGTTTCGGTCGTGACCGCCTTTGTGCCGCTGTCGGAGATGTTTGGTTATACGACCGATCTTCGTTCGGCCACGCAGGGACGTGCTACTTCGTCGATGCACTTTGAGCGTTACGCCGAGGCTCCGCGGAATGTGGCGGAAGAGATCATCGCCAAGGTAAAAGGGGCGAGCAGTTAGGGATGTTAGGTGCGGCAACAACCAGGATGACAATGGTCTATTGGAAATCCGATCAGTTCTGGTTGGGCAAGCTGCTTGAGCATCCGGAAATAATGACTCAAGGCGAAACGGTCGAAGAGTTGGAAGAAAACATCAAGGACGCGTATCTCTTGATGGCGATGGATGAGGTTCCGGACGAATATCAAGTGAAAGAAGTCTTGATATGAAACGGAAGGAGTTGATAAAGCAGTTGGAAAAGTCTGGCTGCGTTCTGCTCAGACATGGTTCGCGACACGATGTTTACGTGAACGTGAATAACGGAAAGAAGCAACCTGTTCCGAGGCATACCGAAGTTGACGAGCAGTTGGCTAGACATATAAAGAAGTTTTTGGGAATCGAAACTAAATAATTTCTGAGGAAGAGAGACTAGTATGAGCAAGGAAAAATTCGACCGCAGTAAGCCGCATGTGAATATTGGGACGATCGGGCACGTGGACCATGGGAAGACGACGTTGACGGCGGCGATCACGAAGGTGCTGGCGAAGCACAACCCGAAGATCACGGTGCGTGCGTTTGATTCGATCGACAATGCACCGGAAGAGAAGGCACGCGGTATCACGATCGCGACGGCACACGTTGAGTATGAGACGGCGAACCGCCACTATGCTCACGTCGATTGCCCGGGCCACGCCGACTATGTGAAGAACATGATCACGGGAGCGGCACAGATGGACGGAGCGATCCTTGTGGTTGCGGCGACCGACGGCCCGATGCCGCAGACACGCGAGCACATCCTGCTTGCACGTCAGGTGGGCGTTCCGGCGATGGTCGTGTTCATGAACAAGGTGGACATGGTCGATGACGCGGAACTGCTTGAGCTGGTCGAGATGGAGATCAGAGAGCTTCTGTCGAGCTATGAGTTCCCGGGCGACGACATTCCTGTTGTACAGGGCTCGGCACTGAAGGCACTGGAAGGCGATGCGGCATGGGAAGGGAAGATCGATGAGCTGATGCAGGCTGTTGACGACTACATCCCGACACCTGCCCGCGAGACTGACAAGCCGTTCCTGATGCCGGTTGAAGATATCTTCACGATCCAGGGCCGCGGCACGGTTGCTACGGGAAGGATCGAGCGAGGCCAGATCAACGTCAACGAACCGGTTGAGATCGTCGGCATCCGCGAGACCAGAAACAGCGTGGTCACCGGTGTTGAGATGTTCAAGAAGCTTCTTGATTCAGGAATGGCCGGAGACAACGTCGGTCTTCTGCTGAGAGGCGTCGAGCGAAAAGAGATCGAACGCGGGCAGGTTATCGCAAAGCCGGGATCGATCACGCCGCACACGAAGTTCAAGGCCGAGGCGTATGTGCTGACCAAGGAAGAAGGCGGACGACACACTCCGTTCTTTACCGGATACCGCCCGCAGTTCTACTTCAGAACAACGGACGTGACCGGTGTGGCACACCTGCCGGCAGGGGTCGAGATGGTTATGCCTGGCGACAACATCCAGATGGAGATCGAGCTGATCGCCCCGATCGCAATGGAAAAAGGCCTCCGATTCGCTATCCGCGAAGGCGGAAGAACGGTCGGTGCCGGTACGGTGTCAGAAGTGGTTGAATAAAGGTTTGAGCATCGCGTTTGGTGCGGTGCTCACCACCCTGGTCAGCCGCTTGAAGAAGGCGGCTGCCACCCCTCCTTAAACAAGGAGGGGAGTTTGGGAAAGATATGTTAAACGAAAAAATTCGCATCAAGCTCAAGGCCTACGATCACCGCGTTTTGGACCAGTCGACGCAGGAGATCGTTGATACGGCGAAGCGCACGGGTGCCAGGATCGCGGGGCCGATCCCGCTTCCGACGATCAAGAACAAGTGGACGGTTTTGCGTTCGCCGCACGTTGATAAAAAGTCGCGTGAGCAGTTCGAGATCAGGACGCACAAGCGGCTGATGGACATTCTCGACCCGACGGCCGAGACAGTCGATGCTTTGATGAAGCTCGATCTGCCGGCGGGCGTGGATGTTGAGATCAAGGCTTTTGGGAAGAACTAGCTAGTAAATAGTTAATTGTTAATAGTTAATTGTTGCAGTGATGCTGCGATTAACCATTAACCAATAACCATTAACAATTAACAAAAATATGATCAGCGGAATCATTGGTAGAAAACTAGGCATGACGCAGCTTTTTGCTGAGGACGGGACGGTTACGCCGGTTACCGTTATCAAGGCCGGGCCTTGTGTTGTCGTGCAGACAAAGAGTGCGAATGGAAGCGATGGCTACAACGCCGTGCAGCTTGGGTTTGTCGAGGACAAGGCGATCAAGCCGAAGAATGTTTCCAAACCGCTTCGCGGGCACTTTGAAAAGACCGGCGGCGGTGTTCCGCCAACGCGAATATTGAAAGAGATCCGTTTGAACGGCGAGCCGGAAGCGGCGGTCGGCGATCAGGTCAAGGTCGATGTTTTTGCCGATGGCGACAAGATCGAGGTCGTTGGTAAATCGAAAGGACGCGGCTTTGCCGGAACGATCAAGCGGCACAAGTTTCACCGCGGACCTGAGTCGCACGGCTCGATGAACGTCCGTGCACCTGGTTCAATGGGCCAGTCGGCCTATCCGTCGCGTGTTATTAAGGGCACGCGTTCGTCGGGCCACATGGGCGACGCTCAGGTGACGGTGAAGGGGTTGACGGTGGCTCGGGTCGATGCGGATAACAATCTGCTGATGGTGCGTGGAGCGGTACCGGGGGCGAATGGGAGCCTAGTAGTTGTAAGGAAATCGTAAGTTGCTGATCGTTAATGGTTAATTGTTAATGGGCCGCTTAAGTCAAACGCAGTTAACAATTATCAAATAACCATTAACCCGAACGGAGTGAGATGAACGTAAAGGTTCGCAATTTGAAGAACAGGGAAGTCGGCGATGTCGAGCTGCTGGATGCGGTGTTTGGCGTTGAGCTGAACGAATCGCTGGTCCACGCGGCGCTCGTCAATTATCAGGCGAATGGGCGCCAGGGAACGAGCGCGACAAAGACGCGCGGGAATGTTTCCGGTTCGGGCCGCAAGCTTTGGAAGCAGAAGGGAACGGGCCGTGCGCGTATCGCGTCGCTTCGCTCGCCGCTGTGGAAAGGCGGCGGTAACGTTCACGGGCCGCAGCCGCGCGACTGGTCGTACCAGATGCCGAAGAAGATGCGCCGCGGTGCTCTGCGTTCGGCTTTGTCCGAGCGATTGCGTGAAGGGAATCTGATCGTGATCGATGAGTTCAGCTTTGCCGGACCGAAGACGAAAGACTTTCTGGGCGCGGTTGCGACGCTCCAGCTTACGGACGACAAGCGGAAGAAGGTTAAGACGCTGATCGTCGATTCGCTTGACAACGCAAACCTTATCCTTTCATCGCGGAACGTCGAGAAGACAAAGGTGACGAACAGCTTTGGGCTGAATATTTACGACATCCTTTATCACGAAAAGCTTCTGATCTCGAAGTCGGCGATCGCGGAGTTGAACGAGCTGCTCGATCCGAAGCGTGAAGGCTCAAAGGACGAAGCTCCGGTGAAGGAAGCGAAACCGAAGAAGCCAGCGGCAGAGGCAGCAGCAGACGCAGTGGAGAAGCCAAAGGCCGCGAAGCCGAAGAAAGAAGCAGCTGCCGAAGAAGTGAAGGCCGAAAAGCCGAAAAAGGAAACAGAGCCGAAGTCGGACGCGCCGGCGGAAAAACCGGTGAAGAAGGCAACGGCTGACAAGGAGGCGACGGACAATGAGTAATTTTAGCGTTTGGGACATATTGAAGTCGCCGGTCGTCACTGAAAAGAGCGTGATCCTGAAAGAGGATTCGACCGAAGAGGACAATGGGCGCAAGGCCGGCCAGGTCCTGACGTTCAAGGTTGAGAAGGGCGCGGGTAAAAAAGACATCAAGCAGGCGGTCGAAGAGATCTTTAGCGTAAAGGTGGCTTCCGTCCGCACCGTCAACTACGAAGGCAAGGAAAAGCGCCGCGGCCGTCAGGTCGGACGAAGGCCGAACTGGAAGAAAGCCTACGTTACCTTGAAGAAGGGCGAGCCGATGGTGGATTACGCCGAGGCGATTTAGTTAGCGGCTAATAGTAAATGGTTAATTGTTAATTGTCGTTTGGCCGATCAGTCCATTAACAATTAACGACTAACAATTAACAACGATATGGGAATCAAGAGATTAAAACCGACTTCACCGGCACGGCGGTATCAGACCTATCTGACCCGCGATGAGCTGACGCCGGGAGCAGTACCCGAAAAATCACTGCTCGAGCCGAAGAAAAGAATTTCGGGCCGCAACAACGATGGCCGGATCACGATCCGCCGGCGCGGTGGTGGCCATAAGCGGCATTACCGCATCATCGATTTCAAGCGAGACAAAGCGGGCATTCCCGGACGCGTTTCGCAGATCGAATACGACCCGAACCGTTCGGCGCACATCGCATTGATCACTTATCTTGATGGCGAGAAGCGTTACATCATCGCTCCCGTCGGGCTGAAGGTTGGTACTTCGGTATTGAGCGGCGAAGAGGCGGACATCCTGCCGGGAAATGCTCTGCCGATCAAGAACATTCCGCTTGGAACGGAAGTTCACAATGTTGAGCTTAGGCCGGGTAAAGGCGGCCAGCTTGTCCGCTCGGCTGGCGGATTTGCCCAGATCGTTGCAAAGGACGGCGATTATGCCCAGTTGAGAATGCCATCGGGGGAAGTTCGCCGCGTGCCGGTCGTCTGTTATGCGACCGTTGGCCAGGTGGGTAACACCGAGCACGAGAATGTTTCGCTTGGCAAGGCCGGACGAAACCGCTGGAAGGGCAAGCGTCCGAAGGTCCGCGGCGTCGCGATGAACCCGGTCGATCACCCGCACGGCGGCGGTGAAGGTAAAACTTCGGGCGGACGCAATCCGGTGACCCCGTGGGGCCAGCCGACTCGCGGTTACAAAACGCGTCGGAATAAACGCACGACGAATATGATCGTGAAGGATCGAAGAAGGAAGTAGGTGGAACGCGGACACTCTTGTCCGCAATAAAAAGAAGCGGACAAGAGTGTCCGCGTTCCAGTAAGAGATATGCCACGTTCATTAAAGAAGGGACCGTTTATCGATTTGAGCATTGTGAAGACGCTGGAGCGGATCTCGGCTGGTGGTGCAAAGCCGCCGGCGATCAAGACCTGGTCGCGTCGTTCGACGATCTCGCCGGACATGGTCGGACTGACATTCGGTGTTCACAACGGCAAGCGCCATATTCCGGTTTTCGTGACCGAGAATATGGTCGGCCACAAGCTCGGTGAGTTTTCGCCGACGCGGATATTTAAGGGCCATCCCGGCACGAAGGCGGAGAAGATGGCCAAACGTAAGTAAAGAAATTTGCGAATTTCGATTTGCGATTTGCGATTGAGAATCGCTGCATTCGCAAATCGCAAATTGCAAATCGAAAATAACGAGATGGAAGCGATAGCTAAAACACGAAATTTGAAGGGCAGCCCTCGTAAGGCGCGGCTGGTGATCGATCTGATCCGCGGGCGGAATGTTTCGCAGGCTTTGTCGATATTGAAATTTACCGACAAGCGGGCGGCGGATCCGATCGCTAAGACGCTGCAGTCGGCCATCGCGAACGCGACCTACAAGGCCGAGCAGGACAATATCGCCATCGATCCGGACGATCTTTGGGTGAAGGCCTGTTTCGTCGATATGGGGCCGCATAAGAATCGCCGCCGCATGCGTCCGGCTCCGCAAGGACGCGCTTATCGCGAGCAGCGCCACTATTGCCACATCACCATCGAGGTTTCGAGCGAGGAAAGGCCGAAGACGGAGAAAGAATTAAAGGTGGAGGCGGCGAAGGCGAAGAGGGCCGCCGAAGGAGCCCCAAAGAAGAAGGCAGCGAAGAAGGCCGAGGCCCCGAAGAAGGAGAAAAAGGCCGCCAAACCCGCGGCTGAAGAAGTTGAGGCGCCGGCCGCCGAGCCTGTTGAGGCACCTGTGGAGACGGCGGCGAAAGGAGATGCGGAGGCCGCCGATGCCAAGAATGTCGAGACGCAGACGACGGAGGCTTTGAACGAGACGAAGCCGGCGGACGAGGCGCAGCAGAACATCAACGAGGACGTAGAGAGGCAGTAGCTGGGAGGGCGGACGGGCTCGTCCGCCAGCCATTCGAGCGGACGAGCCGTCCGCTCTCCAGGAAGATATGGGACAGAAAGTTCATCCGTACGGATTTAGGGTCGGTTACAACAAAGACTGGCACTCGCACTGGTATGCGAAGGGCGATTTTGCCAAGTACCTGGCCGAAGACCTGGCGTTGAAGCGCGAGTTGAAGAAGAAATTTGCGGGCGGCGGCGTTTCGCACATCGATATCGAGCGTGCGGCGGCTCGCGTGAAGATCATCATTTACACCGCGCGTCCCGGCATCATCATCGGCCGCAAAGGAACCGAGATCGAGAAGCTGCGTGAAGATCTTTCGCGTCAGACCGGCAAGGAAGTGCTCGTTTCGATCCAGGAGATCCGGCATCCTGAGCTGAACGCTCAGTTGCAGGCGGAAAAGATCGCCCAGCAGCTTGAAAAGCGAATCGCGTTCCGCCGTGCGATGAAAAAGACGATGGAGGAATCGCAGCGTTTCGGGGCACAGGGCATCAAGGTGATGATCGCCGGCCGCCTGAACGGGGCCGAGATCGCACGCACCGAATGGTCCCTGCAAGGGCGCCTTCCGCTGCACACGCTGCGTGCGGATATCGATTACGGTTTTGCCGAGGCGTTGACGACATTCGGGATCATCGGCGTGAAGGTTTGGATCTATCGCGGCGAGATCCTTGATCCGAATGCGGCGCTTGCTCGCGGTACGACGACCGATCCGGTGAACGAGGTCAAGGTCGAACGCGGAATGGGACGCGGCGACAGAAGGCCGAGAAGAGACGATCGCGGAAGGTAGATTGATAAAGATTGTTCATTATTAATTAATAATTAGTAATTGATAATTAATAATTGCTGAGCATTTTTGGGGTGTAGAAAGTTATGTTAATGCCGAAAAAGGTCAAGCACCGGAGAGTGATGAAAGGACGCATGCGCGGAAAGGCTACGCGCGGCGAGAATCTCGACTTTGGTGACTTCGGGCTGAAAGCATTGGAAGCGGGCTGGATCACTGACCGGCAGATCGAAGCGGCTCGTATCGCGATGACGCGTCACGTGAAACGCGGCGGAAAGATCTGGATCAGGATGTTCCCGGACAAGCCGATCACGAAAAAGCCGGCTGAAACGCGTATGGGCTCGGGCAAGGGAGCTCCGGATCATTGGGTGGCGGTCGTCAAGCCGGGCCGTGTGCTGTACGAGATCCAGGGCGTCGATCAGGAGCTTGCCCGTGAAGCATTCGCCCTTGCCGCACAGAAACTGCCGATCAAGACGAAGTTCGTTTCGCGTGCGGACCTTGAAGGAGGCGTGGTTTAAAAGATGAAGGTCAAGGAACAGAAAGAACAGCTCCGCGATATGAGCGTCGATGAATTGAAGGACCAGGCCGATGCGTTGAAAGAATCGCTGTTTCGGTTGAAGTTCAGGCGGGCGTTGGGCGTGGGCGATACGTTGAAAGATATCCGGCGTGAGAAGAAGACGCTGGCTCGGGTTTACACTTTGTTGGGCGAGAAGGCGAAGAGTTAGCTCCTTAGGAAGGGGTAAAAAGGGAACCACGCGCGTCAGCCGAAGAGGCTGCCGCCCCTCTTAAGAGAGGAGAGTAGTAAGAAGAGAACCACCCCGTCAGCCGAAGCGGCTGCCACCCCTCCTTAGACAAGGAGGGGAGTAAGAAAAGGGGAACCACGCGCGTCAGCCGAAGCGGCTGCCACCCCTCCTTAGACAAGGAGGGGAGTTAGAGGAAAAATGGCGAAGAAGAAAGAAGAAGGCGTAGAAGAGAAGGTTGAGACGGCGACCGCCGATGAGACCGCGACCGAGAAGAAGCCGAAAAGAACCGCAAAGAAGGCCGACGCTGCTGAGGCTGAGTCGTCGGTAGCCGAGACTGTGGTGGAAACGGTTGCGGCCGCTGCTGAAACTGTTGCGGATGCGGTCGTAGAAACTGTCGCCGCGGCTGCCGAGACGGTCGCAAGCGCGATAACCGGCGGCACCGCTGACGGCGATAAGAAAGCGATAGTCCACAAGCGGGCCGAGAAGATCGGGGTCGTGGCTTCGGACAAGATGACGAAGACCGTTACGGTACGCGTCGACCGGCTGGTCAAGCATCCGATCTATCGTAAGTACGTTCGCCGCCGAAAGAAATTTATGGCACACGACGAGATCGGTGCGAAGGTGGGCGACAAGGTGCGCATCATCGAAACGCGTCCGCTGTCAGCGAGAAAGCGTTGGCGCGTGGTGGAGATCATTCAGAAGGCAGAATTGTAAACGGTTAGTTGTTAGTTGTTAATTGGCCCCGTCATGGCGACGGCGATTAACAATTAACGATGAACAATTAACTAATAGGTATAAAGTTATGATTCAGATGCAGACCTCTCTGGCGGTCGCGGACAATTCGGGAGCGAAGCGGGTAGAGATGATCGCTCCGATCGGCGGTTCGACGGCGAAGATCGCGCGGCTCGGTGACAAGATAAAGGTCACGGTCAAGGAAGCCGCTCCCGACGGCACGGCGAAAAAGGGTAAGGTTTACAACGCCGTTATCGTACGCACGCGCAAGGAAGTTCGCCGCCGGGACGGCAGCTATATTCGATTTGACGAGAATGCGGCCGTGCTTATTAAGGATGATGGGACGCCCGTGGGCACTCGCGTGTTCGGGCCGGTGGCGAGAGAGCTTCGTGAGAAGAACTTCATGAAGATCGTCAGCCTGGCGCCTGAGGTTATCTAATTTGCTGTTCTTTCCTCTTGATCATCTTCTTCCGTGGTTCGGTTTTACCACAGAACAAGAGGAATAAGAGGAAGCGAGAACGAAAAAGAAAATGAAGACGGAAAAGAAAGGAACAGTCACAAGCAAGATCAAACGCGGCGACCAGGTTGTGTTTATCGCGGGCAAAGAATATGCCCGGTATGACAGCCAGGGCAAGCGTCAGCCGTATCGCGGTCGCGTGATCGCGGTGGATGCACGCAACGGCAAGGTCAAGGTCGAGGGCGCGATGATAGTAAAGCGTCACCGCAAGCCGGTGCCGCAGCTCAATCGTGAAGGCGGCATTGTTCAGCAGGAAGCGTGGGTGAGCGTATCGAATGTTGCCCTGATCGACCCTGAAACGGGCAAACCGACCAAGGCTAAATACGAGACCCGCGACGGAAAGAAGGTCCGCGTGGCAAAGAGCGGCAAGGTGATCCCGCTGCCGAATGTGTTCGGCACCAAGGAGCCGAAAAAGACGGAGGCTGACCGCGAAGCGGAAGAATAGTTTGAGCCCGCTTTAGCAAATGGTTTTGATCCCAAACCGGGAAGGAGTTTTTAGAGGAGAGCCGCCTGAAAGCGGAACTCCAAAGAGAACCCCGAACGATTAAGACAATGGCAAGACTTAGAGAAAAGTATAAGAAAGAGATCGCTCCGGCGTTGGCTAAAGAGTTCGATATCAAGAACCCGATGGCCATTCCCAAGATCGAGAAGATCGTCGTGAACATGGGCTTGGGCGAGGCTAGTGCGAACGCGAAGATCCTGGATGTTGCGTCGGATGAGCTGAAAGTCGTAACCGGGCAGAAGCCCGTTGTCACGAAGGCCAAGAAGTCTATCGCGGCATTCAAGCTTCGACAGGGCATGAGCATCGGGACAATGGTCACGCTTCGCGGCGACCGGATGTACGAGTTTCTCGATCGGCTTATCTCCGTTGCCCTTCCGCGTGTTCGCGACTTTCGTGGTATCTCGGGCAAGGCTTTCGACGGCCGCGGCAATTACACCCTCGGCATCCGTGAGCAGCTTATTTTTCCGGAGATCGATTTCAACAAGGTCGACAAAACACGAGGGATGAACATCTCGATCGTGACTACGGCCAAGAATGATGAACAGGCCCGGTCGCTGCTGAAGTCGATGGGGATGCCGTTCAGACAGTAATGGAAAATGGATAATTGAAAATGGAAAATCGAAGACGGCCTTAAGTATGAATCCGCTTTCAATTTTCAATTTTCAATTGTCAATTATCAATTTTTTAAGTTATGGCAAAGATCAGCAAAGTAGTTAAGAACAACAAACGCAAGGTGAAGGTTGCGTTGTGGCGCGAGCGCCGCGCGGCGGCAAAGGCGATCATCAATAATCCGAGGTCGACACCGGAAGAGGTCGATGCGGCGGTGGTCAAATTGCAGAAGATGCCTCGCGACGGCAGCCCGATCCGCGTCCGCAACCGCTGTTCACAGTCGGGCCGTTCGCGTGGATACTTGAGGAAATTTGGTATTTCCCGCATCGCGCTTCGCGAACTTTCGCTCGAAGGGCAGATCCCGGGCGTTGTGAAATCAAGCTGGTGATTTGATTGCGGATTTGGGGCGGAATTCACCACCCCGCCAGTCCGCGGAAGACGCGGACTGCCACCCCTCCTAAGACAAGGAGGGGAATTAAGAGGAAACGGAGTTAATTAGAATGACAGATCCAATAGCCGACATGCTAACGCGGATACGCAACGCGATCGCTGCAAATCACCCGCGGGTGGATATTCCAGGTTCGAAACTGAAGATGGAAGTGGCCCGGATTCTCAAGGAAGAAGGCTACATCAATAGCTATTCGAGCAAGGGTGAAGGCCCGAAGTATTTGATCCGTGTTTTTCTTCGATACGATTCGAAGGGAACATCGTCGATCACCCATCTATCGCGTGTTTCGCGTCCGGGCCGTCGGGTTTACGTCGGGGCCGGTGAGATACCAAAGGTGCTCGGCGGATATGGCGTCAATATAGTTTCGACGTCGCGCGGGCTGATGAGCGGAAAGAAGGCGAAGGCCGAGAATGTCGGCGGCGAGATCCTGGCGCAGGTTTATTAGCGGTGGGCAGTGTCCAGTGGTCAGTGGTCGGAGAAGACCGCGAACTGAGCACTGACAACTGACCACAGACAACTGTTTATATGTCACGAGTAGGAAAAAAACCGATCACGATACCCGCCGGGGTGACCGTCAATATCAGCGATTCGCTGCTTGAGGTAAAAGGGCCGAAAGGAACTTTGAGCACACCGGTACCGAGCGGGGTCAAGTTCAAACAGGAGGACGGGACCTTGCTCGCCGAGCGGGCAAATGACGATCTGTCTGGATTTCACGGCCTGGCAAGGGCGCTGGCAAATAACGCCGTCGTTGGCGTTACCGAAGGGTTCAAGATCGAGCTGGATATTGTCGGCGTTGGTTATAAGGCCGATGTCCAGGGCAACAAGATCAACTTTGCCCTGGGTTACTCGCACCCGATCACGTACGAACTGCCGGCGGGCGTCGAGGCGAAGGCTGAGCGTGTAAACACAAAGACGTCGATCAATCAGTATCAACTTACGATCACCCTGAGCGGTATCGATAAACAGAAGCTTGGCCAGGTTGCGGCCGAACTTAATCGGCTCCGCAAGCCTGATGCGTACAAAGGAAAGGGCGTGCGTTACGCGAATAAGCAATACAAGCTTAAGCCGGGCAAGACGGGTAAATAAGGGAGCGCGGACACTCTTGTCCGCAAACAAAGAGGCGGACAGGAGTGTCCGCGGTCCGATAGCGATATGTCACAGAAAAGCAGAGCAGATATTAGACGCGGGGTGCACAGCCGCATCCGCAAAAAAGTTCGCGGTTCGGCCGAGCGTCCGCGGCTGGCGGTGTTTCGCAGCCTGAACCATATTTACGCGCAGGTGATCGACGACGTGTCCGGCAAGACGCTGGCGACGGCCTCGACCGCCGAGAAGGCGTTCTCGGGATCGGGCGGCAATGTCGCGGCGGCGCAGGCGATAGGGAAAACGATAGCTGAGCGAGCGCTTGCGGCGGGTGTTTCGAACGTGGTGTTCGACCGCGGTGGTTATGTTTACCACGGCCGCGTTAAGGCTTTGCTCGATGCAACTCGCGTGGCCGGGTTGAACAAGAACGAAGCGGCTGGCAAGCCGGCAAAGGAAGAAGGTAATGAATAAACAAAGAGTTTCTCCGAACGGCCTTTTGCTTAAGGACCAGCTCATTTCTATCAACCGCGTAACAAAGGTTGTGAAGGGCGGCAAGAACATGTCGTTCGCGGCCCTCGTCGTGGTCGGCGATGAATCGGGACACGTCGGTTTCGGAACGGGGAAGGCGAAAGAAGTGCCGAACGCGATCAAAAAGGCGGTCGAGGCGGCGAAGAACAATCTGATCCGGGTGCCGCTTATCGATGGTACGCTGCCGCACGAGCTGATCGGCGAATACGGCGCGGGCCGCGTTCTGCTGAAGCCGGCGGAAGAAGGCACGGGCGTTATCGCCGGCGGGGCAGTTCGCCTGGTGCTTCAGGCCCTTGGGGTACACAATGTCCGCACGAAGATCCTTGGGTCGAGCAATAACCATAACGTCGTTCGCGCTACCTTCAACGGGCTGACCCGGATGAAGGACCCGATCGAAGTTGCGAGGCTCCGCGGGAAGCAGGTGGAAGAGCTGGTGTGATCAGTGGTTGGTGATCAGTGGTCAGCCGGAATAGCTGATAGCTGATAGCTGATAGCTGATAGCTAAATTTTAAGATCATGGCTAAAAGCAAAGAAAATACCGCGGGCGGCACGGTGACGATCCAGTATTACAGGAGTTCGATCGGCTACTCGCAAAAACAGAAAGATATTGTCTGCAGCCTCGGCATCACGAAGCTTAATCAAAAGGTAACTCGGCCGGATTCGCCGGCGACGCGCGGGATCGTGAACAAGGTGCCGCACTTGTTGCGGATCGTGGAGTAGGACTTTCATTCGTGGACGCAGAGATGAAATCTAACAGGATGTACAAGGTGAACAGGATCTGAACGCGGAGTGCGGATCCCATCATGTATACCCTGTCTATCAGATTTGGATTTCGCAGGGCCCGGCGGCAAAGATCTTATTGAAGAGGAAATACGATGGCATTAGGACTAAATAACATTAAACCGGCACCGGGTTCGACGCACAAGAAGAAGCGTGTTGGTCGCGGGCCTGGTTCTGGGTTGGGCAAGACCGCCGGACGCGGGCACAAGGGCCAGAAGTCGCGGTCGGGCTACAGCAGCCGTCCGGGTTTTGAGGGCGGGCAGATGCCGCTCCAGCGTCGCTTGCCGAAGCGCGGGTTCACCAATATTTTCAAGAAGCAATGGATCGAGATCAGCCTGGCAAAGATCGAGGAGAGTTTCAATGCCGGCGATGCGGTCACGCCTGAGATATTGCACGAACGCGGCTTGATCAAGAAGGCCAAGCACGATCTTGTTATACTCGGTAACGGCAGCGTCTCGAAGGCGTTGAATATTTCCGCCCACCGGTTCACAAAAACCGCCAGGGACAAGGTCGAGAAGGCGGGCGGTTCCGCGACAGTCATTTCGAAGGCTCCGGCTGAAGCTTGATAAACTGCGGACTGCGGGACAGTAGATCGATCTCGCATTCCGCAAACCGAACTCCGCATTAGAAGGATTTATATGGAGAAGTTTCTAAACGCCGTCCAGAACATGTTCAAGATCCCGGAGCTCCGGATGCGTATTCTTTTTACGCTCGGGCTTCTGGCGGTCTATCGTTTGGGCGCTCACATAGCGGCCCCCGGGATCGATAAGGTCCGGCTGGAACAGGTCTGGAACGACGTGGCGGGAACACTGCTCGGCGTGCTTGATCTTTTCTCGGGGGGGAACTTTCGCACGATCTCTGTTTTCGCACTGGGCGTGACTCCTTATATTACGGCTTCGATCATTATGCAGCTTATGCCGGTACTTTCGCCGGCGGTGAAAAAGATCCAGGAAGAGGGTGAGGTCGGGCGTCAGAAACTGAATCAGTGGACGCGTTACATGACCGTGGTCCTTTGTGCGGTGCAGACATTCTTTGTCGCGACATGGCTCAGCCGTAACGGCATCATCCCGGAAACGTGGGCTGCGACCCTGATGATCGTAGTGACGCTCACGACCGGGACAGTATTTGTGATGTGGCTCGGTGAACAGATCACCGAACGCGGTGTCGGGAACGGTATTTCGCTGCTCATCTTTGCCGGTATCGTTATCGGCCTTCCGTCGGCGGTGCTGCAGGTAGGTGAACGCGTTCGCAACGGCGATCCGCTCCAAACTCTGGGAGTTATCTTCCTGGTTGCCGTGATGATCGCACTGATCGCGTTGATCGTTTATGTCGAGTCGGCACGGCGGAACATTGGCATAAGTTATGCGAGCCGGCGCGTCGGCAGCCAGACGTTTTCCGGTCAGGAGACCAGCCTGCCGCTCAAGATAAACATGGGCGGCGTTATCCCGGTCATCTTTGCGTCGTCGGTACTGGCAATGCCGCAAACCCTTTTCGCGGCATTCCCGCCCGAGGCGGGCGACACGACCTCTACGTGGGCAAAGATACATGGCTTCTTCACCCAGTTTCACGGAGGCGACCCGTATTACGAGCTAGTCTTTATCGGGCTGATCGTTCTGTTTACGTTCTTTTACATCACGATCATTTTTAACACCGACGAAGTGGCCGACAACCTTCGCAAACACGGCGGGTTTGTTGCCGGGATTCGCCCCGGTGCACCGACAGCGGAATATCTAAATGGAATTCTGACGCGGCTGACAACGGTCGGCGCGATCTATTTGGCATTTGTCGCATTTGTTCCGCAGGTTCTGCTCAGTGGGTTCCGCGTCGGGCGACTTCCGTTCATTGGTGACAGTCTTGATGCGTTCTTTACTGCGACGCCCGGCTTGAGCTGGATCCCGACCGGCCTCGGCTACCAGTTCTTTTTTGGCGGCACCTCGCTTCTGATCCTTGTGGGTGTTGCGATGGACACCGTCTCTCAGATCGAGGCGCAGCTTGTGATGAGGAACTACGAGGGCTTCCTCGGCGCGGGGTCTCGCTTGCGAGGGCGCAGAAGCTAACGGATTGAAACGCAGAGACGCCGAGACGCAGAGAGGGAAGTGAGATTGCGCGACCCGCAAGATGATCTTTCCAACTCTGCGTTTCCGCGTCTCTGCGTTAAAGAGTTTTCATGAGTAAGATAATCGTATTGATAGGAGGTCCGGGAGCGGGCAAGGGAACTCAGGCCCGACTGCTCCAGGAGCGGCGCGGCATCCCGCAGATCTCGACGGGAGATATGTTCCGGGCAATGAAAACGCTCGACACGCCCGTGGCGCACGAGGTGCGGGCGACAATGTTAGCGGGCAAGCTGATCTCGGATGACCTAACCTATAAGATCGTTCGCGAGCGTACTTCGCAGCCGGATCTGGCTGACACGACATATCTGCTCGACGGCTATCCGCGAACGATCGTCCAGGCAGAGCAGCTCGAGGAGCTTGCCAGAGAACAAGGCAAAGAGATCGTTGCGATCGAGGTAAACGTGCCGCATGCGGAACTGATGGAGCGGCTCACAGGGCGCCGGACTTGTCCCGTTTGCGGCGAGATATACAACATCTATTCGAAACCGCCGAAGTTGGAAGGCGTTTGCGATCAGCACCCTGATACACAACTTACTCAAAGGGCCGACGACATTGAAGAAAGGGCACGTGTCAGACTCGAAACCTATGTTGAGGAAACGACCCCGCTGTTTGATTACTACGACCGGTCAGGCCGATTGAAGACGGTGGACGGTACCGGTGAGGTAGAGGACATCTATTCCGAGTTGGAGAAATTGGTTTAGGTCTATCTATGGTTTCCGGGTCGGGCATTGGCGGATTATTGAGCGACCTGAGCCGTTTGTTTTTCGGCAATAGAATGATCATCGCAAAATCGCAGAAAGACCTTGAGAAAATGCGGGCCGTAGGCGAACTGATCGCCGAAGTGCGGGAGATGCTGCGGGGGATGATCGTACCGGGGGTGACGACGCTCGAGTTAAACGCCGCGGCTGAGAAAATGATGCGGGATGCGGGTTCGATACCGACATTTATCGGTTACAAGCCGCATGGGATGGTGCCGTTTCCATTCGCGATCTGCTCGTCCGTAAATGATCAGGTGGTCCACGGCTTTTCGACCGACACTCCGCTGAAAGAGGGCGACATCGTCTCGCTCGATATGGCCTGCACGTTGAACGGGTTTGTCGGCGACACGGCGATGACCTCTCCGGTTGGCGAAGTGGCTGACGAGTTGAAGCAGTTGATCCGCGTGACAGAAGAGTGCCTCGCACGCGGCATCGAGGCTTCGCGGGTGAATGGACGCGTCGGCGATATCGGTTGGGCGGTGCAGCAGCACGCGGAAAAATTTGGTTACGGGATCGTCCGCGATTACACCGGCCACGGGATCGGACGGTCGATGCACGAGGCGCCGCAGATACCGAATCACGGACGACAGGGAACTAAGGAGAAGATCCGTTCGGGATACTGTTTCGCGATCGAGCCTATGCTTAACCTCGGGACCGCTGAAACCAAAACGCTTGAGGACAAGTGGACGGTGGTCACAAAAGACGGAAAGGCTTCGGCCCACGCCGAGCATACTATCGCCGTTACGCCGGACGGCCCCGAGATACTGACGTTGACAAAGGAACAGAAAAAGGTGCTGATGACCGGTATGGCGGAAACTGCGTCCGCGTGACTTGAAAGTTCATTTGTTCCGCGATAAACTAATAGTTTGTCCAACTCAATGAAAAGTTGGGTTTGTTGACTTATGTCAAAAGAGGAAGCGATAGAAGTTACCGCTACCGTGCTTGAGACATTGCCGAACGCAATGTTTCGGATCTCGGTAGACGGCAACGAACATGAGGTGCTGGCGCATATTTCAGGAAAAATGCGCAAGAACTTCATCCGCATCCTGCCGGGAGATAGGGTTTTGGTTGAGTTGTCGCCGTACGATCTGAAGAGAGGCAGGATAACTTACCGGTATAAGTAAGTTCGGAGTTCCGCCTTTGGGCGGCGTTGGCCTGCTCAAGCGGGGACTTCAAGCGAGAGGAAGATATGAAAGTTCGTCCTTCGGTAAAAAAGATGTGTGATAAGTGCAAGGTGATCCACCGCAAGGGCGTCGTGCGCGTTATTTGCGATAATCCTAAGCATAAGCAGAGACAGGGATAGGAAATTTGCGATTTGCGAATGTCAATTTGCGATTCTTGATCTCAAATCGAAAATCGCAAATCTGAAATCGAAAATAAGATTATGGCTCGTGTAGCAGGTGTAGATTTACCGCCCAATAAAAGGGCACAGATCGGATTGACGTACATTTACGGCGTGGGTAAGTCGCGCGCGGCGGCCGTACTGAATGAGGCGAGCATCGGCCAGGATATTAAGATCCGCGATCTTAGCGAAGATGAGTTGAACAAGATCCGCGCGATCCTGGACGCTCAGGGCGACATTGAAGGCGATTTGCGCAAGCGCATCCAGATGGACATCAAGCGTTTGATGGATATTGGCTGCTACCGCGGCCTGCGTCATCGTCGCAGCCTTCCGGTCCGCGGCCAGCGAACCTCTACCAATGCCCGCACCCGCAAAGGCCCGCGCAAGGCGGCGGTCGCTAAGAAGAAGGCCCCGGGCAAGAAATAATCGGAACGCGGACACTCTTGTCCGCTTCTTAAATCAAGGAATTGCGGACAGGAGTGTCCGCGTTCCAAAATGCGGACAGGAGTGTCCGCGTTCCAACTGATATGGCAAAAGCTCCGGCAAAGAAGAAGACTTTCAAGAAGAAAGAGCGGAAGAACATCCCGATGGGGATCGTTCACATTTCGGCTTCGTTCAACAATACGCTTATTTCGATCACGGACACGCAAGGCAATTTGGTTGCCCAGTGTTCGTCAGGGGCCCGCGGTTTCCGCGGTTCGCGTAAAGGGACGCCGTTCGCGGCCCAGCAGGCCGCCGGCGAGGCTGCCAGAAAGGCCGTTGAAGCCGGGATGCGCGAGGTTGAAGTTCGGGTAAAGGGCCCGGGCGGCGGCCGTGAGTCGGCCATCCGGGCGGTTGCTCAGGCAGGAATTCGCGTGAATTCGATCCGCGATACTACGCCGATCCCGCACAATGGATGCCGTCCGCCGAAGCGAAGGCGCGTTTGAGGATTTTGGATTTTAGATTTTGGATTTGGGATTGAAGAAAGGTTCTTTGATCCGTTATCGAAAGGACGAAGGGCAGCTATTCTTTGCCTGTAAACTTTTTCTCGAAAATGGTTATTTGGAATTGGTATGCGAGGTCGGGGTTAATCCAAAATCGCAAATCTAAAATCCAAAATCATTTTCGCTGAAAGCGAAAATATTATGGCTAGATATAGAGATGCGGTGTGCCGGTTGTGCCGCCGCGAAGGTGGAAAATTATTTTTGAAGGGCGACAGGTGCTTTAAGCCGTCGTGTGCGATCGAAAAGCGGGGAACGAACCCGCCGGGCCAGCATGGCGGTGCCCGTCGGAAGATGTTGGCCGGTTATGGCGAGCAGCTGCGTGAAAAGCAGAAAGTGAAGAGAATTTACTTCGTGCTCGAGAAACAGTTTCGCAATTATTTCGAAAAGGCACGCCGTCAGAAAGGCGTTACCGGTGAAAATTTGCTTTTTATGCTCGAGAAGCGACTAGACAATGTCGTGTACCGTTCGGGCTTTTCTACATCGCGTCGTCAGGCGCGGCAGCTTGTAAATCACGGACATATCGAAGTGAACGGGCGTAAGGTGAATATCCCTTCGTTCCAGGTCAAGGTCGGCGACACGGTCACGGTCAAGAACAAGAGCACGAAGAATGCTCACGTTGAGGGAGCATGGCAGACCGCGGCCGGACGCGGACGTCCCGCGTGGATCGCACCTGCAGGCGGACGCGGCGAGATGGGTGTTTCGATCAGTGCCGGGCCGTCGCGGGCCGATATAGATGCGAACATCAACGAGCAGTTGATCGTCGAGTTGTACAGCAAGTAGTTTTGTAGGGAGAGTTGGCTGAAGTAGCCGGGTGCCGAGAGTTTGTTCTTGCTAGGACGCCCCGGGGACAAAGCCAACTCGATTGACCGTTTTAAAAAGAACAATATGACAAACAGCAATAATTGGACGGATTTTCAAATGCCTTCCCGCCTGAATGTTGATAGCGAAACATTGACCGAGCGGTACGGCAAATTCTTTGCACAGCCTTTCGAGCGCGGATTCGGCACTACGATCGGGAACTCGGTCCGCCGGGCCCTTCTTTCGTCGATCGAAGGAGCGGCGGTTACGGCCGTGAAGATCGAAGGGGTCGAGCACGAGTTTTCATCGATAAAGAACGTGGTCGAGGATGCGACCGACGTGATCTTGAACCTGAAGCAGGTCCCCTTCAAACTGCACGGCTCGGGGCCGAAGACGCTGACCATCAGCAAGAAAGGTGCTGGTGAGGTGACCAGTGCGGATATCCAGGGCGACGCGGATGTCGAGGTCCTGGACGACAGCATCCACATCGCGACTATCAGCGGTTCGGGCTCGTTCAATGTCGAAATGAGATTGAAGCGCGGCCGCGGCTACGTTTCGGCGGAGTTCAATAATGACGAGGACCTGTCGGTCGGTTATATCCCGATCGATTCGGTCCACACGCCCATAAAGAAGGTCAATTACAGCGTCGACAAGACACGCCAGGGATCAAACACGGAGTTTGACAAGCTGACGATCGAAGTTTGGACGGACGGTTCCGTCGCTCCCGAAGATTCCATCGGCCTCGCCGCTAAGCTGGTGAAGGACCATATGTCGATCTTCATCAATTTCGAAGAGGAAGAGGAAGAATACAAATACGAAGACATCGCCCGCCCGCCGCTGATGCGGAACGACCTGCTCGACAAGCCGGTCGATGAGCTTGAACTGTCCGTGCGTTCATATAACTGCCTGAAGAATGCCGACATTCGCTCAATACGCGACCTGATCCGTCGGAGCGAAAAGGACATGCTCCATACAAAGAACTTCGGCAAGAAGTCGCTGACCGAGATCAAGGACCTGCTCCACGGTATGGGCCTGGACTTCGGAATGGATTTTGACGAGCAGGGCAATCCGATCCCAGGATCGGGGGGACGAGATCTCGATTAATGAGTCCCAAGGCCCAAGTCCCGAGTCCCATGTCTTAGGTCGCGGGACCTGGGACTTGGAACCTGGGACTTGGGAAATTTGGGACTTGGGACTTTGAAGAAATGAGACACTTAAAAGCACATCGCAAACTGGGGCGTACGACCGAGCATCGGATGTCGATGCTGCGCAATCTGGCTACGTCGTTGATAAATGCGGAAAAAGAGCATATTGTTACCACAACGCAGAAGGCCAAGGAATTGCGGCCGTTCATTGAAAAAGCGATCACGCTTGCGCGCAAGGCCGAGGCCTTGACGGGTGACGATAAAAAGGCCCGGGAAGTTCACCTTCGCCGCCAGGCTTCACGCTTTTTCCATGCGGGGAACAGCACGTTCAAAGAAGCGGCAAGCCGATTTCGCGGAAAGAAGGGCGAGGCTAAAGAGCCGATCGAACGTACGGCCGGCGTCAAGGCGGTCCAGCGTTTGTTTGGCGAATTGGGCGTCAGGTACAAGGACCGCAACGGCGGTTATACGCGGATCATCAAGATCGGCCGCCGCAGCGGCGACAATGCCGAGTTGGCAGTGATCGAACTGGTCGACAATCCTCGCGAACTTGCGGCTAAGGGATAGAATTTGTTTGATGGAGGCGATGCACGATGAGTGACAGTTCGGCTTCTGTAAAAGCAAAGGAAATGGAAAAGCAAGGCGGTAAGACAGACGACAGGAAGGCCGGGAGCGATGCCTCGTTGAATATGGATGAGCTTCGCGAACTGGCGGAACTGGTCAACGAGCACGGCTTTACTGATTTCGAGTTCGAGAACGAGAACATCCGCGTGCGTTTGAGCAAAGCGGTTGCGGCCCCGTCCGTGCAGTACGTTCCGGGGGCACAGCCTTTGGTCTACGGTGCGCCGGCTGCGCAGGCTCCCGCGGTGGCCGCTGCGGTTCAGCCTTCTGCCAGTGAGCAGCCCGCTGCGGAAGAAGACCTGCACAGTATCACATCGCCGATAGTTGGCACCTTTTATCGTGCGTCGGGCCCGGACAAGGACCCGTACGTTACGGAGGGCAGCAAAGTTACGCCCGCCTCGATCGTTTGTATCGTCGAAGCGATGAAGCTGATGAACGAGATCGAAGCCGAAGTCACGGGTGAGGTCGTGAAGGTTTACGTTGAGAATGGTCAGCCGGTCGAATACGGCCAGCCCTTATTTGGCATTAGGAAGTAAGATATTTCAGCCACGAGTTTCACGAATAGCACGAATGGTATTTTTCTATTGATTCGTGTCACGCGTGAGATTCGTGGCTAAATCATTTCCGATGAGCAATCGAGAGATTCGCAAAATTTTGATCGCCAACCGCGGCGAGATCGCGTGCCGGATCATCTGGACGTGCAAGGAAATGGGCATCAAGACGGTCGCCGTGCATTCTGAGGCTGACCGTGAGGCCCTGCATGTGCGATATGCGGACGAGGCGATCTGCATCGGAGCGGCTCCGTCGGCACAAAGCTACTTGAACATCCCATCGATCATCAGCGCGGCAGAGATCACGAACGTCGATGCGATCCACCCGGGTTATGGATTCCTGGCTGAATCGGCGACGTTCGCAAAGATCTGCGGCGATTGCAACATCAAGTTCATCGGCCCACGACCGGAAGTGATCGCGATGATGGGTGACAAGGTCGAGGCGCGGCGGACAATGGTTGCGGCGGGTGTTCCCGTTCTCCCCGGCAGCCCTGACGCGATCGAATCGGCGGAAGAAGCAAAGAAGCTGGCGTTGGAGATCGGGTTTCCCGTTATCGTAAAAGCGTCGGCCGGCGGCGGCGGACGCGGCATGCGCATTGTGCGGAACGCGGACGAACTTGAGAGCCAACTCGAACTCGCTCAGTCGGAAGCCCTGGCGGCATTCAAGAACGGCGCGGTCTATATCGAACGCTACATAGAACGTCCGCGGCACATTGAGATACAGGTTCTGGCTGATGAACACGGCAACTGCATCCATTTGGGTGAGCGCGAATGCTCGATCCAGCGGCGGCATCAGAAGCTTCTCGAGGAAGCGCCGTCGCCGGTGATCACACAGGAACAGCGCGAAAAGATGGGCGCCGTTGCGGTGAACGCCTGTAAAGAGATCGGATATTGGAACGCCGGGACATTTGAATTTTTGCTGGACGAGGACGGCAGTTTTTATTTCATGGAGATGAATACGCGCGTTCAGGTCGAGCATCCGGTGACGGAGATGGTAACGCTTGCCGACGTCGTACGCAACCAGATCCGGATCGCATCGGGTGACGATCTCCAGTATAGCCAGGACGATGTGCAGATCGTCGGCCATGCGATAGAATGCCGCATCAACGCCGAGGATCCCGTGAAATTCACGCCGAGCCCGGGCAGGATTACGGCGTTCAATATTCCTGGCGGCCCCGGCGTTCGCGTTGACACGGCGGTTTATCCGGGATACGTTGTTCCGCCGTATTATGATTCGATGATCGCAAAGTTGATCGTCCACGCCCGCACCCGCGAACTCGCGATCAACCGAATGCAGCGTGCGTTGGATATGATGGTGGTCGAGGGGATCAAGACGACGATCCCGCTTCATAAAAAGATCATGGCCGACAAGCGTTTCCAGACGGGCGACTTTTCGACGAAGTTTATGGAGGAGTTTGAGACGTAGCGCATGTCAGTACCACCTGCGGTAGCAGGTGGTACGGACTTAAGCGCGGACATTGATATCGATCCCCGAATATTGTAGTCTTTAGAGTGATTTAGCATCCATCCCGCTTAGATCACAAGTTGGAGAAATTTCGCGGTTACCGCCAGCAATTCGGGCGGAGTTACTGCGAGCAAGGAGAGACCATTTTAGAGTCAGAAAGTTTATGGCGACAGTTAAGGAAGTAAAAGAACAGATAGTAGGTGATTACAAAACGCACGAGTCGGATACAGGTTCGTCGCAGGTACAGGTGGCGTTGTTGACCCAGCGGATCAACGAATTGACCGCGCACTTCAAGACCCACAAAAAGGACAATAATTCGCGCAGAGGCCTGCTCAAGATGGTCTCGAGACGCCGCAAGCTTCTGGATTATATGAAGCGTCGTGATATCAATGAGTATCACGAGATCATCAAGAAATTAGGATTGAGAAGATAAACTTTTGGTCCTAAGTCCAATGTCCAAGGTCCAAGGTCGATCGACTTTGGACATCGGACTCGGGACTTTGGACTTTAAGGTTTGACTACTTCGAGTCTTTGGAAATCGGTTCTCACGAAGAATTTGTTGAGGGCTGCTGAACGTGACAGCTATTGAGCCGCAGACAAATGAGAGCTTTTAGAAATTGAGAGGAATCCGGAAACGGCCGAGGCTTCACGAACAGCTTTGGGCCGTTTTCGTGTTTCGAGGAAAAATAATGGGACAGAAAAAATATTTGAAAGAATCGATCAAGCTTGGATTGAAAGAGCTGGTCGTAGAAACAGGCAAGGTAGCCAAACAGGCCGACGGTTCGGTCATCATCAGGTACGGGGAAACGATGCTGCTGGTTACAGCGGTGAGTGCGAGGAACGCAAAAGAAGGCCTCGATTTTTTCCCGCTTACCGTAGAGTACCGCGAGTCAACATATTCCGCCGGGCGGATACCGGGAAATTACTTTCGGCGCGAAGGGCGCCCGAGCGAGAAGGAAGTGCTGACATGCCGGCTGATCGACCGCCCCGTCAGGCCATTGTTCGCCGATGGATATCGTTTTGAAACTCAGATCGTCGGAACGGTGATCTCGGCCGATACGGAAAACGATCCGGACGTGATCGCAATTACCGGAGCTTCGCTTGCTCTTTATTTGTCGGACATTCCGTTTACAACGCCGATCGCGGGTGTCCGCATCGGGCTCAGGGACGGCAAGTATCTTGTGAATCCTACCTACGATGAGCGTCGGGAATCCGAACTGAACCTGGTTGTCGCCGGCACGGAAGAGGCGATCGTGATGGTCGAAGCGGCCGCTGAAGAAGTTGCCGAGAACATCATGATCGAGGCAATGATGCTGGCCCATAAGGAGATCAAGCGGCTTTGCCTTTGGCAAAAGGAACTGGGCAAGGCGCTTGAGATCGAAAAGCGCACGTTCGTTTCACCCACTATTGATGAATCCGTCGTAGCCGCCGTTGAATCGAATTTCGGCCAGCGGCTTCGCGAAGCGCTTGATACAACCGGCAAAGACAAACTGACGAGCTATGCAGCGCTTGATGCCTTGAAGAAAGAAGTGGTCGAATCCTATCCGGAAGACCAGCCGGAAGCCCGTTCGGCCGCGGCGAAGGCGTTTGGTTTTCTTAAGGAAAAGACCTTTCGCGAAGACATGCTCGACAATCGCCGTCGCCCAGACGGGCGGAAATTTTCAGAGATCCGCCAGATCTCAGGCGAGGTCGGCTGGCTTCCGCGGGTCCACGGATCGGCCCTGTTCACGCGTGGTGAAACGCAGGCGATCGTCACGACGACACTCGGGACAAAAATGGACGAGCAGTACCTGGACGATATCGAAAAGGGCGAAGTGAAGCGGCGCTTTATGCTGCACTACAATTTTCCGCCTTATTCGGTCGGCGAGGCGGGCCGGTTCGGCGGCACTTCGCGGCGCGAGACCGGCCACGGAAATCTAGCCCGCCGTGCTATCGAAGCTGTGCTCCCGAGCGAAGAGGAATTTCCTTACACGCTCCGCATCGTTTCGGATATCACGGAATCGAACGGATCGTCGTCGATGGCCTCGGTATGCGGCGGCATTCTTAGCTTGATGGACGCGGGCGTGCCGATCAAGCGGCCGGTCGCGGGTGTTGCGATGGGTTTGGTGATGGAAGGAAATCGCTACGCGATCCTCTCCGATATCGCCGGAGCCGAAGACCACTACGGCGACATGGATTTCAAAGTTACCGGCACAAGCGAAGGCATCACCGCTTTGCAAATGGACATCAAGGTTGCGGGCATCAACGCGATGATCCTGCAGGAAGCGCTCGAACAGGCCCGCAAGGGCCGCATGCACATCCTCGGCATCATGGAGCAGGCGATCAACGAGCCGCGCGAGGATATTTCGCCGTACGCACCGCGAATCATCACGATGAAGATCCACCCGGACAAGATCCGCGATGTGATCGGCAAGGGCGGTTCGACGATCCGGGCTTTGACGGAAGAAACCGGGGCAAAGATCGACGTTCAGGACGACGGTACCATTCTGATCGCCACCGCCGACGGCGACGCCGCGGCCGAAGCCGTTGCCCGCATCAAGGCGATCACCGCCGAAGCCGAGGTGGGTGAAACCTACATGGGCACGGTCTCGCGGATCGTCGATTTCGGCGCGTTCGTCGAGATCCTCCCCGGCCTCGACGGCCTTCTGCACATCTCCGAGATCTCCGACCGCCGCGTCAAGGATGTTCGAGATGAACTCAAAGAAGGCCAGCAGATCCTCGTGAAATGCATCGGCAAGGAAGGCAATAAGGTCAAGCTTTCCCGCAAGGCGATCCTCAACGAAGAAAAGGCGAAGGCTGGTTCGGCGGGCGACGGCGGCGAATAGCTGTTCGGACCAGTTAGTTTAGAGGCGGCTCATTACGGCCGCCTTTTTTATTGTTCCGGGGGGACAAAATTGTAGATCAGCACGCCGGTAACTTTTACGGGTCTTCCGGCGAGTAATGTTGGTGAGAACTCTGCGGAACGAGCCGCGGAGACGGCAGCTGAGCGAAGAAGCGGATGACCGCTTACGGCGTTGGCCTCGATCACTTTTCCATCTTCGCTGACAGTTACCCGCACATTCACCGACCCCGACGCTCGTACCGCGCGTGCCGCCGGCGGATACGACGGCTTTGGCAGATTTGTCGCCTTGCCGTTCAGGACGCCGCCCGATATGACCTTTGGCGGGTCTTTCACGGGAATTGGATGGCGGGGTATTAGTTCACGGAGATCGTAGTGTGGGTCTTCCGGCATCTGGATAAATTTATCCTTGTCCCCAAGTACGATCGGCCGCGCTCCGGCGAGTTTCACCGCGTCTACGAGCGCTACAACGTCTCCGTATTTCTGATCCGGATCGGCACGCGGCACGTCAATGAGGACAGTCATTTCCACCTCGTCCGTGCTTTCGCGGAAAACGCCGTTCTGTTCGCGCAACTTGGCGATCTCGCGCAGCCTGTTGGTCAATCCGTCACGATCCAGAATCGATTCATTGTTCAGGAGAGGGCTGCCATCGGGCCCTGTGGTAACCAAGAGGGTCAGAGGGTTGGGCTTGTTCGTCATTGCCTCTTTTCGAACAACGACCTCGATCGCACGATCCGGTGGCGGGACGCTCGTCAGAAATCCGTCGTTCTCGTCCGGCGAGCGACTGCTGGTAACCAGCTTAACGATGTTGATGTCGTGTTCCCGGACCTTGTCCAACACGGCCGCGACCTCGCTCGTTGGGATATTCGCCGCGGCGATCAAATAGACCACCCGGCGGTCGGGCGTGGTCGTGGAGTAGAGAGTTTCAAGCTGAGCGTCGAGCGATCCAAGGTCGATCGGCACCCCGTCGGCATCTCCGAGCAGTATCTGGCCGGGCTCTGGCAGAACTATGCGGAAAGAGGAGAGTTCGTGTATCCGGTGATCACGTTCGGCGGCCAATATTCCAGCCGGGACACTTTCGTTCAGCTTTCTGACCTTTTCCGATGGCCGATTCGTGAACTCCCTGATCGCCGTGCATGAAATGGCTACGACGGACAACACGATCACGGCCAGTTTTAGATTCGTACTATTGCGGCGGATCTCGGTTTTTATCATAGCCATAAACGGATGACAGTTGCCCTATCCAATTGTCTTTGTGTGTCGTTTTGTGAGCCGGAGGCCGGCCAATGCAAGGAAGCCGAGAACCAAAGCCGAGATTCCAACCGGTATCCAGTATGACGTCTTAGATTCACCGGCAATGATCTCTGCTGCGGGTGCAGCAACTGCGGGTGAAGGTGTCGGCGGACGCGGATACCCGTAATCATAGGCGGCGTTCAATACAAGATTCCCGTGTTCTTCCGACCGTGAATGTCTAACCAAATGACTGAGATCATAAAGCAGGCTTGCTACGGTTGGGTCGGTCGGTTTTACAAATTCGGTGCGTTCGTGGAGCTGGTATTCGATCGCCTTCCGGACGGCTTCAGCATCGTGAACTACTTTGCGGTCGTCGGATATCTGAACCCTTGAAAGATCGCCGTTTATCAGTTTCCAGTCGATGCCGAGCACGGAGTTTTTATCCATCCACTGCGGGTCGTTTTCGATCGCTTGTTTTGCCTTAAGTATCTTTAGGTGAAGCCACTCCGTCCCGAAGTGTGAATCAGGGTTTCGCTTCATACCTTCCGCTATCCACGTGTAGGCTTTCTTGTTGTCGCCCAACAGCTCGTACGCAGTTCCTAGATTCGCAGCTACGTAATATGAACCTGGCTTCTTCTTCTCGATCTTCTTTAGTAACTCTAGTGCTTCCTTGGTCCTCCCGAGGTGTATGAGCACTACGGCCATTCCATTTTCATCAAGAGGGGCATCTCCTCGTGACTTGGCATTTTCTGAACCAAAAAGAGCGAATTCCCAATCTCCCGTCGTGTGACGATCGTTAAGTAGTGCGTAGACGTAAGCTCCGGGACCTAAATTCTCTGTGTTAATCGGCTTACCTACTTTCAGAGGACTTTCCGGTGCATTGACGCAACTCAATGCTATTTGCATCTGAGACAGAAGGGAGATCGCAACCAAGATGACGACTGTTACTGGGCGATTCATGTCGCTATTTTATGTTCAAACAGACTAGACTCCAAGCCTTTTTCTCCGTTTCATTGTAAAATTGCTACTTCTGTTTACTTATGTCAGCACCAAATATCGAAACTATCGTCTCTCTTTCAAAACGTCGCGGGTTTGTTTACCCCGCATCGGATATCTATGGCGGGCTGGGAAGCTCGTGGGATTATGGGCCGCTTGGGGTTGAGCTGGCGAATAACATCAAAAGGAGCTGGTGGAATTGGGTCGTTTACGAACGCGACGATGTTGAGGGTTTGGATTCGTCTATCATCCTGAACCGGAATGTGTGGAAGTACTCGGGGCACGAGACGACATTTTCGGATCCGTTGGTCGATTGCCGCGCCTGCAAGAGCCGCTTTCGGGAAGACAAGCTCTTGGACGAATTCATAAAGAAGGAAGCGGAAGGCGGCAAACACTACTTGTTTGCCGACTCCATCTCGATCGGAACGCCCCCGAAACGAGACTCGAGTCGACTAGTGAAAAATGATATAAGGTGTCCGAACTGTGGAGAACTTGATTGGACGGACCCGAGAGAATTCAACCTGATGTTCCGAACCACAATTGGCGCGGCTTCAGAGGAGGATGATCCGTCTTCGCTTGCTTATCTCAGACCAGAAACTGCCCAAGGAATTTTTATTAATTTCAAGAACGTGCTCGACACTTCGCGCAGAAAGCTGCCGTTCGGAATCGCTCAGATTGGAAAAGCGTTTCGGAATGAGATTACGCCCGGAAACTTTATCTTTCGTACGCGCGAGTTTGAGCAGATGGAGATCGAATATTTTGTTCGACCCGATGACGCGGGCCGCTCGCATCAGGAATGGATCGACGGGTTTCACGCGTGGATAAACTCGATCGGTATTTCGGACGCGAATCTGAAAGATTACGAGCAGTCGAAGGAAGAGCTTGCGCATTATTCCGAGCGGACGGTCGATATCTTGTATCGGTTCTTCCCCGAACGCGACGACGAGGAAAAGCAGTGGGACGAGTTGATGGGCATTGCCAACCGAACGAATTTCGACCTTCGCGTGCACTCGAAAAAACCCGAGGACGCGGAAGGGAAACGCATCAATCCTGATTCGACCGAGGACCTTTCGTATTTCGACGAGCAGACGAAAGAACGCTTTTATCCGTACATCATCGAACCGTCTATCGGCGTCAACCGTACGCTTCTTGCCGTGATGATGGACGCGTACACCGAAAAGACCAACGACAAAGGCGAAACCCGCGTCATCCTAAAACTAAAACCCGAAATGGCCCCGATAAAAGTGGCTGTACTTCCCCTGGCAAAGAACAAACCGGAGATCGTCGAGATGGCGAAGCGGCTAAAGAAAGATCTCCAGCCATCAATGCGAACCGTTTATGACGACACCGGCGGCATCGGTAAACTCTACGCCCGGCAGGACGAGATCGGCACCCCGTTCTGCGTCACCGTCGACCACGATTCACTCGAAGACAACGCCGTCACGGTCCGCGATCGCGATACGTGGGAACAAGATCGCATCGCAGTGGGACAATTGCAGCGCTATATCGCGGATCGGATGGGCGGAAGTTCCGCCATATCGGCGTAAGCGGAATTGGACAACTTTAGCTTAGGCGTCCACTTCGTGCAATAAGGCGGAATCTGTCACAGTAGATTCGGTAAGGTAAGCGGATCGAACTTTACCATTGATGCCCGGCCGTATTTCGGCGGGTCGATCGGGATCGATTCGATAAAGCCGCGGTCGTTGAGCACGTCCTTTGTCAGCAAGCCGCCATAACCTTCGAACTGTGTTCGGAGTCTGCCGCTGTTTGTGTATTTCTTCAAGACGGTCTCTTCGGTCGTTTTCACCTCGCCGTTATTCACGCCGCAAATGGTCCCATCGCCGTTGCTGATTACCCAGTGCCCGTTCCAGCCGCCGGGCCCCGAGTCCTCAAGCCACATATGAACAATGTACCCGGCACCGACCGCAGGCAATACGCTGTCGTCTCTGAACGGCTGATCGGGCGGCCAGACCACCTCACCAGTGCCGAACAACCTGTCGCAGGCATTCTGCCCGTTTGGTGCCGAATCCCGCATAAACCAGCGCATCGACACGATTCCACTCTTCAGCAGCCACGCCGTCACGCCGTTGTAGCATGTGTCGGCCGCTCCCTTGGCCATAAGGTCAGATCGTGAAAGAGTCAGGTTGCCCGGGAGAAAGTCCTTCTTCTCTCCGTTCGGCGGCCCCGCTTTTGCAGTTGTGACCAGGTCCTGACGGGATGCGCCGGCAACCGGTGCGAACATCGCGATGCCCTGGACGATATCATGCTCGCCCTTGTTGCCCCAATGGCTGAGCGAGTCCTTTTTCCAGGCGGGATTCAGCGACATCGTATCGTTCACGTATGTCGTCAAGTCCCAGGTCCTTTTCGCCCACAGGTCAGAATAGTAAACCCGCTGGCACAGCAGCAACGCTCGCATCGCGTGACGCTTATCGTCTGAGCCGCGGGCGTGAAATGTGCCGAGCGACAATTGTTCCGAGACGCCTTTCTGGTCCGTAACAAGGGATTTTACGTGATCGCCGAGGCGATCGACAGGAAACTTTCTGTTGAGATAATTGGTCGTGTCGGTCCACCGAGTGGTCCAGCTTTTCTTAGCCATCAGCCCTCCATTGTTCGGGGCGTCGCGCGGGACAAGGCGCAATCGTCCAGGGAACGTGGGAGTCCACAGTCTAGTTAGCGATTCTATTATTTATAGTCCAGCCTGCCGTTCGAGCGCAACGTGACTCGTGCGGCGTTATGGATGCGGGCTCAATGGGGTCCGGTCGCCCACGAGCCATTTGTGCCCGAAGGGATCGATGAAGCCGCCCTGTCGGTGGGTGCCCCATGGCATCTGGTGGTTCCGGATGCGGTCAAGATCTCCGCTTGCTCCCGCCGCCAAAGCGCGAGCAATAAACTCGTCGGGATCATCGCAGAACACTTCAACCCTGACCGACGGAGCGCCAAGTCTTGTCGGCGTCTCCCAACCATTGTTCTCCGGCTCTCCTAGGAACATCGGCGCTCCGGCGATCTCCATCCCGACGACCGAGCCGAGGTCCCACAGTTGCCTCGCGCCGAGGGCGCGTTCGTACCAAGCGAAGGCCGCCCCAGCGTCTTCGACGGCGAGCATCACCGAAATTCGCAGGCCTTCATCTGGCATCCGGCGTCATCTGTCGTCTGCCCAAACCCTTCGTTCGTCCGTCCGGACGTCAAAAAAGTCAGGGCACTTCCCATCACCGGTCCCAGTGAGGCCGCCGTCCGGGCTGCAGATAAAATTACCATCGCTATCGTATAACGCGCTCGGCTCGTCGCAGCAGTACGGGGGAACATAGAACACCTCCTTCCCCTTGTAATGATACCGCCAGATCGAGCCCGGCGGATCTCTTTCCGGCTCGACTTGAAACTGGGCAATAAGTCGATCGACGAATGGCGGCAAATCTTCACCGGAAGTTGACGAGCATCCAACGACACCGGCAAGCGAAAGAGCTAGGACAACACAATAGTTTCGCATTACGCCTAACGCCCGAGATCAGCGGCGCGCGCGTCCGCTGGATTGAGTTGTTAGGCCCCAACCGCTGTCTAACCTTTAATCTCCACTGCAACAATATGCAAGACAGGACTACCCACGTTCTCAACGAAGTGTGGGCCGATTGGATCACCCCAAAGCGCCGAGCCAACCGCTGGTTTGGCGGAAAGGCTTCTTGAATCTAGGAGAACATTGCGGTCAGGACCGTAGCGAACAAAGTCACTCCAGCTCAGCACGTACAGCGCGGCAGGCCATTCATGAGCGTGCACAGGTGTTCGTTGTCCAGGCTCGACCTTTGTATCGAGGACACGAACCTTGCTGTTGTCCAGAAGCACGAAGTGATGATCAGGAGCCTTGACCATGGCGTCGAACAGGTGAGTTGCCGGATGCGCTGATTCGATTTCGTTCATGGCTTACGGACACACACGTTTCGGGGCCTAACTATTGATTATGCGTCAACTGCGTGATAATATTCGCGTCTTTGCATGCTGTCAAGCACTGGTCCGAGTGCTTGATCGACCCTGTGGAAGGAAAACTGAGGTTGTTGGAACAGGGTTCGCAGCACGGCGAGGTTGAGGCAGTAAGGCCGAGAACTCTTACGTCGCCAATATTCGGCGTTTCGTTCTTTTTCATAGTAAACGTCCCCCGCGAGAGATCTGAGCGGACGAGATACGTGCGGCAATACATCGAGCCGGTGTCAACAAACATGGTAATTGCCACACGTTCAGACATAGCTTTGCGACACATTTGCTCGAGAGCCGGTACGGCATACGGACGGTGCAAGAGCTCTTGGCCATAACGATGTGCGGATAACACAGATCTACACGCACGTCACGCAAAATAAGTATCTGGTGCGCAGCCCTCTGGAATAATTTCTTGTGAAGAATAGTGCTTCAAAAGTCGTCAGCCTTGCTGAACTGATACGCGATCTTGGCGGCCGCGCGATGCTCGTCGGCGGATGCGTCCGCGATGAGTTGATGGGCGCGGAACCGAAGGATTGGGATGTCGAGGTTTATGGCGTCGAGCCGGAGCGGCTGAAAGCGATCCTGATCGCCTTCGCACACCCGAGCGCGGACATTCCCGTCCGGATGAGCCGGAACGCGGACACTCCTGTCCGCATTAGGCGGAACGCGGACACTCCTGTCCGCATTAGCCCGACGGGCGAAACCAGCAGCGGCCGATTGGGTGTCTCGGTTGATGACGTGCTTTCCGCCGGAGGAACCGGCGATGCGGACAAGAGTGTCCGCGTTCCGTTAAAAGTGGTCGGCGAGGCGTTTGCGGTTTATAAGCTGGGTGACGATCTGGATGTTTCGATCCCCAGGAGAGAGAGGAAGAGTGGAAAAGGACATCGTGGCTTCGTGGTCGAGGGCGATCCGTCGATGTCGTTCGAAGAAGCTTGCTCGCGGCGGGATTTTACGGTCAATGCGATCTTGAAGGATCCGCTGACGGGCGAGATAGTCGATCCGTTTAACGGTAGGGAAGACATCGGGAAGAAAGTTCTGCGACATGTTTCGAGCGCGACGTTTGCAGAAGATTCTTTACGCGTTTTGCGCGCGGCGCAGTTCGCGGCGAGGTTTGAGTTCGATATTGCGCCGGAAACGGTTGAACTCTGCCGGTCGATCGACGTGACCGATCTGCCAAAAGAGCGCGTGTGGGGTGAAGTTGAGAAGCTGTTGTTGAAAGCTAAGAAACCGTCAATTGGGCTGAGGTGGCTGTACGATCTTGGCGTTGTCGATCAGCTTTTTCCGGAGATGAAAGCATTGGTCGGCGTGCCGCAGGAGCCGGAGTGGCATCCGGAAGGTGACGTTGATGTGCACACAATGATGGTTGCGGACGAGGCGCGCAAGCTAATAGACGATCTGCCATACGAACGGCAAGTCGCGGTAATGCTCGGGGCCGTCGCTCACGATTTCGGCAAGCCGCCGACAACGCGGTTTTTCGACGGCCGATGGCGTTCGCACAATCACGACGAGGCCGGCGTCGAGCCGACTATCTCGTTTCTCGATACGCTCGGCATTTACACGCTGAACGGTTTTGACGTGCGAGATCAGGTCATTCAGCTTGTGCGATATCACCTAAAACCGGGCGAGTTTTACAAGGCCGAATCGAAACAGCCCGTCGGTGACGGAGCGTTCCGCCGCCTCGCCCGCAAGGTCGAGCCCGATCTGCTCTACCGTGTTGCCAAAGCAGACAGCCTCGGACGCAATCCCAATTGGCTCCCGCCCGAAAAGCGCTTCGGTTCCGAGGCCCAGGAATGGTTTATCGAAAAAGTGCGCGAACTCGATATCGAGAAACGCGCCCCCGAACCCATCCTGATGGGCCGTCACCTGATCGAACTCGGACTCGATCCATCGCCTCAGTTCAAAAAGATCCTCGACGAGGTTTACGAAATGCAGCTCGATGGTAAAATTACGTCTCTCAACGACGCATTGGATGCCGGTCGAAAGCTGATCGACGGTTGAGCTTTGTACCCGGCGGCCGATCTCTTCCGTTTACCAGCCTTGCGATCAAACAGAGTGCTCCGGCCCCGATCGCGAAACTTGCAATTTTTCGAAGGAGCGGTCGCATACAAACGCAGGCCGAAACGCACGTGAATTTTACAACAATTCGACGCTGATTCAACCCGAGATAGAGGTGCCGTGTAAACACATTGGAAGCTCGTTTCACGGCGTAAGGCTGATCAGGCCGTTCCGAATAGCCTTATCTGATCAAGTAAGATATGGTTGATTTCTGCATCTGCTGTTAATAGAAATAAGGAGTGTGCGTCTTGCGCCGCATAACGAGTATGAGCGCCAAACACATCTTCATCACATCGTCGGTAATAGCGATTCTTGCGATCTTGTTTCTCGGCTGGCTCAACACCTACTTTCTGTTGGGTCTCATTGTCGTAGTTCCGGTGATCGTCATCGGTTTGATCGATATGGTCCAGAAGCGGCAGACGATCCGCAGGAACTTTCCGGTCATCGGAAACTTTCGGTATCTTCTGGAGCGGGTCAGGCCCGAGATAATGCAGTACTTTGTCGAAACGGATACTGAGGGAAAACCGATAAACCGCATATTTCGATCGGTGATCTACCAGCGGGCGAAGAAGGAAACCTCGACCAGCCCGTTCGGAACGCAATGGGATGTTTATAGGGCCGGTTACGAATGGATAGAACACTCGATGTATGCCGCAAATCCACATGACCTTGAGCAGGAACAGCGGGTTTGGGTCGGTGGAAAGGACTGTTTGCAGCCCTATCTGGCAAGCAGATTGAATATTTCCGGCATGAGTTTCGGTTCTTTGAGCAAGAATGCCGTTCTGGCCATGAATGCGGGAGCGAAAGCCGGCGGCTTTGCCCAGAATACGGGCGAAGGCGGGATCAGCCCGTATCACCTGCGGCCCGGCGGCGATCTGATCTGGCAGATCGGGACAGGTTACTTTGGCTGCCGGACCGACGATGGCGAGTTCAGCCCGGAACGCTTTCAACAGAAAGCGACGCTGGACAATGTGAAGATGATCGAGATAAAGATCTCGCAGGGAGCGAAACCCGGCCACGGCGGTATCCTTCCAGCCTCGAAAAATACTGAAGAGATCGCCGCCATCCGCCACGTGGTCCCGCACACAACGGTTGACTCGCCGCCCTCACACAGTGCATTTGACGATGCAGAAAGTTTAATGCGTTTTGTAAAGCAGCTGAGGGACCTATCTGGCGGCAAGCCGGTCGGTTTCAAAGTTTGCATCGGGAAAAAGGCGGAGTTCGTTGAGATCTGCGAGGCGATGATCAGCACGGGCATCAAGCCGGATTTCATCGCTATTGATGGCGGTGAAGGCGGAACGGGAGCCGCGCCTATCGAATTCGCCGATTCCATCGGCATGCCTCTTCGAGACGGCCTTTCGTTTGCGATCGACACCTTGCGCGGCTTTGACCTGAAAAAAGACATCAGAGTTATCGCTTCCGGAAAGGTATTCAACGGCTTTCATATCGCTCGATTGATAGCCATCGGCGCGGATATGGTCAGCGTTGCCCGAGCGATGATGCTGGCGACGGGCTGCATTCAGGCCCTGCAATGTAACCTGAATACCTGCCCGACGGGCGTCGCAACTCAGGATGAACGCTTGATAAAAGGCCTGGTGGTTGAGGACAAGTCTCAGCGAGTTGCCAATTTTCACGAAGCGACGGTCAGGAGTTTCATTGAACTTATCGCCGCCTCGGGTGTTAAGGCTGCCGACGAATTGAAGCGCGAACATATTTTTAGAAGGGTCGGTGCTACACAGGTCCTAAAATACAGCGACATCTATCCGGAAGTTCCGGTCGGGGAGTATCTTAAAAACGGGTCGTCGCGGCCAAGCGAACGAACGAGTGCCGGCCTGAATGCCACGAGCGTCACGTAGCGCTCATTACCTCTTTCCGACCCACCCTGCGTGTTCGGCGGGCCAATAGAAAGAACTCCCAGGATGAGGTCGATCTGGCGGCCGTTTCACGCCGAAAGTTGTGAAGCCCGGTGGGTCGTAAAGGCAATAGAAAACGGGAGAGCCTTGTTCAAAAGCTCTCCCGTTCAACATGTCCTGGAAAAATACTACTACGGCTTGCCCTCAAGAAACGCCTTAAGCCGACGCGAACGCGACGGGTGGCGGAGTTTTCGCAGGGCCTTGGCCTCGATCTGGCGGATGCGTTCGCGGGTGACGGCAAAGTGCTGGCCTACCTCTTCGAGCGTGTGCTCGCTGCCGGTGTTTCCGAGGCCGAAGCGCATCTTGATCACCTTTTCCTCGCGCGGCGTCAGTGTTGCGAGAACCTCGTCGGTTATCTCACGAAGGTTCGAGAACGTGACCGATTCCGCCGGGTTGAGGATCGACTTATCCTCAATAAAATCGCCGAGGTGAGAATCTTCCTCTTCACCGATCGGCGTTTCGAGCGAGATAGGCTCCTGCGCGATCTTCAAGACTTTCCGCACTTTCGATACGGGAATATCCATCCGCTTTGCGATCTCTTCGCTCGACGGTTCGCGGCCGAGTTCCTGGACCAGCAGCCGCGATGTACGGATCAGCTTGTTGATCGTTTCGATCATATGCACCGGAATTCGGATGGTGCGGGCCTGATCGGCAATGGCACGCGTGATCGCCTGGCGGATCCACCACGTAGCGTAGGTGGAGAACTTATAGCCGCGACGCCATTCGAATTTATCGACGGCTTTCATCAAACCGATGTTGCCTTCCTGGATCAGATCAAGGAACTGGAGGCCGCGGTTGGTGTACTTTTTCGCGATCGAAACTACAAGACGAAGGTTGGCCTCGACCAGCTCGCGCTTGGCCTTATTAGTTTCAAACTCGCCGACGCTGATCGTCTGGTACGAACGCTTGATCTCGACCGTCGGGAGGTGATACTTCTCCTCAATGGCGGCGAGCGCCTTTTTCGCATCGTTGACCTTTGCGTTCAGTTCTTTCTTCTGCGGTGCGGCCGGTTTTCGTGCCAGGCGGTCTTTAGCATTTTTCATGCTCCGCTCCGCCTTCTGGATCTCTTCAACCACCCGCCGGATCGCGGCGATCATCACCTGCAGCGAATGCTCGGTCAGGTTCAGATGCTTGATCTCCTGCGCAACTTCAAGCCGCAGCCGGGCCGTCTGCCGCGTCAGCCTCATCAGCTTTTTCGGCTTTTTGCCCTTTGCGGTCGGTTTGGCAATGGCCTGTTCCTTTTTCAGGGCGACCCATGCCTTTAACGCAGAATTGTAGGTCTGGCGGATATTGCCGATACCTTCAAGCGTCCACCGCAGGTATTCTTCGGCCTTGTCTTCCTCCAGCGATATTTCCGCCTGTTCCGAGAAGGCGACCGTTTCGCGGATGCTCGCCTTTCCATCGGCCAGGTCTTCGCCGATCTTCAGCAGCCGCTCGATGGCGATGGGCGATCGGGAAATGGCCTTGCGGGTTTTTATCTGCCCCCGTTCGATACGCTTGGCAATAGCCACCTCGCCTTCGCGGGTCAGCAATGGCACGATCCCCATCTCGCGCAAGTAGAGGCGGACGGGATCGTTCGATTTGTCTAGTGTTCCGGCGGAAAGATCGAGGTCGATATCGTCCTCTTCTTCCTCCTCGGAACTCGATTCGTCATCCAGGGCAAGCTGCGAGGCACGCTCCAACAGTTGGGCGTCCGTTTCCGCGACCGAGATATTTGCGCCTTCAAGGCGGTCGAGGACGTCCTCAAGATCGTCCGCCGTCATCATGTTCTCGGGTATCTCGCGATGCAGTTCGTCGAGGCTGATGAACTTCTTCCTTTTACCCAATGCTACCAGCCGGTCCATCAGGTCTTCTTTTTCGTCGTAATCAGGCATATTCTTCTGGGAGTTTGGATGATTCATGGTGCAATTCGTTGTTCAAAATCGCACGCTAAAAATACGCTTCCCAACCGGTTTTAGTTCCAACACTGGGCCAATCAACCGAAATCTCAAAGTATATCAGATTTCCCGAAGTTTGCTAACCAGCGACTGTTTCATTTTAGATAATTCGAGTTGTTCGCCGACCAGGCGGTTGATCGCAACGGGGTCGGCCGCTTGTTCGGCGACCAACAACTCCTGGCTAACCTCGTGGATACGGTTTTGAATTGCCATTGAACGCAAGCTTAGTACGCAATTCTCGGCATCGTGGAGCACCTGGTCGATAACCTCGCCGGGATCGCGCCTTGCCTCGCCCATCATAAGCAAAGGGACGAAGTCGGCGGCAAGCTCATCGTCCGGCAATCGGTCGATCAGATTCTCAAGTGTCATCTCCAACCCGTTTTCGTCGATGGAGTACATGGCCCGAAAAACGGGCGCGGTTGCGAGATTTTCGTAATCGCTCTCTTCGAGCGCGGAAAGGATCGTTCGGCGAAGCTCCTCATCGTGGGCGATCAGCTCAAGAAGATGGTGCTCGGCCAGTGTGATCTTCATTTGTGCGGCGCGTCGCGCCTGCTTACGAAATACATCCGTGTCGGGCGTTCTGCCACTTTTGATCGTGCGCCACAAGTCACGCTTAAGGCCGTCGTCCTCGATACGGAAAAAGTCCATCGATTGGTCAAAGCTTTCCCGTTTTTGGATGGCATTCCGGATAACGGAAAGTACCGGCATCGCTTCTTCCAGGGCTTCGGCCTTCTGTTTCGGGTTTGAGAGCGAGCGGCCTTTTAGCGAGGCGTCGAGCGTAAAGTTAAGAAATGTGACGGCCCGCCCGCGTGCCTCGTTATAGGCCTCGGCGCCGTTTGCCCTGATAAAATCGTCCGGGTCCTGGCCGTTCGGCAGCACGAGCACCTTTATCTCAAGATCGTTCGGGAGCAATTCCTCGATCGCCCGGCGCGCGGCCTTTATACCGGCGGCATCGCCGTCGTAGCTGATAACGACCTTTTTCGTAAAGCGGCTGAGCAGTTTCGACTGCTCCGGCGTGAATGCCGTTCCCAGGCTGGCCGCGACGTTGGTGACGCCGAACTGATGGAGGGCGATCAGGTCGAGATAGCCTTCGACAAGTATCGCGAACTTCTTTTGTCTTATCGTCTCTTTTGACTGAAACAGGCCGTAAAGGTGCTGTCCTTTAATATATGCCGGAGTCTCCGGTGAGTTCAGGTACTTCGGCTGATCGTCGCCCATCGCTCGGGCCCCGAATGCCACCGGCTGGCCATTCACATCCAAAACAGGGAACATTATCCGTCCGCGAAAACGGTCGAAAACCCGCTCCTTTTCCTCATTCACCGAAACAAGGCCGCTTTGTTCGATCAGCTTCTCATCCGCTCCCTTTTCTTTGAGCAGATTCAAAAGCGAGTCCCAGGAATCAGGTGAAAACCCTATACGAAACTGCCTTTGGATCTCGTCCGAGATACCGCGCTCATTCAAATAGGCCTTTGCCGCCTTTGCCTTTTCGTTCTTGCCTTGCAATTCCGCTTCCCAAAACTCAAGGGCGATCCGATTTAGCTCAACGACCTGCTCTGAAAGCTGCTTTTTCTCCTCCCGACGCTTCTTGCTCTGCTGAAACTGCTCATCGTCGATCGGCTCCGGCAGCGGAACGCCGGATATCTCGGCCACCCGTTTCACAGCCTCAGGGAAGTTCAGCCCCTCCATCTCCATCAAAAAATTGAACGCCGTCCCGCCTTTCCCGCACCCGAAACACTTGTAAAACCCCTTAACCGGATTCACCGAAAACGAAGGCGTCTTTTCCTGATGGAACGGGCAGCAACCCATCCAATTCGCCCCCTTCTTCTTGAGCGGAGCATACGGCTCAATGATCCGCACCAGATCGGCACGGGTCTTGAGTTCGTCGATGAAGAATTGATCGTAGAGCACAGGTCGAGAGATATCCGATGGACGTATTATCTAATATGTTGTTCAAAAGGCCGAATTGCCCTATCATTCTGACATCCCCTTACCCGGAGGCGGTATATGACAAGAGCGGTAACGATTCTGATTCTGGTGATCACCCTGGTGTCCTTTGCGTTTGCCCAGAAACGTCCTGTTGTGGAGGAATTAACTGCTGTTTCTCAGGTTCCGCCGGAAATCCCGCAAAGGATAACAGGGCTGGCATTTGACGGAGAAAGGCTTTGGTTTTCCGTCTATCCCAGCAGAGGGCGGTACGCTACGTTCAATATGAAGACCGAGGAATGGCGGTACAGCGACGACGAAACACATCACGTTGCGCTTCGCCAGGTATCGCAGCCGTTTAGCAGCGTAGGCGGAATCGCCTTCGCTGGAAGGTCACTTTGGGTCGGCGGTTCGTTCGGGGAGTCTCTCGGTTCGATAAATCTTGACACTTGGCAGGTCGAAAAACACTTTCGTGGAAAGCGTCGGCCGGATGTACACAATAGCCAATCCTATTCGAGTCTCGCTTTTGATGGGACAAATCTTTGGGCCGCATGGCATATGTTCGAATACAAACGTCCCGCGTCCGAAAGTCAGCAGCTTCTAAAGATTGACCGGGAAACGGGGGAGGTCCTTGAGATATTCCCGCTGCCCGCCGGAACCCGGGCTGACGGCGTGCACGGACTTACGTTTGATGGAGAAACGCTTTGGCATATAAAGGACAAAAAGCTCTCAGCCATTGATCTGCACGGCCGGGTATTGGCTCAGTTTTCGTTGAAAAATGTCTGCCGGCCGAGCGGTCTTGCTTGGGACGGTCAATTCTTGTGGATTGTTGAATTTTCTGGAAAGCTTTGGAAACTGCCCATTAGGTGAGTAGATAGGCTTTAGGTTGCCAACGATGCTACGAGGATAAGTCAGCATGCGTCCGCGATGACTACCTTCATTTTCGTAGGCGTTCCAAATCCTCGCGCAGTTCTTCGGCATCGTATTGAAATATTGAAACGCCGTACCGGCCCACTGATTCGATGAATTCGCGTTTCGACATACCGGCGAGTTTAGCAGCTTGGCCGGAAGACAGTTCACCGAGATCGAAAAGCCTCGCAGCAACGATCATCCTTATCTCCTCTTCGGTGATAGTGACACTTTCCGGCAATTGTAGCTCTATCGTCGCGGCCATAGTCAGATTCTCCGTTGAATGGGGTTTTCTGTCAATGAAAAGCTAAAGAGATGAATTGGGCCTGTCCGCCTCTGAGGACAGGTTTTCAAGTTCGTCGATGAAGAATTGAGCACTATCTCTTTTTTTTAGGTACATACCAAAACTCAACCCCGGTCAACCCTTCTCCCTTTGCAAAGAAAAGCCGCAAACGCTTGCGCGGAACGCCCTGCTTCTCGACCAACTCATTTATCCACTCCTTTGCGAAATAGAACCGATTAACCAAAGGGTCCTCCCCAATTCTCACAACTATATGTCCGCGCGAGCCCGGATTCTCGAGGATGAGCCTTGCGAAATTTTTCGGTACGAAGGTTGGACAGATGCCGATCTCATCTTCATAGCCGAACATAAACGCTCGAGAAGTGTCTGGGGAGTCCTCTTTCCACAAAACTGCGTCGGTAAATGGCAGTTCCGAGCCTTGCGGCAGTTTCCATACTTGTGTTCGGATCTGACCATTGATGAAAGGCTTGCCTACGTAAAATGAGAACCTCCTTCGCTCGATGCCGCGAAGTTGGAGGGTACTGGAAATTAGCCTATGCCGCCGATCCGTTGCCAGTTTAGGACGAACCGACGGTGGATAAGTTACGATCAACGCCCTCGCGTCAGGTTGTTTGCCTAAATCAGCTGCTAAGGAATCCGTTCTGCTGAGCACGTCCTCACACGGGGACAGCCCGAATTCGTCAACCAAAACCGATTTGGGTGGTTCCTGGCCGTTCGCCGAGGCACCGAAAGCCAAGAGCAAGACTGCGATCAAATACTTTCTGGAAAGCTTCATTTCTTAGGCCATACACGCCGGCTTTCAATCTCCGTCCGCAACGCGGACCGGATGATAATAGCCCAGCGATTCATCGCTGGGTAGATCGAGAATGATCGATCTAGTCCCGTAGGGACGGATGAAAAAAACGACATACATCGCAAATCGTTCAGCCGTCCCGACGGGACTTCGATCGTGATTCCGTCGCATTTTCCCACCGATAAATCGGTGGGCTATTTCCGATTGTCCCTACGGGACTACGCATTTTTCCCAATTTCTTAGGCCATGCCCCGTCGGTTTCGATCTGCGTCCGCAACGCGGACCGGATGTTAATAGCCCAGCGATTTATCGCTGGGTAGATCGAAAACAATTGTTCTAGTCCCGTAGGGACGGATGAAAACAAGGCATACGTCGCAAAATGGTTCAGTCGTCCCGACGGGACGCGATTTTCATCTGTCACGTCTTGAGTGCGTCTGAAAGGCACGACCGTGCTCCTAACTCCGCTAGGAGTGGCATGTTTATAGAATACAACGCCAAAAAGGCGACCCAGTTCCGCAGGAGCGGCATTTCCTGTATCTATTAGGCTTATGCCGCTCCTTACGGAGCTTGGACCAAAAGGACTACGTTTCTGGCCTACAGACATTTGGCTCCCACGGAGCCGATTAAGCGACTTTTCAGACATCCTCCTGTTTTCATGCTGTCCGCTTCGCGGACCGCGCGGATAAGTTTCGTTTGGAACGTACGTGCTACAGCCTCATTTCCGCTATTGTAGCACCGTTTCCGCCCTGGTCGCGTGGGGCGAAGGTGAAGCGGTCTATGAGATCGCGCTTTTAGGGACGAGTTTCTCGCATTTGTCCTTATTGGAGCCCGCTTACGACGGTGTAAGATAGCGGGTCAGTTTGAAATTATTCTTTATGACCGGCTTTGCTGTAATGCAGGGCGGTCAGGCAAGCCCGACAGCATTGCTGCTGGGCAACCCCAAGTAATGAATTTTCAAACTGACGCACTACCCGGCGTAAAGAATCCTTGAAAACACGTGCAATCTGTGCAACAATTATGCAGGCGCCGGTTCGCCTTCCGGATCTTTGAAATTTTCCGCGGGTCGATTCGTCCTGACATAGCTTTACAGATACGCATTGGCAAGGGCTACATCAAAGTGGAAACCCCATTCAGGATTACCATCCGTGAAGCGTCAAGCTGTCTTGTCCTGAAATAGGTTTACACCGAAAATGGGACAAGGCGATGAAAAAAGTAAAGGAATTTGAGGCAAGTATAAGGGTACTTGTGGTAGGGGAATATCGTGCGGGTGGGACGACTTACAGGC
>JBFWPK010000015.1:0-108998 GCA_050250045.1 Pyrinomonadaceae bacterium | reverse complement strand
CAGCAGAGCTCGCTTCCGCTTCGTCTCCGGCATCAATCGTAAACCAGTTCTAGGATTATCCCAAAAACGTAAACTTATAGGAGGACAAACCATCAAAAAGTGTCAACTTTTTTCAGGACGAGTCAAAGAACTTACCAGATTCTCAAAATTTTTGTAAAAATGGTGGGACAGAGGCTGATTTCGACCGTAACCCTAATAGTAACATGGGTTTGCGTGTCCCACGACCCGGTGGGACACTGGTGGGACACTGGTTACGCCATCTCGACTGCCAAACCGTCGTATGCCTGGACCACCTCGCACGGCGGCGAGAATTTTCGCAACTCGGCAGCGAAGTCGAGATCGTCCCATTCCGGGTATAGATGTGTAAGCATCGCACGACCGGGCTCAGCCTTGCGGATGAGGTACATTGCCTCCGACAGTTCAAGGTGGTTTTCGGACGGCTTATCTTTTGGGAATGAGGCTTCGATCACCAGCAGACCGACCTTTCGGGCGAAGGCGGCGAGGGTTTCAGCAAAGCCGGTGTCGGATGTATAAACGAGCGTCGAGCCGTCGCTATCGCGCAAATGGATCGCGTGGCTTTCGTCGGTGTGCGGAGTGCTCAGGGCAACGGCATCCAGGCCGGGGGCGATCTCGAACTTTTCGAGAGGTTCGATCTCAATGATCTCCAGCGGGAACGGCTGGTCCAGCAGCTTGTAATCCTTGAGATCGTTAAAGCCTTGCAGCAGCAGCTTCAGTCCCGGGCCGCCGAAAATGCGCAGCGGCTTTTTGCGATCCTTCATCTCTTCACAGTATCGCGAGCCGAAAAGGAACGGCGGCAGCCCACCGCAGTGGTCGAGGTGGAAATGTGAGATCCAGATCGCGTCGAGATCCCACCAATCCAGGCCTTCGGCCATCATTCGGCCAAGAGCGAACACCGAAAAATCGAGCAGCACCGTGCCGCCCGAAGTCTCGACCCAATAAGCGGCGCTCGAACGCTTCGGATGCGGCACCGCCGTCCCTGAACCGAGTACGGTGAATTTCATAGGGCTATCTTAACAGGATGAACAGGATAGACGCGATAAAACAAGAACCATCCTCCCTATCCTGCGCATCCTGTCAAAACGCTCCGTGTGATAAATTTAACTAATGACAACGGTAGATATTCTCGCCATTTTCGCGCATCCGGACGATGTTGAGCTTACGGTCGGCGGGACGATGTTGAAGCTGAAGGCTCTGGGTTACCGCACGGGCGCGCTCGACGTGACTCGCGGCGAGATGGGCACACGCGGAACGGTCGAGGGCAGAGCGAAGGAAGCCGAGGATGCGGCGAGGATACTGAAGCTGGATGTTCGCGAAAACTTGGGCTTAGCGGACGGCCATGTGTTCGTCGATGATCCTGCGCGAACGGCGATGGTCCGTGTCCTGCGGCGTCTTAAGCCGAAGGTACTGCTTACGCACCAATTGGACGATCCACACCCGGACCACGATCATATTGCCAGGCTTGTTCGTGAATCCGCCCGTCTTTCGAGCATGCGAAACTACGATTCGGAAAGCGGCGGCGAAAAGATCGCGGTCCCGGCGGTTGCCCACAACATTTTTTCGCGAAATGTCCTGCCGTCATTCGTTGTCGATATTTCGCCGTTTCTCGAAGAGAAAATGGCGGCCATCCGGGCCTATCGATCTCAGTTTCACGATCCGGATTCGACCGAGCCGGAGACCAGGCTGACAGCGGCGGGCTTTCTTGATGAGATCGAGATACGCTCGCGATATTTCGGCTCGCTGATCGGCTCGACTGCCGGTGAGCCATTTTTCGTCCGCGAGGCGTTGAACGTTGCGGATCCGGTTGACCTGCTGGCGCGGCCGATGAATCTTTATTCGTGATCCGGGGATTAGAACAGGATGTACAGGATGGGATGATACCGTCAGAATATCCTGTGTATCCTGTATATCCTGTTTGGGAATCTGCGATAGCTCGCGCCTGCCCTGGCAGAATGGAATCGGAACAAGATATACAGGATACGCAGGATAGGGAGACAGGGAAGCATCCTTAAATCCTGTCCATCCTGTTAAGTAATCTATGACCGATCTCGCACCGGAAGAAATCGAACTCGCCAAAAAACGCCGCGTCGTCGAGCGCATGGCGGAAAGGCTTGCGGACGCCGAAGAAGAGATCGCCGACCTTCGTGCCGAACTTGAACGGTTTGAGGCCCGCTACACGATGGAGGTCGGGCGCCTGTATGCCGAGCAGGACGAGATTGACGCTCAGATCGCCGAGGAAGAGTTGAAGCTCGTTCCCGATGACGAAGAGATCAAGAAGAAGGTCGAAGAACTCCGCCGGCTGGCCGAGGAGTCTGCTGCGAGAGCTAAGGCGGCCGAAGAAAAAGAAGCTGAAACGTGGGAGCCGACGGCCGAAGCGAAAAAGGCATACCACGAACTTGCCCGAAGCATCCACCCCGATCTCGCTCTGGACGCTGGCGAGAAAGAACGCCGTCATTCGCTAATGGCAGAGCTCAATCGGGCGTATTCATCCGGAGACCAGGAAAGGCTGCGGCGGATGGCGAGCGACCTTCGCATCAGCCCCGAAGCAGTTACGGGCGGGGCGATCGGGGATCAGCTTGTAAGGGCGATCCGGCAGATAGCTCAGATGAGGCGGCGCCGGGTCGAGATCAGCGAAGAGAAAGAGCGGTCCGTTGCCTCCGAGCTTTATACTCTTTTCTCGAAAGCGTCTGAAGAAGCATCGGCTGGGCGCGATATGATGAAACAAATGGCGGAGCGGGCAAAAACTCACATCGCAAAATCGCGCCGGCGCTTGGAGAATTTGCGAAATGTGACCCAGTCGCAGGAGGAGTACGTTCGCGAGAAGTTCGGAGTGGATATCTCGGACTTTAGATAGGGGGCGATTTTGGCAAGGCCTATTCCCATTTTATACACTGATTCCCGCTGCGTGGGCCGAAGCCCAGGCCCACTGAAAGTTATAACCTCCGAGCCACCCCGTTACGTCAACGACCTCGCCGATGAAGTAAAGCCCAGGTACTTTCTTGGCCTCCATTGTCTGCGACGACAACTCGCGGGTCGATACACCGCCCAGCGTGACCTCGGCGCGGCCGTAGCCTTCTGTGTCGTCAAATTTAACCTTCCAGCAATGGACGGCGTTTGCGATTCTTTCGATCTCGCGATCGGTGAGTTTGTCGAGCGGTTTGTTCGGCAGGTCCATTCGTCTTGCAAACTCGTCGGCGAAGCGCTGCGGCACGTGATCGGCCAGAAAATTCGTCAACTTCTGCGTCCTGCCGCGATCTAGATTCAACATCGCTTCGAGGCTGCGTCCGGGCAATAGATCGATCGATACGGGCTCGGCCTTGTTCCAATAGTTCGAGGCCTGCAGGATCGCCGGACCCGAGAGGCCGCGATGGGTGAAGAGAATGTTCTCGCGAAAGGATCGACCGGATGCCGAAGCCTCGGCTTCGAGTGAGATGCCGGCGAGCTTTGAGTTGCCCACGCCGCGCGCTTCGATCAAGGCAACCAGCGAAGGCCGCGTACGCGTTGATTCGATCCCGAACTTCGCCGCGATTCGGTAACCAAGATCGGTCGCCCCGATCTTTGGATATGAAAGGCCGCCGGTAGCGATGACGACCGACTTCGCGGTGACAAGCCCACCGGTTGTTTCGATCTCGAATCTGTCGGTCCTTGTTACTGACCTCACTCCGCAAGCCGTCCGGATCTCGACACCTGCGCGCGAGCATTCAGTCAGCAGCATTTCAACTATCCGCCGCGAGCTTTCACGGCAGAAAAGCTGCCCGAGCTTTTTCTCGTAATAGTCGATCCGGTGCTTGCGGACGAGGCGAACAAAATCGTCGGGAGTGTAGCGGGCGAGGGCGGATTTACAGAAATGCGGATTCTCGGAAATGAAATTCTCCGGTGCCGTTCCAAGGTTGGTAAAATTGCATCGCCCGCCGCCGGAAATAAGGATCTTCTTGCCTACCTGCGGGCCGTGCTCGACGACCAGGGTCTTTCGCCCGCGTTTCCCCGCCTCGATCGCGCAAAAAAGCCCGGCTGCTCCGCCGCCGATGATGACGACGTCAAAGTTCACTGTTTGTAGAATTGAGATTTAAGAGATCTAAGCTTATCAATCCTCGGCGAAAGCCCATCATTGTCGGTCACGCATTCAAGTGTCGAGACAATGTATTCCCAGTCGAGGTTGTTCTGTCTGATAACTACCGACTCAATATCGATCCAATCTCGTCCTCGACCGGCCATTGTCTTCAAGATGATCAAGTCTTCAGCAGAGCAAATTCTCAGCTTGATACCGTCAACAAATTCTTGGTACGAAGACCGGGCCAGCGACTCGCTCATATCGCTCAACCCTCCTAAGGTTAGATCAATTCCGATTCCGCTGTCAGTGAACATCGGCAAAACTCGATTAGACAGAGCGAATTCAGCTGCGTCGGAAAACTTTGGGCGATATCGTTGAAGAAAAGCCGAAATATAGTCGGGCTCATTCTTGAGATTGGTGAACAACGTAAAATCAATGTCTTGGGTTAGGCGAGGCTGTCCCCAGACTTGAACGGTAATGCCGCCGATAAAGTAGAAATCCCAGTTTTTGGATTCTATGAACTCCTGGATCGACGCAGCTTCCCTGATGAGGTCGATCATACGTCGACTCCAAGGAATATTCGCTGAGCTTTGCCGAGCGGAAACGTCTTACGCTCCATCGGCGATCTTATGATCGATCTGAAGGCGAGCTCGAACGACCGAATGGCATTAGCGGTATCGCTTCTTCTTATCTCCTTGATGCGAAGTTCCTCAAGTCTCGGAGCAGCCGCCCTATATCCGTTTGAAATAGCCGCCAGCATTTCAAGATCGCTGTTCATACTTCTATTCTACCAAATACCGTTCCTTCAAAATAGCCAAATGATGCCGGACGTGGCCGATGGAAATATTGGCCAGCGCGCGGACCGAAACTGGCAAGCCGCTCGCGGTGCCCATTCGCGCAAGGGCAGCCGCATCGAGGTTATTGAGCATCAAAGCGTTGGCCTTGCGGCTGAATTCGAACTCATCAAGCAGTTCGGCAAAAGGGCGGTTGTTTGCGTTGGAATTCTCGATATACCCGTCCTGTTCGAATCCCTCGATCGGTGTTTCATCGCCGCGCGAGATGCGGAGTATGCGATAAGCGAAATGGCGCTCGCCATCGATAAGGTGACTGAGGACCTCCTTGATCGTCCACTTGCCGTCGGCATAGGTGAACGAACCTTTCTCTTCAGGTAAGGATCCCAGCGCAGCGATAAGGTCCTTCGGCTGACCGGCAAAGGCGTCGCGGATGTCGGTTTCAGGGACAAGCGAGATGTATTTTTGATAGTATGCGTCGTATTCGTTCGATTCGGGTCTGTACACGTTGTGCTCAGCCTCCTTTCAAAAAGTCTGACGTTCCGTGTAATATTAGCAAAAATATTCGTTCGGGCAGCCATCGGATCGGCCCCGATTGGTCTATCAAACAGAAGGAGAAATATCAAATGAAGCGCGTTTTGTGGTTGTTGTTCGCGGTGGCGGTCGCGGGTTACGTAATTGTCGAATCGGTTGCGGTCGAGCCTTCGCTGGCCGAACGGTTCAAGGCCGCCGGAGCGGTCGATGCCGGTGAATCAGGCACGTATAATTTTGACAAGGCCCACAGTTTTATCGGCTTTAAGGTCCGCCACAATGGGTTGATCGAGGTTCCGGGCTTTTTCCGCGATTTCACGGGAACAGTGATGTACGACGCAAAGGACGTCGCCAAATCGTCGGTTACTTTTACGGCGAAAATGACGAGTGTCGACACGGGCGTCGGGGGCCGCGATAACCACCTAAGAAGCGCGGATTTCTTTGACGTTGAAAAGCACCCCGAGATGACGTTCAGCAGCACCAAGGTCGCCAAGAACGGAAAGGGGTGGCTCGTCACCGGAGATCTGACCATGAAGGGTGTGACAAAGCCGGTTTCGATCCCGTTCAACATTACGGGCTTTCTTCCGGGAAATCAGAGAAACGGCCCGCGGATGGGAATCACCGGCGAAACCACCGTCAACCGTCGCGACTTCGGCGTAAATTATGGCACCGCCGCAACGCTTGGTGATGATGTGAAGGTTGTGCTGCAGATAGAGGCGGTTCAACCGAAAGCCCCGGCCGGAACGACCACTGCGTCGGAATGAAAAGGTTTTTAATCAGAAAGCGGCCGCCCTGTTCACAGGCGCCCGCTTTCCATTGCCTCATTTCCGCGCCGCTTCCGCGAACGAGATGTCGTAGATCGCGTAATCTTCCCAGTCCTTATAGTCGAAATGCCACCATTCGTTCGGGTTGACCGTGAAGCCTTCGCCTTCCATCAACTTCCTGAGCAGTTCGCGGTTACGCGTTTCTTCTTCAGTGCCTCCGGCATAATCCGGCGCGGCCCGCTTGGTGAACTCGTCGTACTCGGAAGGCATCGGCAAAAGCGAGCCTGTTTTTAGATCAAAAATGCTCAGGTCGACCGCACAGCCGCGGTTGTGCTTTGAGCCTTTTGCGGGATTGGCGACGAACATTCGCTTCTCTTCAGGAGTGACATCCCAAAAGAGTTTTGTGATCGTCCATGGACGATAGCCGTCGAAGATCACGAGCCCGAAGCCCTGCTTTCGCAACTTCTTATGGACGCGCAGGAGCGCTTTTGCCGCGGGTTTCTGCAAAAACGCGCGTGCCTCCGGATATACCTTTCGCCCGACAAAGTTGTTGTCCGTTGCGTAGCGAATATCGAGTTTTATCGTGGGGTCGAGCTTGATGAGTTCGATCAATTTGGCCTCTCGCTTGTTCGATTCTTTCGGTGGAACGTCCTGAGCAAACGCCGAAGAGAAGAGGATAAGGCAAAACAGCCAGCCGGTAAATTGGAGGAGCGAATTTCTTGTTCTGAACATACTTGGTCCGAGAAAAGGCCTAACGCCTGGCGGTCACCAGTTCTCTAAAAATTCCGCGTGAACGCCTCAGGCCTCTTCCTCCTTCTATTTCCTATTAGTGCCATCCGTTCACGGCTTTTCATCAGTCGGCACCTCTTCTTCGTCGCCTACCAGCCGGACCTCCGTTCCATACTTTTGATAGTCCCTGAACCGGATCACATTGCGGCTTTCAAAACGTTTGCCGGAGTTTTCGACCGTGCCGCGAAAATCTGATAAAACCGGGAGCAGGTATTTTTCGCCTGCGATATCGACCATATTATAATCAATAAACTTAGAAACGGCCTTAACAGGGAACGACCGGGCGATGTCCGTTAGCTGATATTCGATACGCAGAACGCGATGGCTGTCGCGGTCGATCCAGATGCGGCCCTTCTCGCCCGCCGGTGAAGAGCTATAAACGGGGCCTTTAAGCCCGACGCCGCCGTGTTTGTTGTTGGCCAGTTCTATTTCGTAATTGTACACCACGGCATTTCGGCCAAGGATCACATCGGTACTTTCGGGTTCGAACTTTGTTTTGCTGTCGGCAGAGAAGATCTTCTTCAGGTCCTCGACAAACTCGCCTCCTGATGTGGCTCCGTCGAGGCCGCTGTAGCTGTTGACAACATCGGCATTCATCGGCACGCCATTCTTTGAAAGTACGCGATACTGCTCACCTTTCGTTGAGCTGTAGCTAACCCCGATGACCAAATTGTCATACCGGCGCCAGTTTCCCGTGCCGGCGTATGCCTCGTATCGCGTTATGACTTGCTTGACGACAAAATCGGGCATTGCCTCAACCATCGCAAGCGTGTTCTCGCGGGTTTTTTCGAGGATGGCGGCCGAGTCGGCGGGTACAGGAAGTTTTGTAGATCCCGGATCGAGCCGCCGGCGTTCAGCTTCCTCGAGCGCCCGTTTCAGATCTTCATTGTTGCCGCTTTTCGACCGTGTAAGCCCGCGCACACCATCGGTGACAGGAAAACTGATGCCGCGCTTGCGGAGAGCATCAACGATCGGCTGCACACTGGCAGAGCCCTTGATCCCATAGAGCATCCTGACGTATTCAGTTTGCGCGATCGGCTTCTCCTGCGCTGCGGCCACAACGGAACCTATTGCCAGGAGCACAAGTACGAAAAACTTTCTCATTGTTTGAATGATGCCGAGCCAAACACAATCGTTGGCTTTGTTCGATTCGGCATCAGGGATGAGGCCTAAACGACCACCACGGTCACTAGCCACGGTCTATTCTGAACTCATCTTTTCAATTTTCACTGTTTTCACAGGTCCGGCAAATGAGAAAAGGCCGCCTTTTCCGGCAGCCTTCTCCGTTATAAATACAACGCAAGAGCCAGGCCTAGTTGACCCATTCCTCTTCGTAGTTCAATTGCCAATGCCGTGTGACCCAATTCTGCGCCGCTGTCATTGCGGTATTCTTCCATTTCTTGAAATTATCAAGTATTGAAAGCGCCGCCAGCGGCTTGCTCGGGTCACGCTCTACACGAATTACCTGTGTGGCAACTTCGATCACGGTCTTGTTTTCCTCAAAGATCCGCAATTTTACATGGCTCCCGACGGGCGGAAGCATATCAAGATTAACTAATGCGCTCGATTCGCCAATGTTCTCCGTTGTTCCTTCAACCTTGATCGTTTCGCCGCTTTCCTGGTCAACCCAGCTTGCCAAAACCGGCATATTCGCCAGTATCCGATGATGTAACGGCGTTTTGTATGACGCCGTCGCGTATTCAATTTGTGCCATATCGATGTCCCCCCTTTTTCGTCCCCTAATTTGCAGATCCTGCTCGATCATCAAACAGCGATCGCAAAAGAGAGATAAAATTAGCCCAATCTTACAAAAAAGTCAAGTTTCAAACGTCACTCCCGCCGGGATGTTTCCGCAGGGATCGTCGGTCAGCCTTAACCGACCTGGATACAACAATTTACGGGCCCCACCGGGCCGAATCCCGCAGTCCTTGCTAACCCGCCCGACAGGATATCCACACCGGGCGGCGACCGTTGTACAACTGCGAACAAGTTTCGCGACGCGCCTGTAACACGGCTGTAATCTGGGGAGGGTAGGATCGGGTATTTGGTGCGAGCCGCGTTGCCTGGTTTACGGAATCGAAATTGCGTGGAACAAGGGATATTTTTCCCGGTTACTGTTGCGCCGCTTTCCAGTGACATTCGCGAGAACTTTAAGGTTTGTGTGCCAAAGCATTGCAAAAACGACGGTTGGAGTTTGTCGCGAAGGGCCTAACGTGTTGCGGCCGAGTTTCTTCGTTTCGAGCCGCGACGGACAGTAAATCCAAAAATCGGCAAAAATATCCAAAAATATCAACATGCGAGCTAACATTTTCAGTGATTTAGGAGTAATATTAGCAACCATCCAAAAGTAGTAAAAAAGGAGTTTTGATCGAGGAACAGCAGGACGGCGAGAGGCATGTCAAACGGCACTCCCCTGCACAAGTTCCAGCATTCAGATTAAATTGGGAGCATCATCCAAATGACGAAACATTCAAATTTATTGACCTTCGTGCTTGCCACGATCTTTGTAATTGCCCTCGGGGCCGCAGGCCACGCACAGGTAACTACATCCGAGATGGCCGGCCGCGTTACCGACCAGCAGGGAAAGCCACTTGCTGGCGTTACCGTCGAGGCTGTGCATCAGCCGACGGGCACGAGATACGCGGCCCAAACAAACTCGGACGGCCGATACGTGCTGCCATTGCTTCGCGTGGGCGGGCCGTATTCAGTTAAGACGAGCCTGCCGGGTTTCACCGATCAGTCGCGCGACGGCCTGCAGATAGGCCTGGGTTCGACGGCTACTGTGGATTTCACATTGGGCTCGGCGATCACCGAAGAGGTGACGGTCCAGATCGACGATGTGTTCAGCGAGGCCCGGACCGGGGCTTCGACCAACGTTTCAAGCGAGGTGGTTTCCTCGTTGCCCACGATCGGGCGGCAGTTGACCGACTTCTCGCGCCTAACGCCGCAATATGGCGGCGGCGGTTCATTCGCCGGACAGGACAACCGCTTGAATAACATCACAGTTGACGGTTCATACTTTAACAATTCGTTCGGCCTGGCTGGGCAGCCTGGCGAACGCACCGGTGTTTCGCCGATCTCGCTGGCCGCCGTCGAGGAGTTTCAGGTGAACGTCGCCCCGTTTGACGTGCGTCATGGAAACTTTGTGGGTGCAGACGTCAATGTGATCACAAAGAGCGGCACCAATAAATATACTGGATCCGCATATTACCTTTGGAGAAATCCCAGCCTCGTTGGTAAAGAGGCGGGCGACAACTCGTTTGATCCGGGTGCGTTCAAGTTTCGTACATGGGGATTCACGGGCGGCGGACCGCTTCCGTTCTTTAATTTCGGCGAACATGACGGGCCGATGTTCATTTCGGGCAAGGACAAGCTGTTCTTTTTCACGAGTTACGAAGACGAACTGACGACATATCCCGGAACGACCTGGCAGGCCTGTCCCGGCACTGGATGCGAAACTGGAAATGTAACGCGGGTGCTTGCCTCGGACCTGAACCAGCTTAGCGGGTTCCTGCGGCAGAACTTTGGCTATGAGACCGGCGGTTATGAAGGCTATGATTTCGCTACTCCGGGAAAGAAGTTTCTGTTCAGGACGGACTACAACGTCAATGATCGGAACCGGGTTACATTCCGGTATATGCACCTTGACTCAAGCACCGATGTTTTGATGTCGAATTCTTCGTCGTTGGGTTTCGGCAACCGCCGGACGCGGCGCGAAGCATTGAACTTCGAGAACTCTAACTACAGCATTCTCGAGAACATCCGGTCATTTGTCGGCGAATGGACGTCGATGTGGGGCGGCAGCGTTTCCAACAGTTTGCTGGTGGGCTACACGAAGCACGACGAAAGCCGGGGAGCTATCGAAACATTATTTCCGATGGTGGACATTCTTAGGGCCGGCGTCACCTATACTTCGTTCGGATCGGAACCATTTACGCCCAACAATGAATTGCGGTATAAATCCCTTCAGATCCAGGACAACCTGTCGTTTTTCCGCGGCAGACATTCGTTCACTGGTGGCGTGAGCTTTGAGCGTTACGAATCCGAGAATGTCTTCTTCCCCGGTTCTCAAAGTGCTTACGTCTACAATTCGCTCGAGGATTTCTACACTGACGCAAATGACTATCTGGCAAACCCAAACAGAACGACATCACCCGTCACGCTGAGGCGATTCCAGGTCAGGTGGTCGAATGTTCCCGGTCTTGATAAGCCGATCCAGCCGCTCGAGGTTGTGTACGCAGGCTTCTACGGCCAGGATGTCTGGAGGCTTGCCGACAACTTTACGCTGACTTACGGCCTGCGCATCGATGTTCCGTTCTTTGGCGAGACGGGCTTTACCAATCCGGCCGCAAATGCGCTGAGCTTTGTGGATGAGAACGGAAATTCCGTCCAGTACGCAACTCAGAAGCTTCCCGATGCGAACATTCTCTGGTCGCCCCGTGTAGGCTTCAATTGGGCCCCGTTTGAAGGCAAGCTTCAGATCCGCGGCGGGTCGGGAGTTTTCTCCGGCCGGCCAGCATATGTCTGGATCTCGAACCAGATCGGTGAGAATGGTATTTTGACAGGGTTCGAACAGATCGAAAATACGACCATTAGGCCGTGGCATCCGGACCCGAATCACTATAAACCGACCACGGTAACCGGTGACCCTGCATCGTCCTATGGGTTGGCCCTGACCGATCCAAAATTCAGGTTCCCACAGTTATGGCGTTCGTCGATCGCGGTCGATTACAGACTTCCGCTCGGACTCGTCGCAGGGACAGAATTCTTGTACTCAAGAGATTTGAACGGCGTCTACTACATCAACGCGAACCTGAGCGAACCGAATAGTGCGTTTACTGGTGCCGATAACAGGCCTAGATGGACCGGCTCGAACCGCATTCACGGCAACATCTCGAGCGCAATCGTTCTTAAGAACCAGAACGTTGGCCGCGCGTGGAACTGGGCGGCGACACTCGAAAAGCCTTTCTCGAACGGATTCTTCGCAAAGGCTGCCTATAGTTACGGCGAGGCTAAGAACACGATCGATCCGGGATCAATTGCATTTGGGTCATGGAACAACAACCCACATAGCGGAGACCCGAATAATCCGGGGCTTGCCTATGGGTTCGCTTCACCGAAGCACCGGATCTTCGCGGCGGCGACATATCGTAAAGAGTACTTTAAGTTTGGAGCAACCTCGGTGTCGGCGTTCTGGGAGTCGAGGAGCGGTGGAAACGCGAGCTATGTGTTCGGCGGCGACCTGAATCGCGATGGCGGGACCAGTAATGACCTGATCTACGTCCACCGCGATATTGGCGAAATGAACTTTGCGAATATCACGAGCCGGACAGGCACCATTCTGTACACTCCCGCACAGCAGGCCGCGGCGTGGAATGCGTTCATTGAGCAAGACCCGTACCTTTCAAAACACAGGGGTGAGTATGTTGAGCGCGGAGCAGTTTACCTGCCCTTTACTCATAACCTGGATTTCAGCGTTGCTCAGGATGTATTTGTGAAGCTGGGCGGGCAGCAGCATAAGTTCCAGTTTCGTGCGGACATTCTGAATTTTGGAAATCTGCTAAATAAGAACTGGGGTGTTGGACAAGGATTCGTTACAACGCAGCCGTTGGTGACAACCAGTACGAGTTCGACGTCGACCTGCCGAGTTGCCGGACCGACTACCGCGGCAACTTACTGTCTGCGCACGGACGGGCCGGACTTGCTGAATACTTCCTACACGCCGTCGGCCAACATCGGCGACGTGTATCGGATCCAGTTCGGTGTCCGTTACTACTTTAATTGATGCCTTTCGAGGTTTAGTTTTTCCGAATGGAAGGATGATCATGGCACGCTCTCGAAACGGGGGCGTGCCCTTTTCGGTTGATGGCCTTTGCGGTTGGCAAATGGCGGCCGTTTGACTCCGCAGATTTCTCGCCTTTTTCGCAAATTGTCCCTGTGTGACTTTCTCGCCCGGTGTTGACCTTATACCGGCTTTGAATTAACAATCATAGCTCGATGCGAATTTTGCAGATCTCATCTTCGCGTACTTACGGCGGCGGTGAGCGGCATTTTGTCGATCTGTGCCGCGGGCTGCAAGGGTTGGGGCATGAGATATTTGCGGCCCTGCGGCCGACGAATGTTTGGGAGAATCGCTTAGAATTCTTGCCGCCCGGGAACATTTTTCACGTATCGATCCGTAATTCCTTCGGCATCCTGAGTGCCTCGCGGATGGCGAGTTTCGCTCGCGAGAAGCAGATCGACGTGATCCACGCCCATGTTGCCCGCGACTACATTCCGGCAAGCATCGCATGTACACTTGCTGGGACGAAGTTTGTCCTTACGCGACACGTCATGTTCCCGTTGAAACCGTTCAACCGGTTCGCGCTCAAGAATCTATCCAGGGCGATCGCAGTTTCGCCCGCGGTAGAAACAGCCCTCCTCCGGGTATTTCCTCGGCAGAAGATAACCGTGATCCTGAATGGGATCGATGCGGTTCGGCTAAACGACGGGGAGCGGGCCGCGGCTCGGGCAGACTTTCGCGGGCTCCATGGTATTCCGACCGATGCGATCGTGATCTCGACGCTCGGCGAGCTTGTTGAGTTGAAAGGACATCGAGATTTCGTGCTGGCGGCGAATGAGCTGGCCCGAGAGTTTTCCGACGCGAGGTTCATCGTGGTCGGGCAGGACAACTCCGCCGATATGAAGTTCCGGCGTGAGCTCAGGCGAATGGTAAAGGTATTCGGCCTTGAGGACCGCTTTCTTTGGCTCGACTGGGCCGAGGACACCGGCAGCCTTCTCGCGGCGACGGACATTTTCGTTTCGGCCTCGCACTCGGAGAGTTTTGGGATGGCCATTCTCGAAGCAATGGCCTGCGGAACGACCGTTGTTGCCACCAACACTGACGGAGCTCGCGCCTTGATCGCGGATGAAGCCCTTCGCGTGCCGATAGGCGATCCGGTCGCGCTGGCCGCAAGACTTTCGGGACTGATAGCCGATCCGGACGAATGCCGTCGGATCTCTCGGGAAACCTCGCAAATGGCCCGTGAGAAGTTCTCGCTCGACCGGATGGTGTCGGAGACGGAGCGTCTCTATCTGGCGCTTTGAACCGGCAGCCCGAAACATTGAGGGCGGCATAAGCGATAATGATTGGCAATGATCAAATTCGATCGAACGATCTGCAGCAACTTTGAGGCGGCGTCAAGCCGCGAGTGGCTTGAGACCAATGGCATCGGCGGCTTCGCGTCCGGGACTATCTCCGGGGCGAACACGCGGCGATATCACGGGCTCTTGACCGCCGCGGTGACGCCTCCGCTTGGACGGCTTACGATGCTTTCCAAGTTTGAGGAGACCGTTGAGATCGGGGGGCAGAAGTTCGACCTTTCATCAAATCAATTCGCGGGCGTTGTCGATCCGCAAGGCTATCAATTTCTTCGAGAGTTTCGGCTCGATCCTTTTCCGATATGGACATACGAGATCGATGATCTTGCCATCGAAAAGCGCATCTTCATGGTGCATGGCTCTAACGCGACCGTGATTCAGTGGACACTTCGGGAAGAACGGCGTGAGCGGATCAAACTCATTCTGCGACCGCTGCTGTCTTTCGTCGATTATCACAGTTTGCAGCACGAATCTGCTTCAACCGAGTTCTACCATTCCGTTCGGGGAAACAAAGTGTCAATACGTTCAACGACCAGCGACGTTGAACTGATCATTGATCACAACGGATCGGAGACGCTCGACACAGGCCATTGGTACCAGAATTTTGAGTATGCCCTTGAAAAAGAACGCGGATTCGACTTCACCGAGGACCTGTATCAACCGTTTGAGATCGCCTTCGATCTGGGCGATCGGCCGGCGGTTGTTTTGGCGGGTACTGGGGACGTCCCGGAACTCGACTACGAGGCACTCGAAGCGAGCGAGATAGAGCGGCGGAGAGGGCTGATCAATCGGGCCGCCGTCAGGTCGGAGTTCGAGAAACAGCTTGTTCTTGCCGCGGACCAGTTCATTGTTTCGCGCGGTTCGGGACACACGATCATTGCGGGCTATCCGTGGTTTTCGGACTGGGGCCGCGACACCATGATCGCCCTCAACGGCCTGGCCCTGGCAACCGGGCGACCGCATATCGCTCGCGATATTCTGCTCGAATTTTCAAAACATATCTCCGAGGGAATGATCCCTAACCGGTTTCCCGATGCCGGCAGCGAGGCCGAGTACAACACGGTCGACGCCACGCTTTGGTATTTCGAAGCGGTGCGAACCTACATTGAAAATTCGGGTGATGCCGAATTTGTGCGAGAGCACATTTACGCAAAGCTTACCGACGTTATCGCGTGGCACCTGCGGGGAACGCGGTACAACATTCATGTTGACACGGACGGGATGCTCTACGCCGGAACACCCGATGTTCAGTTGACCTGGATGGACGCCAAGATCGGCGATCTTGTGATCACTCCGCGGACAGGCAAGGCAGTCGAGATCCAGGCACTCTGGTACAACGCCCTTATGACCATCGCTCGACTTGCGGAAACATTTGGCGATGGAGCCGATTCCGGCCGTTATCGCTCGATGGCGGAGCTGTGTAGGCTCAGCTTTAACGGCGCGTTTTGGAATGAGGAAGAGAAATGCCTATACGACGTTGTCGAGAACGGCTCGAGGGATCCATCTATCCGGCCAAATCAGATACTAGCCGTCTCGCTTCACCATTCGATGCTCGACGAGGAGCGTGCCGCCGGGGTGGTCAAGACTGTCGAGCGCGATCTGCTGACGCCAGTCGGGCTTCGATCTTTGTCGCCGAGCGACCCGCGGTATTGCCCTGTCTATCTCGGTTCGCCGTTTGAGCGCGACTCGGCCTACCATCAGGGAACCGTTTGGGCCTGGCTGATCGGGCCGTTTGTGGAGGCCTATCGAAAGGTGTACGGCAGCAGTGCCGCGACTGAGAAACGAGTAGAAGAAATTGTCGCTGGCTTTAAGACTCACATATGTAACGCCGGGATAGGGCAGATCTCTGAAATTTTCGACGCCGACCCGCCGCACGCTCCCCGCGGTTGCTTTGCCCAAGCGTGGAGTGTTGCTGAGGTCCTGCGGGTTCTATTCGGGAGCGCGAAATCTTAAGTTCACCGGACAATTATCCGCGTTTCCGGCCTGCATTATTTGAAGATGGCGCCAATTGCGAATATCTTAGGTATTATGCGTTTAGCCATTTTCCTCTCCCTATTCGTTATAACTGTGTCAGTCGCAATGATCGATGCACAAACACCGGCGGAGTTTGGTGATATCTGGGAAAGGGAACACGTCTCCAGCATTCTGCCCTCGAACGTGAGGCATACGGACTTGAAGGAGTATCTTGACGGCCTGAATGGTTCGGGCATCACCGTCAATGAGGTTGGCCGAAGCGTCGCTGGCAAAGAGATCTACCAGGTTGAGTTCGGCAAAGGGCCGCTGAAAGTATTCCTTTGGTCGCAGATGCACGGCGACGAGCCGACCGCGACCTCGGCCCTTGTAGATCTGTTCGCAATACTGCGTCGTAACCATGATAAGGATTGGGTGAAAAGGATCGCGAATGCGATCACGGTCAGGGCGGTTCCGATGCTGAACCCCGACGGAACAGAACAGTACATCCGCCGAAATCTCCAGGGCCTGGACATCAACCGTGATGCCCTGAATCTCAAATCGCCCGAGGCGCGGCTACTAAAACGACTGCGTGACGAGTGGTCGCCAAACATTGGCTTTAACCTCCACAATCAGAACGCGCTCACAACAGTGGGCGCGACAAACAAGCAGGCCGCGATCTCATTGCTCGTCGTTTACGGTGATGAAAAGAAAACGACCAGCGAGGGACACGAACGGAACAAGCGGCTGGTGTCGGAAATGATCAAGGCCATTGAACCATTTATCCCGGGACACATCGGCCGCTATGATGATGAATTTACGGCAACTGCCTTTGGCGACAACTTTTCCGCCTGGGGCACGCCGGTGATCCTGATCGAAACCGGTGCTCTTTACGGCAAGTCCGAGATGTTTCTGGTGAAGATGAACTTCATTGCGATCGCGACGGCCCTGCGATCACTTGCCGACGGCAGCGAAAAGAGCGTCAGCCCCGTAGCTTATGAATTGCTCCCGAATAATTCTTCGGGCCGGTTGATGGACTTTATTTTCCGGAGCGCCACATTGCCGGTGGTCAAGGTTGGGCCGGACAATAGGAAAAGCGTAGAATTTTTGATCGCCAGCATCGGTGCCAACACCTCGCGTCGGCGTGAGGAATTTGCCGCACCGACGGTGATCAGAAGCATTGGCGACCTGTCAGCGATTGCCGGCCTTGAGGAATATGATGCCAGCGGCTTTTATGCTGTCGGACGGTTTCAGCCATTGGCGGCCGGACATTTCGGTGAGATTCTTTTCTATCGGAAGGACCGCCAAATCGATTGGACTGTCGCCGACCTGGAAAAGTCGTTTCCGCCGGATGCCATCTTTTCTCTCGGCAAATGGCTCAAGGGTGAAAACGTTGTTCCGAAGAAGTAGATTCAATTCCCAATTATTCATTGTAGATTAGACATTGAGTTTCACTGGACCGTCATCTTAATCCAATCTCAATCAGTAATTTACAATGTAGAATGTACAATTCTGCCTCTTGAGCTTACGAGATGCTCGAATTTCTGAAAGTAAAAAACATTGCGCTTATTGATGAGATCGAGATCGAGTTCGGCGAAGGGCTGAACCTGCTCACGGGTGAAACAGGATCGGGTAAATCGATCGTGGTGGACAGTCTTGGAACGCTGACCGGCGGGCGAGTTTCGTCCGATCTGATAAAGGCGGGACATGATTCCGCACAGATCGAGGGGCTTTTTAACGTACCCGCGCGCGCCGAACTGCGGCGGCTCTGCGATTCGACCGGGATCGAATTGGAAGCTGGTGAGCATGTCGAACTGATCGTCCGTCGCGAACTTTCGCTTTCGGGGAAGAACCGCATTTTTATCAATGGCCAGCTCGCCACTCAGGCGGCTCTGAAGCAGATCGGGCCATTTCTCGTGGCCATTCATGGGCAGGGCGAACAGTCGACTCTGTTCGAACCGGCCGGCCATTTGGATTTGCTCGACGGCTTTGCATCTGTTGAAAAGGAGCGGCGGGAAAATGCCGAGGCTTACCGAAAATGGAGCGAAACGCGCAATGAGCTGTCGTCACTCCGCACGAGCGAGGCCGAGAAGCTGCAGCTTTTGGACATGTTGAAATTCCAGATCGACGAGATAAAACGAGCTGGCATTCGTCCGGGTGAGGACGTGGAATTGTCGGAAGAGAAACGCCGGGTGAACAACGTCGAAAAACTCTCGGCTTTGAGCGGCGATGCCTATTCTTTGCTCTACGAGGACGAGAGTTCGACAGTGACCACGCTGCGGAAGGCCTTGCAAAAGATCGAAGATCTGGCGGCGTACGATTCGAGGTTCGGCGACTACGTCGAGAGTATCCAAACCGCGCTGGCCGTTATCGAGGACCTGGCCATCACCGCCCGCGACTTTGCCGCGCACCTTGAGTTTTCTCCCGAACGTCTTGAAGAGATCGAAAACCGGCTTGCCGAAATTTCGCGCTTGACCAGAAAATACGGCGGCTCGATCGAGAGCGTGCTGGGGCATTTGATGGAATCTGAGGAGCGGCTTGAGAAGATAGAGACTTCTGAACTTCGTGAAAAGGAGCTTCAGGCAGAGTTGGTGGTGCGGCGCGGCGAGTATCTTGCCGCGGCGATGAAACTGCACGACAAACGGAAAGCTGCCGCGACGAAATACGCAAAGGCCGTTGAAGCGAACTTCAAAGCGGTCGCGTTGGAAAAGGCGAAGTTTGAGGTTAGAGTCGATGCACCAGAGTTAGCGAACGAAGATTCCGCCGCCTTTTCAGCGAACGGTATTGATAGGGTCGAGTTTTTCTTCTCGGCCAATCCAGGTGAAGCGCCGAAGCCGCTGGCGCGGATCGCGTCGGGCGGCGAGGCCTCACGGCTGATGCTGGTCCTGAAAACAACGGCGGGTAACGACCGCACGGCGAACACCGCCGTTTTCGACGAGATCGACGCAGGCATCGGCGGCCGTGTCGCAGAAGCGGTCGGCCTTAAATTGAAGGCCTTGGCTTCCGGTCAACAGGTCCTGTGCGTGACGCACCAACCTCAGGTCGCATCAAAAGCGGATAAGCACTTCCTTATCGAAAAATCGATGAAGAAAGACCACACAACGATCGCCGTTCGCGAGCTCGGCCCGGCCGAAAAGATAGAGGAGATCGCGCGAATGCTGGCCGGCGAGAAGATCACAGATGCTGCGCGGGAAAATGCGAGGGAGATGATCGCCTCCGCGTGAGAGTTTTTAGCCGCGGTTTGCGCGGACTACGCGGTTTTCGGAGAATCGGCGGGTTCGAGTTTCGCCCAGAGTTCTTCCAGATCCGCGTTTATCTGCGTAAATCCGCGGCAAGAAATCTTCAGATCTTTCATATTATGGCTGCCGAAATTTTAGCAAAAGTCATCCGCGGAAATACCGTTGAATCTGTCCACCGCGGGCACCTGATCGTCATTGACGGCGGCGGGAACACGTTAGCGTCGGCCGGTGATCCGCAAACCGTCACTTTCTTTCGCTCCGCGGCGAAACCGTTCCAGGCTCTGCCGTTTGTCGCCGGCGGAGCGGCGGATGCATTCGGATTCTCAGAAGAAGAGATCGCACTCGCGTGCGCATCGCATTCGGGCGAAACGAGACATGTCCGCATCGCTCAACTGATGCTCGAACGCATCGGGTTGACAGAAGCACATCTTCGCTGTGGGGCACACCTGCCGTTCTCTGAAAAAGAAACCGAGCGGATGCTGCGAGCGGGCGAGCATCCGAACCAGCTTCACAACAACTGCTCCGGCAAGCACGCCGCAATGCTCGCGCTGGCAAAACACCTCGACGCCGACCTCGCTAACTACGACGCCCTTGATCATCCCGTTCAGCAGGCGATCCTGAAAACCGTCGCCGATTTTGCCGAAGTACCCGAAAGCGAGATCGCCACCGCTATCGATGGCTGTTCCGCGCCGAATTTCGCGGTCCCTGTTACGGCGATGGCCCGCTCTTTTCTGAACCTTATCTCACCGCCCGACAGTTTCGCCGATGCGGCCTGTTCAGCCGCCGCCCGGGTCGTGTCCGCAATGACAAAGTTCCCCGAGCTGATCGGCGGCAACTACCGCCTCGACACAATGCTCATGCAAGCTGCTGAAGGCCGCATCATCTCAAAAGTAGGCGCCGACGGCGTCTGGGTCTGCGGCGTCCTTCCGTCCGAAAAACACCCAAACGGCCTCGGCATCGCCCTAAAGATCGAAGACGGCGACGACCACCGCGCGAGGCCCGTTGTGGCTGTTGAAGTTCTGCGTCAGCTTGGAATTTTATCGAATGACGATCTGAAATATGTTTCACCAATGCCGATCAAGAATCGGCGCGGCGATGTGGTTGGAATCGTAGAGGCTGTCGTTTCCCACGCATGACCTAAAATGCTCTTGCCAACTTTGTATCTACTCGGATTCACTAAGTATGAACACATTTCTTCGCACTTCTGAGTTCGACGAATGGTTGAAAAAGTTATGAGATCAGGTGGCGAAGGCCCGTGTTCTCGCCCGGGTTCGATCGGCTGAAGCCGGCAATTTTGGCGATTGTGAGCCAGTCGGCGAAGGAATTTCCGAAATGCGAATACATTTCGGGCCGGGATATCGCCTGTATTACTGCCGTAGAGGAAAATTAATTTACCTTCTCCTTTGCGGCGGCGACAAGTCTTCGCAAAAGCGCGACATACGCGCGGCAAAGCGAATATTAAAAGAGCTGGACAAGAATTATGAGTCAGATAAAACAATTTGAGGCCGCTGATTATCTAGACAATGAGGTGGTGATCGCCGAGTATCTAAATGCCGCTCTCGAAGATCCTAACCCTGACGTGTTTCTTATGGCAATCTCAGACGTAGCAAAAGCGCGCGGCATGAGCCGGCTGGCAAAAGACGCAGGGCTCGGACGCGAGAGTCTGTATAAGGCAATCGCCCCTGGAGCAAAGCCGAGATATGACACCGTCCTTCGACTGCTGCGAGCATTGGGTGTGGAACTTCACACTACGCCGATGAAGGCCGGCTAAGGCGCGTCAATGCCGATCAAGAATCGTCGCGGCGATATGGCCGGAAGGGTCCAATCGGATATATTCGCTTGACTTGCCAAAATCTTCTTGCCAGCTATGTATCAAATCGGATACGCTCTTCATGCATGGATTTTCGGATATCGGATTACAGCAAAGGATTCGCTCGGACAATTCGGACAATTCCGTTAGCACATGTGCACGTTCCGTGATCGCGGTTGAGGTTATTTGGGTCCGTGATTTTGTCGGTTGACAGTAGTGTTTTTGTCCTGTGATTAAGTGATGAAGCTCATCTTTGCCGCAACACTCGTTCTCTTCCTACAGCTTTCCTTTCAAGCGCAAACGATTCAAGCGCAAACAAAGATTCAGGATTCGGTAAGGCTCACCGCCGTTGACGCTCCCTGGGATATCGTCATTGAGGGGGGCGGTCTTGACATCAAGCAAGTCGGCGTAAAACCCCGTGGTGCCTATTTCCTGCTGTATCCGAACAAGGAGCAACTCAACATCTCGTTCTACATCGAGCCTGCCGAGAAATGTAAAACGAGCGACGACTGCCGCGATTTGGTTTTGAATGCCGGCAATCCCGCTTGGGGAAAGTTCGAAAACCTGAACAAAGCCAGGTTTGGACAGTTCAGCTATTTCGAGTTCTTTCGCCCGGAAGCGATGGGTCAGCCGCTAAAGATGCAGGACATGTACGCCCAATACGTCGATAAAGGATATTGGGTCGATCTGCATATTTCGAAGGTTCTTTACAAGAAAGAAGACAAGCTGTTGTTCGAGAAACTGATGAACTCGATAAAATTCGTTCCGAAAACACAAACGCCCCAGGCAGACAAGAATATCGAACTGATCAAAAAGGTAGCGGAAAACTGGCTTGGCCTTTGGGGAGACCGGAAGTGTAGCGAGAGTTACCGATCCCTTACCTCGATTTCGCGAGAGGCGGTGAAAGAAAGTCAATGGCTGGAGTATTGCTCCGCGGCACATCAGGGCGTGGGTAAACTGAAATCACGCGAATTGATCGCGATCACCACAACCGGTTCATTGCCTGGCAAGTCGGACCGAGCGGGAGCGGCCTTCCGTTATCAAAGCGAATTCGACAACCACTCGGGCGTCGAGTTCGTAAGCTTCACGCAGGAAAAGGACGGTACGTGGACCGTGTCTAATTATCTTGTGCAATAGTTCTGGTCAACGGGTTGGAGACTTAGTTTCCCCGGCGTAGATCGCGATCGGTTCTGGCGAGAGTTGCTCGCGCCGCTCAGCTATTTCTCCTTAATTGGAGCTTGCTAAAATCGAGCGTAGGTCATCATCGCCAACTAACATAGTCGGAAAGACCAATTCGAAACAACTCGTTGACAACCTGTTCGAACGATCTGTCAGGTTCATTTTCTAGAATCTCTTGAATGGCAGCTTCTACATCTTCATCAAGTTCTAGTGTCATTTCCATAGCAGTATATTCTTCAGAATGAATCAATTATGACACGGTTTGTCCATAGAGTCTCTTAAACTCATCCCGCCCGAACGCCATATCGAGCCACATATTCGTGAGTTTTTCCTGGATGCTGTTGGCGCGCAGGCGGTCGTTTAGGTTTTTGAAATCGACGAAATCGAGGTGCTGGTCCTGGTTGAAGCAGGAGAAAACGAAAAATTCCTCGCCCGTGTGCGGGTTGACGTGGCGTTGGAGGCATTGGGCGCAGACTTCTTTCATCATGCACTGCATCGGGGAATTTATTGAGCCGATGGCTATATGCTCTTGTTTTAGGTAGGGCTTTAGCGCTCCGTGCCGGGCTTCGCGGACGCCGTTCATCATTCGGTCGGAGCCGATGGCGATGATGCGATCGACGTCCTTCAGGCTCAGCCGCGTTTGGCCGAAGCGGCCTTCGGCATAGGCGACCATTGCCTGGACAATGTTGCCGCGAAAATGCGAATCCTGCGGCCGCATCGGGCGGATCTCTTTGCCGAAGTCGGTGGCCCAGATTACCTGATCGGTCGCTTTCTCGATCTCCTGTCGCTTGAACAGGTCCTCGCCGTTTTTGTATCCAGCGAAGTAGATGACGTGGTTGTTGTTGTCGCGAAGCGCCCGCGCGATAGAAAAGAGCACGGCATTGCCTAGCCCGCCGCCGGCGAGAAGGACGGTTTCGTTCTGCGGGATCTCGGTCGGCGTTCCGGTCGGGCCCATGACGAGGACCTCCTCGCCCTCGCGAAGCAGCGAGCACAGCCGTGACGACGTTCCCATTTCGAGGACGATCATCGACAGCAGGCCTTTTTCTTCATCGACCCACGCGCCGGTCAGTGCGAGGCCCTCCATCAGCATCCGCGTGCCTTCGATGACAGGCGCGGTAGTCTCGAAATTTTGCAGCCGGTAAAACTGGCCAGGCTCGAATTTTCTCGCCTGCAGAGGAGCTTTTACCACAACATCGACGATCGTCGGGGTTAGGCGTTCGACCTTGACGACATATGCACGGAGCTGTTCGTCGAGTGTTGCGACGAGGTTGTCGAATGAATCGCCGGCATGGAGCGCTGACACTCTTGTCCGCACCGATGCCGCTTCGGCGTCGGGACATTCTCTCGCCGGAGGAACCGGCGATGCGGACATGAGTGTCCGCGTTCCGTCAAACAGCTCAACAACCTTCTTGTATCCGTGCTTGGCCGATGCCATGGCCTTCACGACGTTGCCGGCGTACTTCGGATGATTGTCGCCGTAGTACGTGATGAATTTGCCTTCGTGCTCGTAGGACGTAAAAAAGCCGGTCTCATTTTTCTCCGCCGGGACGACGTGAAATTCGCCGTCAGCGTCCTTTGTCAGGCGATATGGTTGGAAAAACTGACGCCATTCGTCGAGTTGGAAGGTTCCCGGCTTTTCCTTTTCATAGATCACGTTCGGCGAGGTTCCCGCGGCCACACAAACTGTTCGGGCGGGGAATTCATGCATTTCGCCGGTCTTTTGGAACTTTCCGGTGTCGGGTACGTATTCAAGCCGCTCGAACATCAAAGCCTTGACCGCGTTGTACTCATCCGGCACGGCCTCAGCCGGGTTCATGCATTCGACGAAATCGATACCTTCTTCGAGAGCCTTTTGCACTTCTTCATGATTCAGCCGATATGCCGGGGAATCCTGCAAACGCTTGCGATAGATCAGGGAAACGCCGCCCCATGAGCGGACAAGCGGAATAAAGTTTGGCTCTTCGCCGGCTGACGCCGCACGCTGCCTTTCTGCGCGGACGAGGCGTCCGTGCTCCAGGAATTCGGCTAATACGCCGCGTTCTTCTTCGTCGAATTTTTCAAGCGATTTCTCTTCGCCGAATTCGGCAATGACCTGCTCGTATTTTTCGAGCATCTTCTCGACCTGGATCGGATAGTAGGCGAAAAGCTCAGTCGCGGTGTCGATGCCGGTCAGGCCGCCGCCGATAACTACGGCAGGCAGGCGTACCTGCAAATTGGAAAGCGTGTCCTTCTTGAACGCACCGGTTAGCTGCAGTGCCATCAAGAAATCCGACGCCTGGCGGATTCCCCGGATGAGATTGTTCTTCATCGGCACGATCGTTGGCCGCCCCGCTCCTGTAGCGATCGCGATGTGGTCGAAACCGAATGCCCATGCATCCTCGATTGTCAGCGTGCCTCCAAACCTGATGCCGCCGTACGCCCTGAAGCGCTTTCGCCGCGAGAGCATCAGCTGCATCATATTGAGGAAATTCTTGTCCCAGCGGACGGTGATCCCATACTCAGAAACGCCGCCAAAGCCCGACAGGATTCGTTCATCAAGCTGCTCGGTGATCTCTGAAATATCTCGGATCGGTTTGGGGCAGGAAGAAGTTGGAGTACAGCCGTCAGCTGTCAGCTGTGAGCTGTCAGCCTTTCCGATCCATTCGCCGGGAAGCGGCTCGATCTTCAGGCCGTCAACGCCGACAACGCCGAACCCTTCGTTCAGCAGATAATGAGCAAGCGTGTAACCTGCCGGCCCCAGGCCGACGACCATTATGTTCTTGCCGTTGTATGGCAGCGGGTACGGCCGTTCGGCGTTGAGCGGGTTCCAGCGAGAGAGCAGCGTATAGATCTCGAACCCGTACGGGAGGTTCAGCACATCGGTCAGCGTGTGGGTTTCGGCGAGCGGAATATTCACCGGGTCCTGCTTCTGGAAAATGCATCCCTTCATACAATCGTTGCAGATGCGATGGCCGGTACCGGCGCACATCGGGTTGTCGATAGCAACGATCGCGAGCGACCCTATCGGATCGCCCTGTTTCTTGAGCAGGTGCATTTCCGAGATGCGCTCATCCAGCGGGCAGCCTTCTTCTTTGATCCCAAGCGGGTTACGCTTTACCGAGCCGTCCTTTTCATGCAGGCCTGTGCGGCACGAATCTTTGTCCCGTTCGTGGCAGATCATGCAGTAGTCTACCTCGAACAGCGAATCGCGAGTCGTGCCTCGGTCGTCGGTCAGCTTGAATCCGTCGCGGCGGCGAAGCTCGTTCGGGGCCGAGCGCATGATGTTGTGCAGCTTCGCTTCGGGATGGATCAGATGCACAAGGTTCTGGTAGTCCAATGCGTGCGGCACCTTGAATGCGGCCCAGCGTTTCTCCTTTTTATAAAACTCATTCGCCGACCAGGCCTCGAGCAGCATCAACGCCGCCTTAACGATCAGCAGATCGCCGGCCGCGTCGATCTTCAAAACAAATTCGGAGAATATCTTGCCGAATGTCTTATCTTTCAGCTCATCAACGGCCTTGTGGAGATTGTTCAGCGTCTGTTGGACCTCTTCCGCGCGGTCGAGTTCCTTTGTGAGCGATTCTTCCGCTTCAAGCAGCCGCGCGGCGACGCTGGCGACCGCAAGTTCTTCATCGTGGACAATCGTTTCGTCAAAAGACTTGTACCGAAGCTCAGTTAACGCCTGATTCAATTCGTAAACGGGCATTTCGGCAAGCTGTTCTTTTGAGAATTGCTTGATCGCCCGTCGCTGGACAAAGAATTTGTATTTCCATATCGGATTCTGCTCGAGGATGTGATTTTCAAGCTCTGCCCGTTCGCTGGTAACTCCAAACATCCGAGCGACGAATTCCGATAGGTATGGTGCGGCGTCGGTCAGTATCTTTGCTTCGACCCGCTTTTCATAACCCGTGCCGCGGGCCGCGATATATTTTGTCAGGGCCGTGTGGATCAGTGGGTCCTTTTCCGAAAGGTCGTCGTAGAACTTTTCGGCCAGATCCTTAAGCCTTCCGGCGTCAAAAAGATCGGAATATCTGAACCCCGCAATGCCAAGATCGAAATCATGGATCACTTCTGAGCGCCCGTTTGCGGAAAGTGCGGTCATATACGCCTGTTTAGTACTAAAATTCACGAAATAAGCAAACAGAAATTATAACATTTGCGAACCGCGGTCGACAAAAAAGGGGGCCACCGGCGGAACGATGTCCGACAAGAGACAGCGGAAATAGCGTGAAATTCAACGCCGAGTGTGGTATAAGCAAGGGTTACGCACCGAGATTGGACGGCGAGTAATTTTGTAGTAGTTTTCAAGCGGTTTACAGTAATTTTTAGGCGGTATGGAAGAAGATCAGCGGTTAACCCCCTTACCCAAGGGGGCGGTTGTAAGAGAAGCCCACGGCGATTACCCGGCATCCTACTCGGCATACTATGACGACGAGGCGGTGCAGGGACGACGTACGATCAGGCAGTATGTCGATGTTGTTCTCAAGCGGCTCCCGTGGATAATCGTGCTCACGTTGATCGTGACGGCCGGTGCTGCGTTGTATATGTACAAGCTGCCGTCGGAGTATCGGGCAACGACACAGATGCTCATTGAGCCGCGGCGGCCTAAGGTCACCTCAAAGGATTCGATCAACATCAACTTCGGCCAGGACGCGAATTATTACAATACGCAGCTCAAACTTCTTCAGAACTCTGACTTGATGCGTGATGTGGTCCTCGATCTTGGCCTCTATCACAACCCCGACCTGTTCAAAAGCGGATCGGGCGGGATCGGGGCGGCCTTTCGGTCGATCTTTTCGAGTGAAAGATCGGATAATGCCGAGCCAGCATCCCTCCCCGTGATAACCGAGGTTGCCGACGAGACCAATGAGAACCGTCCGAACCTCACGCCGGAGGAAGAAAGCCGGGCGGCGAGGTACGCGGGCCAACTCCTTGGCGGCCTGATGGTCGAACAGCGGGAGCGGACGAATCTCGTAGATGTAAGCGTTACCACCACCGACCCCAAACTCGCTGCAAGTGTTGCGAACCGGGTCGCCGAGTTGTTCAGGGTCCAGGATGCCAAGCGTGAAATGGAGGGCGCGATCCGAGCGAAGGATGATCTGGCAAAATCGATCGTCGAGCTGGAGAACGCGATCGGCGGCCAGGAGGCAGAGCTTATCTCGTTTATGAGGGAAAGCAATCTTCCGCTGGCTGAAAAAGGCCAGGAGCTTTCGGCCAGCCGGCTGCAGGGCCTGAGCGAGACATGGATGAAGGCGATGGAAGAGCGGCGCCAGCTTGAGGGACGCTATAACGCGGCGGTGGCGGCCAACAATCGGGGGGAAGGTGCCAGCATCCCGGAACTGACCGAGAGCAAGATCTATCAGGAGGCTGTTAGGCTTGCGACGGAACGGAAGGCCAAGCTTCAGGATGACATCCGGAGTATCGATAAACAGGTGCAGGCGGCCGAAACGGAGCTTGCCGAACTCCGGGTAAAATATACGGAAGAGTACGTCGAGGTCCAGAAGAAACTTGAGCGTATCCAGGCATTGAAGGACGCGCGCCAAAAGACGGAGAAAGAGGTCTCGGCGATAATCGAAACCGACAAAAAGGCTGTAGACAAGGAAGCCGTAACTGGGGCGCTGGTTTCGATGAGGTCGCAGCTTGACTCGAAACGGCGGGAAGAGGCCCAAGCCCAGGCGGCCTATGACCGAGAGGCAGGGCTGGCCAATATTCAGGGTGTCGCACAGACCCGGCTGATCACGCTGAAGCGGAGCATTGATACCAATCGCAACCTGCTTGATATTTACACTCAGCGGCTAAAGGAGCAGGAGCTAGCCATCACCAACAGTACACCCGATAATATCAAGATCGCGGCCGAGGCGATCCCTCCGGGCGGGCCGGTCGGGCCGCAGCGAAAACGGAACATAATGATAGCGTTCTTGTTATCGCTTGCGGCCGGTATTGGGCTGGCGTTCCTGATGGACTATCTCGACGATTCGGTCAAGACCTCGGAGGACATCGGTCGGCATTTGGGCCTGCCGACCCTTGCCCTGATCCCGCATCACGCTTTGAGCGAGAAACGCCGACTCAGCCTGATGGCAAAGAACGGGAACGAACTTCCGGCTACATCGATAGTGACGCTGGAAGAGCGCCATTCGCCGATGGCCGAGGCCTACCGCCACCTGCGCACCTCGCTCCTGTTCTCATCGGCGGGCAAACCGCCGCAAGCCATTCTCGTGACTTCGTCCCAGCCGTCCGAGGGCAAGACGACGACCGCGATCAATACCGCGATCACGCTGGCCCAGTCCGACGCGGACGTCGTTATCATCGACTGTGATCTTCGCCGCCCGAGGCTCCATTCGTATTTCGATTTGGAGAACACACAAGGGCTGACGAATTATTTGTCCGGCGAGCCTAGCGTTGATCACCTTATCAAGCGATGCAAGGGGCTGCCCAAACTCCGCGTCATCACCAGCGGGCCGATTCCGCCGAACCCGGCCGAGCTATTGAGTTCGGACGAAATGAAGAAGCTTTTGCAGTTTCTGAAGGGCCGCTACAAGCACGTTATCATCGATTCGCCGCCGGCGATCTCGTTTACTGATGCAGCCATTCTTTCGACATTGGTTGACGGCGTTGTCCTTGTCGCCATGGCCGGCAAAAGCTCGGTCCATTTGATGCGGCGCTTTAGGCAGCGTCTGGGGAATATTGGCGCTCGGATATACGGTGTGGTGCTAAATGGCGTCAAGTCGAACTCCGTCGAATACGACTACTACGGGAGCGGCTATTACGACTATTACGGCAAGAGCGAAGCCGATACCGCAACACCGTATTTCGAAGAGACCGGCTCGAATCACAAGTCGAACGGGGCCTGATGTGTCGGAATCAGCGGCCGTAGCCGCTGGCTGAACGCATTTGGTCGAAAACCCTGTGTTCAAAGGCCAATTCCCTCATGCCCCCGCTTATACTTCGTGACGTTGAGTTAAACTGGGTCGGTAAACCAGCGGCTACGCCCGCCGGTTCTGACCTGTGTTGTCGAACAGACCGAGATAATCCTTTAGCGCCGCTTCCCAATTGCGCATCCGCTCGAACCCAAGTCTTTCGCTTATCAGACAGGCAAGCTTCGAACTGACCGGCCTCGGGGCGGGCCGTTGAAGGTCCTTGTAAGACGCCGACTGCAAAAGGCCCCGGTCGAACCCGCCGATCTCACATATTTTCTCAGCGAAACCAAAATAACTGCACCCAGAACCTTCGTTTGTAACATGATAAACTCCCGGCAGATCGGCTGCGGCCAGTTCCCTCAATCGAATCGCAAGATCATCAGCGAACGTCGGCGTTCCGTATGAATCGGCGATAGCTTTGATCGGTGTTCCTTCGCCGAGGAGCCGTGGAATATTGCTCAGGAAATTCGTCCCGCCATGACCGAATATCCAGCCGGAACGGACAATGATCGATCGCGGATATATGGCGAATGCCCGGATCTCACCCTCGCGCTTAGCCTTGCCATAGACCCCGAGCGGATTCGGCGTGTCACGCTGGGTGTAAAAGCCGTGATGCGTTCCGTCGAACACATAATCGGTCGAGACAGTAACAAATACGGCTCCCGAAGCGTCACAGGCCGAGGCGAGATTCTCGACGCCAACCGCGTTCGCGGCATAGCACGCGGCTTCGTTTGCCTCCGCCCCGTCCACATCAGTAAAAGCAGCGCAGTTGATAACGGCATCGGGCAATACGGCCGTTATTGCGGCAAAAACCTGCTCGCGGTCGGAAATATCCAACTGGCCGCGATTCAACGCAACCACATCGTCACCGATCGAGAGACAACGGTTTTTCACGGCTTGTGCCAGCATTCCGTCAGCACCCGTAACGATCACTCTCATATAAACGCTCGTTGTATTCTCGTTTTCCTCCTGATCTTCGGGATATTTGGACGGTTAACCACAAAATGAATGCGAGGAGAAAGCGAAAACCGTCATTCGTGCTTAGGCGTATCGCTGTACCCGCCGCCTAAGCCCGCTCCCGCAGCCGCTCGCCGTAGAGAGAGTCGTAATAGTCGCGGTAGTCGCCGCTCCGAATGTGTTCGATCCAGGCCGGGTTGTTGCGATACCAGCCTATCGTGAGTGCCAGGCCCTGCTCCCACGAAACGAGCGGGCTAAAGTCCAGCTCCGATTCAGCTTTTGTCGGATCGATGGCATACCGACGGTCATGGCCGAGGCGGTCTTCCACGAATCTGATAAGCGAATGCGGTTTGCCCAGCGCATCAAGCAGCGAGCGGACGACGTCGAGATTTCGCCGCTCATTTCGGGACCCGATGTTGTATATCTCTCCTGCTCCTCCTTTCTCGTAGGCCAGCCAAATGGCCCGGCAGTGGTCGTCCACATAGATCCAGTCACGAACATTCCCGCCGTCGCCGTAAACGGGCAGCGGTTCGTCGTTCAATGCGTTGGCGATCATCAGCGGGATCAGCTTTTCGGGAAACTGCCGCGGGCCGTAGTTGTTGCCGCACCTTGTGATCACGGTATCGATCCCGTGTGTCTCCCGAGCGGCCCTTACGATAAGCTCGGCGGCTGCCTTTGACGCGGCATATGGCGAATTGGGCTGTAGCGGCGAGGCTTCGGTGAACTGCTCATCGCTCTGGTCGGGCAGGCTGCCAAGGACCTCATCTGTCGATATCTGGATGAATCTTCGCACGTTCCGAGCCCGAGCGGCGTCCAACAGTACCTGCGTGCCGGACACATTTGTGCGGAGGAACTCGTCTGCCGAAAGGATGCTCCGATCGACATGCGATTCGGCCGCAAAGTTAAAGATCGCATCGCAGCCCGCGGGAATAGAATCGGCAACGGCTTCTCGATCGCAAATGTCGCCCTTTATAAACGTATGCCGGGTGTCGTCAATGCCTTCCAGGTTTCCCAGATTGCCGGCGTAGGTCAACGCGTCGAAATTGACGATCGCGGCATCCGGCTGCCCATCAAGCACAAGCCGGACAAACGCAGATCCGATAAAGCCGGCCCCGCCGGTTACAAAAATGGTCTTCATAGCCAAACTACCGGTCGAGATGCCGCATCTGCTCAAGCAGCATATCGGCATATTTCCGCGGCGAGTCGATGTCGTCCAGGACCACCTTGGACCCTGTTTCACTCGCGTTGTCGATCACGATATCGCCAAAACCGAGAAGCCGCTGCATAAAACTGGACGAGACGGTTACGTCCTGTACCCGCCGAAGCGGCACGTTTTGAGTAGAACGCGACACCAGGCCCTTGTCGATCTCGATCGTCGTTTCGGTCAGCGTATAACGGACCGTCTTTTTCTTCAGGTGAAAATATGCCGGCACAAGAAGAAACAGAAGCCCCAGGCCTACCGCGATCAGCCACCAGATGCCTGGCAGGAGTAATGTCAGCAGCGCGACGAAAAGGAATGCCGCGATCACGGACCCCGCATAGCCTGCCTTGACGAACTTCAGCGTAGGCGTGATCGAAAAGATCGGCTCTCCCCGAACAGTCGCATCGCCCGGCGGCCGCGCCGCGATCCGGGTTTCTTCCTCGTGTTCCAACGCGCTGCCGCACTTGCGGCAAAACGTCGCCTCATCAGAATTAGGGGTGCCGCATTTGATACAGTACATAGAATCTTGAAGTTATGGGGAATAAGGCCTTGGCTTGATCCCAAGCCCCTGCCAATACCGACCTGACGAGAATCATACATTAAGCCATATGAACAAAAAAACGGCCGATGCTGCGGGCACCGGCCTCAGGTCTGTTAGACGAGTGGAGAAGATCGATCTTTTTTATTGATTAACAAGCATCATTTTGCCGTCCGGCAGGCGGATGGTAAGGGTATCGGGCTCCAGAACTGTCAGTGGACGGGAGTCCTTTTGCCCCATTTTGGCGGCCGTCTCGCCGTTGACGCGGCGGGCCGTGTCGATGTAGCGGCCGTTCGAGATCGCGTTGTAACGTGCCGCGATGCGGCGGACGTATTCGCGGGTTTCGCGGTAAGGAGGCACATTCCATCCGTATTTCATGACCGCGCCTTCGCCTGCGTTGTAGCCGGCAAGTGCAAGAACAACGTCGCCCCTAAAGGTATCGAGCAGCCATCGCATATAACGCACGCCCGCGTCGACGTTCTGCTTGGGGTCATATATCTTTGTTACGCCAAACCGTCGGGCCGTTGCGGGCATTAGCTGCATAAGGCCGCTTGCTCCCTTGTGCGATGTCGCCTTCACCTTGAACGACGATTCCTGGTGCATCTGAGAATAGATCAGGAGCGGGTCGATCCCATAACGTCGGCTGGATTCCACTATGTAGGAATCGTGCTCCGGATTTCCCGTCGTAAAACCTTTCAAGTGAGTGCCGGTGCCCATCGTCAGCATGCGGCGTGACGGGACGGGTGCTTCGCGGGATGCCAGGCCGTCGGTAACCGAAACCTTGTAGCGCGAATCCGCGGTCTTCCTGACGAGGCCGCTTTTGGTCGCCTTGCCCTTCCGGCCGCGTACATTCTTCGCAACCAGCATGCGCGGCGGTGCCGGCGGATAATGGACCGGAACGCCTTGTGAACGGTCAAAATTGTCCATTGTCCGCGTTTGGCCAAAGGCTGCGGCGGATAGGGACAGAAACAGGATCGAAAGATAGAATACCTTGTTCATTCGATGGGGAATCGGGCCGGACGATTCTGCGTCCGCAGGTTATCGACTATTGTGCTGATCTATGGAGGTGGGGCCGCCGGATCTCGCCCGGCGCGTTTTACGGCCTTATTTTTTACAAACGGTCAATAGAGGCATCGTTCCAGGAATTTGAACCTGTAATGCCCTTGCCCCCGCAAGGGCTTCCGCATTATCTTTAGGGCAATGCTTTATCTTTCGCAGATACTCGGCCGGCCGATCGTCGACAGCCGCAATGAAAAGATCGCGTCGATCAGCGACGTGCTCGTCAGATACGGCAGCGATGAATACCCTCCCGTCATTGGCGTTGTTGCGCGGCTGCGCCGTCGAAATTTCTTTATTTCGCGGCGCAACATATCCGACCTTGGAATACAGGGCGCCAGGATGAGTTCGGATATGCTTGACCTGACGCCTTTCGAGCGGCGCGAGGGTGAAGTGCTCCTTGGGAAAGATGTGCTCGATAACCAATTGATTGATGTGGACGGCAAGCGGGTCGTGCGGGTGAATGATGTACAACTGATAAATACGGGCGAGGCATGGCGGGTGGCCGGGGCCGACGTGAGCCTTCAGGGATTTGTTCGTCGTCTTATGCCCAAAGGGTTTTACGGCACTGACAGGCCCGTGCAGCTCCTCGACTGGGCAGATGTCGGCTATCTGGCGACCGATACCGCGACGGTGACGGTGCAGTTGAAATCGTCAAAAGATAAGCTCTCGCGGCTCCATCCCGTCGAGATCGCCCAGTTGGCCGAAACGCTGTCGCCGATCCACCGGACCGAGATCGTCGAAAGCCTCGACGACGAGGCCGCCGCCGACATGCTTGAGGAAATGTCCACCGAGGCACAGGCCCGCATCCTTGAGGAACTCGATGAAGAGCGGGCGGCCGACATACTCGAAGAGATGTCCCCGGACGACGCTGTCGACGTGCTGGATGAAATGGACGAAGAAAAGGCCCAGGAGCTGTTCGACCTGATGGAGGACGAGGAAAAGGCGGACGTTGCCGAGCTGATGGCCTATGAGCACGACACCGCGGGCGGGCTGATGACCACCGAGTTCGTTACATTTGCAAGGGACCTGACCGTAGGCGAGGCGATCCGACGACTGCGTGAGATGGCCGAGACGCCGAATATGATCTACTACATGTACGTCGTCGAGGAAGAAGGCTCCTGGAAGCTGTCCGGCCTTATCTCGCTGCGATCGCTGATCCTGGCCGATCCAACGAAAAAGCTCGAAGACGTAATGCGTACCGAATTTCGATTTGCGCATCCGTCAGAGTCTGCGGAAGAGGTGGCCCAGACCATCTCGGAATACAATCTCCTGGCCCTGCCCGTCATCGACGACGAAGGCGACATCGCCGGCATCGTCACGGTCGATGATGCAATGGAAATACTCTTGCCCAAGAATTTGCAAAGGAGATTGCCGCGACTGTTTGGATGATATTGGGCCTTTTTCGGTGGATAGCGAGTAAACGCAGTGGAGAGATGCCGAACAGACCCCTCTGAACCGTGAAATTTTCCATGCCCCTTAGTCTTGCCTGAACGCTGGCCGTTTTCTGCAGCAGCAGCGTACAACGCGAGGTGCAAACGAGCTTGCCTTTTTCGTTGACGATATCCGTTTGCCACACAGCCATTGTGCGTCCGGCAAAGATCGGCCTTGCCGTTATTGTCAGCAAACCTTTGCTGACGGCGCGGATATGATTTGCGTTTATCTCGACACCGACGGGCGTGACCTTCGACAGATCTGCGGTAACGACAGCACCGACCGACGCGGCGGTCTCGGCCAGATAAAGCGATATGCCGCCGTTCATTATCCCGACGTATTGGTGCACCTTTGGCGTTACTTCCATTGTCAGGACAACGCGTTCCGCACCGGCTTCAACAACCTTTATGCCGAGAAAACGCACAAGTTCGTTGTTCTTGATCCCATCAATAAGTGATTCGTTATCCATGCACCCGTTTTCTCGCAGCCTTGAGAGCCTCGGCAACCTGTGCCGATGACGTTCCGCCCGTTTGGCCCTTTGTGTTGAGAGTCTTTTCAAGGCTGAGCGCTTCAAATACGTCCTGCCCGATATCCTTTGAGATCTCCGATAATTTTTCGAGCGGCATTTCGTGGAGCTCACGGCCCATCTCTATCGCCGCCAGGACTATGCGCCCGGCCGTATCGTGTGCCGTGCGGAAGGGAACGCCCTTTTTTACAAGATAATCGGCAAGTTCGGTCGCGTTAAGATAGCCTTTCACGGCCGCCTCGCGAGTCCGGAACTCGTTTACAGACAGATTGTTCAGTACGATCGCGGCAACCTCAAGACATATGCGCGTCGTGTCAAGAGCGTCGAAAACCGCCTCTTTGTCTTCCTGCATGTCTTTGTTATATGCCAGCGGCAGGCCTTTCATTGTCGCAAGCAGGGCGGCGTGGTGGCCAAAGACGCGGCCCGCCTTTCCGCGAATAAGTTCGAGCGCGTCGGGATTTTTCTTTTGCGGCATCAGGCTCGAACCGGTCGAAACGGCGTCGCTCAATTGAATAAAGCCAAACTCGGTCGTCGCATAATTGATCAGGTCTTCAGCCAGCCGCGAGAGGTGGACCATTATCAAAGAACATGCGCCGACAAACTCGACGGCGAAATCCCGATCGGAAACCGCGTCGAGGCTGTTGCGAGAGACGGCGTCGAAACCTAACTCTCTTGCAACGGCCTCGCGATCAATATTAAAGCTCGTTCCGGCAAGCGCGGCCGAACCAAGCGGCAGTACATTTACGCGTTTGGCAACATCGGCCAACCGCTCGACATCGCGTTCGAGCATCTCAAAATACGCGAGGCACCAGTGCGCCCACATTACCGGCTGTGCCCGCTGGAGGTGTGTATAACCTGGAAGCACTGCCTTAGCATGCCGCTCGGCGGCGGCAAGCAACGCGGCCTGAGCCGATCTCACATTTGCACACAATTCCTCTATCTCGTCCCGCAGCCAAAGCCTGAACGCCGTCGCGACCTGATCGTTACGGCTCCGGCCGGTGTGCAGCTTTTTGCCGAGGTCGCCGACCAATTCGACGAGGCGCGATTCTATAAAGGAATGAACGTCTTCCGATTCAAGATCGAGGTATTTCGGATCTTCCGCCGCAAGCTGCAGCAGCGTATGAAGCGCGCCCGTAACCTTGGCCGTTTCGTCGTCGGTCAATACGCCCGCTCCACGCAGCCCGTGGGCATGCGCAATGCTTGCCCGCACGTCCGCCTCGAAAAGGCGAACATCGAATCCGAACGAACGGTTGAACTCGGCGAACGTTTCGTCCGGCTTTCCGGTAAATCGTCCGCCCCAAAGTTTTTCGGAATTGGTCATCTTTCTTGCAAGTGCCTATAATTGTACGCTTGATTATACGCAAGCGGACGGCTTTGTCAGAACCGGGAGCGGTAGCGACTGGGTCCGGAGAGATGACGCCGTCTGCAGTCCCGCAAACGACGCGAAAGGACGCGAAAATGAATTGATGGAGAAAAAGATCAATAAAGTAGTGCTCGCCTATTCGGGTGGGTTAGATACGTCGGCAATGCTGCTGTGGCTTAAAGAGACCTACGGCTGCGAGGTGGTTTGCTATTGCGCCGACGTTGGCCAGGGCGACGAACTGAGCGGGCTCGAAGAAAAGGCCAAGGCGACCGGCGCGTCAAAGCTGTATGTCGAGGACCTGCGCGAAGAATTCGTTCGCGATTTTGTCTGGACCGCCGTCAAGGCAAATGCTTTATACGAGGGCGTTTACCTGCTCGGCACTTCGCTCGCACGGCCGGTGATCGCAAAACGGCAGATCGAGATCGCCCAGCGCGAAGGCGCCGATGCTGTAGCTCACGGTGCCACCGGCAAGGGAAACGATCAGGTTCGTTTCGAGCTGACGTACTACGCATTGCAGCCCGATATCAAGGTTGTCGCGCCGTGGCGCCACTGGGAATTCAAGGGCCGTGCTGATCTGATCGCATATTGTCAAAAACATGGAATTCCGGTCACAGCCACCGCCGAAAAGCCCTACTCAATGGACCGCAACCTGATGCACATCTCCTACGAAGGCGGCATCCTCGAAGACCCGTGGGCCGCTCCGCCGGAGGATATCTTCCTGCTGACAAGATCGCCGGAAAAAGCCGCGGATAAGGCGCAAGAGATCGTCTTGTCTTTCGAAAAAGGCGAGCCCGTGGCGATAGACGGCGAAAAATACGGTGCGGTCGATATGCTGTCGAAACTCAACCACATCGGCGGCGAACACGGCATCGGCCGCGTCGATCTGGTCGAGAACCGCTTTGTCGGGATGAAATCGCGAGGAGTTTATGAGACGCCCGGCGTCACTATTTTGCAGGTTGCCCACCGAGCGCTCGAATCGATCACCATGGACCGCGAAGTGATGCGGCTCCGCGACAGCTTAGGCACAAAATTCGCGGAATCTGTCTATTACGGCTTCTGGTTCGCCCCTGAGTTCGAGATCCTCCGCTCACTCATCGACCAAACCCAGGAAACCGTCTCCGGCGATGTGCGGCTGAAACTCTACAAAGGCAACACCATCGTCACCGGCCGCAAATCGCCGAATTCGCTGTACAGAGAACGAGTAGTGACCTTCGAAGACGACGCCGGCGCCTATGACCAGTACGACGCCGAGGGGTTTATCAAACTCCAGGCGTTGCGTTTGAGATTAAGAAAGATGGAATAAAAGGCGGAAAACACGACCGGCCGAGTGTGTCGGACAAAATTCCGAGTTTCAGGGCCGCGAGAGAACGTACGTAAACAATGATAGCAGCAAAACGTGCCGTGTCATCGAATTGCTGATCTACGCCGGAGCGTCTACGGGCACCTTTCGTGATAGATCTCGCTGCCGGTTGCGACGAAGTCCATCGCGTTTTCGGCCGATTCCTAGAGCTGATTTTCATCCCCGCTACGAGTTCTTTTGATATATCCAGAGCCAGGCGTCGCCGATTTCGTGGTCTTGCACAATCCCGTTAAGGATAAAGCCGTTCTTTTCCAAAATTTTTGTCGAAGCGTTTTTCTCCGGTGCGGTCTTTGCCGTAACCGTAACATTCGGGTCCGACCGGAGGGCTATTGAGATCAATTCCTCGCAAGCAAACGAGGCAATGCCTTGTCCTTCAAATTCTTTGAAAGTCCAATAAGCGATCTCAACTTTTTCGTCTTGCGGCTTTCCGACAAAACTGCAGCTGCCGACGACCCTTTCGTCCCGAACCACAAAATAACCGACCCATGGCGGATCAAACCCGATCTTCGGGTAGAAGTCCTCATACATACTCAACAGTTGCGTGCAGTCGGGTGAATTGAAAATTTCTCTCGTTTTGTCTTCGTGCTTTCCGATTTTTTTTGTTCCATCCGTTTAATCGCTGTGTGTTGCTGATAACCGCAATGCCGCAAAAATGCGTAACATCACAGTTAATTGATAATTTCTCCTTTGCTATTCGCCAGTTTTTCCCGCCATTTTTGGAGTTCTTCGGGCGTTATCCGCACCCAATCCGTTGCTTCGCCGACGATTTTCAACGGGGCTTGACTCCGATAAGAGCGGGTTGGATTGCCCGGAAATTTTTTGTCCGTTACATTCGGATCATTTTCAAAACTGCCCGTCGGCTCAACGATATAAACCCGCTCGCGTCCATCGCCGTTAGCCAGGGCGGCGGCGAGTCCCGCCCCATTCGCCAAAGCCGTAAAATAGATATGATTCATTACGAGTTCGGTTTTGTAATTGGACTTGCCGCCCGCTGTCAGCAAATCGCCAACCTGCAAATCCGCTCTTGTCCCGTGATAAAAAGGTCCTTTGTCAGACGGTTTTTCCTTGAACGAATCGGCTGATTCATACTTCTTTTTTGCCTTTTCAACGTCGCCTAACTCCTCATAACATTCGGCAATGTTACGATACAGCGAAGGGAAAGCCGACTTAACCGTGTCGTTATTGATTTTTAATCCAAACTCCAAAACCGTTTCCAGCCATTTCAATTTGTCGGAAACATTTTCTTGATGTCGAGCCACATAATAAGCCGCAGTAAATTTTTCAAAGGCGTTTGCCGCTTCCGTCCAAGCCTGAAGAAACAGTTTGCTTGCTTCGTCAGGTTTGCCCGTATCTTCCATTGCCATAGCTTGAAGACAGAGTTTGATAACAGGGTTGTTTGGGTTAAATTCCATTTTCTTTTTTTCCATAACTATCGTTAATGTCAATTTAGCTGCTTGCCCTTAGATTTCCGTGAAAAAATTCGCTTCCGCTTTTCACAAATTCCTTTGCCTCGTTATTTTGTCGAACTTCGGCGATTTTTTTTAATTTCGGCGACGGCTTTTTCTAATGCTTCGTTGGTTGGGATATCGGGCTGCACGCCTTTGCCTTCCCAGTTTGATTTGGTGATGTAATTGTATGATCTGCCGGTCGGGATGAAGGCGAACATTCCTTTGACGAGCGGAAATTCTTCGCCCGGATTTGCTCCGCCGCCGGTGATTTCGCCGGTGATGACGGCTCGTTTCAACGCTTGCAGATCGTAGGCGAAATTTTCACCCGCCGAAAAAGTTTGTCCGCTGACGAGAATATAGACCGGCTTTTTCAGATATTTTTTTCCTTTGATGTTGGCGAGAGTCGAGAATTTTTCTTCCGGAAAATCGTTTCCGTTGCGGCGGATAATCGAACTCAACTGAACGGATTCATCGAAAAAATAGCTGGCGAGATATTGCGAACCGCGTGGCGAACCGCCGCCGTTTTCCCGCAAATCAATAATCAGAGCGTCGGTTTTTGCCATCTCGTCAAAGGCTTTGTCAATCGCTTTTTGAAACTCGTCGCCGTCGCCAAAACCGTTCAGTTTTAAGTATCCGATGTTGTCGTCGAGCGTTTTGACAGTCGGCGGGATTTCCCAAGGCGGTCGGCGGACAGGCGGCAACATTTCAGCATTCGGCGGATTTTTATTTTTATCGCCTTCGATGACGGGACGCGGCGGCAATCTTTCGCGTCGCGGTTCGCGTCCGAGCCGATGCTTTACGCCGAGATGTTTGTCGTGGGCTAGGGCTCGCAGATCGGCCGTCAGCGCGTTGGCAAACGCTCCATGATCTTTGACCTTTTGATACTTTCCATCTTTAAGATTCGCACGCAACGCCGCTCCGAGCTTCGAGGCGATGTCGGGGAAGATGTATTTTTGCTTCAGCAGCTCCACAAGCGATGCGACGATCTCGCGTTTCGTCTGTGGTGTTAACGGTTCGCTAAGATCCCTCACCTGCGCCAAGGCCGTATAATTCATCAAGACGGCCAAAGAAAGGCAAAAAGCTATTTTCAACACTTTCATTCTTCCAGACTAACTGACCGGCCGGTAGCAGAATAGAACGAAATTTGCCTTATCAAAAGTTCAGAGTCTTTGAAATTGCCTTGGAAGGAAACCGGTTTGGTGCTTGAAGGTGCGGACGAAATGGCTTTGGTCGGAAAATCCGCAATCATGGGCGATCTGTGTAAGGCTGGATCGGCCGTTGCGAATCAGCGTCAACGCTTGGTCGACCTTTAACCTACGCAGATATTCGCCGAACGAGCAGCCGAAATATCGTGGAAAGTGTTTGGAGATCGTTATCGGATTGAGGCCAAGAACTTTGCCGAGTTCGCTCAATTTCGGCGTCTCGTGCCAGCGATCGTTGAGGATCTCAAACAAACTCCGAACCCACGTCGGACAGTTCGCAAAGCCTTCAAAATAATTCGCACCCGGGGCGAATTGGGCAACCAGCATTTGTTTCGTGTCTTCAGAAAGCTCGTCGGCGATCAAACACTCATGGTATATCTTCAAGATCAGGAGCTTGCTCGAAACTTTGTCAGCGATCGACCTTTCGATCATCGCTTCGGTAATACCGAGTCGTTCAAGCAAAACTTCATCGAGCTCGAGGTTGATGTTCTTGGAAGGGAAACTGGTCTTGTAGTTCTGATGTGGTTCACCACCGTGGTAAAAGGCGAGATCGCCGAATCCGAAAACGCGTTCCGACGTCTTTCGCTTTTCGATCGTCCCGCCTTGTAAGAATAAAGTGATGTGCGGTTGTCGGTGCGAATGCCAGCCTTCGAAAACCTCGTTGCGATATTCGACCTCGACCACACTGATCCCACCGCTGCCGCGATCGAGCAAATTTCTCTCACCAAGATATTCCTTTTGACTCAGCTCAAGCATACAGAGCAAATAAGATGCTAACAAGTTAGGTTCTTACTGCAAGGAAGATAAACCGAAAGTGAGTCCGCTTCCGGTAGCGACCAAACTTCTTTGCCTTTTCGGAAGGGCTATTTTTGTCCGTTAGGCTTTCTTTTGATGTATCCAGAGCCAGGCATCGCCGATCTCGTGGTCTTGCACAACTCCTTCAAGGATAAAGCCGTTCCTTTCTAGAATCTTTGTCGAAGCGTTATTCTCCGGTGCGGTCTTTGCCGTAACCGTAACGCTCGGGTCCGACCGGAGGGCTATTGAGACCAATTCCTCGCAAGCAAACGAGGCAATGCCTTGTCCTTCAAATTCTTTGAACGTCCAATAAGCGATCTCAACTTTTCCGACTTGCGGCTTTCCGACAAAACTGCAGCTGCCGACGACCCCTTCGTCCCGAACCACAAAATAACCGACCCATGGCGGATCAAACCCGATCTTCGGGTAGAAGTCCTCATACATACTTAACAGCTGCTTGCAGTCGGGTGAATTGAAAATTTCTCTCGTTTTGTCTTCGTGCTTTCCGATTATTGCTAATTCCATACGATGTCGTCCTGAAACAGAATCTTCGCCGACTCAATGATGTTCTTTCGCCCCATCAGGCAAATTGCCGTGATAAATCTCGCTGCCGGTGGCGACGAATTCCTTAGCTTTTACGCTCATGCCGACTGCGAGTGCTTTTTCTTCTGCCACTCCTTGCTCTTTGGCAAATTCGCGGACTTCCTGCGTGATTTTCATTGAGCAGAAATGCGGTCCGCACATTGAGCAGAAGTGGGCGAGTTTGGCACCTTCGGCGGGCAGGGTTTCGTCGTGGAATTCTTTGGCCTTTTCGGGGTCGAGGCCGAGGTTGAATTGGTCTTCCCAGCGGAACTCGAAGCGCGCCTTTGAGAGGGCGTTGTCGCGGTACTGCGTGCCGGGATGACCTTTGGCGAGGTCGGCGGCGTGGGCGGCGAGTTTGTAGGTGATCACGCCTTCTTTGACATCTTGTTTGTTGGGCAACCCTAGGTGTTCCTTTGGCGTAACATAGCAGAGCATCGCACAGCCGAACCAGCCGATCATCGCCGCTCCGATGCCGCTCGTGATGTGGTCGTAGCCCGGTGCGATGTCGGTGGTCAGCGGTCCGAGCGTGTAAAAAGGCGCTTCGCCGCACACCGCCAACTGCTTGTCCATATTCTCTTTGATGAGGTGCATCGGGACATGGCCGGGACCTTCGATCATCGTTTGGCAATCCATTTCCCAAGCGATTTTGGTCAATTCACCGAGCGTTTCGAGTTCGGCAAATTGGGCTTCGTCGTTGGCATCGGCAATCGAACCGGGACGCAATCCGTCGCCGAGAGAAAACGAAACATCGTAAGTCCGCATGATCTCGCAAATCTCGCGGAAGCGTGTGTAGAGAAAGCTTTCTTCGTGATGTGCGAGGCACCATTTCGCCATGATCGAGCCGCCGCGTGAAACGATTCCGGTGGTGCGTTTCGCCGTCATCGGAATATACGGCAGACGGACTCCGGCGTGAATCGTGAAATAATCAACGCCTTGTTCGGCTTGCTCGATGAGCGTGTCGCGGTAAATTTCCCACGTCAGATCTTCCGCCTTGCCGTTGACTTTTTCGAGTGCCTGATAAATCGGAACAGTGCCGATTGGGACGGGCGAATTGCGGAGGATCCATTCGCGTGTCGCGTGTATGTTCTTTCCGGTAGAAAGATCCATAACCGTGTCGGCTCCCCAAAGCGTTGACCAGCGCATCTTTTCGACTTCTTCCTCGATCGACGAAGCGATCGCCGAATTGCCGATGTTCGCGTTGATCTTCACCAGAAAATTTCGCCCGATGATCATCGGCTCGCTTTCGGGATGATTGATGTTCGCAGGGATGATCGCTCGACCTCTCGCCACCTCATCACGCACAAATTCGGGCGTTACGAACTCGGGGATTGAGGCACCGTAAGACTCGCCGGCGTGTTGATGGTGGAGCGAGCTTCTGTCGCTTCGCTCCATGCGGACAAGAGTGTCCGCGATCCGTTCGCGGCCGAGATTTTCCCGAATCGCAATGTATTCCATCTCCGGCGTGATAATCCCTTTGCGGGCGTAGTGGATCTGGGTGACGCAACTGCCCGATCTTGCACGCAGCGGCGAACGCTTGAGGCCCGGGAATTCCTCAAGCTCGCCATTTCGCGTTGCGGAGCCCTTACTCACGTGCGGGCTACTGACACCAGGGCTGCTGACATGCGAGCTGCTGACACGTGCGAACTCTTCGGCGCCTTTGGTCAGGTAACCATTGTCCTGCGGCAGAACCTCGCGGCCTTCGTATTCTTCCGTGTCGCCGCGCGCGACTATCCACTCGCGCCGGTGTGCCGGCAGGCCGTTGCGGACATTGTGTCCGTGATCGGGGTCGGTCCACGGGCCGCTTGTGTCGTAAACGCGCACCGGCGCATTTTCTTCAAGTGTTCCGTCCATCGCCTTGCTCGGCGTAAGAGCGATCTCACGAAACGGGACGCGCAGATCGAAGCTCCGCGCGTCGATGGAAGAGCCCTTACTTACGTGCGGGCTACCGACACTGTTCGCCTCGAGATATATCTTCCGCGAGGCGGGAAGTTTTGTGGTCTCCGTGGTGGCTTCTTCTTTTACTTCTAACTTTTGACTTTTTACTTGTGACATCGTTTTTCTCCCTTCGTCGGTATTATCCGCATCAGGTTTTTAGGGTCTCGTCTTAACGACAACTCTCAGCCTAAGGCTCCCCTGAAAACTCTTATTTGCAGCTAGATTATGGACTATGGATTTACCCTAGTCCAAATAAAGATAACCTTGCCAAATTAAAATAAAAGGGGAAATCATTTTCTCTACTTGCCACTTGTGTTGGAAGCAGTTCTTCTACGAAAAGCTTTCTTAGTTTGTTGAAATCAAATAAATCAGATGGAACTGTAATAAATTGAATTGTAGGAATAATGCCCGGGAGAAATCTTTCTCGAAATTCTGGTTTTATTAATTCTGAGATATCGTCCCTCACGCAGGAAAAAAGTCTTTCCCTTGAAACAAAAGCTCGTGACCCGATTCCTGTAGGCGATCCAAATTCAACTTCAAGCGGGTCTTGAATAAACGAACTAAAAATAGTTTTCCAGTCACCTCTCATTTTAGATTTTCCGCTTTGGAGCCAAAGCAGATTCAACGCCAACCCCATACTGATTGACTTTGCGACCTCTTCGTCTGTATAAGGCAGCTTTCTCATCCCGTCGAAAATTCGGCGAGCCACTTGTTCCATTGAAGAAATAGCTTTTGATTTTCGAGAAACCTTTCCTTTGAGAATGAACTTCCAGTCAACTAACTCATTTCGGCAACCGTTATACGTGCTAAATCGTTGCATCAACTGTTCCTCAAGTTTCCTTTGGATGACTATTGCGGATTCGTCACAATAAAATATGAACTCCCAGCACCTCTTCGAAGATATTTGATTCCATATCTCTCTTTCCGGATTCAGCCAAGCCGTTAATGTCCCTGTATTCCAAGAATCGAGTCTCGTTATCCGATCAACAAAAAAATACTTCTCAAGCTCACTGCGATTATCGGGAAGGTCGAATATTTTTATCTCGCCCTTTTCTGCCCATTGTCTTAATAATTCATTTCCAGCAAAAGACACTTCTGTTGCAAAAAAATGGTCGAGTAAAATCTCTAAGTGACTTTTGCGATCGGGGTATACCTTTTCTATTGGAATTTCAAATTCCCCGTCGTAAGGAAACACAATTTTGTCGAAAGAATAAAAATTCTCGAAACTTTGATATGGACAATACAAGAATACTCCTTCTTGAGCTTCTAATCGCCAAAGGTCCTTAATCTCTATCTTTAGAAATTCAATTTTTGGAAAATCCTGTTTCTCTCCAAAATAGCTTTCAAAGAAACTTTCCAAGTCCTTTGTGTTAAGGCAATAAATACAACAGTCTTGTCCCTGCTTAAGCCCATTTCCGTGAGATGCAAAGAATCCCGCGATTTTAGGATTTGTAGTGAAATCGACGAAGGATGTTGGAATCCCGTAGTGCTGAGCAACGGCTAATGCCATATCCACATTTTGAGCAAGATATTCGAGTCCCGGAGTGTGTTTGAGCCAAGCTTCGTATCTACAAAGTTTTTCCGATACATCCTCAAACTTTACTTTTGGTCTTGCTATTGTGGGGGTTACAGGCCACAAATGAGTTTGCCCTCTAAACCAATCGTATTTTCCTTGTGTTTTCCATTTTGAAGCCAGTTTGACTGCTTCAATAACATTCTCAACTTTAGTGGTTATCACATTGACATTTTAATCTATCCATCAAGAAGCTTGGGTCTGGAATCTTTAAACGGCTAATGAATGCTAGCGATAGCTTTCAAACAAACAGGACATAGAAGTATGAAAAAGCGTATTTTATCTAGGTTGCACTTGCAGTTTTCCTGGCTGACGTTGGTGTAAACATTTCCGTTTTAGCGCTCGGTTCGAAGTTGAAATAACCGGCCACATACTCGTTCGTGCTAACATCAAAGGTGCGAAGTGAGGTCAACAAAATTTATGTTAAAACAGCACGGCCTCATGCTTTTTGCGTGCGGCTTTTTTGCATCGAGCGTGGCGGCGTGTTCGCCGACGGGTGGGCTTGAGAACGTGGTGTTTGAGACTCAGGACAAGGTTCCGTTCAAGGTCGAGACGGTCGTCTCAGGGTTAGAAGTGCCATGGGCCTTCGCGTGGCTGCCGAACGGAGACATGCTTTTGACAGAGCGTCCGGGTCGAGTGCGGATAATAGAGAAAGGGAAACTCCGGGTCGAACCGGTGTTTGTGGTGCCGGACGTCGAGCCATCGAGCGAGAGCGGCTTGATGGACATCAGCCTGCATCCCGATTTCGCAAAGAATAATTTCGTCTATCTCGCATATGCGTACGCCAAAGACGGGAAACGCGACAAGGTCGTCCGATACAAATTTTCCGCTAACAAACTTATTGAGCCCAGGGTGATCATCGAAGATATGCCTTCGGCGCCGAACCACGCCGGCATGCGCGCACGCTTTGGCCCGGACAAGACGCTTTACGTCACGGTTGGCGATGCGACGGACTGGAACCTTGCACAGGACAATACGTCGCTCGCGGGAAAGACGCTGCGGCTGAATGACGATGGCAGTGTGCCGAAGGACAATCCGTTCGTCGGACGCGAAGGCTATCGCCCCGAGATCTGGACAACAGGCCACCGCAACGCACAAGGGCTGGCGTGGCAGCCAGGCAGCGGGTTGATGTTTCAAACTGAACACGGCCCGAGCGGCTTCGAAGGCCGGGGCGGCGGTGCGGACGAAGTGAACATTGTCGAAGCGGGTAAAAATTACGGCTGGCCCACGATCTGGGGAACACGGACGCAAGCGGGTTTGGAGCCACCGCTGCTCGAATACAGCCCGGCCTGCGCTCCGGCAAGTGCGGCTTTTTACAATGGCTCAAAGCTGCCGGAATTTAAGGGCAACTTCTTTTTCGGCTGCCTTCGAGGTGCGCGTATAATTCGCGTAGTACTTGACGGCCGTCGTGTCGTTCGGCAGGAAGATCTTCTTGAAAAAACCTTCGGCCGTATCCGAGAGGTCAGTGAGGGGCCGGATGGATATCTCTATTTTTCTACATCGAACCGCGACGGACGCGGCTCACCAGCTCCGGCCGACGACCGGATACTGAGATTGGTACCGGTCAACTAGAGCTTCGGTTAGCCTGAAGCTCCGTATGCGGCGGCTGGATCCTTTCAGCTCTGTGCGAGACCGATGCGCTCACTAGACGGCCGGGAAATTCAAGTAAAAGAATCAGTCCGGTTATCGGGACGAGATCAATCTCGGAACACTGGCTGTTTTTCTTTCAGGTGCTGTGTCGTCGTTTCGGTGATGGAGGTAAAACGGCTTTCGGCCGGTTCGGCCAACCGCAGGTCATTGGTGTCGCTGCCGATACCATCAAGGTTTCGCTGGCTGTCTGCCTCCGACGATCTGTCAACCAGACTCTTGCGCGGCACCGTAAACAGGAAACCATTCAGAATGAAGCCGAGGCCAATAAAGAAAGCTACGACGCCCAGGGCGGCGATGAAGAGCATGTCCGGCTCGTTCATAAGCACGCTTGCGACCGAGATACCAACAGCCGCACCGATCCCGACCGAAGAGAGGATCATACCGGCACGCATCCGTCGAAGTCGTTTTTCTGCGGGCGACTCCAGAAACTTTTCGATCTCGGGCAAAACGTCCTCAGCTACGACGGACAACTCTTCGGCCGAGCGGGTCGCTCGTATCCTGGCCGCGATGGCGCGGCCGATCTCACCCCGTGCGGAAGCGGCCGAGGCGGTAATGCTGTCAGGTGATTCTACGGCGGTCCGCACCCGCCGCAGATCGATCCCGCACGCTCGGCAAAACTGGTTCGCTTGCCGGTCCTCCATTCCGCATTCCGGACAAAACATCGTTCTTTCCCCTGTTTCCGCGATAGCGAATTTTCGCAATCACGAAGTGCCAATCTCCGCTTCGAACAGCCGTCACATGTTCATTTCAAGGTCTTTCAACGCGTCTACCTTGTCGGTATAATCACCGATAGATCAGGTCGGAAGCTTTTAGGATACCAGCTTTCAGCTCTCAGTTACTCCTATTGACCGGCTTTTAAGAGACTATCCGCCATTATATGAAAAGGCTAACAATTCTATTACTTCTAATTCTGCCCGCGGCGACCCTTGCGCAGCCGAATCTCGTGCCGAAGAAAATCACTCTGAAAAGCGGGAAAACTTTCTCTCTGAATCTTCCAGCGGAATTTGAGATCGTTCCCGCGGCCGAAGGCTTGAAACGAATACGCTTTTTCGCCAAAGCTCCCGACGGACGTATCTTCGTCACGGATATGTATAACCTGACGGACAACAAGCGAGGCAAGATCTATATCCTCGATGACTTCGATGCAAAGACGGGAAAGTTCGCGGCGGTCAAAACTTACCTGGCGGGCCTGCACAATCCCAATAGTATCCAGTTTTATCGCGACGCAGACGGGCAGGATTGGATCTATATCGCAGAAACCGAAAAACTGACGCGGCGAAGGTTTACGAAAGGCGAAGAGCGGCCGACCGATAACAAGCCGCAAACGCTCGCGATGTTTCCCGACTACGGCCTTAGCTACAAATACGGCGGCTGGCATCTGACGCGGACGATCGCGTTTGGTGCGAACGGGAAAATGTATGTTTCGGTCGGGTCGAGCTGCAATTCCTGCATTGAGAAAGAAGATGTCCGGGCGACAATTCTTGAAATGAACCCTGACGGATCCGAGCAGCGCGTCTTCGCAAAGGGATTGCGAAACGCCGTCGGGCTCCGGTGGTTCGGCGAGCACCTGTTCGCGACCAATCAAGGCTCAGACCATCTCGGCACTCGGCGGCCGGATGAGACCTTTTACGCTCTAAAGGACGGAGCCGATTACGGCTGGCCGTATTGTCATTCGTCAAACGGAAAGATCTTCCCCGATCCGAAGATTAAGCGCCGGAGCGGCTGCGAAGGCGTGCCCGCACCTTACGCATGGTTCCCGGCCCGAAGCTCAGCTCTCGGTTTTGATTATTTTGATGACGCCGACGCGCCAGATCCGATAAGGGGAGCATTTCTTGTCGCTCTCCACGGATCGACCAACAAGTCGACCGGCCACGGCTACAAGATCGTCATTATGCGCAAGGGCGAGCCGCTCCAGGACCTGATCACCGGCTTCCTGCGAGCCGGGCGAGTGAACGGGCGGCCGTGCGATGTGTTCAAGCTCGATCCGAATTCGTTCTTGTTCAGTGACGATTATTCGGGCATTGTCTATCTCGTCAGAAAGAAGGGAACTGCCGCGGCAATCGCCGAAAACACTCCACAAGCCGTTCAACCCGCGGCGTCCGTCACGCCTGAGACAGAAGCATCGAAAAGTTCCCCCACGTGCCTGCTGATAGCGTTGCTTTTTAGTGGGGCTCTGATTGGCGTATTCCGATAGCGGGCTAATTTCGCTTCCTCTTATTCTGTGGTCGATCGGCTTTCTGAAATCTCTGAGATCCACAGAATAAGAGGAATAGGAGGATCAAGAGCGTCTCGTCGTGAATCCGCCGAACGTGATAGGATATCCCTTTTAGCCTATGAATATCGGCATTACTGTTTATCCGACCTATGGCGGCAGCGGGATCGTTGGCTCGGAGCTTGGCCGCGATTTGGCGGAACGTGGGCACAATGTGCATTTCATCTCGTCGGTGCTGCCGACGCGGCTTACTCAGCTTGGCGAACGTGTTCATTTCCACGAGGTTGAGATGATGTCGTACCCGCTTTTTGAGCACCAGCCGTACGACCTCGCGCTCGCAACCAAGATGGCAACCGTCGCCCGCAGTGAAAAGCTCGACCTGCTGCACGTGCATTACGCCATCCCGCACTCGATCAGCGCCATTCTTGCCCGTGAATCGATCAAGCAGAAGCGCTATGTGCCGGTGATAACAACACTGCACGGGACGGATATCACGCTGGTCGGTGCGGATCGCTCGTATCTGCCGATCACGCGATACGGCCTGCAGCAATCGGACGGCGTGACAGCCGTTTCGAAATTCCTGAAACGCGCGACCATTGAGACATTTGATTTCGACGAGATCGAAGTGATCCCAAATTTTATCTGCGCAATGCATTACAAGCGGATGGAAGACTCGCCGCTGCGGTCCGAGCTTGCTCCTAACGCCGAAAAGCTGCTCGTACACGTGTCGAATTTCCGAGCTGTAAAGCGCCCGGCCGATTGTGTCGAGATACTGGCCAAAGTCAAAGAACAAGGTGAAAAGGTCCGGCTCGTAATGGTAGGCGACGGGCCCGAGCGATCGGCCGTTTACTATCGGGCCGAACAGCTAAATGTTTCAGACGATTGCATCTTCGTCGGCAAGCAGGCGAACATCTCCGATTACCTTGGCGTGTCGGATATCTTTCTACTGCCGTCAGAACTAGAATCGTTTGGCCTCGCGGCCCTCGAAGCCCAGGCCTGCGAGCTGCCCGTGATCGCCACTCGTATTGGCGGCATTCCGGAAGTGGTCAACGACGGCGAGACGGGCTTTTTGAGCGATGTCGGCGATATCGAGAAAATGACACGCGACACGCTCACGCTTGTTCGCGACGAAGACAAACGCCGAAAATTCGGTGAACGCGGCCGCGAGGTTGCAATCGAACGCTACAGCACCGAGAGGATAATTCCGCAGTACATCGCGTTCTACGAACGCATCGTAAATAAGGCCGAATCGGCCGCTGCATAGAGAATTTTTCAGCCGCGGATGAACGCGGAAGGCGCGGATAAGAAAATTATCCTTTTCATCACTCTTGATCCGCGTTATCTGCGTTCATCCGCGGCAAAACTTCCCCAAAAATGCTCAAACGCTACATGCACAAACGCGAACGGCACTTTGCGATGTTGAACGACAATCGCACGGTACAGCCGTTCGAATGGGGAGCCGAATTCGTCACCGACGGAACGCGGACACTCTTGTCCGCAACGCCCGGTCAAATCAACGGCAACGACCCGCGCGAAGTTCTGACTGAATTTTCAAAGAGCGCAATCGCAAACAGCGATGAATATTTCAATGCTCCCGAGATTGCCGAGTTTCATCTTGAAACGCGGCTCTATCCCTCGACCGCTTCGCTGAGTGCCGAAGAGTTGACCGAAAACCCGCGACAGATAGAGATACCCGTGCTGACGTGGAGAAGCGCCGTCGAGACAATATCGAACGAGAACAACACCGCTTACGCGACCTATTTCCCGCACCCGAATAAGAGGGCAGCGGTGATCATCCTACCTCACTGGAACGCCAAAGCCGGGACCTATTTCGATCTTGCGAAATTCTTCAACAAGGTCGGCATATCGGCATTGAGGCTGACGCTGCCTTATCACGAAGAGCGGATGCCGCCGGAACTGGAGCGGGCCGATCATCTTGTTTCACCGAACATCGGCCGCTCGCTTCAGTCTGTTCGCCAGGCCGTGCTGGACACGCGGGCCGCGGTCGCGTGGCTCAAACAACAGGGTTACGAGAAGGTCGGGATCGTCGGCACCAGCATCGGCTCATGCGTGGCATTTATGGCTTGGGTCCACGAACCGCTGCTCGACGCCGCCGTTTTTAATCACGTGTCGGGATATATGGCCGATGTCGTCTGGCACGGCCTCTCAACCTATCATGTCCGCGAAGGTTTTGGCGACAATCTCCACCTCGACGAGCTGCGGGAATACTGGATGCCCGTCTCGCCCATGGCCTATATGGAACGCCTCGCCCATTTGCCGCCGAGGCCGCAGCGGTACATCTACACCCTCTATGACCTAAGCTTCCCGGTGGAACTCTCGCGCGACGTTATGCGAGAACTCCGCCGCCGCAAGATCCCGCACTCAAAAGCCGCGATTCCCTGCGGGCACTATACCTTAGGCGAAAAGCCCTGGGTGTATCTGGATGGATACAAGATCATTTCTTATCTGCATAAGAATTTGAAATGACTCTTAGTTATTACGATTAAGGTAATCTTGGACTATGTTGTCAGGTGGGAAATGAAAGCTCGTTTTCGACAACGCATCAATCGCTTCGCCAAAATCGATTAGGCCTTTTATCGCCGCCAGTTCGAGCAAGGCGAAGGTCGTAAGAATATTCAATCCATTCTTGCCCGCCTCGCGAATCGCCCGCCGGTCGTCCATCAAAACCGCATCGACTCCAACCTCTATGGCTATTGCGATCGCTGATGTTTCGCCTTTTCCCAAACCCGTGATCGTCCGCAGCAGGCCTTCCGAACCTGATTTGGTTACAACCCAGTCAGGCTTGGAGCTTACCCATTCGCGCACGGCCTCAGGAGTTCGGATGGTTCATCTCGGAAAGAACAATATCGGGAATGATGACTTCGGTGAAGAGTCGAGGCAGGATCGATTCTTCTCCGATGAGGATCAGATAGTGGATCGGTGTTGTATCCGATACGACTATCATTTCTTGAGAAACATCTCTAACGTACGGCGGTCACGTGCGAGATCTTCCTCATCGTAATTTAGCGGAACCTTGTGCTCCTTAAAAAATGCGTGAGTCTGATCGATAGTCAGTTCCAAAAGCTCTGCAACCCGACCTAGGCTCATTTTTTCCTGTCGGTAGTTTTCGATAGCATAGGCCTCTAGCATTTGTCGCGAGACATCTTCGCCCGCATCTGTTGGGGGTATGAAGTTATCTGGAATTGAAACGGTAATCTCCATAGCAATATCGATTCGATCATCTCAGAGCGCGACAATCCGTCCTTGAAGCTCTAGCGACCGCGCGGTCACGAGGAAGGATCGCCGTTGTCCCGTTGTGTCTCATCCACCTCAACAGGTACCTGCACACGAGTATTGGGCTTCAGCGGCACTTTTCCGCCTGGCCGAACGACTGTCCCATCAAATACTGCGTCAACTACGGTGCTCATAGATCCAGCCAAATCATAACATGGATTGTCCGGGTTTCATTGAGGCGTTTTGCTCTATTGCAAGCGCGTTAGAATTCGACTTTCCCGTTCGGAAGTACCGTTACCGTGATCACACCTTTGACAATGTACGACTCAGAATTGATGAAAGACGGGCGGAACTTTATGCCCAAGGCCTGCTTTTCGAACGCTTTGCGAATTAGCCGATGACCGTGTGTCGCCCTTGCCGCTAGAACATTGCCGGTGAATGGCTCGATGCCAAGGCGAATTGAGATTCTCGCAGCTTTTGTGACTCTTGCGTGAGGAGGTACCGAAAAGGATGGCCGCTTGATCCATTTCTCGTTCACATTCCCAGCATCTACACACGTTTTCTCCGACGGGAAGTTGTAAACCAGAATTCCACTTGACCGCACCGGAGGAGCGTCAGCAACTGAACGAAAGGTGGCTTGTTTTGCCGCTATTAGAGCTGAGTCGTATAAGAGTTCATCTCCGAAGACCGCTTTAGATTCGAGTACGAGGCCTTCCTCGCTGATCAGAACTTGAATTCCAATTTCACCGCTTGCACACAAGTATTTTAACTCTTGTGTATACTCTGGCTTCGGCAGTTTGCTCGCCCGGCCATTCACGATTCCTAGGTTGCGTCGATTGACGTTGTGAGGCTTTTTGAAACTAAAAACGATCAGTGTTCGAAATCTGATCGGCTTTCCACTGAGCCGGGCGGGCTCAAACTTTGCGATTGACGCGGCTTTCAGAGAGCTTGAATGAAAGAATGGATGTCCCGAAATTATCTTGGCCTCGCTAACATTCCCATTTTCATCAACGGTTACTGAAACCCCGACTTTTCCCTCAAGGCCGACAAAGGATGCGGCTTGTGGATACTCAGGCCTCGGCAGGTAGACCGGCTTATGTCCTGGGGGTGCGTGACCGATTACCGGCGTTTCGGCGGTCGGCGCTTGCGCTCGGACAATCAGAGGAGTCGACAAGGCCGATCCCATCAAGAATAGGATGAAGAGGACAATTCCAGCCACTGATCAATTAGACACCATTCAAACCCCAATGTTCCACCTCACATCGAATAAGTGATAAACTTCCGACTGATTTATCGTGGAGCCGATCGCGGACAATTTTAGGAATGTCATTGAGGAGTCGATCGAGCGGCTGCTGGGGCGGGCGTGTGATTCGCGGTCGCTCACGGCGGGAGATCTTGGCGTTCGGGTGCAGTTGGCGTTGGGAAAGTATCTGATGCGCGACGGTGCCCGGCCCGGGCACGCGGAGATCAGGCAGTTTATCGACGAGATACGGGCGGACGACCTCTGCCTGGTTATTGCCTGCGAGCGAGGCGATGAGAGGGCTTGGGAAGACCTTGTCGCGGGATTTGATTCGACGGTGAAGTCTGCGGCGAGGAAGATCTCATCCAACAACGAGGACGCGGAGGACCTTGCAAGTTCCATCTGGGCCGAGCTTTACGGTTTGCGACAGGATGCCGATGGGAATAAAAAAAGCAAGCTCGCGTATTATTCCGGCCGAGGAAGCCTGGCCGGGTGGCTGCGGGCGGTTGTTTCGCAGTTGGCGGTGGACCAGTTCAGAAAGCAGTCAAAATTCGTGCAGGTCGAGGAAACGCGAGAGTTTGAAAACCTGGCTAACGAGGCGGCGGAAAGCACGAGCAACAATCATCATATTGTCTCGCACGCGGACGATCCGGAAGAACTTGTGAGCGACAAACAATCCGCCGCCGATGTTTCGACCGCGTTGAAGGCCGCGATCGAAGGGCTCGAGGCCGAAGACCGGCTGATAATGAAGCTCTATTATTTTGATGACCTTAAACTAAAAGACATCGCCGCAACATTCGGCTATCACGAAGCGACGGCCAGCCGTAAACTTGTGCGAGTACAGTCCGAGATCAGAAAATCGGTCGAACGGGCCTTGCGCGACAAGAAGGGCTGGACCGAAACCGAAGTAAAACGGCACCTTGCCGATACCGCATCAAAACTGGGAATTAACGTTGAGAGGATGTTCGCCGCTTTGCTGATGGCGGCTGTACTGCAAGAATTTTTAAGCTGAGCCGTTCAGTAAATGGGAGGAACAGGGGAAAAGGTTAAGAGGGGAAATGGGAAAGAGTATGGATGTGAAGATGTGAAAAGTGAGAGGCAATCGATAGGGAGCGGCGAGCGGGCCGTTTAACCCTTTTCTCCTATTAACCTTTCCCCTCTTTCCTTATGGAACACGATGGAACTGGACTTCGACAAAGAAATGGACGCACTTATCCGGCGGGAGGCGGAGCAGACGATCACTATCAGTGAGCGTGCCGGGCTCCATCTTGACGCGGACGAGATAGCGGCGTTTGCCGAAGGTGCGGTCCCCTCGGGGTCTAGGGCTACTTTCGTCCGCCATTTTGCTGAATGCGATACCTGCCGTCGAACGCTCGGGAACGCTATTCGGCTCAATGCCGGCGAGGCGGCATCCGCATCACCTGGCGTAGCCGCGCCCGCGGCCGTAGCAGCGGTTCCCTGGTACCGGCGGCTGTTTCGGTTCCCGAATCTCGCGTATGTAATGGGCGGGCTTGTTGTTTTGTTCGCTGGGTTTATCGGCGTGTCGGTGATCACATTTCAGTCCGCGAGCTCTGACGTTTCGATGATGGAACCAGCCGGAAACCGCACAGTAATGTCGGAGTCGCAGCCTTCAGCCGCCGCCCCGATCTCAAATGCGAATGCCGACCTCGGGTTGATGTCGAACACGGCGGCGAACGCTCCGTACGGCGACGCTGGCGTACCTTCCGCGAACACTGCAAGCAATACGGTCGCGGCCAGGCGAGCTCCGGCCGACGCTCCTGTCGGTGAAGGAGTGATCGAAGAGTCGCGGCCAAGCGGTCCCCCACCGGCAACCAAGAACGAAGATTTCACACTTGATGGGGCCGATGCTAGTCGTATCCAGGAACAACGCGTGGAATCCGCTAAAGAGAGCAAGGACGACCAAGCGGGCCGCGCCGCCCAGGCGGCACCACCGCCGAAAATGGCATCCGTGCCGAGGGCAAAGGCCCCGGCGCGACGTGACGATCGTAAAACGAACACCGATTCCGAGACCGCGAAAACTCGAACCTTGAAGAAGAGCGAGCCCTTGCCGCCGACTGCCGAGACTTCGACCCTGTCGTCGTCATCGGATCGAAAAAAGGTCGGCAGCCGCACGTTCGAATTTCGTCAGGGCGCCTGGTATGACACCACCTATCGCGGCCAGGGCACCATCAATGTCCGCCGGAACACAAAAGACTACGGCAAACTCGACGGCGGCCTCAAGACGATCGCCGAAAGCTTTCTTGGAACGGTTGTTGTGACCATCTGGAACGGGCGGGCTTACCGGATCCAATGACGATAAGGAGATCACGACAGCTTCTCAGACGTTACTCGGTAGAAAACGGCGGCCTCTGCGTTGAATTAACCTGAACGCAGAGCCAAATTGCCCTTTCGCTAGGGTGCCGTTGGGAAAATTCCGGCATTCGCACCAGAAAAGGAGGCTGTGCGAAACGGCCCGATACCTCGATATTGACGGTGCCAGGGGCTCCGCCTCCAGCCCTTCTAAAACTTGGACCAAATCGGGATATGCCAATAAAAAAAGGCCGAGACGAAATTCACGTCTCGGCCTTTCTGTTTTGCGATGCCGGAGCTTGATTCAAGCTCCGGGCTATTTATTCTTTCGGATCGACGAGCTGAAACACGATACTCAGCAGGCCGTCGATGGCCGGTGCCGTCTGTTTTGGCAGCCAGAAGGACACGTCGGGCGTGATTCCGGGTGCCGCCGCAGGAACCGAAGCTCCGCACTGGGCATGGATCAGCAACGCGTTGCGCCGAGATCCGGCCCGGAGCGTGAAGTCCATCGGTTGACTGGAATTCAGCACCGTAAAGTTGGTGACCACCGGACTGCTTGTGCCTATCGGGAACGCGGGTACTGTAACATTCGCATTCGTCGAACTGACCACGTACAGCGACTGAAGTCCGACACCGTTGGCCGCCGCATCGACGGTAACAGTGCCCAACCCGGCCGTTACCGAGTCAAACGCAACTCCGCTTCCCGGAATTACCTCCGTCACCGTCAGCGTCGGTGTACACAGGCCCGGATTTGGTGTCGGGGTCGGTGTTGGCGTCGGCGTTGGTGACGGCGGCGGTGTCGGTGTCGGCGGCGGTCCTCCGGCACACTGTGCCCGGATCAGGATCGCATTCCGCCTGGCCGATGCCCGCAGCGTGAAGTCCACAGCCTGGCCCGGATTCGGGATAGTGAACGTCGCCGTTACCGGGTTAACTGTTCCCGGCGGGAATGGCGGGATCGTCACGTTCGCGTTCGTCGAACTGACAACGCTGAATCCGTGAAGCCCGATCCCAGAGTTCGCAGCGTCAACCGTCACCGCGTTCGGCCCGGCCGTTACTGAATCGAACGCAGCTCCGCTTCCCGGAAACACCTCGGTTATCGTCAACGTCGGCGTACAGATGCCCGGATTGGGCGTCGGCGTTGGCGTCGGCGTCGGTGTTGGCGTTGGCGTTGGAGTCGGTGTCGGTGTCGGCGTCGGCGTTGGCGTCGGTGTCGGCGTTGGCGTCGGTGTCGGCGTCGGTGTCGGTGTCGGCGTCGGTGTCGGCGTCGGCGTCGGTGTTGGCGTCGGCGTTGGCGTAGGTGTCGGGCCGCCGCCGCACGTGCCGGTTCCCGGGGTACAGGTTCCCGGCGGCCGTGCACCGTCTAACTGCATTCCCGGTGTTATGTTCGGCGCATTGAACGAGAACTGCGTGAACTGAGTTCCACTGTTCGTCGCCTGAACACCCACAGTTGCGCTCGCTCCGTTTGCGTTGCCCCCCGTGTCGGTCAAAGTATAGATGTAACGAATATCATCCGAACCTTCCGTCAGGACCACCGCAAAATGAACGGCCGGCGGAGTGCTCGATGAACCCGAACCGAAGTGGTTCGCTCGCCATTCGACGACAAACTGCCGGTTCGGGGCCGAACCAATCGTATTGGTAAAGATCCCGCCGTTCTGAACATTGCCTGTTGACAGGTTAAAGTCATCCCACAAAGGAGCCAGCGTAGGAGCGGCCGGCAAGCCCGAAGCGGGAAGCGCGGCGTTTGAAAACGCCGTAGATGCCGCGACATTCGCCGTCAGAGTACCGTTTGTGCTGGCACTAAGCGATGTCACCGCCGTACCGTACAGCGTAGATGTCCAGCCAGCCGGCAGCGGGATCGCAACCGCGACATCATCAGCCTGACTGCCAGCGACAATAGAACCGCCCGCCGGAATTGTCCCGGTGGTGCTGGTGAAGTTGTAGTTCAACCCGGCCAAACCGACCGGAAGCGTGTAGTTGAACGGCTCCGGCGAACCGCCGCCGCCGCCCGACCACGTAACGGTCAGCGTAAAGTCGGCATTGCTATAGCAAGCCACCGAATTATCGACCGAAACCTGGAACGGGGTGATGTTGTTAACAGGGCCGCCGCCGCCCGGAATATCGGGATAGGCCGAGTTCGCCTGCGTTACCGTGATGCCGGGGGTTGACGTCGAAAGGACGGCTGTGATCCCCGTGGCCGGATTGCCGGAATTGTTGGTCAGCGGGATATCCAGCGTATTGCACTCATTCGGTTCTAGAAGCCCGTTGCCTGAAGTGACAACCGGATCGCCCGCGGTGAGATCCGCTGCGTCAAATGCTTCGGTCACCGACGAAGGCGACTGAACACTTGCCGAAAAGCCCATGCCGCGGCGGCGGAAGCCCTCGCGGATGTCGAGCACATCCTGAGCGGCCGTCGGGCTGCCAAGTGCGATCGCTGCCGCGATGATGGCGTCGCGTTCCTCAAGCATATCTGGGTTGATCGGGGCCAACTTCATGCCGTCCGTCACAACCTGAAGGATACGCTGCGTACCCGTCTGGAATCCAAGCCGCGTGACCATAAGGCCGCGAACCTCCCACAGGGCGCTCTTCCAGATCTCGCCGGCGTTGTGCACCTGCGAACAGCTGCCTGACGTTGCGATGATCGGATTTCGCGGAAATGCGCTTGACACGGCCGTCGTCGGCGTGCCGAGTGTTGTGTCGCAGCCTGCGTTGATGTGGCCGAAGGTCAACGGATTGTACGGCAGATTGTTGGGGCCGCCAACCACGTTAATGTTCGCGGTCGGGAAACGGCGGATGCCGTAGAAATAGTTGGCCGTAAAGGTCGGCGAACCAAGCTGCAACAGCGAATGGCCGCCCATACCGTAGATGCCGTCTACGCCGTCGGAGGGTTCAGACATCATTGTCAATCCGTACCAGTCGCCCCAGCCTTCGCCCATCATTCCGCCCTGATTGCCGAGGCCGCTGCCGTTGCCGTGCAGGCGGTTCGACGTACCGTGGGTGACCTCGTGAATAACTATATCCGCATCGGCCGTTCCATCGCGGTCCGGTGTCGGGCCGGTCCAGAGAAACATCTGCATGCGGCCGCGTCCGCCGTCGGCCGGCGTTGCAAAGTTTGCATTGTTCGTGCCGCTGGAATCCTGGCCTTCCGAACTGACGCGGTCGCCCGCGACACCGCCGCGTCCGAAGTTGTCATGCTGGAAGTTTCGGGCTTGCTCAGTAAAGCCAAGCTTGTAAAGTTCATCATGATATCGGTTCATGATGTAGAACATCTGGATCACGGCCCCGCGCTGTGCCTCAGGCGTGAGCGGATCATCGCCCGGTGGGGGATTTCCCGGCGGCGGGTTCCACAGCGAATCGAAAACTCGGTTCGGGCTGCCCGTCTGCGGAGCGTCAACACCGTTCGGAGCAACACGGTCAATACCGGCCTCATTTGCATTACCGTCGGTAATGTTCGCTCCGTCGGTTATCCAGCCGTTGTTGTTAAATGAAAGATCTCCCTCATTTCCCACGAGTGTGCGGGTCGTACGAGTGATGATGGCGCCCTGCGTACCCGCAGCCGGAGTAATTCCGGTGTACGGGGAAAGCGGCGCCGGACTGTCGGCAACATCCATATAGGCGTTCGGGTTGCCATAGATCTGGTATGTGGCCGATTGCGTCTGGTCATCGACGATATTCTTCCGCCACAGCATCGTGCCGTCGCGGGCGTCAACGATCACGTAGTAGGCATCGACCGGCTGCCAGATAAGCACTCGCCACGCCGCAACGGCGACGCCTGGCTCGGTCGGGAAGTACATCTTTTCGGCGGTGGTGGCCCAGTCGCCTTCGCCGAAGACGACCTTCAAGTCCTTGGAAGCCTTGGTGTTCCGCGCAAGGTCGCTCGGTCTGAGCTGGTGGTTGATATGGCCGGCCGCTGCCCTCACCGCATCAAGCGGATCGCCGAAATTGGTCGGGACCGTCGCATAATCAAGGCCGGGGGCAAGGTTGTTGATCACGCGGATCATCTGCCCGTCCTTGTTAAAGCCCGCTTTTACCTCGCCGCGGAAAACCGGAATGCCGTTGATCTCCTGCTCAAGATGAGCGAATGACGTTTGTCCGTTAGGGTTGGTGTAATCGGCCGTCACCTTCAGCGTGACTGCCTGGGTATCCGTTACGCCGATCAGGCGATTGTTTCCCTTGATGAAATTTCGCAGGATCTCGGACCGCGTGAGCCCCGATGGCTCCGTGAGCGGTTCAAACCTCGCTCCCCAAACATCGGGCGTGATCACCTCAGGGATACGGATGTCCTTGTTATAGATAACTTTTACATCCGGCCGGCGCTCTTTAAGCTCGGCCTCGCCGCGGGCGAATTCGTCGCGGATGTCCGCGATCTTCGAGGCACTCTTGTGCTGTGAAGTGCGGGCGGCAACGAAGTAATCCGAAATGCTTGACTTTTCTTCGCTGCGAATATCGAAATCCGGGATCTCCGGCTCTTTCGCCGGAATACCGTTCTTTTTCTCAGCGTCCTGGCCCGAAACCTTTGTGCCTTCAAAATTGAACGGCACCAAGGTTATCGCGGTCACGACACCGAGCACAAAAAGGCAGAGAAGCAGGCTTCGCTTGGTTTTCACCTTTGAAGCCAACCGAGAAACTAACGACGTACCATACCTATCTGGCATTGACGATCCTCCAGGCTCACGCTTCTAACCACCTTGGAAGGATCCGGCGAGGGCAAAAAGCGGGCGTCTAAATTTTAGATTAGGAACTGCTTCGGGCAAGTTTCAGCGAAATACAATGCAAATGTCTGTATGCCACCCTACACTTACTCAAAAATTGCGGCTAAACAGTTATGCCACACTACCAGCGATATAACAAATTCTCCCGGCCAAAATGATAGATCTCGTTTCAAAAAATTTATGGCCGGGTGCGGAAATGAAGGCCGGGCCATTCACCCGGCGCGGCCTTCATTGAGAGAACTTATGGATTCCGGCCCGTTTGCCCGGCCTTTGACTCTTGTCCGCCGAGGCGAAAAGCAAGACTCAACAGTCCGTCGATCGCCGGGGCGGTCTGTTTAGGAATCCAGAACGACATGTCCGCTGGACCGGTTCGAGCCATCGCCGCACCGCACTGGGCACGGATCAGGACGGCATTCCGGCGTGACGAGGCACGGAGCGTGAAGTCTACCGGCAGGCCGCTGTTCTGCACCGTGAACGCCGCCGTTACAGGTGCGGTCGTCCCGAACGGGAACGCCGGTATCGCCACGCTCGCGTTTGTCGAACTGACCACCGTGTATCCCTGAAGCCCTACGAAATTGCTGTCCGCTACGTCAACCGTCACCGTTCCAGGCCCGGAGGTGATCGCCTCAAATGCTCCCGCGCTTCCCGGCACAACTTCGGTCACCGTAAGCGTTGGCGTACAGACGCCCGGATTCGGCGTCGGCGTCGGCGTCGGTGTTGGCGTCGGTGTTGGCGTTGGCGTCGGCGTTGGCGTTGGCGTCGGTGTTGGCGTTGGCGTTGGCGTTGGAGTCGCCGTCGGTACCGGCGTCGGTGTCGGTGTCGGCTGCGGGCCGCCCGAACATTGTGCACGGATCAGGATCGCCTGCCGCCGTGCCGATGCCCGCAGCGTGAGATCAACCGGCTGCCCCGAATTCGGGATCGTGAAGGTTGCCGTTACCGGATCAAATGTCCCCGGAGTGAACGACGGGATCGTCACATTCGCGTTCGTCGAACTTACCAAGCTGAATCCGTGCAGCCCGATCCCCGTATTAGCGATATCGACCGTCACCGAATTCGGCCCCGCCGTGATCGACGTGAACGCATTGATGCTCCCCGGCATCACCTCGGTCACCGTCAGCGTCGGCGTGCAAACTCCCGGATTCGGCGTCGGCGTCGGGGTAGCCGTCGGAGTCGGAGTCGGAGTCGGCGTTGGCGTCGGTGTTGGGGTCCCAGTCGGCGTCGGAGTCGGCCCGCCGCCCGTTATCGTAAAGTTGGTATTCGAAATATCAAAGAAGCAACTCGTTGAACACTGGACCTTGATCCTCGCGGTTGTCGAACTTCCGGACGGGATATTCACCGACTGGGTTCCATCGTTCGCGGTTCCCGATGCCAAGGTAGTTGGGAACGTCAGGCCGCCGTCGAGCGAAAGAAGAATGTCAACATTCGAACAGCTAACCGGCGACGCGGTCGAATTCGCCACGTTCCACGTTACGTTCTGGGAAGTTCCGCCGCCCCAACTTACGTTCGTGTTAGGTTGTGTAACGGCAAAGGGCCCCGATCCCGCGTCAACTGTAACCGCCGTCTGGACCGATCGAATTCCGCCGCCGCCCGCGCGATTATCGCGGACGGTCATTTGGAAATTCATCACACGCGAGATCGACGGCAAGATCTCGCCGGTCAGGCAGTTGCCCGAACTGCAAACGGTCCCGACCGGATTTGTACCCGAAAATTGGGCCGGCGGAACATTAGCGTTATTTAGAATGTACGGCAGCGACGGGAAGTAGCGCGTCGATCCGCTGCTGGTCGCCTCATAGGAGCGAAAGATGGCGCGGGCGCCGCTGGCATCGGTATTCGGAATGCCGTTGGTCGACGAGCCGAGGTCTGTCTCTTCCCATGTATACGTGAGCGAATCTCCGTTTCCGTCGGAGCCGCTTCCAATAAGGACGAAGGGAGTATTTGCCGGCACGGTGCAGGCCGGGGCCGGGACGGCGTCAGGGATCAGGTTGCCGTTTGCCGACGGGACCGGGCAGCTTGCGCCGCCGCCGTTGATGAACGCGACCATCTCTTCAAGGCTTCGCACATGGAAGTAATCGTCACTATTTCGCTGGAGGTCCTGATTGCCGCAGATTCCCGCGTAACCCTGGATCGTCGAAGCACTTCCGGGCTCGACCGCGGCCGAGGCAGCTCGGTTTCCGCTGCACGAACCGGTGCCGCTTCCGCTTGCGTTAAAAGTATGATTTCCACCGAACTGGTGGCCCATCTCGTGAGCAACATAATCGATGTCAAACGGATCGCCAACGGGTGAGCCCGAGCCGGTCAATCCTTTTGCTTTATTGCTTCCGCAGGGTGCATTCAGGAAGGCCACGCCGCCGCCGCCGGTTCCGACCAGATGGCCAACATCGTAGTTTGCGAAGCCAATGACATTATCAATGTTGGTTTGATTCGCGCCGAGGTCACCCGAACCATTCGAGTACGGGTCGGTGGCCGCATTCGTATAGACAATTGAATTATTGTTAGCGACCAGGACCATGCGGACAGAAAGGTCGCGCTCGTAAACACCGTTTACGCGATTCATCGTCGTAACGATCCCATTCATCGCGCCGGCAACAGTTCCGCCATGAAACGTCGTATATTCGCCCGTCGCAGCCATCGCGAGGCGATATATTTTCAGCGTCCCGCCATTCGAGACGATGTTCCCCGTCGTCAAACTGCTCAGCTTCCGTTCAAATTCCGCCGGATCGGCGACAGTCGTGTCAACCAGGCATTCGAATTTCTTGTCGGGGTTATCGAAATCCTTTTTGTTATAGGTGATGTAATCCCCGGTGTTGCCTTTGGCATACGGGTCGATGAAAACGCTACCGCCCGGTCGAAGGATCAAGCCATGAAAGCCGGTCGGCGTATAGTCAAAGCGCACGGTGGCGGCCGGCTCGTCGATTCCTTGTCCGGCATATGTCTTGAGTTCGGGGAACTTGGCCGCAAGGCCCGGTTCCATTATCGACGATTCAAAGACCTTGAACCGCGAGAACGTGCCGTCGGGCATCGGAAGTGTAATGATAGTTTGCTTGACGAAAGAATCCTTCTCGGCTTCTTGCGGAACGCCGCCGAGAACATCTTTCATCAGCGGCTCGTTCAATCTGACAACCCGGTAAGCCTCAGGGATTATCTGCCGTTCGCCCTGTTTGGCGACCGCGCTTTCCGCGATCTCGGTCCAAAGGCCGTCGCCGCTGAAGTTCGCGACCGATTGGCCGGCCGTGATTCGGCCCGAGATAGAAAAGGCCGCAGCCGCGGCAAAAAGGACACCGATGCAAACAAGGACATACTTGCGCGAAAGCCCAAGTCCAGATACAGGCTGATTCTTCATATTCCTCAAAACTTCCTTCCGTTAGCTCTAGTTTTTTACAATTGCACCGGCAAAAAATCGGTAAGATACTTCGCAGGCCACGGTTGAATTTGTTAAGTCCTATTTACTTGCGTGTGGGATGAGTATCGTAACCGCTTTCGGCCAAGTTTTCAACCGTCGGCCCGAATCAATGAATTTCATACGGCGACTGCCGAATTGTCTGTCTGGATTCATACGAAACGCGAGCATGCGGGATTCACGGGAGATCGGATATATGGTAAAAGAATTGATTACCAGTAACTGAACGTGACACCGGCGTAAAACCGATGAAAAGCACTATCATATTCGTCCTGGCCTCACTTGCGTTGATTGCGTTTGGCCCCACGAGCAGAAACATCACCGCGGGCCCGGCGAATACCGCGGCCGTTTCTCCAAATATCGTTATCAGCCAGATCTACGGCGGCGGCGGAAACGTATCGGGGTCGCAGTACACCAACGATTTTGTGGAACTGTTCAATCGCGGCGATCAACCGGTGAGCCTGAACGGATGGTCGACGCAATATGCCTCGGCAAGCGGGACGAATTGGCTGGTAACGCCGCTCGGCAATGTGACGCTTCAGCCGGGCCAGTATTATTTGATCCAATATGCCTCGGGCGGATCGAACGGCGCGACCCTTCCGACGCCGGACCTGATCGCTCCTGAGGTAACGGTAAATGGGAATACGTTCATACCGAACCTTTCGGGCAGCAGCGGCAAACTGGCGCTGGTGAATTCGACCACCCAGCTTCCGGCAAACTCGTGTCCGGTTAGCTCTACGATCGTCGACCTGATCGGGTACGGCGCGAGCGCGAGTTGTTTCGAGGCAGTTCGGGCCGGCCAGTTGAGCAACACCTCGGCTGCTGCCCGCAACTCGGGCGGCTGCTCCGACACGGATAACAACAGCGCCGATTTTACGGTCGGAAGTCCGGCCCCGCGGAATACATCAACGCCGGTCTCTACCTGTAACCTCGGGGCCTTGCTTCAGGCCGGCATTCAGGCGAGCCCGAATGTTGTCTCGCCAGGCGGGAACATGCTGCTTAGCGTGACGGTGATCCCGGCCACGACGCCGCCAAGCACTGGAATAACGGTTACGGGAGACCTGTCTCAGATCGGCGGCGCCGCTTCGCAGCCCTTTTTTGACAACGGAACGAATGGCGACCCAACGGCCGGCGATAACGTCTTCTCGTATTTGGCGGTTGTCCCGAACGACGCAACCGGCGGCGCGAGGATCATAACCGCCGTCGCCGAAGACGCTCAGGCACGCACCGTAAATCTCATTCAGAACATCACGATCAACGCTCCGCTGCCGGGCGAGGACCCGCTGCTCTTTGGCAATCCGTCGAATGCCACGCCGGACATTGGCAATGAGAACAATTACCTGATGCACAAGCCGCAGTATTCGCTCTCATACAATCGCGGCAAGGCAACGGCGAATTGGGTGGCGTGGCGGCTTGACAGCTCGTGGATCGGATCTACGCCGAGACAGGACGATTTTCGGCCCGATTCAGCTCTGCCGATCGGCTGGTATCAGGTGACGGACGCAGATTATTCCGGCTCCGGGTACGACCGGGGCCATATGTGCCCGTCAGGCGATCGGACGAATTCCATTCCAAACAACTCCGCCACGTTCCTGATGACAAACATGGTCCCGCAGCTCGGGGCGAACAATCAGGGGCCGTGGGAAGAATTTGAGAGCTATTGCCGAACGCTTGCCCAGCAGGGGAATGAGGTCTATATAATGTCCGGCCCGACCGGGAACATCGGCACCATCGCTCAGGGCCAGGTTGTGATTCCGGCGGCTACGTGGAAGGTGGTGTTGGTTCTGCCGAACGGCACGAACGACCTTTCGCGGGTTACAAAGGGCACTCGAGCCTTCGGAATTATCGTCCCGAACGAACCGCCGCTTGATATAAATGCCCCGTGGCGTAATTTCCGCGTTACCGTGAATCAGGTCGAGTATCTGACCGGCTATGATTTCCTCAACATGATACCGAAGAACACTCAGGAGCTGATCGAACGAAGACGGGATATCCAATAGCCGTCGCCAGCCCTCACCCGAAAGTATTACCCGCTAACCACCGGAATTGGTGATTACTCTTCCGGCGTAAATCGATAAACTTCTTGTATTAGCTTTGCGGCTTCGCGTCTTTGCGGAGAAATTCTCCCGCAGAGTCGACGAAGGCGCAGAGTAAGACAAAGGAGGAATCGAAATGTCAGCACAGTCCAAGACAGCTAAGCAGATGAAAAAGATTGAAAGGATCGTTGCCCCGCCGCCGGTGCATTGGGTTGGGGATGGTTTCAAGGTACACGGGTTTTTCCCGCACGGGCCGTTGACCGGTGAGCGGATGAGTCCGTTTTTCCTGCTCGATTACAACGCGTTGACGGAATTTCCGCCGCGGGAGGAACCGTTTGGCGTCGGGCCGCATCCGCATCGCGGGTTTGAAACGGTGACGATCGCGTACAAGGGCAAGGTCGAGCATCATGACAGCAGAGGCGGCGGAGGGATCATTGGCGAGGGCGACGTCCAGTGGATGACGGCGGGCAGCGGTTTGCTGCACAAGGAGTTTCACGAACAGGAATCGAACCGCGAAGGCGGGCCGTTCCAGATGGTCCAGCTTTGGGTCAACCTGCCCGCAAGGGACAAGATGACCGAGCCAAAATATCAGGCGATCACGAACGCCGAGATGGGCCGCGTAAGACTGCCGCTTGGCGGTGAAGTTGAGATAATCGCCGGCGAATTCGGAGGCGTAAAAGGCCCGGCGACGACATTCTCGCCCGTTCATCTTTACAACCTGAAGATGAAACAAGGCGAAACGGTCGAACTGTCTTATCCCGCGGGTTATACAACGGCCCTGCTTGCGCTCGAAGGTTCGGCACTGATAAACGGCGAGGAGAAACTATCGCTCAACAACCTCGCATTGTTCGAACGTGATGGCGAGGAATTAAGGATCGCGGCCCTGGAGGACAGCATTTTTCTCCTCATGAGCGGCGAGCCCCTGAATGAGCCTATCGCCCAATACGGCCCGTTCCTGATGAACACGAACGCAGAGATCGCACAGGCCATAGACGATTTTCAGCAGGGAAAGTTTGGTTATCTCGCGGGTTAGTTAGCGGATGAAATTCTTTGCCGCGGATCTACGCCGGTAAACAGGGATCTGGTAGAAATTAAAGCTCAGATCAGCATTATCAGCGAAGATCCGCGGCTAATCACCCGCGCGATGCCCTGATAATATCCGCAAACACTCCCGCTGCGGTTACCTCAGCCCCTGCACCGGCCCCTTTTACTACCAGGGGCTGGTCGGCGTAGCGCTTAGTGTAGAAAAGCACGGCATTGTCCTTGCCGGAAAGGTTCGCGAAATTGTGGTCAGGGCCGATAGATTGCAGACCGACCGAGGCTTTGTCATCGACGAGCGAGGCAATGTATTTAAGTTTCAGCCCTTTTGAAGCGGCGTCATCGAGCAGTTTGCGGAAATGATCTTCCTGGTTCGCCATCTCGGCATAGAAATCCTCGACCGAGCCTTCAAAGCACGAAGCGGGAAGGAACGGTACGTTCTCGATATCTTCCATCTCCAGCCGATACCCGGCTTCGCGAGCAAGAATTAAGATCTTTCGGGCAACATCGGTCCCGCTCAGATCGAGCCGCGGGTCGGGTTCGGTATACCCTTCATCCTGCGCCTGGCGAACAACATCAGCAAAAGGGCGCGAACCGTCGTAATTGTTGAAAACAAAATTGAGCGTACCGCTTAATACCGCCTCGATCCGCGTGACGCGGTCGCCGCTTCGCATCAGGTCGTTGAGCGTATTGATAACGGGCAGGCCCGCGCCGACATTCGTCTCAAATAAAAATCTCGCATTGTACTCGCGGGCGAGGTCCTTCAAATCGGAATATCTCTGATAACTGGACGACGCAGCGACCTTGTTGCACGCAATGACGGAGACGCTTTTCTCAAGAAGTGCCGGGTACATTTCAACCACGCCGGCATCTGCCGTAATGTCGACAAAGACGGAGTTGCGCAGGTTGCGATCATTGATCACGGCGGACAAGTCGCGGGGCTTCAAGTTCTCTCCAGTTGCCGCGTCGGCAAATCGCTCCTTCCAGCGTGAAAGGTCGATGCCTTCCTCGTCGAAGATCAACCGCTTGCTATTTGCCAGGCCAACAACGCGAACATTCAGCCTAAGGTCCTCGAGCAGGTAGTCATGCTGCTGCCGCAATTGTTCAAGCAGGCGGCTGCCCACGGTCCCGACGCCCACAATGAATAGGTTGATCTGCTTGCTGCCATCGGAGAAAAATTCCTCGTGCAGGGTGTTAACCGCCTTTCGCACATCTTTCGAGTTAATTATCGCCGAAATATTTCTCTCGGACGAACCCTGTGCGATGGCGTGGATATTGATGCCGTTATGCCCAAGCGTCGTGAACATTTTTCCGCTGACGCCGGTGTGTTCCTTCATCCGGTCGCCGACAAGGGCGAGTATCGAAAAGCCGTTTTCGGACTTGAGCGGATCGATCTTGCCGATGCTTATCTCGTACTCGAACTCACGGTCGACGACCCGTTTCGCCGTCTCGGCGTGTTTTTCCTCGATGGCGACGCAGATCGAATGCTCCGACGAGCTTTGGGTGATCAGAATTACGTTGATCTCGGCCCGCGACAGTGCATCGAACAATCGCTTTGAAAAGCCCGGAATGCCGACCATTCCGCTGCCCTCAAGGCTGAGCACGCAGATCTTGTCGATGCTGGTTATGCCGCGGACCATCTCACCGTGCGGCTCGGATTCGGCCTCGATCAGCGTGCCCTCGTCATCCGGCGCGAATGTATTCTTGATCCAAAGCGGAATACCCTTTGCCATGACCGGCTGGATCGTTGGCGGATAGATCACCTTTGCGCCGAAGTGGGACAGCTCCATCGCCTCGCGATAGTTTATCCGCGGGATCTGCCGCACGTTGCGGACGAACCGCGGGTCCGCGGTCATCATACCGCTGACATCAGTCCATATCTCGAGAATGTCGGCATTCAGCGCGGCGGCAAAGATCGCAGCCGTGTAATCCGAACCTCCGCGGCCGAGAGTTGTCGTACAACCGCTGCTGTCGGACGCGACGAAGCCGGGGACGATATGCAGCGAGGTCGGAGAATTCCCAATTGCGTCTGCAATTGCTCCGTCTGTCTCAGCAAAATTTACGGCCGCAAATCCGTGATTCGAGTCAGTTTTGATCAACAGACGGCTATCATGCCATTCGTTCTCGATCCCCGCGGCTGCCAACTTTGCCGACAGCATCTTGGACGAGGCGATCTCGCCGAAGCTCAAGATCCGGTCGAGCGTTTTCGGTGTCAACTCGCGAACGCGGCGCACACCTTCGGCAATGCTTTCCAGCTCATGAAGTATCGATTCGACAAAATCGGATATCTCTCTCGCCTCTCCGAACAGTTCGTCGATCGTTGTCAGGTGCCGATCCCTTATCTCGGTCAGTCGTCCCAGAAAGCCATCGTCGCCGCGTTCCGCCAACCGCCCCATTTCGATCAGGCCATCGGTCGTTCCCTGCATTGCGGAGAGCACGACAACGCACGGACCGGCTTCCGCCGCCCGTTTCACCACCTCGGCCACCCGTTCGATATTTCCGGAATTGGCGACAGATGAGCCGCCAAACTTCAGTACTTTCATCTTGCTTTCTCTAGAACGATCTCCCTAACTGCCTCGTACTCCGGCTCTATCTCACTTACCTGCTTGGGTTTAGCAAACAACTCCCCTACGGCGTTCGGAACATCGACTTCTTCGCCGATTATCTCAGCCACCGAATCGAACTTGACCGGATGGGCCGTTTCCAGAATGATCCCGCGAACACCATGCCTGTCCTGTTGGCGGCGTTCCATGGCCGCATAGGCAACCGCGCCGTGAGGATCGAGAGTGTAACCGTAATTACAATGTACCTCCCGCATAGTCTCAGCCGTTCGTTCGTCGGAAATACTGACGGCGCTCATGCGGTCTTTCAGGTTGGGCGTCTTCCGGTCGAACAACTCAAGGATCCGTACAAAATTGCTCGGGTTGCCAACGTCCATTGCGTTTGAGAGCGTAGGGACCGATGGTTTAGGACGGTAGTCGCCGGTTTCAAAGAACTCCGGCACAACGTCGTTCGCGTTGCATGCGGCGATGAAATGAGAGACCGGAAGGCCCGAGATCGAAGCCAGCACGCCGCTTGCAAGATTGCCGAAATTGCCGCTCGGTACGGCGATCACCGGCGGCTCGCCTTGCCATTGCTTGAGGGCGAAGTAGTAATAAAACTGCTGAGGGAGCCAGCGGGCTACATTTATCGAGTTCGCTGATGTTATCGAGGCCTTTTCCGCCAGATCCTTGTCTGCCAGGGCTTGTTTTGCGATCGCCTGGCATTCGTCGAAAGAACCGCGTAATTCCAATGTAGTTACATTTCCGCCCAGCGTAGTGAGCTGCAGCTCCTGGACCTTGCTTACACGGCCTTTTGGATAAAGAATTATGACCTCGATGCCGTCGACGCCGTGAAATCCGTTCGCTACCGCGCCGCCTGTATCACCGGAGGTAGCTACAACAACGATCGTTTTGCGCTGGCTTTTTTCGGTAAAAAGCCGCAGGCAGCGGCTCATGAACCTCGCCCCGACATCCTTGAACGCGAGCGTTGGCCCATGAAAAAGCTCAAGGGCAGAAATGTGGTCTGATATCTGAACAAGCGGGAACGGAAAGTTGACGGTCTCGGCGCAGATCGCGAACAGTTTATCGTCCGGGATCGATCCGCCGATATAAGGACGAATCACATCAAACGCGATCTCCTCGTTCGACCGGCCGGACAAACCGCGAAAAAAGTCGTCCGGCAATTTCGGGATCGAACCTGGAAAATAGAGCCCTTTATCATCGGGCTGGCCGCGAAGGACCGCTTCCCGAAAGCTCGCCTCGGGCGATCGGCGGTTTGTGCTAAAGTATTGCATCAAAAGGAATGCGGACATCCTGTCCGCGGAGTACGACCCATTCACGAGCCGGTATACAATGATAATACGTTCGGGCGGAATAAGGGAAATTTATGGATGAAGTTCGCGTCATAACACCGGCCACGGTCGCAAATGTCGTGTGCGGCTTTGACTGCCTCGGGTTTGCTCTCAGCGAACCGTTTGACGAGATGACTGTCCGGCGCATAAATGAACCGGGCATTCGTATCGTCCATCTTGATGATTTTGGCCTGCCGACCGAACCGGAAGGCAATGTTGCCGGTGTTGCGGCCGCCGCGATGCTCGAATGGGCTACGCCTGATTTCGGGATCGAAATAGAAATAACAAAACACATCAAGCCCGGCAGCGGGATCGGTTCAAGCTCGGCAAGCGCATGCGGAGCGGTCGTCGCTTTGAACAGGCTGCTCGATAGCCGCTTTTCGAACCTTGAGCTTGTTGAGTTTGCAATGGAAGGCGAAAGCCTCGCTTCCGGCTCGCGCCACGCGGACAACCTCGCACCGTGCATCTTCGGCGGCTTTACTCTGGTCCGTTCGACCGATCCGCTGGATATTGTCGAGCTCGATTTTCCGCCGCTGTGGGCCACGATCATACACCCGCAGATCGAGGTCAAAACCGCCGAGGCCCGAGCCATCCTACCGAAAGACGTTCCGCTAAAGACCGCCGTAATGCAATGGGCGAATGTTGGCTCGCTCGTTGCCGGGCTGGCGAAAGGTGATTACGATCTGATCGCCCGATCTCTTGAGGACCACATTGTCGAGCCCGCGCGCAGATCTTTGATCCCTTACTTTGCCGAAGTCAAAGAGTCGAGCCTGGACGCCGGAGCCCTAGGCGGCGGCATCTCAGGCTCAGGCCCATCGATCTTCATGCTCAGCCGCAATGAGGCAACGGCTGCCGCGGTAAGTGAAGCGATGCACAGCGTCTATTCGCAAACCGGCATCGAGTTCAATACTTATCTTTCTGAGATACTCGCGCGAGGCGTGCAACTGCCCTAAAATCAACTGAGTTGGCAAAAGTGAAACTATGTCTGAAGAAATTCGAATCTGGCAAGTCGAGAATGGTCAGAATCTCTGCGAAGTGCGCAAGAGTAAGCTCGATTTTGAGGAGCGTCTCCAGGAATGGCTAATCGACGACATTTCAATACTGTCGCCGGACCTACTAATAATTGGAAGAGAGGTTGAAACCGACTATGGCAAATACATCGATCTTTTGTGCATAGACTCCAACGGCGACCTGACCGTTATTGAATTAAAAAGGGACAAGACACCGCGCGAAGTGACGGCACAAGTCTTGGACTACGCGTCGTGGGTCAAGGACTTATCCAACGAGCGAGTTACGGGCATAGCCAACTTATACCTTTCAAAGGCATCAATTAAACTCGACGAGGCATTTCAGCAAAAGTTCGGAGCCGAATTGCCCGAGATCCTGAACGATTCCCACTCAATGCTTATCGTCGCATCTGAGATCGATGAAAGCACCGAGCGAATCATCAAATACCTATCGAGCAGTTATGGGGTCAAGATTAACGTCGCACAGTTTCAGTATTTCAAGGGCGAAGATGGCAAAGAGTATCTTGCGAAAGTGTTCCTGATAGAGGAAGCCGAGGTGGAACAGAAGGCTATAGCCAAAGGGGTTAGCAAAAGAGCCAAATTAACTTTGAGTGAACTCGAACAGGTTGCGGATGAAAAGGGCGTCGGTGACTTTTACAGACAATTGTTCTCAGGCCTAGAAGCAAAGTTCATCGTTCGAACCGGTCGCACAATGTTGCGATTTCGAGGGAGAATCGACGATAACAAGTGGAAGGCCCTCTTCAACGTCGTTCCCGAGAAGAGTTCGGTTGAAGACGGCTTATACTTCCAGATCTATACCACTCCATTCAGTAAGTACTCAGGATTAAATCCTGAGGTGATTTTGAGCTCACTACCTTCATCTAAAAGGAGTTGGAAGTATTACGAAGGCGCAGACGAGGATTTTTCCGGCTACGACGGCTTCTTCAACCGTGACGAAGAGATTGAAAAGTTTCTTCAAGCAGTTCAAAATATCGTTAGGCGTTAGGGAAGTATGCTGACCAAGGAATTAGAAGAGACGTTAAGCTTCGCGGTCGATCAGGCGGTGAAGCACAAGCATGAGTTTGTGACGCTTGAGCATTTGCTTTACGCGCTGCTTGAAGACAGCTCTGCGCGGGATATTTTGTTCAATTGCGGTGCGAGATTGGAGGAGTTGGGGCTGTCGCTGGAAGAATATTTCCGTGACGTGCTTGAGAAAATGCCGGAGACGGCCAGGCATATGCCGGAGCTGACCTCGACGTTTCAATCGACGATCCAGTACGCCGTGCTTCAGGCCGAGGGGAGCGGACACGCGGCGGTAAATGGCGGCAATATCCTCGCGTCGCTTTATCAGGCGGAGCAGTCTTACGCGGTCTATCTACTTCTCCAGCAAGGTGTTACGCGGCTGGATATTCTGAATTTCATCTCGCACGGCATTTCAAAGATCGATGCCGGCGGGCCGTTTCCCGAAGGGTTCGACGATGAAGAATTCGGCGGAATGGGAGCGCAGGAGCGCAAGAAACCGCTTGAAAGCTTTACGGTCGAGCTTGTCGCCCGGGCCGCTGCGGGCGATATAGACCCGATAGTCGGCCGCACGGCCGAGATCGAGCGGACGATCCAGGTGCTGTGTCGACGTAAAAAGAACAACCCGCTTTACGTCGGCGAGCCCGGCGTGGGCAAGACCGCTCTGGCTGAAGGTTTGGCCTTGAAGATCAGCGAAGGCAATGTGCCCGAGGTGCTGCAGGGAGCGAAAGTGTTTGCTCTGGATATGGGTGCCGTTTTGGCCGGAACGCGTTATCGCGGCGATTTTGAGCAGCGGTTCAAGGCGATCATCAACGATCTGAAAAAGGAGGAAAACGCGATCCTTTTCATCGATGAGATCCACACTATTGTCGGTGCCGGTGCAGTTTCGGGCGGGTCGATGGACGCTTCAAATATTCTGAAACCTGCATTGGCTGCGGGTGAATTGCGATGTATTGGCTCGACCACCTTCGCCGAATACAAGGCAGCGTTTGACCGCGACCGGGCACTGGCTCGACGTTTCCAAAAGATCGACATCGGCGAGCCGACGGTAGATGAGACCTATCAGATCCTGAAAGGCCTGAAGAAATTCTACGAAAGCCATCACGAAGTCCGCTACACAGACGAATCGCTGAAAACGGCCTCGGAATTGGCTGGAAAGTACATCAACGACCGCTTTTTGCCCGATAAGGCCATCGACGTGATCGACGAGGTCGGAGCGTCCGTAAAACTCATGCCCGCGAGCAAGCGGCCGAAACGTGTTTCGGTACAGATGGTCGAGAACACCATTGCGCGGATGGCGAAGATCCCACCAAAGACGGTGGTGGCCGATGAAAAGGCCCGGCTGAAAAATCTGCGCGAAGACATCAAGAAAGTTATTTTTGGTCAGGACGAAGCGATCGACGCGATTGTCGATGCAATTCAGATCTCGCGTGCCGGATTAGGCCATCAGACAAAGCCCGTCGGATCGTTCCTTTTCTCAGGCCCGACCGGTGTTGGTAAGACTGAGGTTTCCAAACAGCTTGCCGAGATACTTGGCGTTGAGTTCATCCGCTTCGACATGAGCGAATACGCCGAGCCGCACACGGTTTCGCGGCTGATCGGTGCTCCTCCCGGCTATGTCGGCTTTGATCAGGGCGGCCTTTTGACAGAGGCTATCATGCGCACGCCGCATGCTGTGCTCGTTCTGGACGAGATCGAAAAAGCTCACCCGAACCTGTTCAACCTGCTGCTGCAGGTGATGGACTCGGCCACGCTGACCGACAACAACGGAAAAAAGGCCGATTTCCGCAACGTCATCCTCATCATGACCACCAACGCCGGTGCCCGCGAGCTTTCATCCGGCGGCGTCGGCTTCCGCAACGATGCCAGCACAAAGGGCAACGCCAAGGGCGTCATCGAACGCACGTTCACACCCGAATTCCGCAACCGCCTCGACGCCTGGGTCGCCTTCAAGCCGCTGGATATCGACATCATCAAACTGATCGTCGATAAGTTCATTAAAGAACTCAACGGCCAACTAGCTGAAAAGCGCGTCCTCGTGAAACTTACCGAGGAAGCCCGCGAATGGCTGGCCAAAAACGGCTTCGACCCCCGCTACGGCGCGAGACCGATGTCTAGGTTGATCCACGATAAGATCAAACAGCCGTTGGCGAATGAGATCTTGTTCGGGAAGCTGGCTGACGGTGGAAGTGTTTTGGTGGAAGCTGATGAGGATGGGGTACGGCTTGATTTTGACCAAAGCGAGAAAATCGATGTCACCGTCTAGTTCCGCGAGGATAAGCAGACTGTCGTATGTGGTCATGTTTGCCGCGTTATGCTCCTATTCAGTCATTGCACAAGACGCAGACTCAGATTGCTCGAAGCCGGTTGAGTATGTAAACCGCAATCAAGTTGATCCGACAAGAATTTCTTTGCGCGGTATTGAAGGACGAGCTATCGATTCCGACGGCGTCGCCGTTCCGGACGTTTGTGTCGCGCTGTTTTCGGAGAAAGAGCGTAAGTTGGTGGCCCAGACCGTTACTGACGAGAACGGCTACTTTCGATTTGGGAAGATAAGTGAAGGTGATTATCGCCTTGTCGGTAGACTCGAATACGACCATCTCTGCCCAGTCAACGTACGAATTCGTCAACGAAAACCAAGTGCGGGCCCCGGAAAGAAAAAGCTAATTTTGCACATGCGACCCTCCGGTATAGATGACTGTAGTTACGGCGATACGAAATAACCGTTTAACAGACCTTTTTGCCGGCCAGAAATACGCCCGAGTTGAACGTATAAGCTGCGATAGCAGCGGCAGAACGATAGCCCCAGGTGGACCGATAGCGGAACTTGGGGTTGGGTCGGTCACCGAGCCCGCTTGCGGGCGATAGAACTCTGTCGCGTGTTACACACGCTCCCACCAAAACTGATCGACCGATCCTCCAGCTAAAGCTGGAGGCAACTTAAGGAGCCAAGCGAATCTACTTTTACAGCACAAACTAATTCCCGATCGGGTCGCCAGGCGGCGTGGTTAGTGGCGCGGTCTGCTTTCTCGGCTCGGCGGGGCGGGCGAGGAAGCGTTCGATCTCGTCGGCTGTTGCCCGGCGGTGCGCTACGTCGTCGCGGTTCGTTACCGGGTTTTTCAGTGTCGCAAGCAACGAGCGGAGAGCGTCAGATGCGACTGCTCGCACTTGGGGTTGTGCTCGGTCGTTTGCCGCCAGGTCCATCAGCCGGGACACGACAAGGCTCTGGATCGCTCGCTGGACGGCGGCGAGTTTGGCGGTGGATTTGTTCGCAGGTCTTGTTGGAGGCCGGTCGCTGCCGCTCGCGGTTCTGACGGAAGGCCGGTCGCTACCGCTCGCGGTTCTGACAGGAGATCCCCACGTTGCCTTAATTAGCGCTGCGACCGCCTCGCTGAAATGTGGATTTGCCCGATCACGAGCGTTGAAACTGATCATCCTTGCGGCCCGGTTCGGTTCGATCAGGCCGCTAATTGCGAGGTCGGCGGCTATCTCAGCCGCTCCGATCTCGTCGAACATCGGGCTTGTCCGTTTTGAGAAACGCTCGCTGCGTTGCGAGCCATAACCATAGGCGGTCGGCGGCAGCAGGTTCAAGATAGTGTCGGAGATAACCAGCTCATCCGGCTTCAAAGTATCGAGCACAGCCCGCAGGGCCTCGCGCTGACGAGCGGCCGGGACGATCTCGACAACGGTTGTCGGCTTCGGGCCGCTTTCCGATCGAACTGCGTACGTGTAATACGCGCCGCCGATCATCTTAGTTGCGGCCGTCAGCTGATAACGGTGGTGCAGGTAAAGCGGCAAAAAGCGGTTCTCCAGTTCCGACAGCGGCGTGCCGGTGGGCACGTTCCGCAACCCAAAGTTGTCCAGCCCGATCCGCCTAACCTGCATTTCGTGTCGGAGCATCGCTACCGGATCATTGCCGTTGTCCCACAGATTTGCGAGCGGATGTGCGGCACCGGCCGGGCGGGCGTCGTTATCTGACAGAAACAACATACCGGCTGCCAAACCTCCGTTCACGATCTTCTCAAGCTCGCGGTCCTCGCTGGCCCCGTCCGCGAATTGAGCGTACGCATATCGCGCCGCGAATTTGTCGAACGCTCCGATCCCGACAGCATAGGCATTTGAAAGATCAAGTTTGCCGTTCCTGATCTCGACCATCGGCGCGGGATAATCCATTACCGAGCCTTGGCCATAGGTGCTTGCGGCAAAATTGTGCGCAAAGCCGAGCGTGTGGCCGACCTCGTGGGCCGAAAGCTGGCGAATGCGGGCATACGCCATCGCGGTTTGCTCGTCGGCTGGTCGTGCGGCCATGAGATATTCGACATCCGGCATCATGCCGAATTCGCAAGCATTCGACGATGCAAGATATGGCGGGACCATTCCTTCGGCAAGCAGAAAATCCTGACGTGCCCGCTGCGAATCAAGCGTTACGTCGCCTTTGATTATCTCGCCGGTACGCGGATCGACAACGCTGTCGCCGATCGACCAGCCGCGGGTCGAGCGATGCACCCAGTTGATGACGTTGTAGCGAACATCCATCGGATCGGCGTCCGGCGGCAGCACGCGAACCTGGAATGCGTTGCGGAAACCGGCCGCCTCGAACGCCTGATTCCACCACGACGCGCCTTCGATCAATGCATCCTGAATAGCTTTCGGCGCGCCGTTGTCCACGTAGTAAATAATAGGCTTGACCGCTTCGCTCAGGGCAGCGGAAGGATCGCGTTTTTCGAGTCGGTGCCGGAGGATCCAGCGTTTCTCGAGCTCTTCGTTAATGTCCGTGCCGTAATCGTAAAAACTCGTGGGGATCGATCCCGTTCGCGGATCGAACTTACGCGGCTTGTAATTATTGTCCGGCAATTCCACGAACGAATGCCTCTGCCGTACGGTGATGTGCTTGCCCGTCGGTGTCACGCCGCGGACCAAATTGCCCGGTTCACCGTTGGTCGAAAGCGTTATGGTCGCCTCGATCTCGGTGTTTTTGGGGAAGCCCTTTGTGTTCGGCAGATACAAGGCACTGCGGCTCTCGTCAAAGCTGTACGTTCCCTGTTTCGCCTGGCTCAGCCGATCGGCCACACCGTGAGCATCGCGGATAAAAAAGCCGGTCGCGTCCACCAGCACGCGGTCGTCGTCCGCGGCCTCTATCTTAAAACCCCAGATCACAGACCGGGCAAACGATTCTTCGACCGACTTTCGCTCCGCCGCGTTATTGCTCAACGCTCGAAAATCATAGTTTGGCTGTATCAACAAAACCTTGTTCCCGGCCCGCTCGAATTTTACGACTCTCGATGGCCCCAACTGCCCTCTGTCGAGCCCGATCGGGTTTGACCCGACACCCGTCGGCAGCGATACCAGGTAAAGGAATTCGCTGTTGAACCGTGAAATTTCTATGTAGATCTTTCCGTCGGCCGCATTGACATAGATAGGCACGAAACCATCGATCTTCTGCATTTTTTCGACGAATGATGTGACCGATCGGCGGGCCGGCGTCTGGGCAGTCAGCGATGCGCCAACGCATACCAGCATCAGCAGGGCGAGTAGAATGGTTTTCATGTCTTTGTCGAGGAGCAATCAGAAAGTAGCATTATAAGCGCCCCCAATTCAAGAAGCCTTCGTGATTCTCGGTTTCCTTTTCGGACTTAGCGGCCTTGCGTGAAATGAAACTGGCCCCTCGGCACGCGCTTGCCAAGATCGCAAAAACGCCGGCCGCGTGTCCGCTCATTGTTTGTAAATCGGAACGGAAGCCTTAGAATTTATATAATGCAAACTGACGTGCTAATAGTCGGGGCGGGCCCGACGGGACTTGCGTTGGCGTGCCAGTTCATCCGGCACGGCGTTGACTTCCTCATCATCGACTCAAAAGATGGGACCACCGAGTATTCGAAGGCCATCGGCGTTCATGCCCGTACACTGGAGATCTACGAGCAGATCGGCCTGGCGGAGAAAGCGATCAAAGAAGGGTCTATCGTCAGCAAGACACGGCTTCTCGAGGAAGGAGATGTCCGCGCCGAGATCGACCTTTCCCGCTTCGGCGATGGAATGAGCGCTTATCCCTTTCTGCTTGTGCTTGAACAAGGCAAGCACGAACACTTGCTCGAGGGCCACATCAAAGCGAGCGGGCGCGAGGTAATGTGGCGTCATGAGTTCACTGATCTGGCGCAAACATCCGATGGTGTGACGGCTGAGATCAAAGAACCTGACGGCACGGCAAAAACGGTTGAAGCGAAATATCTAGTGGGCTGCGACGGTGCGAAAAGCCGCGTCCGTCACAGCCTTGGCCTTGAATTTGGCGGCGGCACCTTTGAACGGATCTTCTATGTCGCCGACGTGCAGATCGACTGGGAGTACAGCCACGACGCTCTTCACCTTAACTTGTCGAAAGACAACCTCCTCGCATTTTTTCCGCTGCCCGGTGAGAAGCATTACAGGATAGTCGGCAATCTGCCCGAGGGTACCGAAAAGGACGAGGGCGAGCTTCTCTATGAAGAGATCGAGCAGGTCATCAAGAATGAATTGAAAAAACCGATGGACGTCTACAACGTAAACTGGTTCTCGACGTACAAGGTTCACACTCGCCACGCAAGCAAGTTTTCGGTTGGCCGCTGTTTCCTTGCGGGCGATTCGGCCCATATTCATTCGCCCGCCGGTGGCCAGGGAATGAACACGGGAATCCAGGACGGCTACAATCTGGCGTGGAAGCTCGCGCTTGTGCTGGAAGAACACTCCGGCCCGGAGATACTGAATTCCTACAATGAAGAACGGCTTGCGAATGCGATCCGGCTATTGAGAACAACCGACCGAATGTTCCAACTCGGAGCTGGCGAGGAATGGTTCACTTCGTTTGTTCGTGTCCACGTGTTTCCATATGTGGCGAACATCCTGACGCGAATGGATTTTGTTAAGCGTGCGATATTCCCGCTTGTATCGCAGATCGGGATCAATTATCGTGATGCGAGCCTGAGCGAGAACGCCATCGACCTAAAGGTGAAGGCCGGTGATCGGATGCCGTGGTTCGCAATAAGCGGCCATAGCATCTACGACCAGTTACGCCAACCGAAATTCCACTTCATTGTGTTCAATGACGGCACTGCCGCCCAGCCCCAGCTCGCCGACGACTTCGACGGCCTGGCCGACTGGCGCTTCTTCCCGCTCTACCCGCATATCGCCGAGATATTCGATACGGATGAAACATTCTGCCTTTTGCTCCGGCCTGACAATCACATTGGATATATTGCAAGCGGCGTGAACGTCGATGGAGCGAAGGAGTATATCAAGAAGATCCTTTCCTAGGCTTCGGAAAGGTAATTTTTTCTTGCCCACTCCTCTTCTTCCGCAGCGTGACCAATATCGCATCGCCGATCTTTCGCTCACCTTCCTTGTCCGAGGGTGTATTAACGACCTTCCCATCCAGAAACATCGTCGTCGATCCGCCGCCATCGAGATTCATCGCATCGACGGCCCCGATCGATAGCAGATACTCTGCCAGTTCCTGCAAATTCATCCCGACACTAACTCCCGGCTGCCGGCCGTCAACCGTTATCATAAGAAACTTCCCGTCCTTCAACTTAGCCACCGCCGTCCGCGGATGGCGCGTTTCGACAAACGAACGACTGGCTTTTTCCTGCTCCCAGGTGATGTCGATCTTGCCGTTATTAATGAGCTGCGGAACTCCCGCGACGGCATCCTCAAAATCGCCCATTGTCGGCGGGTCAGGTTCGTGGGAAATTCTCGTCAGCAAATCTCGGTGTCCTATTTGAATTCTCATCCCAACATTAAAGAACTTTGCAAGCTCGGCGGCCCTATTACCGGTTGCGGAAATGACATATCCGTCTAACGGTATTTCAGAACTCCCTTTCCCACGCACGATCCTAACGACACGGTTCTTTCGAACGATAACTTCAGTTCCTGGGTTGTCCGTTAGTGACGTTCGATGAAAATATGGCGTATAAAGAACAATCTCGTTTTCGCCCAACTCTCTATTCGAGCCGGACACTTCGATCTCGCGTTTTCCTCTAAAAATCATGTGCGCAAGCTCTGACCTGCCGAATGCTACTTCAGTCTTGAGCTTGCCGTTTGCAAACCCTACCGAGATTCGGTTTCGCGATGGCTCGCTAACAATTTCATTGTTGATAATCAATAAGCCAGCAGAGTCGCCCGCCCAGATACTGTTATCCAATCTGAAAAATCCCGCATTGATCGCGGCAACCGCGCCGTGTCGCGTCGCTATCGACGAAGTCTTCTCGGTCCCGATCGCGGCGTCCATAGCGTGGTGAACGTCGAGCCGCACCTTCGTCAGATCGAGTCGCAGGAGATTTATCTTCACCGGATCGCCGCCGAGCTTGTGTTCGATCCGCGCGTACTCGACACCGTCGTGGACGGCCTTGAAATCCTGCGCGGTGAGATTCACCACAGAGCCACAGAGGACACAGAGGAAAGTAAGAAGTCGCGTTCGAGCGGATATTATTGTAGTCATTTTCATAGCGCAAACTACAGGGCAACCTGCCGACCGTTAATGCAGGCGGCACAGTTGAACTCTGTGGACTCTTGTGTCTCTGTGGTAAAGATCCTGTCTTGTCCTGATACTGATACAAAACTCGCCCATCTTCCGCGTTAGATCTCGGACGGGCGAACTCGTTCGTCTGAATCATAAAACGGGAGAACTATTGCAATGATAAATCATATTTCTATCGCAGTTAACGAGCCCGATCGGGTGGCTAACTTTTTGGCGAAGGTCTGGGACGGAATGGTATTTCCGTTCCCGCCGGCGCCGGGATCGTTCTTTGTGATCGCGAACGACGGCAAAGGCACCGCGCTCGAAGTAACACCGGCCGGCACGGTACTTATGCCCGGTGAAGGCCTGCCGGACGAAAGCGACCTCACGGCGGCTACCGAGGAGTTCGAGGCCCAATTCGTCCAGAGCGAATTCAAGCCAACCTACGTCGCAACGCATCTGAACATCAGCACAAAAAAGACGATCGAAGAGATCCGCGAACTGGCGAAAAGCGAAGGCTGGCGCGTACTCGTTTGCAACCGCGGCGAGGGCCTGTTCCAGCTAGTCGAAGTTTGGCTCGAGAACACGTTTATGCTCGAAGTGATGACGCCCGAACAAACGCAGCGATATGTCGAGATAACCGATCCGGCGTTCATCGGACAGGCCTTTGAGAAGACGTTTCACCAGCCGCTGCCGGTTCAGCACGAAGCGTTCGTGCCTGAGAGTCTGAACCTGATCGGTTGAGATAGTTATAGGTGCGGCCCGCCCGGCGTTATCGACCCGGACCGGATGTCATTGCATCCATCGTGAAAAACGCGACGGCAGGATCATGATCTGAAAATCTCTCGATCCTGCCCGCGTCGCCGCGATAACTCTCCGGTTGATCGGCATTAATGCGTGCATAGCCGAATCCGCGCGTATGCTTTCGCAGGTTTTCTGTGATGATGATATGGTCAAGCACCTGCGCGTTGCCGTCGAAAATAAACGAATAGAGCTGTGAGTGGGCGATAACGTTGACTAGGTCGATCAGGTCGGGGTTCACCAGGTCGTCCGACGCCATCGGCAACTCAATTTTTCCCGCGGGTTTGCCGGTTATGGTCCCGATCTGGTCGAGGATGCCGTCTGAGAATTGGTATGAGTTGAAATCGCCGATGAGTATCATCCGTTCTTTCGGATCGGCCTGTTGACGCGATTGAACGAGCCTGGCGAGAAACTCGGCCTGCAGCCGTTTCTTAAGCCGCACGTTCTCCATTCGCTTTGGATCGTTGTAGCCGCTGTACGATTTGAGATGGTTGACGATGACCGTGAACTCGAATGGCCGACCTGTTTTCGCATCACCGATCGAGGCCCGCAGCATCAAGGGCGGCCGGTCGTTCAGGTAGGCCTCTTCTTTTGTGACCGGATTCCGGTATTTCTCGTCCTTCCCTAACTGCTTTGTTTCGATCACGTTCAGGCGGGCCGTCTTTACCAAAAATCCATTGTCGATGCCGCGTCCGTCGTTCCCTTCGGTGAGATAGGCGGCGTATTTCGGATCAGCCGCTCCGGCCGCAACCGCGTCCGTGTTGATCTTCGCAGCAAGCCGCTTCAGAGTATTCAGATTCTCAGCCTCAACCACGCCAATTACATCCGGCAGTTTCATAAACTCCCGCACGGCTTTTGAAATTTTATGTAAGCGGCGTTCAAAAGCTTCCTTTTCCACCACATCTTCGCGGATATCCGGATCGTCCTGATCATCGAAAAAATTCTCAATGTTCATCCCGACTACAACGAACTGCCGTTCGCCCGGCACCGGCAGCGGATTGGAATTTATCGCGGTCGTCATCGATGGCCGTTTGTCGATATCCGTCAGCACAGTGTACTTGCCATATGAATAATGCAGCACGCCAACGATATTCTTGATGACCGCCATCGCGGGCACCTCGCATGCATATGCAGCGGCCTTTTGTGTCGGCGTCGGGACCTGATCGTCGCAATCAACCCTGATCACCTCCGGGTTTGAGTCGAACACCGCAGCCTTCGGGTACGCCTTCCTGAACTGGTCCAGTTCGGCTGGTGACGCAAAGTCTCGAATGTCACGGCCCGGTTCGCGAAATGGGCGCGGAAAGGCTTTAAGGACGCCCCAGAACGCTCCGTCGGTGGCAGAGCTGAAGTTTTTTATATCTACCCGGCCACCGGTTGGCGAGCTCACCGTCATCTCGTCTATCTGCACCCGCATCCCTTCGTATTTCTCAAGGTTGTCAGCGGCATTCGAGAGAAAGTCGTTTCCCGTCAGCTCGATCGGCTTCGGCATAACATTGCCCGACGAAATGATCTTGATCTCATCACGGTCCTTCCGCATCGACAGTTCGGTGACGGAGGACGCAAGCGCGTCGCTTTCGCGTTTGAACTCCTCGACCGTGCCGGTTACCGAGACGATATTTCCGAGATCAGCTTCAACCGGAGGCGCGGTTCGCGTGAAAACGAAGATACCTTCAGAGGTATTTCGGTTGGAGTCCGCCATGTCGTCGGGTGTCTGGAGAAAGAAGCCCGTTCTCGTACGCGCCGTGACGACGCCGGTTAGTTTGACGCTATGGCCCACCACGGGCGATGCGGCCCCTTCGCCCTGGACCTCGGCGATCGTCATTGTCTTTTGGCCCAATGCGGGCAATACAGCTATAAAAAGGCCAAGGATGATGCTGGGTATTCTCATTGAACGATCTTGCCAATGGGCCGCCGGCCCCAATTTAAGTTTCTTTTCCCGTCGCTATCTGGCCGGACATCTGCGATCTAATTCTTGCAAACGATCATCAACCCGTCCCGAACCGGCAGCAGTACGTTCGACACGCGTTCATCGGCGAGGACCATCTGGTTAAAGGCATGAAGCGCCCGAGCGTTGTCGTCCTTGTTTTCATCGAGCACGCGGCCGCTCCAAAGGACATTGTCGGCGATGATGAACCCGCCCCGCCTCACCTTGTCGAAGACCAATCGATAATAATTGGAATAGTTCGGCTTGTCGGCATCGATGAACACCAGGTCGAACGGTCCTTGTAGATGCGGCAGAACGAAGGCCGCTTCGCCAAGCCGGAGCTGTATGCGGTCGGCGTACTGCGACTTATCGATGAAGCTTTGGGCGACGGCATTCGTTTCCTCGTTTACATCGAGCGAAACTACACGTCCTCCCGGGGCCAAGCCTTCTGCCAGGCAGATCGTCGAATAGCCAAGATAGGTCCCGATCTCAAGCACCGACGCCGGCCGGATCATGTGCGCAAACATCGAGAGCAGCCGGCCCTGATAGAAGCCCGATAGCATTGACGAATCTTCGTAATGAGCGTAGCAGTGCTCGCGGAGTTCGCGGAGCACATCGCTCGCGCCGGAGGTGAAAGATTCCGCGTATTGGATCCATGAATCTTGCATATTGAAATGAATTGCCACTAGCTTTAGCTAGTGGTTTACGGAAAAAGAAATGTAACGGCTTTAGCCGAACATTTCATGAAATTGCGCTAAAGCCCAGACACAGGACTTACCGTTAACCTCCGCCTAAAGGTGGAGGTTAACTGTATAGGCTAGAGATCGACGCGAACCAAGCCTCGTTTTATAGCCGTCGTCGCAGCCGATGTGCGGTCTGAAACGCCGATCTTACCGAAGATATGCTGTACATGCGATTTCACAGTGTTTTCCGAAATGTCCATGGCAAACGCGATCTCTTTGTTCGACATTCCGCCGACGATCATTCGCAGAACGTTCGATTCGGCCGGCGTCAATTCTTCGCTGCCCAGATTTTCGCTCAATACCTGAGCGATCTCGGTGGGGATAAATTTCCGCCCGGCCGCAACCGTTCGAACCGCCTCGACCAATTCGTCGGGTGAAACATCCTTACAGATAAATCCGGCCGCTCCCTTCTTTAGTGCCGCCGTGATCTCGGCATCGCCGGCGTGTCCGGCAAGCACGATGATCTTCGCTTTCGGGTCTTCGGCAAAGTAATTATCAAGGTCGTCGAGCGAGCACGAATCCCCCAGGCGGAGGCCGAGGATCGTGACATCCGGCCGAAGCTCGCGAAATTTCACGCTTCCCTCCGCCGCGGTATCCGCTTCACCCGCGAGCACGATGTCATTTTCACGCGAGAAAACAGTGCCGATCCCGATCCGCGTCAGCGGTTGGTCTTCGATGAGAAGAATCCTGATGCTCCGATCCATCGGTTTGTAGGTTTTTCAAGGAACCCCTATTCGCTATTAGTTATCCGCTATTCGCTATTCCGAAAAAAGTCGCTAAAGCACCGAAAGCTCCGCTGCAAACTCAACGAGCGGCTTGATCAGGTCGGTGTCGTAATTTGTCTTGACGTGCTGCATCACCGCGGTCATACGCTCAAGTCCCATTCCCGTATCGACCGACGGCGCGGGCAGCGGCGTGAGCAAGAACGTTCCGTCTTCATCAAGCGTACGGTTGTACTGCATAAAGACCAGGTTCCAGATCTCCATCGTGGTGTCGCCGGGGCCGTTCACCCAGTGGGCGGAGTTTTTTTCCGGATCGTTTGGATCGTCGCCCATGTAATAGTGGATCTCCGAACACGGGCCGCACGGGCCGGTGTCGCCCATTTGCCAGAAATTATCCTTACGGCCAAAGCCGAGCACCCGCTCCGGGCCGGCCCCGGCCTTGATCCACAGATCGCGTGCCTCATCGTCCGGCCCAACCTCGTCGTCGCCCTCGAAAACCGAGAACCAAAGCCTTTCGGTCGGGAGCTTGAACTCGTTCACCAGCAGGTCCCAGGCGTACTTGATCGCGTCTTCCTTGAAATAATCGCCAAACGAAAAATTACCCAGCATTTCAAAGAATGTATGGTGCCGGGCGGTCTTGCCAACTTCATCAAGGTCATTGTGCTTGCCGCCCGCGCGAATGCATTTTTGCGAAGTAGCGGCGCGTGTGTAATCGCGCTTCTCATTTCCCAGAAATACGTCCTTGAACTGGTTCATCCCGGCATTTGTAAAAAGCAGCGTCGGGTCATTCGCCGGTAGCAGCGGCGAGGAGTGCACCACCTTGTGGCCGTAGCGCTCAAAATAACTAAGGAAATGGCTTCTAACTTCGTCTCCGGTCATAAACAGATCACATCCATCCGAACCTGCGGTCTTCGGTACATTCTCCGAAAAACCACCGATGCGGTCAAACGGTTCGGCCAGGGCCCCTTTCATTGCCGCGGCCGCCGTGAGTTTCCGACTCGCATCGAGAGATCGGAACATCTCCGCCGCGGCCGCGAAAAAAGTATTGCCAAACGGCGGATTTCGCAACATACTCTTAGGGTCCGGCCAAACTCTCGCGGCCGGCCGTTCACCGATCAACGATGAGTTCAGAAGACGTCAGCACCAGCAGGCCGCAGACGGCCGCACGCGAGGGAAATAGCGGCGGATCGATGATCGGCCGTGTGCTGTACGAACGCTTCCGGGTCGAACGCGACCTGACCGACCACTTGCTCGGGGACAGTTTTGCGGTTTACCACATCAAGGACCTGAACAGCGACGGACGCGAAGCGGTCTTGAAGCTTTCCCGCGTTGTGCTTGACGATTCCGGCGAGTCCGGGCCTTCATTGAAAGAGGTCAGCAATGTGCTCGCGCGGCTTCGGCACCCGAATATCGAAGAGATCATCGAAACGGGACACTTTCCGGACGGGCGAGCATTTGCCCTTGCCAAACATTATCCCGCGGCGACGCTGCACCGACTGGTTCCGCCGGGAACGCGGCTTGAGATGCGCGGCGTCATCGGGCTGATCGAACAGATCGCTGACGCCCTCGATGCCGCTCATTCACGTGGAATCCTTCACTGCGACGTTCGGCCCGCGAATATCCTTGTTCCTCCTGGAGATATTGGTGCCAACAATGTCCGCCTTATCAATTTCGGTTCCGCATGGCCGATCGACGTTCGCGGCGAGAGCCTGGCAAATCTGCGAAGAGGGAGCGATTCGATGTATTATGCCGCTCCCGAGCTATTAGTGACGCTCGGCCACCGCTCGCCGGTTTCGGACGTTTATTCGTTTTCGGTGCTTGTCTATCGGCTGATCATGGGATCGCTCCCGTTCGAGGCCCCGGACCGGGTTTCGCAGCTTGAGGCGATCAATTCGGGCCGGGATGCCCGCCGGACGATGGCGCGGACGGACTTTTCCGACGAGGCACGCCGCCTTCTATTGTCGGGCCTTGATTTTGAACCCGTCCAGCGGCCGAAGAATATCGGCGATCTCGGCCGGGAACTGGTTCGCCTGTTAGGGCCCGCGATGAAGAGATCAGATGCGAGCGTTCCCGCAATCGTGCCGCGCCGGGAAAAACCGCCGCCCGAGATCCTTACGCCGCGAGTTGAAACGAAGATCGAAGAACCATCCGCGATCGTAACGCACGAGCGTAGTTCCGCGCGTAAAGTGCCGATCTCAGAGCGGGCCCTTGCCTGGGCCCTGATCGTGCTGCTTGTCATAGGAGCGCTTTCAATTCCGATCGGCCAATCGCTGTTAAAGGAAAAGAGCGAGGCGGCCGAACTCGATACCATTGCTGAGCGGCCCAGGCCCGCATTGGTGCGCCGCCAGATCAGATACTGGTTTGCGGCGGCGGGCGAAAAAGGCGGCCCGACCGATCCACCGACAAAGCCCGGCTCGGGCCTAACATTTGTTTCTGATACTTCGGGCGTTGCGTTTGTTATTTTGGAGTTTGCGGGCCAAGACGGGCGCGCGGCGTACAGGCTTGGATTCCCGACCGCTGGCCAGGACATTGCCTCTCGATCGGTCCAGGCCAACGAACCGGTCGCCGCTCAGACGGAGCCGCATGCCAATACGCCGGCAGATGCGGCGTGGATCATCTGGACGGCGGGAAAGAACCCCGATCTTGAGGCGATCGTGCAGGCGGTCAATGACGGGATCGTTTCGAACGAGGATGACCGCCTTCGCCTTCGCCACTTCCTGGAGCGTAACCGCGACAGGGGCGTTGAGATCAGAAGCGATGATTCAACGGGACAGGTCCTTCTTGCGGGCTCGGGTAACGTGATCGTGCACAGGATCGGGTTGGGCCGGACGCGATCGTGATTATCGCTGTGCCTGGTCCTCGCTGCCATCCGGCCCGTATCCTCGCCCAACCGAACGGATCGATTCCATCCGGGCACGGATCAGGTCATAGCCGAACCCGCGCCTGGCCAGGTGGTCGTAGAACTTCTTGAGGTCCTCTCGTGTTTCCGGCACGCCTTTCAGCCGCAACCGTTTTTCGATCGCCGCGTCGATCAGGTCCGATTCGGGGAACTTTTCGAACGCTGACGCGATCGCTGCGTCAATGTTCTCGCGATCCAATTTTTTTCGCGATAATGTCTGCTCAAGCCGGCGGCGGCCCTGCGGTGTTTGCCTAAGCTTTGAAAGCGCAAGGTCACCGGCGTATCTTTCGTCGTCAAGATACCCGTATTCCTTAAGTTTCTCGATCACGTCGGCCACGATCGCGTCGTTGGTCCAGTTTTTCTCGAGCAGTCGTTCGCGCAATTCTTCGACCGGCCGCGGTTTAGCGGCAAGCAGTTTTATCGCCCGGTTCATCGTTCGCTCGCGCGACCGTTCGGCATCCTTGATGAACCGCTCCCGTTGACCGTCAAGCTCGATCCGCTTGCGCCACATATCTACCAAGTATTGCACTTCAGCACCAACGGGAAAACCGAGCGTGTCTGGTTTAGAATCAAAGGCGTGGATGGATTGATCATTGTCGACAAACCCGAAGGACTTACATCGCATGATGTAGTGGCTCGTGTCCGCCGCATTCTGAAAACGAAACGCGTGGGCCATACGGGCACGCTAGACCCTTTTGCGACCGGAGTGATGGTTATCCTCGTCGGCCAGGCGACACGGCTTGCCCAGTTTTTGGACAAAGACGAAAAGGAGTACGAGGCTGCGGTCCGTTTCGGCTTCGAGACCGATACCGGCGATCGTACCGGAAAGCCCGTGACTGAATGCGGGCTTCATCCTGACGTACTTGAGCGACGCATTCGTGACGCCGATTGGGAACAGATCCTGGCGCGTTTTCGCGGTGAGCTGATGCAGGTCCCGCCAATGTATTCCGCAAAGAAGATCGACGGAAAGAAGCTGTACGAACTTGCCCGCAAGGGAGAACAGATCGAACGTAAAGCCGTGCCGGTGACCGTGCGCGAGCTGGAATTGATCGAGCCCGAAAAACTCGACGATCCGCGATCCACGATCCGCATTCGCGTCGCCTGTTCCGCCGGGACCTACATCCGGACGCTGGCTGAGGACATCGGCCGCGCCGCCGGCCTCCGGGCCCATTTGGCCGAGCTGCGACGCACGCGTGCGGGCAGGTTTGGGACATCGCGGTCGATCACCCTGGGATCTCTCGAAGCCCTGCAAGATCCTTCGTCCGCACTCCTGCCGATGAACGAGGCGGCCGCCCATCTGCGCGAGTTTGTTCTCAGCAATGACCGTGCCGCAAAGACGAAAAACGGCCTTTCAACACGGACGGACGAGCCATTCGCGGACGGCGAAAGCGTTCGTATGATCGACGAACTCGATGAATTGGTCGCGATCGGAGAGTACCTAATGGCTGAGAAAGTTGTTCGGCCGAAAGTGGTTTTCGGTTAAAATCAATAGGGCTTCATCCGCTTTCAAAAGCTCATTTGAGTATGAAAAGAAAAGAACTTGCGTTAGCAATAGCCGGCGGTCTTGGCGCCGCCGTTGCGGTTAAGATGCTGACCCGGCCAAAAACCGTGAGCTGGCAGAAAGTCGCGGCGGATGTTCCGCTATCGGAGCATTCGCATTTTGTGAATGTCGAGGGTGCCCGGCTGCATTATCAGGAATTTGGCGACCCTACCCGGCCGGCACTTGTTCTGCTTCACGGTTTTACGGCATCGGTCTTCGTTTGGCACAAGCTCGCGCCAATGCTGGCCGATGCGGGGTTCCACGTAATTGCGGTCGATCTCGTCGGGTTCGGTTATTCCGAAAAACCGCAGTGGTTTGATTACTCGATCCCCTCGCAGGCCCACATTATTACGAGGTTTATGAACACGCTCGGCATCGGCAGGGCGACGCTTGTCGGCAGCAGTTACGGCGGTGCCGTAGCAATTACCGCAGCCTTGGACCACCCCGAATTTGTCGAGAAGCTTGTGCTGATCGACGCTGTGATCAATGACGAAGCGCTCCGCCACCCCATCCTGCGGCTTGCCTCGATACCGGGCGTCGGCGAAGTGATCACACCGTTTCTGGTCGATTCGAGGTTGATGATGCGTCACCGAATGCGCGGAACCCTTGCGAAACCAAACCACGGACTGATCACCGCGGAACGCATCTCAAACGTACTTCGCCCGCTTGCCGCCGCCGACGGGCACCACTCCGTTCTGGCAACCTCCCGCGCCTGGAGCGCCAACCGCATTGAGCAGGACGCCCATCTGATCAACCAGCCAACCCTCGTGATCTGGGGCGAGCAGGACACCGTCATCGGCATCCACAACGGCTACAAACTGTATGATTCGATCCTTCATTCGCGATTCGTGATCCTAAAAAACTGCGGACACGTGCCGGCCGAGGAAAAAAGTGATCTGGTGTGCGAGCTTGTATCCGAGTTTTGCCGCGATAAAAAAGGAAAGATCACGCCCAGGGACAACGAGGAAGCTCGCCTGGAACACGCATAATTTCTAAAAATAGCGGAAATGCCCCGTGATCTTCCACTCGAACAATCGGTCCTCTGCATTTACTCCGCCGCCGATGTTGTGGACCACAAGATATCGCTGGCCTTCGCTGTTCCACAGGTTTGAAACCAGCCCGATATGGGTCATTCCCTTTCCGTCCAGGTCCCACGAAACTACATCGCCCGGTTTATAGTCTTCGGCCCGTGCGGTCACCGGCAAACTCTTGCTCCTTCTTGTAAAGAATGTTTGAAGGTTTGGCACGCGCCGGTGATCGATATTTGTGTCGGGCCTCGAGAGCCCCCATTTTTGCGGGTATGAGGCGAAATGAGCGGCCATGTCTTCATGGACCTCTTTTTGCAGATCGACGCCTGCGTTACGGAAACTGCGAATGATAACGTCCGTGCAGGCCCCAGTTTCGGCGGGCACGTCACCATTTGGGTACGGGATGCTGAAATACTCTTGCGTGTACTGCCGGGTTGTTTTTACCTGCAATTCGGCGCTTTCGAGCAGCTTGCGAACCTCCGGCGTTTCTATCGCGGAAATCGCCGGCCGCGGCACTGCCTCGATCGCGGACGGGTCGGCCGGGCTTCTCGATCCCGCCGAGCATCCAAAAAGGACCCCGACGCTCAACATGACCGCGAAGAAGATCGGCGTGATCGCGGAACAATTCCAAGGGCGCTTCATAACTTGCAACTGCCGTAACCGCCTTCAACCCGAATGGGTCGTGCGGTTGCGGAACATCAGAAGGTTAGACGGCACGATTCCGCAAAAGTTCCCTCAGAGTTGAAATTTCTTTGTCCGGCGGGATAATCATCCTGTGCATCCTTTTGTTTTCTTGAACGGCGAGTTTCTGTCAGCCGGCGAGGCCCGGGCCCCGGTAATTTCCGAGGCTTGTTTCTACGGTAGAGGCGTGTTTACGACCGTGGCGGTGTCCGATTCGCGATCAAACGCCTGGGAAAAGCACTCCCGCCGGTTGGCGTCGGATGCGGCCAGCCTCGGTCTCGATCTTTACGCATTTGATGAGAGCGCAACTTTCGCCGCCCTCCAGGAACTCATCGATCGGAATCATGTCCGGGATGGGCGGGCCCGGATAACTCTCTTTGACGGGTCACCAGCGCGAATTTGGACGAACGGCGGTGACAAGGCCGTCGGGCTTGCTATTGTTACCGCGGGATCCAGGCCGGTCGCCGCGTTCTATAGACTTACACTTTCACCGTATCGCGTGAACACTACCTCACCGCTTGCCGGTATCAAATCCTGTAATTATCTTGAGCCGCTCATGGCCGTGCAAGACGCAAAGGCCCGCGGGTTTGATGAGGGCATCAGGCTCAACGAACGCGGCGAGGTCACCTCTGCGTGCTTAGCCAATGTGTTCTGGGTCAAGGGTGAAAGGCTTTTCACGCCAAGCCTGAAAACCGGCTGCCTGGCCGGAACGACGCGCGAGTTTATTCTTGAGAACCTTGAATGTGAAGAGGCCGAAGCCGGTATCGAAGCGTTGCTCGAGGCGGATGAGATCTTTCTCACATCCGCGGGGATCGGGGCGGTTCAAGCCGCTGAATTTGAAGGACGGCGGCTCACGCTTGCTGAACGCCCGATCACCAGGCTTCTGCCATTCTAAAATTTCCACTACCCGCTGAAGAGATCGATACGCGCTTTCAGCAGTCAGTTGAAAACAGAAAACACGGGCCGCGCGAGGTTTCCCTCGCAGGGCCGCGTGTTGAGATCTTTTTGACTGCTTAGGCCGCTGTTTCGAAGAGTGCTAGGATCTGCTTGCCTTCGGTTGAACGCGGGTCAATGGTGCGGAGGTGCTTTCTGCCCTGCATTTCCCATATCGCGGTCACTGTCCCGTCTTTTTCGACGGCCTGATAGTGAACATCTTCCGTTTCGGCCGGTGCCGGCTGCTCCGCGGCCTCTTCAGTGGCCTGTACTGCTTCTTCTGGCATTAAACTTAAAGTTTCTCCAATAACTAAGGTTTCTTCGGCTGATTCTTTTCGGCGATAGTGATCGTGTCCTTATCTGCCGCTGTGGAATCCTGCGAACCGGACTTTTCCGCGATGGTTATCGTCGGCTTTGCTTCGGTTTCCGTGGTTTCTTCGTTCTCGTCGGGTGTTGGGTACGACATAGAATTCTACGCCCGTTTCTCTATTTACAACCTGAATTTCTGACCGGGCAAACAAGCATTGTTGCACAGGTAACGCCGCCTTGTCGAGGCCCCGCCATTCGCCGGCGGGACACCTTCCGTAACTTTGATCGCCACGACCGACAATGCACGCGGAAGTTAGCCACGAATGCACGAATTAAAGAAGAATCTATTCGTGCATTCGTGGCTTGTCTTTTACCATCGCCGCTATCAAATATCTGTCACAGTCCACTAGCTCAAAGTGAACAGCCGCCAGTCGCCTTCAATGCCGGTGAACGAGCGAACACCGTGCTCTCGGAACGAAAGCCCCGACCCGGCGACAAGGTCTTTTACGGTCCGCGAGACCAACGGGTTGCCCGGCTCGGCCACGTCGGCGATCCTTTGCGCCAGATCGACGGCAAAACCGGCGTATGTCCCGCCGACAACCTCGCATTCACCTGTATGGAGGCCGAAACTGAGCTTGTCGCTCACGGCACCGGCCGCGGAAGCGATAGTCGAAGAGCACCTGATGGCCCGCGCCGGCCCATCGAAGGCCGCAAGGACGTCGTTGACTCCGGTTCCCAGCTCGCGTCCCCTGAACAGGCCTATTTGCTTGCTGATCAGCGATCGAAGGTCGTTTCGCGAAGTTTCGGCGAGCTCGTTTGAAAGTTTCACGCTCAGCACGGTCGCCAGTACGCGGTCATGTTCCCCGGGATGCTGTACCTGGTTCAGGAAATTCTCGATCGGGCCGAGTACCGCCTCCTGATCGCCGACAAATGGAAGATGGTCCATGCCCTCAAGCTCGACATACTTGCTGTTCGGGATCAGCGAGGCGACAAAGCGGCCTTCTTCCACCTTTAGACACAGATCGCCGCTCCGGTGTATCACCAGCGTGGGTACCCGGACCGATGGCAACACGTTCCTGACATCGATCTCGGCATTCATCTTCGTGAGAGCAACCGCCGCGCCGGGGCTCGCGCCCATCCGAAGGTATGTCGCCCACCATTCGCGAAAGCTCGGATCGTCCGCCAACGATGGGGCGCGCTCTTCGATCCCGACCGGCTTGCCCCAGTCGCGCCTCATCAATTCGAAGAACCCCTCGCGGTCCGTGGTAGAAACTCCCCAGGGATAATCGTCGTCAGCGATCCTTTTCGCATACGTCCCGATCATTACCAGGGCATGCGTACGCTCGGGATAGGTCGCGGCAAACAGCGAGCACATCGGGCCGCCTTCGGAAACGCCGATCAAGACCGCGCGCTTCGACCCGACAGCGTCCATCACCGCGTGGACGTCCTCCATCCGCTGCTCGAGTGTCGGAAGTCCCGAAAGCGGAACGCGGTCCGAAAGCCCGGTGCCGCGTTTGTCAAAAAGGATCAATCGCGAAAATGACGCAAGCCGGTTCAGAAATGCCGCAAACCGCGGCTCCGCCCAGAAATACTCAAGATGCGAGACCCAGCCCATGACGAACACGATATCAAGATCACCATTCCCGACCACCTGATAGGCTATGTTCACGTCGCCATTCTGCGCGTAATGCGTTTCAGCCGCGTGGGCTGACCCAAGAACGGGATGCGGCGAACTTACGGCTCCGGGCAATGCGGGAATTTCGCGATCGCGGCCTTCGATCTCTTCCTCGACCGTCAGGGTCGTATGAATGCGCTCAATGGTGATCTCGTCGCGGACCGCCCCCTCGACGGCGGACGTAAAGCGATAGCCGCGTTTGGAGACAGTTTCGATGAATCCGGAGCCGTCGCCGCTTGTTCCGAGCGCCTTGCGAAGGATCGAGATATTCTGGGCAAGATTGTTCTCTTCGACAAAACTATCGGCCCAGATCGCGTCAAGCATCGCCTCTTTCGACAGTGCGTGGCCGCTGTTTTCCACGAGCATGACGAGCGTGTCAAATACCTTTGGCGCAAGCGGAACAGACTTCCCCGACTCGGTGAGTACTCTCTCATCGATATCCAGTCGAAATCTGTCGAATTGATAGACACCCCCGGCCATCATCACGTTTTTCCCTCAGATTATCCGGTATACCGAGAATAAGCCCGAATGGCCAGGCTTGGCAACATCCCCGCGCACAACGAACGTCTTAGGGCCACGCGGCGCTAAGTTCACAGAATCTTCATAATATCTTCAGAATTCGCTAAAGACTCTGGACAAAAAGAACATTTACGATCAATTCAGCCAGGAGAATTGTCTGCGGCTGACCGATATGAAGATAACCAGAAGGGTCACGATCGAGGTCGACCGCGTAAAGATCACCGTCCCGCGCTCGGCGGAATGGCCGAGTTGGTGCGAAATATGCCAGGCGGCTTCCGAGTTTCTCGAGCCCGAGGATGCCGCGAAGCTTGTTCTGGCGCTTTCGCCGCCGGAGATGACGAGGCCGGAAACGGATCTGCACTTCTATCATCGGCCGCACTCGCGTCCGTTGACCTGTCTCAATTCGATTATTCAGGCGGGCGGTCGATCGAAAACCAGTGTGCGGAGATTGGCGGATAGCGGCCTAACTATTCGCGATTCCCCGGCCGCAAACGATCCTGAGGAGGACCAATAATGAAAAATGCCGTCAGCGGTTCGCAAGGTACCGCAAGCTCCCCGCAGTTGGCTCTGCGTCGTTCGAATCACGCCTTTTGCCCGGTCTGCGAAAAACCCGTAGAACTGATGTCTTTTCAGGACGCGGCAAGTCTTTTTCACACTGACGTCCAGGACATTCGGTTTCTCGCGGACCAGAGCAAGATCCATCGAGTGCACAACAAAAAAGGGAAAGTAATGACCTGCAGCGTGTCGCTGTTCGAGTGTTTCGAGAACAGGCGAACGCGGCTTCTCGATTCGGGTATCATCAAGGAATTGGCAGCCGGCAAATCAGCCTGACCCTCGCGGCATTCGCTCCCCGGCCCCGCCGGGCTTGCCGGGGCAGCAACCGGCCGCCCGCGGCAGCCGCATTTTCCAAACCGTCCGCACATCCTGTATCCTTAACAGCAATCCGATGTCGCCTATGGTACTGACATTGATCCTGCTCGTTGTAGCGATCGTTTTGTTCGCGACCGAGAAGATCCCCGTCGATGTGGTCGGGATCCTCCTCGTACTCGCGCTCGTGATGACCCAGGTACTCACGGTCCAGGAGGGAGTGGCCGGGTTTGGGAACGATATCATTATCACGATCGGCGGGCTGTTCATACTTGTCGGAGGGCTGATCAAGACGGGTATCGTAGATCTCATCGGCCGCCGATTATACAAGCTCGCGGGCGGACGAGAGTTCGTCCTCACAGCGTTGATAATGACCACCGCGGCCGCGTCGGCCTCTGTTCTAAAAAACACCACCACGACCGCTATGTTCCTGCCCGTGGTCATCGGGCTAGCGGCAAAGGCAAAGATCGCCCCATCGAAACTTTTGATGCCCCTTGCGTTTGGGGCCATCCTCGGCGGAAGCTGCACTCTCATCGGTACATCGACGAACCTTGCGGTGAGCGGAGCTATCGTGCGTTACGGCCAGCCGCCGTTGTCGATGTTCGAGCTAACGTCAGTCGGCATTATCGTGTTCGGCGTCGGGATCATCTATATGCTCTTCTTCGGGCGGCTCCTTCTGCCGAACCGCGGACGAAGTGACTCGCTTACCGAAAGCTACAGCATCCGGGAGTATATTTCGGAGCTTGTGGTGCTTCCTGATTCAAAGTTCGTCGGAAAAACACTTGGCGAATCGAACATCAATACCGACCTTGACCTGACCGTTCTCGGAATTATCCGCGGTGAGCAAAAGCAGATCGCTCCTCGGGCCGCCGAACGCATCGAGGAGGGCGACCTCCTGATAGTTGAAGGCAAGCTTGAAGATATCCTTCGGGTCAAGGAAGAGGTAGGGCTGGAGATCAAACCCGACTTCAAGCTGAACGACGGCGTTCTGGAAAGCGGAAGCATAGAGCTGTTCGAAGTAATGGTGATGCGGGATTCCGAAATGGCCGGACAAACGCTGAAATCGCTGCGCTTCAGGCAGATCTTCGATCTAACCGTGCTCGCGATCAACCGTCATGGCGAAACATTCATCAGCAAACTCAGCAGTGTCCGACTCAAGTTCGGCGACGTGCTTCTGGTTCAGGGAACCCGCAGCGACGTCGAACAGCTTGTCGTTGACGGCCAGATGATCCTTCTCGAGGACGTTTCCGCCTCCAGCATGCGGATCGAGAAACGCAAATGGGCGATCGCGGCGTTTGCTTTGTTCCTGACGCTTTCGCTCTCGAAGATAGTGATCGGCTTCGACATTCCGCTCGCGGTTTGCGTGCTCTCGGGCGTGCTTCTGCTGCTGGCGACGCAAACCGTGCGTTATGCCGAGATGTATTCGCTTATCGATTTTCGGCTGCTGGTGCTTATCGCCTGTATGATGAGCTTCGGCGTGGCCATGGAAAAGACCGGGACGGACGCCTATCTGGCGGGATTGATAGAAACCTACTTCGCCCATTACGGCGAAATGGCGGTCCTTGCCGGTTTCTTTTTGCTTACGGTCGCCCTCACGCAGCCGATGTCAAATCAGGCGGCGGCCCTGGTCGTACTCCCGGTCGCCGTAAAGACGGCCGTCGCACTGGGACTAAATCCCCGGACGTTCATCGTGGCGGTGACCTATGCCGCCTCGTTCTCGTTCATCACGCCGCTTGAACCAGCGTGCGTTCTCGTCTACACGCCCGGCCGATACAAATTCCTGGATTTTGTAAAGATCGGCACGATGCTTACGATCATCGTTTTTGTCGCCGCGATGATCTTTGTCCCGATATTCTGGCCCCTCCATCCCTGATCCCAGCATCACCTTGTCGCGGCCCGCCTCAGATCCCGCAGCGAAAGTCCGCGCTTTACGATCAATGCCAGGCCGACACCGGTCCAGAAAAGTATTCTGCCCTTGCGGATGATCGCCAGAGTCACACCGATACCGGCACCGGCCGCGATCGTCTCGGCAACGAACTGGGCCCCGGCCTCGTCGACACCGACGACGAATGGCACCAGTTTGAACACGATAGTGATCAGCCGGCTGATCGATTCAAGCAGGAAGGCGTTCAGCAGAAGGCCGTCGCTCAATCGCGAAAGAATGAACCAAACTTCAAGCACGCCAAGGACATGAAACGCCGCCTCGGCCAGCACGATCGGCAAAAACCGCCGCGGATGCCGCCGGTAAAAACCATAGATCAAATTCTCGAACAGCCTCACCTCAGACCGCCGGTGTTCCAGCAGGCCCTTCAAGATGCCCCGGCGATAAAGCCATTCACACGCCTCACTGGCGAAGTGCCACTGCTTGATCAACATAATGACGCCAAGCACGACGAGCGCGGCCAGGATCCCGATCAGCACGTTGACCAACAGCCGCGAGCCGTCGTCGAGTTGAAAGTTTCTGACAAACGTAAATGCGCCGAGCATGAGAAAGACGCTGGTCGTAAAGCTGTAGAACAGGTTCTCGGTCGCCACGGACGACAGTCCAACCACCAGCGGCACACGCTTCCTCACCGCGACCGCCTTTGTCGTTCCGCTTACGAGTATCCCGAGCGGGAGCATATTGCTCATCGCTTCGCCGATGATGACCGCCGGTATGGTATCGCGCAGGCCGAGCTTGTACGGTTCGTAAACCGCCAGCATCCACGCCGATGAGCGCATCAGAATTCGCAGGAAATAGATGAGCAGAATGACCGCGAAACCGGCGATGCCGAATCGTTGAATGTTGCCGAGGATCTCGTTCAAGCCAACCGACCAAACGAAATAGCAGAACAAGCCGATGCCGCCGATCGTGAGAATGATCCCCAAAATTTTGAGCCGGTTAATGTGTCGCGGGTGGATCGAGGCCGGTTTAATGTCGGTGTTTTGAAGGTTTGGTTCCAAACTCACTACTTTGCGAATGCTGACCTCTGCGATTAAAATGGTATTTTATCCAACTCGGGAAATTAAAACACTTCTGCTTTAGGAATAACTTTATGAGCACTGCAGCCGGAACCGCACTTTCTGTACCCGCATTGACCGTTTTATCGGATGAAGAGGAACAATTCAGGGCCTCCGTTCGCGAGTTTGCCGAGGGCGAGGTGCGTCCACGGGTAGAGGCGATGGAGCATGCCGCAAAGCTCGATCAGGGCCTTATCAAACAATGCTTTGAACTCGGCCTGATGGCTATCGAATCGCCCGAAGAATACGGCGGAGCAGGCTCGACCATCTTCAACGCAATTATTGCGATCGAAGAACTCGCCCGCGTTGACGCGAGCATCTCAGTTTTCGTCGATGTTCACAACACGCTTGTTACGAACGCATTTATGCGGTGGGCTAGCGAAGAACAAAAGAAAAAGTATCTGCCGCTGCTGGCGAGCGAAAAGGTCGGGGCCTACGCCCTGAGCGAAGCGGCCTCCGGTTCCGATGCGTTTGCCCTAAAGACCCGCGCCGTTGATAAAGGCGGCCACTTTGAACTCAACGGCCAGAAGCTTTGGATCACCAACGGCAATGAGGCAGAGATCTTTGTGCTCTTCGGCACGATCGACCCTGACGCCGGCTACAAAGGAATTACCGCCTTCATCGTCGAAAAAGGCTTCGAAGGGTTTTCGGTTGGCAAGAAAGAAGACAAGCTCGGCATTCGCGCTTCGTCCACAACAGAATTGATCCTTGAGAACTGCAAGGTGCCGAAAGAAAATGTCCTGGGCGAAGTCGGCAAAGGCTATAAGGTTTCGATCGAGACCCTGAACGAAGGCCGCATCGGCATCGGCGCCCAAATGCTTGGGATCGCCCAGGGAGCCTACGAGGCGGCGTTGAAATATACCGCCGAACGCGAACAGTTCGGCCAGGCGATCGGCGGCTTCCAGGCCGTACAATTCCAACTCGCCGAGATGGCCGTCGAGATCGAAGCCACGCGCCTGCTCGTCTACAACGCCGCCCGCCTGAAAGACGCCGGCAAATCGTTCCTGAAAGAAGCGGCCATCGCCAAACTCTACTCATCCCGCTGCGCCGAACATGTCTCGTCGAAAGCCATCGAACTCTACGGCGGCTACGGCTATGTCAAGGATTATCCGGTCGAAAAATTCTGGCGTGACTCTAAAATAGGGGCCATCTACGAAGGCACCTCGAATATGCAGTTGCAGACGATCGCAAAGTTGATAACGAAATAAGCGTGCTAGAATCGCGTCTATGGACATCGTAAGGGTGAAGATCCTGGATCCAAAGGTCAAACGTCTTTTGAATGATCTGGAGAGTTTAAGACTGATCGAGATCGAGGACGGCAAAAGTACCAGTCCGCCCAAACGCCGATTCGGCAGCATGAAAGGACTGGTCGAAGAAATTGCCGATGATTTTGACGCGCCGATTGAAGAACTCAAGGAGTATATTTAATGCGTATTTTGGTAGATACGCAGGCGTTGATCTGGTATCTCGAGGGCAACGTGAGCCTCTCGCGAAATAAGCGGGACGTAATTCTCAATCGGGCCAACGACGTTTTTGTCAGCATTGCCTCGCTGTGGGAGATCGCGATAAAGATCTCTCTCGGCAAACTCAAAATTAGAGGTTCGCTCACCGAGATCATCGACCAGCTTGCAAGTCAATCGATAGACATCCTGACCATTGCTCCCGGCCATGTTCTCCAGTCGGCAAACCTGCCGCTTCACCATCACGATCCATTCGACCGAATGATCATCGCTCAGTCGAAGGTCGAATTTCTGACAATTGTGACAACTGATCCCGTATTTGCCGCTTACGGCGTTAAGGCTGTTTAGCCAAATCTGACTTTGTATGACCGCCGAAGAAATCACGCAATATCTAACCGAGCTAAACGACGAGCTTCACGAGATGGACATCAAGGGCGAAGTTTCGCTTTTCGGCGGCGCGGCGATGTGTCTGGTTTACGACGCGCGGCCGGCGACGCAATACTTTATCGAGGAAATTTTTGCAAAATGATCACGGCCGTCGAGACAAAGCGAAACATGGAGCGCGATCCGAAATGGTGGAAGATTCATCTTTTGGATTTTGTCGATGATTTCCGTTGTCACAAAAGCCCGACTGCGATTGTGGAACCTTTCGAGTTGAGCGACGAACGCATGGATGCTCTGCTCGCCGGTGTTATCGAGACGCTGTGTGACGAACTCGGAATTCAGATACCCGATTGGCTTGGACAAGTCCCTTCGTGTCGCGAGCCGTATTTCGTGTCGGGCATTGAAAGTCTTAAAGCGATCAGTCTGGTGCAAACGCCGGTTCGCTTTCGCCTGAGAAAAATATTCGTTCTTGAAAACGCGCTGCATCGTGTCTGATCAAATCCACATCCGCCAAGCCACGCTCGATGATGCAAAGCTGCTGACCGACTTGTCCTACACAACATTCTGGGACGCGTTTGCGCATCATCCGAAAAATGCGCCGGACGATCTCGCGCATTATATGCGACAGGCGTTTAGTCACGAACAGATTTCGATTGAGCTTATCGATCAGAAAAATGTTTTTCTGATCGCCAAGACCGATAGAAAGCCGGCCGGCTACGCAAAACTCGTGATCGGCAACATCGAGCCGGGCATCACGGCGGAGCGTCCCGTCGAATTGTCGCGGCTCTATTCGCATCAGGAATACATCGGCAAAGGCGTCGGACAGGATTTGTTGGACGCGTGTTTTGAACGGGCCCGCGGCGAAAACCGCGACGTGATGTGGCTCGGCGTTTGGGAATACAACCCGCGTGCCCAGCGGTTTTATGAAAAGAACGGTTTCCGCGTCGTCGGCAAACACACGTTCCAGCTCGGCTCTGATCCGCAGACTGATCTACTGATGCAACGGGATCTCTAGGGAATTATTTGTGATGCTTCTCAAAGAACTCCCAGATAACGTCCGTAGCATTCAGGTCTGTCGATGGGGCATCGGCCTCTTCTCGCCCCTTTTGCCCGCCCGGCCATGAATGAAGGCCGCCCTTTATCGAGATCACTTCAACGTCACCCTGTTTCGCGCATCCTGTGAACTTTTCGGTCGTAATGTTGCCTTTGACCGACGTGACCGGACGGCCTTTGCAGCCGGAGTTATCAGCCCAATATTTCGCGCTATCGGCCACCGATTTGTAAGGCTCGGACTGGTTCGGCGCAACTATCGCACGTTCGCTCATTCCACCGTCGTAGGGAAGCGCGGTGTCTGCCGTTCCGTGAATGATCAGGATCGCAACCTTCCCATTCGGCCTTGGCGAACTCGCAAAAATAGAGCCGGCGACCGGCGCCGCCGCGGCGATCTTATCCGAAAGTTTTGCCGCGAGATAGTGGCTTATCAACGCCCCGTTCGAAAAACCTGTGAGATAGACGCGAGTTTTATCAACGGCGTATTCGGCCGTTAGCTTGTCGATGAGTTTTGAGACAAAAGCCACGTCATCAACCTTGTTCTTCATCGCGTAGGCACAGCATCCGACCGCGTTGAAGGTGAGCAGAATGTTGTCGAACCGGCCCGATCCGTTGGGATAGACGACAATGAAATTCTCCTTGTCCGCCTTCTCGCTAAACCCGCTCATTCGGATCATATTCGCCGCATTTCCTCCGCCGCCGTGAAACGCGATCACAAGCGGCAGCGGTTTATCTTTCTTATACGTTGGCGGAAGGTGAAGGATGTAAGACCGCTTCACGCCGTTCACGTCGATCTCGGACAATTTTTCCGCGGATCGATCGTTCGCCTGCATTCGCGCCTCGATGATCCGACGCAACCGGCCCTCTCGCTGCCCGCCCACAATTATTGCGGAGAGAGCGACAAAGGCGATAAGCGAGGCCAAATAAATAACTTTCATACGATCTCCGGGCGCGGCAAACGCCGCCGCAGATAAAGTTTTGACGCACCGAAACGGACTCCGGTTTGGAAAATACCGGCCGCGTTGACTCTGCCATTGCGGAAGTGCGATAATGTTTCACCTGTGCGACACATCAAAAACCCGCCAAATCCCTATCACCGCTACTCCGCCGAGTACATCGGCGAGCCGCCGCCGACAAAGCTCGAGATATTCGAAGAGACCGCGACCAGAAAGGTGATCACCAAGGCGTTCGCGTCCGACTGGGAAGGCGGCTGGCGCTATACGGTCAACTGCTATCGCGGTTGTGTCCACGGCTGCACGTATTGCTTTGCGCGTCAGTATCACGAATATCTCGGCTATGGTGCAGGTACCGATTTTGAGACGAAGATCGTCGTCAAATCGAACGCTCCTCAATTGCTTCGCAACGAGTTGAAAAAGTGTCGGGATAAAATGCCGCATCTCGATTTTTCATTCGCGACCGATCCCTACATCCCGCTTGAGGCCGAATACCGGCTGACGCGTCAGTGCCTCGAGGTCTGCGCAGACTTTCGCGTACCGGTCGGCGTGATCACAAAAAGCCCGCTTGTAACGCGCGACATCGACGTGCTCCAGAAATTAAATGTTACGGTGTTCTTCTCGCTGCCATTTCTTTCCAAAGAAACGTCCAACCCATTCGAGCCCTACACGCCCGTACCGGAAGCTCGATTTCGTGCGATGAAAACACTTTCCGACGCCGGCATCAAGGTCGGCATCGGCGTTGCCCCGATCATTCCCGGCTACAATGAATCGGACATTCCCGGCCTATTGGAACGAGCAAAAGAAGCCGGTGCGAGCCGGGCATTTATGTCGATGCTCCATTTGGATACAGATTCGATCGAAGAATACTTCGTGCAGAAAATGCACGAACGCCTGCCGCCGACGCGTGTAAATAAGATCATCAACACTATAAAACGCGAACGCGGCGGATCATTGCGGCATCGAAGCTACAAGGAACGAGGCGAAGGCAAGACCGAACAATGGGAGGTCACAAAGAAGCTTTTTGATTTTCATGCCCGCCGGCTTGGGTTGGGCCGCCACGAGTCTGTTGAAACGGTAGAGCAAGGGTCCGCGCCCGTGCAAACGAGCCTGTTCTGAGGTCGCGCGGTTAGGCTGTTGCCGCCGTTTCTATTTATAATCACAATTCAACACGGAGGTCATAATGAAAGGATCGATCTGTACTGTCATTCTGTCGATGCTCGGATTATTCGTCCTGGCGGGCGGAGCAAATGCCCAGGGGCGAAATCCTGGTAAGGAACTCAAGGCCGCCGTCGACCGCGTCGATAAGGCGTCGGACGTCGTCGAAGAGGTTTTAAAAGTTCGGGAAAGTGCCATTCCAAGTGACCTGATGGACAAGGCGAAAGCGATCGTCATTTTCCCGGGAGCAGTGAAAGCCGCGTTCATCGTAGGCGGCCAGGGCGGCAAGGGCGTGGCTATTCGGCGAGTCGGGAAAGGCTGGAGCGCGCCGGCGTTCGTCAACATGGGCGGCGGCAGTGTCGGGTTCCAGATCGGCGGGCAGAAGACCGACTACATCCTGCTGATAATGAACAACAAGGGGTTAAAAAACCTGCTTGAAGACAAATTCGAGATCGGCGGCGAAGGCAGCGTGGCCGCCGGCCCGGTCGGCCGCACTGCCGCGGCATCGACCAACGCGACGATGGACGCCGAAATACTCACCTATTCGCGGACCAAAGGTATTTTTGCCGGCATTTCGCTAAAAGGAGTCGTCTTATCGCAGGACCAGGATATGAATCTTGCCGTATATCAAAAATCGGCCAAACAGATCCTCGGCGAACCGCCCGTGACCGCGGCCGAGGCCCCGGCGAGCCTGCGAAAACTGTCGGAGACGCTGCAGGCCCGCGTAAAGTAAAAACGATCAACTATCCACTAACCACTATCCACTGAATTAACGAAGAATCGTTTGATTCAGTGGTAGTGATCAGTGGATGGTCCGATCGATCGCCGAATCTATTATGAGTGATAGGATCCAGGTATTTGAACAAATGCTTGCCGCCGATCCCGCAAACACGATGGTGATGTTCGGGCTGGCGAAAGAGTACGAAAAACTGGGCCGGTACGAGGATGTGATCCGGGTGCTGGAAGACTATCTCGCGAAAGCCGACGACGAAGGCAACGCCTACGGCACGCTCGCACAAGCCTACGATAAGACGGGTAACCGCGAAATGGCTATCGAAACGTACAAGAAAGGCATCGACGTTTCAATAGCCCACGGGCACCCGTCGATGGCTAATGAATATCGGATGACGCTCGATCTGGACTTTTCGGAGTGATCGCGGATGAAGGCACATTTTATCCTCTTTGTTGCTGACCAGAGCGCGAGCACGGAGTTTTACGCCAAGGCCCTCGGTATCGCTCCCTCGTTGAATGTTCATGGAATGACGGAATTCGAGATCGGCGATGCGGTGCTCGGATTGATGCCGAGAGCCGGAGCCGAGAAACTTCTGGGCCCCGCCGGAGCGATCTCGGCCGAAGCAGCGAATAGGTCCGAGACCTATCTTGTCGTCGAGAATGCCCTGGTTAATCATCGCCGTGCCATCGCCGCGGGGGCCGTCGAGATCAGCGCAATGTCGGAACGGGATTGGGGACACACCGCCGCATACAGTCTCGATCCGGACGGGCATATTCTGGCATTTGCCGAACCGACAAATGGTTAAGGCTTGGCGGGTTCCGCGCAGGCGGCAACGCTCGCCTTTTTTATCCTCACGGGCTTTTCGGGCTTTTCCTCATTTACCGGGGCCTTGTTTATCGCATCGACGACCTCCATCCCTTTTGTGACACGCCCGAATGCCGCAAACTTGCCGTCCAGGTGTGAGCCGCTGCCGACCAGGATGAAGAAACTCGTCATCGCGGTGTTCGCTTCTTCGCCGCGGGCCATTGAGAGAATGCCGCGTTCGTGGAGGATCTTGCTCGGTTCGTCCGGCAGCGTTCGGCGGGCACGCATTCCGATCTCGTAAGTTACCTTGCCTTCGCGCGAATAAAGGTCGCCGCCCTGGATGACAAATCCGGGTACCACGCGCCCAAATGTCGTAGTATCGAACATGCCCGTCGCCGCGAGATTGAGAAAACTCCTGACCGATTCCGGCGCGTGTTCGGGGAACATTTCCATCTCGATCACACCAAGCTCGGTATCGAAAATAACGCATTGCGCGGCCATCGTTTTCACATCGGCCTTGTCGAAAGGCTCCGGTTTTACGGCGGGCGGCGTCGGTGTCGGGCGGGCATTTGCCTTGGCCGGTTCCTTTGTTTCAGGCGTCGATGTGACAGCCTGGCCGAAACCGAGCGACGTCAAGGCGGCAACGAGGATCAGAAAAAAGAAGGTCTTGAACATTGCTCTTCGATTTTCCGCAAATCCGTATTGGGTGTAAAGTGTCAGAACAGGCTCCGCTCCAACTTTGTCAGGACCGCGAGCGGTTGCGGCCGGTTTTTTCGTTTACCTTTACGCTCATCTAAACCAGAACTATGATCATCAAAAAACGCTCGCTTCTTTCGATCCTTGTCCTCTTTATTTTCCTTTCGGGTTCTGTCACCGCGCAGCGCAGCCTCGGCGTTCGGCCGACCGAAACCGGCGGGCGGCTGTTGCCTGAGCAAGCCGCCTTCGATGTTCAATCCTATGACGTCGCGCTAACGGTCGATCCAAAGGCAAAAACCATCTCCGGCACCACGGTTATGATCGCCAAAGTGGTCAACCCGACGGATACGATCCTTCTTCACCTCGACACGCCATACAAGATCGATAAGGTCTATAGCCAAATAGATGATAGGCAAACCGGCCTGAAGTATGAGCACAAGGACGGCAAGCTGCGGATAACATTTCCCGCCGCGAAAAAGGCCGGCGAAACATTCGAGACGATCATCACCTATTCGGGCAGCCCGCGCGTGGCCCCGTTTCCGCCCTGGGTCGGCGGAGTTATATGGGAGAAAACCCCGAGCGGCGCCGACTGGGTCTCTGTCGCCCTGCAGATCGACGGGGCCGATCTGTTATTTCCGGTGAAAGATCATCCTTCGGACAAGCCGTCGACCGCGACCATGCGCCTCACTGTTCCCGACCCGCTTGTCGCCGTTGGGCCGGGCAAGCTGATCGAAACCGTAAAGAACGACGGCGGAACATCGACATACATCTGGCGGATGACGAATCCGATCCCTAACTATTCGATCATTTTTGACGCCGCACCCTACCGCCTGATCAAAGACAGCGTCAAAAGCATCACGGGCGAAACCATCCCGATCGAGTTTTATATCCTGCCGAAAGATTATGACAAGGGAGCGAAACTGATCGAAGAAACAAAGAAATACAACGCCTTTTACGAAAAATATCTCGGGCCGTTTCCGTTCCGCTCGCAAAAGCTGGGCATCGTCCAAACACCGCATCTCGGGATGGAGCATTCGACGCACATCGCCTACGGAAACAAATTCCAGTACAACGAGCATGGCTTTGACTTTCTGCTGCTCCACGAATTCGGACACGAATGGTGGGCAAACCTCGTCACCGCCGACGACTGGCGCGATTTCTGGATCCACGAAGGCTTCCAATCGTTTATGGACGTACTCTATCTGGAACACCTCGGCAAAAAGGACGCGTATTTCCAGACCATGCGCGACCGGGCAAAGGCCGCCCGCAACGTCCAGCCGGTCGCCCCGCGCGAACCGCAGATCGCTTACGAGGTTTACCTGCAGGCGCCTGATTACGTCAAGAGCGACGGCGACATCTACGGCAAAGGCTCCGTCATTCTCCACACCCTAAGATACTTAATCGGCGACGATGCGTTTTTCCGGGCACTACACCGCATGGCCTACCCCACCAAACAAATGGAATCCTACACCGACGGCCGCCAAACGCGCCTCGTAACAACGGACGATTTCCTGAAGATCGCCGAACAGGAATCCAAAATGGACCTCGACTGGTTCTTCGAGGTGTATCTCCGCCAGCCGAAACTGCCAAAACTGAACGAGGTTTCGATAGGTGGAGGGCCGGTACGTGAGGCCGTGTCGTTCTGTTGGGAAACACCGAATAAGATGCCTTTCCCAATGCCCATCGACGTGGTTGTAGATGGAGCGACGAAGCGCGTCGAGATGGGGGCGAATGGGTGCGGCTCAGTAAGGATTGGCAGCTCGAAATATGAGATCGATCCAAAAGGCTGGGTCCTAAAAGCTCAGTGATTTTTATTGCACTTCCGTCGAATTTGACGTACTTTCGTTGTATGAATGCTGTACTGGAAGAAGCCCTGAAGCTGCCGCCGCCTGAGCGGCTTCGCATCGCTGACGCCTTATATTACAGCGTCGAGAAAGACCCCGACGCCTTTCCGTTAACAGAAGCGCAGGAAAAAGAGCTTGACCGCCGGCTAGAAGATTATCGCAATGATCCCGGTAAGAGTTCATCGTGGGAAGATGTTAAAGCGAGGTATCTCGCCCGGCGATGAAGTTCAAACTAGAAATCCGGCAGGCCGCCGAGCAGGAATTCAACGACGCGGCCGACTGGTATTATCTTGAAGACCCCGTAGCGAGTGACCGTTTTGTAATTGCCATTGAAAGATCTCTAGCTGCAATCAAGCGCAATCCCACATCTTATCCCGTTGTTTACGGCAGTCAGATTCGGCGGGCAGTCGTAGGCAAGTTTCCGTTTTGTATTTTCTTCACCGCCGCGGACGAGGCAATAATCGTCCTATCCATCTTTCACAACAGCCGCGATCCGATGGTTTGGAAAGGAAGGATCGATTAGATCTTACGCAAAGACGGCGAGCGGTTCCGATCCCTCAAGGCTGACACCAGATCTTACTTATCCTATCTCCTGTCTCGGCAACAAAATTCGTGACAAGAAACACAACATATGTTATATTTTCCGTAACGTGCCGAAGATGGTGCGTTCTTCTAAGCTGTCGCCGGTGAGCGTGATATCGGCGTTCGATATAGGATGCGATAACATCATGCCAAGGCTCAGCTTCCAAAATGGAATCTCTGCCGGCGACACAACTGTTGCGTTTCATGTCTGTCTTGTCCTGAAATAGGTTTACACCGAAAATGGGACAAGGCGATGAAAAAAGTAAAGGAATTTGAGGCAAGTATAAGGGTACTTGTGGTAGGGGAATATCGTGCGGGTGGGACGACTTACAGGC
>JBFWPK010000014.1:0-122133 GCA_050250045.1 Pyrinomonadaceae bacterium | reverse complement strand
GAAACAAATCGTTTGCGCAGCAATGAGAAAACTGCTGCACATAGCTTTTGGCGTCTTAAAACAAAACCGTCCATTTGACCCAGATCTGGCTTTTCACGTTTGATTTTCAAGACATTATCTACGGAGCCGATCAACCGACTTTTCAGACATCCTCCAATTCGAGGAACCTCCCGTACTGTTTCCGACCGTCGCCGCAAAAGCGGTTTCCTTGAACTTTCCGGCAGGTTTAATACAATCGAAAAGGTGCAGCCGCGGACAAAACGTCAAAAACAGGTTCTCGATTTCGTCACCGGGTTTATTGACCGGAACGGGCATAAGCCGTCGTATCAACAGATAGCTCTTCACCTCGGGGTTTCGTCGCGTGGCGGAGTTCAGCGGCATATCGAGGCCCTCGAAAGCCAGGGGCTGCTGACCCGATACCGCGAGAACGGCCGATTCGGGCTTGAACTTGGCCTGCAAAAGATCGTTACCGATCAGGTCTGCGGCGTCGAGTTGATGGAGGTCGAGGAAAACGGCACCGGCTTTGCGGAATCTGATCGATCGGTGATCACGATCCCGAGGTTCCTTATCGGCGACCTTGCTCCGGACGAGGTCTTTGCCTTGCGGGTTCCCGATGATTCGATGCTCGGCCGGCAGATCTGCGAAGATGATATCGTTGTTCTCCATCGAAGGTCGTACGCGCGGCGCGGCGAGGTCGTCCTTGCGCGGACCGATCAGGATAAGCTGCATTTCGGTCTCTACAACCAGCTCGGCCGCGAGACCGAGATCAAACCGGCAAACGAAGAGTACGGGCCTTTCACGTTTTCGGCCGATGAGATCAGGGTAGAAGGGGCAATGCTCGGCCTCCTGCGTTTTTCCGATGCGTTCCCGCAGTAGGCCGCAAGATCCTTTATGAACCGATCGCCAGCGCGTGGCTCCGCGAGAAAACAAAAGGTACTCGTTTACCTGCTCGGTTCCCTGGGAGATTCCATTGTCTCTATCCCGGCCCTTCGAGCGGTGCGTCGCCATTTCGATCAGGCAGAGATCGTCGTCCTTCAAAACTTTTCCAATGGCGGGCGCGTTCTCGCGTCGGAGGTGCTCCCCGGCGATCTGGCGGACACGTATTTGAGCTATGAGGTCCCCGCCGGGCGCATTCGAAAGTTGCGGGAATTGGCCCGCTTGTGGCTGAAGCTGCGGCGAGAGCGTTTTGATGCGGCGGCATACCTGATAATGAGCGAGCGGCCCGAGGCAGATATAACGCGCGACCGTATCTTTTTTCGTTCCACTGGGATCCGGGAGCTTTTCGGGTTTCACGCGATCCCTCCCGAAGACCTGTATCCGACCGAGGAAACCGGCCGCCCGGCGCGTTCGGAGCACGAAGCGGTCTTCAAACTCCGGCGTCTTGCGGCCGACGGGATCGCGATCGACCTCGTCCGCGATCTGCGGTCGCCGCTGATCAATCCGCCCGCGGCGGAAGTCGAATACATTGACCGCTGGCTGAAGGGATCGTCGATCCGCGCCGGCGTTCCGCTGATCTCGATCGCCCCGGGTTGTACACAGCAGGTGAACGAGTGGCCCGAAGCCAACTTCGCGGAACTTGGCCGCCGCCTGCTGGCCGACGGTTCGTGCGATATCGTCGTAACCGGCGGAAAAGCTGAATTCGAGCTGGGAGAACGCCTTGTCGCAGCGTGGAACGGCGGAACGAACGCGGCCGGCCTGTTTTCGGTACAGCGGTCGGCGGCGCTTCTTTCGCGGTGCAGCATTCACATCGGCCTCGATACCGGAACGACCCATCTTGCGGCGGCGGTTGGGACACGATGTTTCGTTATCTTCGGCGAAAGGAACAATCCCGGAGCGTGGTATCCGCTCGGCGACGCGCATATGATAGTTCACCATCCGGTACCCTGTGCAGCCTGCCGTTCGTTTACCTGTGCGGTGCCCGGCCATCCGTGCATGGACGGGATCGCGGTGGATTCAGTGTGGCGGCATCTGAGTGAGTTCATTCACGGGGCCAGCGGCGATCAGGGAGTGCGCGTCATAGCGGTCTGACCATAAACGCAACATGAGTTTGGCGAACAAAATACGCGGCCTGAAAGAGGTCTGGACATTCGATAACCGGCTGTGGCTGGCCGTCACAAAGATCTTTTTCCGCAAGGAACAGCTTCACGTTTACCGCTACAAGGGAGCTGAGATATTGATCGACCACGCCGGCGGCGATTCGAACGGCGCCCGCGAGGTGCTTTCATCGCCGATGTACAAAAGGTTCTTGCCGCTGATGAAACTCGACGGCCCCGCAAATGTCCTCGATCTGGGCGCGAACAACGGCGGATTCCCGGTGCTGCTGCTGACAAGCGGGATCCCGCTGAAAAAAGTGGTCAGCCTCGAATTCAATCCGCAAACATTTGTCCGGCTGCATTTCAACCTGATGCGGAACCTGGCCTGTGAATCGATAGCGGTGAATGCGGCCCTGTGCGGCGAGGAACGCGTGATCGAAACCACGCTCGGCAAAGGCAGTGTATCCGACAGCATCTATGCTCGGAACGACGACGCCGACGCAAGGCCGATCACGGTCGCGGGCCGGACCTTCGATGATCTTGCAAACACTTATTTCGGCGATGACGTGATCGACATTTGCAAGATCGATGTCGAGGGCGCGGAGTTCGAAGTATTTCTCGGGCCTCACCACGCGTCGATCGCTCGGTGCCGCTATCTGATAATGGAGATCCACGAACGCGACGGCCGCCGCGCCGACGAGATCGTTCCCATCATCGAACGTCTCGGCCTCAAACGGCGGAGCACGGAAGCCGGAGCAGACCCGTCGGTCCATTTTTTTATCAATTCCGAACTTGCGTGAACCAATGATGCTTCGCTGGGCGTTCGATGCACCACCCGCCGCACCGACGAGCCGCATCTATTTGAACGACCGCGAGATCGTCCTCTCCACTCTTAGCTCACGGCCGTCGGTTGACGAGACCGTTACGTTATTCGCCGAAAGCGTGGTTCCGGTTGCCCGCTGAAACTCTGATATGGCGCGGTTAAGGTCCGTTTGCGCCTGAAGTTCCCTGCCGCGTGCGGCGAGCAGTTCGGTCTGGCGTTGCAGCACGAGATACGTCGTTGTCGTGCCGGCCGCAAAACGGCGCTGTTCGCTTGAGAGGAGCTGCTCGGCTGAGGCTCGTGACGCCGCCGCCGACGCAAGCCGTGCGTCAGCCGACCGGAGCGCCTGAAGAGCATTCCGCACTTCCGCCTCGATCACCTGCTCGGCCTGCGCCCGCAGATTGGTTAGCCGCGTACCTTCGACCAGCGTCCGGCCGAGGTTCGCTTTTGCCGTGGTATTGCCCCAAGGAAGCGATACGGCAACACCTACGCGGTAAGTCGAATAATCCAGCCCGGCCAGATTTCCCAACGAGGTCAGATAGCCGCCCACCAGATTCGCCGGCACACGGCTGAGCCCGGTGTTCGGGTTGATCGAAGCCGCAGTCTCGCTGCCGGCCAGCCCCTGAGACGTATATGATCCGACCAGGTCGATCTGCGGCTTTGTTTGATCGCGGAAATAGCGTTCATTGATCTTGTTTATGTCTTCACTTGCCGCAAGCTGCGTCAGCTCGGGCCTGTTCTTGAGCGCCTCATCGACCGCCACCTCAAGGCCGACCCTCGGCGGCTCAAGGCTGATGGGCGAAACCGGCGTGATCGGGCGGGCCCAGTCGCCCGACTTTCGATCCTCGAGCAGCAGCGTCTTGAGCGTGTTCTCGGCCCGCGTCACATCCTCCTGGGCGGAATAAACGCCCTGCTCAAACGTTGTGATCTGGGCCGTCGCCGCAACCACGTCTATCGGTGCGAGTATCCCTTTTGCCACCTGCCGCTGATTGCTCTCAAGCTGCGACCGCGCCTGTTTCACCGCGTCGATCTGGACCTGAAGGTTCCTGAGGGCAAACGCAAGATTCCAATACGCCTGCTCGACCTGCGCGATCACCTCGATCGCCCGCTGGCGAAATTGCGAGTCCGTCAGGCTCAGGTTCTTTCGTGCTATCTCGATGTTCCGGCGGTTGAGATCGTGCGAACGGTTGCGAAAAAGCGGTTGGGTATATTGGAAAGTAAGATTTGTTGGATACTGTGGATTCAGTGTCGCGTTCGTATTGGAAGTAGTCGACCGGGACGAAGTAAACCCGAAAGAATAGTTCCCGCCCTGCCAGCGTGAAAAGCCACTAACGCCCGCGTTCCCAAAAAACTGCTGCAGCGTTACGCTCCCGTTGGTGGCTCCGCCGATGATCGACGCTGTCGGCGTCGTCCGGCTTTCATAGTAGCTCTCGGCCCCGAAGACCGGATCATATATTCCGCGAGCACCGCGAAAATCGAATTCGGCGATCTGAACGTCGTTCCGTGAGGTATCGATGTCGTTGTTGTTGCGGAGTGCCATCTCGACCGCCTCCTCCAGCGAAAGCGACATCTGGTTTGCCGGATCGACGCCGACCCGCTCCGAATTCGGAAGCGGCCTCGGCTGGGCAGTGAAATCGGGTGCGATCGGCGGCGGATCGGCCGGAAGGATCGCGGGGTCCGGTGTAAACGGGCTCGGAAGCGGTACCGGTGTCGGCGTAGGGACCTGTGCCGAACCTGTTACGATCAACATCACGACAAACGGCGCGATCAGAAGAACTCTTTTCATCTCAATACTCGACATTACAAAACGGGCCTCGATCCTGTCAGAACCGGCGGCGGTAGCCGCTGGTTGAACCTCGATCCAGCGGGCTGCTGCCACCGGCCCTGACTGTTATTCACGCGTTCCGATCCCGCCGTCGATATCCGCTTCCGCTTCACGCCGGTTCGCTCCGGCCTGTGAGCGAAAGATGCCTCTCACTCCTTCCTTCACGCTCTCTATCCGCGCTCCGAGGCCGCGTATGATCGCGGTATCGGCTGCGTCGTCGAACAGCGAATAGAACACCGGGACGGCCAGCAGCGTCAACAGCAGGCACATCGTCTGTCCGCCAACCACAAGAATTCCTATCGACCGGTTCGTGGCCGCTCCCGCACCGCTGCCGAGAACGAGCGGCACCATGCCGGCAACAAGCGCCATCGTCGTCATCAGGATCGGGCGCAGACGGTCGCGATTCGCCTGAATGATCGCGTCGTAGCGATTCAGTCCGCGTGCCCGCAGCGTGTTCGTGTGATCGATCTGGAGGATCGCGTTTTTCTTCACAATGCCGAACAGCAGCAGAATCCCGAGGGCCGAAAAGATGTTCAGCGTCTGTCCCGCGATCGCCGTCGAAAGCAGTGCGAACGGCACAGCAAGCGGCAGCGTAAGCAGGATCGTCACCGGATGGATGAACGATTCGAACTGCGCCGCCAGGATCAGGTACATAAAAACGAACGAGAGCAGAAACGCGTACATGAACGATTCGTATGCCTTCTGCAGTTCCTTCGATTGCCCGGTCACGCCGGTCACATATTCGGCCGGCATGTTCAGGTCGGCCGCAAACTTCTGCATCTTGGCTATCGCATCGGATTCGGCCGCGTTCGGATCGAGGCCGGCCGAGACCGTCACCTGGCGCTGCCGATTAAGCCGGCTGATCGAGGTCGGGGCCGTGCCTTCCGCGATCTTGACGACGCGCTCCAGATCGACCACTCCTCCCGATGTTGAACCGACCGTAAAATACCTGAAGTTTTCCCTATCGCGCCGGTACCGTTCTTCAGCACGCACGACGACATCGTACTGCTCCGAATTCTCGCTATACGTCGAAACGATCTGGCCGGCGGAGAGAATGTTCAGGGCCTGGGCCACGTCGCCCGCCCGCACACCCAGGTCGGCGGCCTTCGTCCGGTCGATCTCAACGCGGATCTCGGGGTTGCCGAGTTCGATGGATGTATCCGGATCGCGATAGACCTCGTCTTCCTTCATCCGCTCAACCATCGCATTTGCATATTCGGTGAGCTTGTCCATATCGGGGCCCGCGATGTACATCCCGACGCCCGATCCGCCTCGGCCAAGCCCGATGCTTCCGGCGATCGAGGACGATGCGGATACTGAAACCTGATAGTCTTCGGAAGAATATTTTTTCGCGATCCGCCGAGTCTGATTTATCAGATCGGCCTGTGATTTTTCGCGGTCCGCCACCGGAACGAGCGCCACGTTTATGAACCCGTTGTTCGGGCCCGACCCGCGGCCAAAGCCGGCCAGGACAAGGGTATTCTGAACACCCGGAACCTCCGAGCGAATATCGCGTGCGATCCGGTCGAGGATCGATTGCGTCGCCGAAAGCGATGTCCCCTGCGGCCCGCGGACGTTCACCTGAAAGAGCGACTCGTCCTCGTCCGGCAGAAATGCCATTCCTACGAACTTGTAGAGCGGGTAGATCGAGGCAACCGTGAGCACGCATATCAGCACCACCGCCCAGCGAAAGCGCATCGAAAGCTTCAGCAGCCAGGTGTACGTCCCGTCGATCTTTGTCCAGACCCAGCCCGATTTGGAATCAGCCCCGTGTCCAAAGTCCAAGGTCCCAAGTCCTTCCGCGTCAGCTTGCTCGAACTTCGCATCGTCCCCATCATGCAGACCTGGGACATGGGACCTTGGACTTTGGACTCCGGCCTTCGGCCGCCTGATCCACCGGGCGGCGAGCATCGGTGTGAGGGTAAATGAAACGATCAGCGAGACCGCAATTGCGGCCGCCGCCGTCAGGCCGAAGGACGACATAAAGCGGCCGACGATGCCGGTCATAAATCCAACCGGAATGAAAACAGCCAGCAGCGAAAGGGTCGTCGCCAATACGGCCAGGCCGATCTCGCGCGTGCCTTCGATCGCCGCCTGAAACGGGTTCATTCCCTTTTCCTCGACGTAGCGATAGATGTTCTCAAGCACCACGATCGCATCGTCGATCACAATTCCTACCATCAGCGTAAGCGCCAGCATCGTCATTTGATTGAGCGAATAACCGAGCGCCGCAATGGCCGCGAATGCGGCGATGATCGATACAGGAATTGCGAGGGCGGCAATGATCGTTGATCGGAAGTTCCACAGGAAAAGGAACACAATGATCGCGGCGAACAACCCGCCGAGCACAAGATGTTCCTCGATGGCCTGGAGAGAATTGTTGATGAACTCCGACTGGTCGCGGATCACGGCGACCTTCATGTCCGAAGGCAGTGTCGGGATAATGCGCGCCATCCGCTCCGTGACATTGTTGATCACGGCGATCGTATTCGCACCCGCCTGTTTTCGAATACCGACCGAAACCGATGTAACTCCGTCGAGCGATGCGGCCGAGCTCGGCTCGCCGCCCGTTTTCTCGACCGTTCCGATGTCCTTGATCTTTATCGGAAAGCCGTTCCGCGTGGCGATGACGATCTCGCTGAAATCCTCGACGCGGGTAAGCTTGCTCATCGTCCTTACCCCAAGCGTCCGCGGGCCTTCGACAATATTGCCGCCCGGCATTTCCTGATTCTGCGAGCGGATCGCCGCCGAAACTTCCGTTACCGGAATGTTGAACGCCCGCAGGCGGTCCGGGTTCACGTTTACCTGCACCTGCGGCGACCGGGCACCCCAAATGAACACCTCGCCTACGCCGTCCGCCGATTCGATCCGCTCCTGGATCAGATTCTCGACCTGCTCCGACAGTTCCATCACGTCGCGCGGAGCGCTGATCGTGTACATCAGGATCGGCGACGAATCGGGATCGCTCTTTCGCGTTTGCGGCGGGTCGGCCGTTTCGGGCAGCCGGTTGGTGATCGTCGAAAGCTTCTGCTGTATTTCCTGAAAGGCTACATCCGGGTCCTTATCCAGGTTGAATGTGAGCGTAACATTCGAACTGCCGCGCGACGAGCTCGACCGCATCTCCTCGACACCCGGGACCGTGTTCAGCGCACCTTCGATAACGTCCGTTATCTCGGTCTCGATCTCCTCAGGCGCCGCCCCGGGATTCGAAGTGCGCACGGAGATCGTCGGAAGATCGATCTTCGGAAATCGATCGACGCCGAGCGTAAAGAAGCTAAATCCGCCGACGACCGTCAGAAACAACACGATCACGGTCGCGAATACCGGCCGATGTACACAAATTTCCGCTAACCACTGCATAATGTCTAAGTCTCAAGTCCCATGTCCCAAGTCTCAAGTCTCAAGTCCCAAGTCTCATGTCCCAAGTCTCATGTCGCGGAACCAGGACCTTACTTGAACTTTCGGCCTCTCAACGGAGATTGTCGCAAATAGCCCGATAAACCTGATATTACGCGACTATTCTCGACCGCCTTCTCGTGTACAGTATTAAACTCGGCGTCCGATATATAGTTCTGATCAAGGGCCACATAGAGCAGTGAACGGGTTTCACCTGCCGATCCTTTTGCTATTGAGAGGAAGTTAATAAACTCTTTGTCACCGTCACGCTCAAAACCTTCTGCAACGTTTGACATGATCGAGACGGATGATCGGCAGATCTGATCCCGCAATCCGAAATCTCGCGAAAAGTCGCCGATGCGAGTAAGCCGATACACGTCTTTGGTCAATTCCCTTGCTAACTTCCATGCGTCCAAATCTTCGAATCGCTTAATTGTCGACATCTTCCTCTCCTACTAAGTTCGATCTAAGACCTCGGACCCTGGGACTCCTGGGCCTTCCGAGACCTGGGACTCCTGAGACCTGGGACTCTGGGACTCTCGGACTCTGGGACTCATGAGACCTGGGACTCTGGGCCTCCTGGGACTCCGGAGACCTGGGACTCTGGGACCTGGGACTCTGGGACTCTAAACCCCCACCTTCGCCCCCTCATACAATTGCTCAAGGTTGCTCGTAGCGACCGTTTCATCCGCTTCGAGGCCCGATAGTATTTGCTGATACTCCCCTTCTTCCGGACCAAGCTGGACCACGCGAAGTTTTGCGATCCCGTCGACTATCACGAACGCCCGGTACGACTGCGTCGGCCGGTCATTATAGATCGCCGTCTTTGGAACGAATACGCCCGTACCGCCGCCTTCTTTCGTGATCCTCGCCGTGGCAAACATTCCGGCCCGAAGGACATTGTCGGGATTCTGTATCGATGCCTCGACCATTGCGGCCCTTGAAGCGGGATCGACCGAGGGATTGATGGCGGTTACCGTTCCCGCAAAACTTCGGTCGCGATAAGCATCGACCTGAAGCGTAACGCCGCGCCCGAGTGCGACCGACGGCACATCGGCTTCCGCCACCCTTATCTGTATCTTCATCGGGTTGGTCCGCAGCAGCGTAACGATCACCGACGCCGACGTAACAAACTCGCCGACAGCGGTCGGCCGCTCGCTGACAAACCCCGAAAAAGGCGCGCGGATGATCGTGTCCGCGAGAGCTTGTTCCGCGGTGCCCACCTGCGTCCGTGCGGCCTCGACCGCCGCCTGCGCGCTTGTTATGGCGGCGTTGTTCTGGCGGGCCGAATTGACCGCTGCGTCAAGCTGCTCGCGGGCGCTGTTCGCACGGGCCCGCGCCGTATCGCGAGCGGTGCGATACTGCTCATACGTGATCATCGCCACATCGCCGGTCTCAACAAGGTCGCGATATCGTGCCTCGTTCGCCTCGGCCTGCCGAAGCTCGGCGAGATTCTGTTCGTAAACGGCATTCGCCGAACGGACCTCCGGAATGGCGGATGCATTGAACTTCCCGTTCGGTGCAAGCCCGAGCCGGGCCTCAGCCTGGCGCACGGATGCCTGGGCCTGCTTGACGCTTGCCTGGGCCGAAGCCAACTCCAATCGTGCGTCGCGGTCGTCCAGCCTCGCTATTTCAGTTCCCTGGGCAACGAACTCGCCGACATTGACCCTGACGTTCACAACCTTTCCCGCCACCTTCGGCGCGACGTTAGAAACCTCGTCCGCCACCAGGCTCCCGGTCGCCTGAATGAACGCCGGCACATTCCGTGACTCTGCCTTCGCAACCGTGACCTGCACCGGCGGCGGTTCAGGCTCCGTCGCCGCATTTCTACTGTCCGCCGAACTCGCCGACCCGCACGACACCGCAAGCATCGAAAATGACAACAATGCCGCCAAAAGATAAAAAGATGTCCGGCCAGACGCTATCGAATGATTCCACATATACGAACTGTCGCTAAGATGCCAATTTTACAATAGTCGCCGCGAAAGGATAGCGAATGGATTGTAAATTTTTGTAAACCCATCGTTATCGATCCAGTGCAATACATAGGCACTTGGCTGCCCTGGTTGACCCGCTGATCGCACTCTCGTGAAAAAAAATCTAGAAGGTGCGCAAGGTTTTCCCTCGCCGAATCAATATGAGTAAGCACTTTAGTTTTTGGTCCCAATTGTCGCAGGCCTCTCGCAGGCCGCCCACACCGATTTACATGGAGATAAGCGCATATGAAACATTCACGACACCCCCAAAATATTGGTTTGCTGATGTTGGTCATGCTTCTTCTGACAGGTCTTTTCCATTCGACGGTCTCTGGCCAGCACCCTGAAGTCAGTTGGAACTCAGGCGAGATCCAGAAAACGATCGGGAATGGGTCTGAAGCCAACTCATCAGAGGTGCAATTCACGGTTTCTCACCCAATGAGCTCAATGGTCGTAAGACCTAACACTCCGATCCAACCTTATATTTCGGTTGAACCATCGATCTTTCCTCACTTGGAACCCGGGACGACGTACTCCGTGCGGATCGTATACCATCTGCCCCAACGGTCGCGAGAAGGTGTCCACGTTGGCTCAATCCGGTTACACACACAGAAGGCCGGGCCGATTCGCAACGACCTGAAGGTCACCATTCGTGTCGAGTTCGGCGGCGCTCAACCCTCTCCCGACGTCCTTACGCTTTCACGCGAGACGCTTGCTCTCATTACGTCCGCCTCCGACGACAATCGATCCCTTGTATTTTCACAGCAAAATGCGGAGACCAATGCAGTTCGACCGGGCAGGTTATTGGCACTTCCGCCCGCTTCCCACATACCCAACGGATTCTTTGGTCGAGTTACGGCCACGACGGATTCCGCTGGCGGGTTTGTTGTGCATACTGTTCCAGCCTCTTTTACTGAGGCCTTTTCGCGCGCCTCGATCAACTTCGAGCGTTCGCTCGACGACGGCCCATCCCTTCAAGTTGCAGTTTTGGAGCGGGGGGCTTCGATGGTCGCGGCGAGTGGACGTACCGCGGCCGATAGCGGCTTCACCGTAGCACTGGATGACCTGATCTTGTACGACGACGGAAATGGAGGGACCATAACGGTCGACGGAAGCGTCACGCTAAACCCACGGCTCCAGTTCAGCCTCGACATTGAGGACTCTACCCTTAACCAACTCGCCTTCACTATCGGCCTTGACGAGAGCTCGGAATTAAATGTGAATAGTTCCGTTGAACTTCTTTCACTTGAGGCTGAGAGGGAGTTTGGTAGCTATAGATGGCAGCCGATCGTAGTCTGGGTTGGCTGGGTGCCTTTGGTCTTCGTTCCAGAGGCAACATTCGTTGCGCGGGCGGACGGCACGGCATCGGTCGGCATAACGACTGGGGTCACTCAGGCAGCCGCATCCAGAATTGGTTTTGGATTCAGCAACGGTTCATGGTCCAGCATTCACGACCTCTCTACATCATTCGGTTATTCCGAACCAAGGTTCTCGGCCGCTGCAGACCTCAAGGGCCTAGCCGGACCTCGCTTCAAACTTTTGCTTTACGGCGTGGTCGGCCCTCGGGCAGATTTCGGAGTATATGGGGAGCTGGAGGTGGACCCATTCGACACGCCTGTATGGCAACTCTTCGGTGGCGTCGAAGCAAATGCTGGAATTCGCATGGAGATCTTCGACGAAACAATCGCGGATCAGCAATTCCCTTTTCTCCTGCAGTATCGGATCTTGCTTGCGGAAGGAGGGGCGAACACGGGAACCATCGTCGGATCCGTTCGGGATGCCGTAACGAATCAACCTCTGCCTAATTCGATCGTCGCAGTATATGAAGACGGAAATCTTGACGATACTATTCTGACAAATTCGGCAGGACTGTTTGAGATCGAGGCAAATTCGGCCGCTTCGTACCGATTCGAAATTTCACATTCCGGCTACCTTCCGATCACTTATCATGATGTGACGGTGCTTCCGAACGAAACAAAGACTCTCGATGTCATTCTGCAGATCGATGAGGACCACGCAGGGAACGGAAATGTTTCTGGATCGGTATTCAATGCACTTACCGGCGTTGGCGTTCAGGGTCTTACGATAAATCTACGGTTGGGCCTCAACGCAACAACTGGAGCCATCGTCAGGAGCGGGTCGACCGGCCCAGGTGGAGCCTACGCTTTTGCAAATTTGCCCGCCGGAAACTATACGGCCGAAGTAGCCGGAGAAGGATTCGTAACTTCGTACTTTGCGGTCCTCTGTATCGGCAACTCAACAAGGCCCAATCAAAACGGCACGATCACTCCGATTCAGCCTGAAGGACAGGTGCGCATTGTGCTCACCTGGGGTGCGGCCCCGGCCGACCTTGATTCACATTTCTTCGGGCCGCTACCAAACGGATCGCGGTTCCATATGTACTATCCGTATTCCGGGAGTTCCAGTCCTTGGCCGACAATTGTTACGCTCGATCTAGACGACGTGACCAGCTTTGGACCAGAAACAACGACACTTTTCCAGCAGATTCCTGGAGTCTACCGGTTTGCCGTACACGATTATACGAACCGGAACTCTTCAACGAGTTCGGCCCTATCTCAGTCGCAGGCAAATGTGCGCGTTTATCGCGGAGCAAGTCTGGTTGGCAGCTTTAATGTGCCCTTGGGCCAGCCCGGAACATTGTGGACGGTCTTCGAACTTGACGGCTTAACGGTTCGCCCAGTTAACACGATGACATTCTCAACTGCCCCGGATGGCCTTCGCGGTGTCGCCGAGGAGGGTGCTTTGCTTCTTCCTAACAAGTAAAGTATGCGGAGAATGTGGCTGCCTTGCCCGACTTTGCCATAGGTGGGTCGGGCAGCTGTGTTTTCGATGATAAAACTGGACAGTTTCGTCGAGACAGTCCGCCGGGTCATTTGGCGTCAAGGAATCTCCGGGGTAATATTTAGCATACATTTATCTATCGCGGAGGAACGATGATCGAAGAGATCTCAGCAACCGAACTAAAGAAGCGCCTGGACGCGGGCGAGGACATTCAGTTGATAGACGTGCGCCAGCCGGATGAGAACGCGTTCGCAAGGATACCCGGTGCCAAGCTTATCCCGCTGGGCGATGTTGTGCGCCGGATGAACGAGATCATGCCGAAACGTGAAACCGTCATTCACTGCAAAATGGGCGGGCGAAGCGCAAAGGCGATAGAGATGCTGAAGCAGGCGGGATATTCCGGCGAGCTCAAGAATCTCAAGGGCGGCATCACCGCATGGTCGAACGAGGTCGATCCCGGCGTGCCAAAGTATTGACGCCGTTGGCGAGGGGCTTAGATCGTAAGTTCCATTTCGATCTGTTCGCTTAACCGGACGATCTCCATCCCGTCCGCGACGTTCGTTCGGCAGGCCATAACCGCCTTTTCCTTTTCGCCGTTCTTCACCCAGACCTGGCAATTGAGACATTCGCCGTTCCAGCAGAACTCTCCGTACGAGATGGCTTCAACATCCAGATACTGCAGCCCGCGCAGGATCGTGTTGTTCTCGGGCACCTCGTGAGCTTTGCCGCAAAGGTTTATCGTGACAAGCCTTTCGTATGGTTCGAAAATGTCGCGGAGTTGGTCTCGATCCATAATTTTTTCGATCAACAGTCTAACAGATTCCAAAAGCAAAATACTTCGGGCCGGCCATCGGGATAACTATGACGCATCCCGCTCCGGCCAGGCGGCCTTTGATGCAAACGCGAACAAGAAGTAGAATCAAGCTATCGGAGGCTGTAAAAATGTCAGTCGTCATTTACACAAAGCCTGGTTGCCCTTACTGCCAACAGGCGCGCGATCATTACAACGCCAAAAATATCCCGTTCATCGATTACGACGCCCAGAACGATAAATTTCGACAGCGCGAGATGCTCGCGATCACCGCGGGCGACCCTACCGTTCCCGCCATCGTCGAGAACGGCGCGTATATAGGTTCGGGGTGGGGCGATCCGCCCCGCGGCTGAACGATCGTCCCCGATTGACCCGGCAGTTCGCCGGGCGTAACACTTGAGATCCTCGATTTGTGATTTGCGATTTTTGGCAGATTTCCGGCCTCGCTTTACTTAAAAAGATATACGGCTTACGATTAGCAATCGTTGAATGGTAATTCGCGATCGTAAAACCGCACAATCGCAAATCGCAATTCCGTTATGATCGGTTCGCAGATCAATCAGTACAAGATCCAGGAAAAGATCGGCTCGGGCGGCCAGGGAACCGTTTATAAGGCCCTCGATACAAAACTGAACCGAACGGTCGTGATCAAGGTGCTCCCGCCCGAACTGACCGCAAAAAAGGCCAACTTCAAGCGATTTGAACGCGAAGCACAGCTTTGCTCCCAGCTTGACCACCCGAATATCTGCACGATCTACGATTTTCATGAAGCGAACGGCGTGTTCTACATCGCGATGCAGTATGTCGAGGGCAAGAATGTCCGCCAGCTTGTCGGCGGCAGGCCGCTTGAATTGAAAGGCGCCCTCTCGATCGCCATTCAGGTTACCGACGCACTTGCCTACGCCCACTCCAAAAGCATCATCCACCGCGACATCAAGGCCGGCAACATCATGGTGACGCCGACAGGCCAGGTGAAGATCCTCGATTTCGGCCTGGCCAAGCTGCTCGAAGATGAGATGGCCGACAGCAATGAAGGCGTCGACAAAACACAGATCACCGAACTCGGAATTCCCTATGGCACCGCTACCTACGCGGCCCCCGAACAGGCCCGAGGCGAACGGGCCGACGCACGTTCGGACATCTTTTCAACCGGCGTTCTGGTGTATGAGATGCTTACCGGCATCTGGGCATTTCAGGGCAAGACCGTGATCGACGTGCGGCATCAGGTACTTTACGGCACCCCGAAACCGCTCGAGGAACAGCGTCAGCAGCCGCTGCCTCCCGAACTCCAGCCGATCGTCGATAAGGCTCTCGCGAAAGATGTGAAGGACCGCTATCAGTCAATAGCAAAAATGCGGGACGACCTCAGGGCCGTACTTCAGGGAGTCGCCGGAGCACCGCTTATGCCCGGCGATACCTTTGTGCCGGGCCACGTCGACAGCGGCGTTTTCAAGCGCGCCTTGAATTGGTTTACCGGCAGATCGACGCCCGAGGCGACGTCCGGCCGCTCGCCCTCGGTTTCGAACCCGCCGTCGTACATCCCGGACGTGAACCTTACCTCGACCGGACAGGAAAAGAAGAGCGTCGCGATACTGCCGTTCAAAAATCTCAGCAACGATCCCGGTGCCGCGTTCTACGAATTCGCGCTTGCCGATTCGGTCATCACCGAGCTTGCTCAGATCCGCTCGATCATCGTTCGCCCAAGTTCCGTCATTGCCAAGTATCAGGGAAAGGATGTCGATCCGCGCGTTGCCGGCAGAGAGCTGCGCGTTCACGCCGTATTGTCCGCCGGCTTCCTTCGCGGCGGCGACAAGCTGCGCGTGACGGCCCAGCTCCTGGACGTCGTGTCGGGCGATATCCTCTGGAGCGACCGCATCGACGCCGAAGGATCGGACATCCTCGCCGTTCAGGACAGCATTGCCCAACGCATTCTGGAAGGCCTGCGCCTCGAACTCACCGACCTTGAACAGGAAAAGCTCCAGCGGCGCGCGACCGACAATGCCGAAGCGTGGGAAGAATATCTCCGCGGCCGCGACAATTTTGGGCGTTTCATTTTCCGCACGCTCGAGAAAGAAGACTGCGACGCCGCAATACTGAATTTCAAAAAGGCGATCGAACTGGACTCGCATTTCGCCCTTGCCTACAGCGGCCTCGGGGCCTGTTATGCCAACAGGTTCTTTAAGGGCATGGGCGAATCGGAAGATTACACGCTCGCCGAAACCGCGTTTACAAAAGCCTTTTTCTACGATCCGAACGTCGTCGAGGCCCGCATGCTGATGGCGCTCATCTACATGGCCCGCGGCGAAAAGAAAAAGGCCCGGTCCGAGGTAGAGATCCTCCAAAAGCAGTTTCCAAACGATGCCGTGCTTTATTTCGTCAAGGGCACGATAACCCGGCTCGACGGTGAGTACGATGAATCGTTAAAGGCTTTCGAAAAGCTGTCGCGGCTTGACCCCGCGGCCCGGGCCGTTTCGGCCTACAACAGCGCCCGCATCTATATCTACAAGGGTGATTACGTGAGCGCCATTCGCCAGATAGAAAAGGGCGAAAAGGCCGAGCCGAATCACCCAATGCTCAAGATCTTCCGCTCGGCCGTTTACTACTATCGCGGCGACCGCGAGGACGCGATCGACCTGATGGCGGCCGTGCTCAAGGAACACCCCGAAATGGACGGCATCCGGCCGCTCTATGCCATCTACCTCGCCGGCGCCGGCCGCCGTGAAGACGCCCTCGCCCAACTTTCTGACGACGCCCTCGCACTCTCTCGGTCCGACCACGATATGGCCTACTGGGTCGGCTGTTCCTATTCGATCCTCGGCGAAAAGGACCTCGCCTTCAAATGGCTCAACCGCGCCGTTAAACTCGGCTATCAAAATAAACCCCACTTCGAACACGACAACAGCCTCAACCCCTTACGCGACGACCCGCGCTTCGCCGAGCTGATGGAAAAAGTTTGCAACGGCGATTGAGCTTCTCCTATGAATAAATTGTATTATGGCGACAACATCCTTCGGAAGCCGCGCCCAGGCTCAGGCCTCTCAACGGCCTCGAAAAACTCCTCTGAACGGGGTCGCTATCCTTGTCCGCGAATTCCCATAGTGTTAATGTTTGGACTATCGGGTTGATCCTATGACGGAAATATTTGTAGAAGTTCGGGGCGGAGTACTGGTGGAAAGCTACTCAAATGACCGTGAAGTCATTGTCAGGGTCATTGACTGGGATGACATTGGGGATGACCTCGAAAGCGCGACAGCCGGAACGATTCGCTGCTTGCCACTTGACCGTATGCCGGGGGAGACTCAAGCCGCGATTAGCCTGAAGCCGCGAAATATTTGAGCAATTTTACCTAAACAATGACCGCACTATTTAACGATCTAACCGGAAATGTTTCGTATGAGATCAAGAACGCGGAATGTCTGAAATCTCTCAGAAAAATTGAATCCGCAAAGTTTGATCTGATTCTGACGTCTCCGCCATATAACGTCGGCAAGGAATACGAAACTAAGACTAGCATCGAAAAATACCTTCAGAGCCAGGAACCAATTATCGATGAACTCGTCAGAACACTTTCCGACCAAGGAAATCTATGCTGGCAGGTCGGCAACTATGTAAATCGAGGGGAAATCTTTCCACTCGACATTTATTACTACCGAATCTTTAAGAAGCATGGTCTGAAGTCTAGGAACCGTATAATTTCGCAATAACTATCCGCGCATCAAATGCCGAATCAAGTAAAGATTGATTTCATCAACGAGTTGTCTGCGCGTTATGGTAATACAAGGAAGCTGCCTGGGAGTCTCTCTTTGTATGAAATTGGTGACGGAGCCTGTCGCCTATACATTCGGTACTCAAAGATACATGGTCACAAGAAGTCGTTTTATGGAATTCGGCAAGAAGATTTACGTCAATTGGACGGCTTCAACGCCGTAATTTGCTTCTTGTGGAGCGATCAAGAGGAGCCATTATTTATTCCCTACGGTGATTTCGAAGAAGTTTTTGCTTCTGTTCAGCCAGCGTCCGACGGTCAGTATAAAGCCCAAATTTATCATGGAGCCGATGGTCTCGAGTTTTACATTGCTCAGGCGGGTCGATTTAATGTCGAATCATTTGTTGGTTGGGACAATTTCATCGCCCTAATTGACGACCGCAAACTACGAAATGTTCCCGACTTCACGCACTCACAGATTCAAACATTGATTGGATCAATCGGAATTCATCGTGGTTACGACGTCTGGATACCCACGGTGGATCGAGGTAAATTGGATTGTCGTCTAACCGAAACCTTCAATTGTGTTGACGATTTGCCTCAACGCTACGCGAGTCTTTTCAGCATCGTAAAGCAGGTAGATGTCTTGTGGCTTAAGCGCGGCTCAAGTGACCTTTCCGCAATGTTTGAAGTTGAACACTCAACGTCAATCTATTCCGGGCTTCTCAGGTTCAACGACCTTCATCTCGTCGAACCAAACCTCAAACCTAAGTTCAGTATCGTTTCGAATGATATTAGGCGGGCGCTGTTTCTACGACAAGTAAATCGACCAACTTTTAAGGTCAGCGGGCTTTCGGACCTATGCAGTTTTCTTGAGTATAAAGATGTATTCGGTTGGTATAGGAGAACAATAGGAGATTAGGATTGTGGAAAAGATTTGGATACTTGTTCATGTTTGGCGCGGACTTATTCAAGAACCAGAAATGTTCTTTGATTCAAACAGTGCTGATAATCGACGAAACGAGATTCTAAGAGACTTTAACCCTACTTACGACGAAATCGAAATATTCGAAAAGCATATTGCGTAGGTCGATGCCGACCTTCATAAAACCAAGTTAGCGTAGTGGCGTCGCGTATTACGAAGGTGAGGTGTATAACGTAATGCGCCAAGGTCGAAACAGCCCACCGGTTCCGCTCCTAATCCTTGGCATCGAGCCATAATGAATACTTCGGACTGAATTATCAAGGAGCATCGACGGCATCGCCTCTGCCCGGGTCTCCGAGAACGAAATTCTCCCGGTCAGGATTTCGTTCAAACCGCCGCCCGTCTTAACCCGAGCTGAACCATGACAACGGGCCCGCGACCAGGCGCATGGTCGGGCCGAAGCCGGAGTTTTGGCAGTGAGACAGGTTGTCTCGTGAATCGAACATATACCAGACGACGGGTTTGCCGGTTTCGTCCTCGCGTTCGACAAAGATCTCGCGGCCGTTGCGGTCCGATCTCCGCGGGTAACCCAGTGCACCAAGAATCGAGCGGGGTGTTTCTAAAACCGGCTTTTCGGCGGGCGGCGGCCTTATCGGGTCACTGCGGTCATCCGTCGCGGCAGCCACAGTTTGCTCGGCTTCTTCCATTGCCGTTTCGTCAAAGCCTGGCCTTTCATCCGCTCCGGGCGTCGTCTGTTCATCAGGGCCGGGCGGCTCATCTGCGGCAGCCGTCACCCCGTTTTCCGCCTCGATATCCGCAAGGGCCTCGACAAACGTTTCAGGGCCGTCAAATTCGGGCCGCCATTTTTTGCTCAATCGGGCCACTGTCGATTTCGGCATCCCCAACTCTTCGGCAATAGACCGGAAACTCCGGCCCTCATCACGCATCCGCTTCACCGTCACGATCACACGCCGCTCCGCTTCTTCTATCGGCGGGTGAAAACGCCGGTCGAATATCATTCCAAGCAGGCCATTCTCGAGCTTTCCGATCACGCAGGTCGGCCCGTTCGAGGCGTTCCACACACGCGGCGTTCGCGACCGCGTCTGAAAAAGCACCGCGTCGCCGCAGCTACCGCAATGCCGCCCGATCGCAAACACGCTGTCGGCCTCATCGCAAAGCACCCGCGAACGCAAAAGATCGGCCTCGCTCGCACGGCTTTTCCCCGGCGGCTCGCGCGTTCCGGCCACGACCAGCACCGCGATCCCAAACTCCGCCGTCAGCCGCTTCAACTCCCGCATCAGCCGCAGCGTGTCCCGCGTTCCATCACACGTTTGTTTGATCGCGTTAAGGTCGTCGATGACCACTGCCCGAAACTGATGGGCCTTGACCGCCTCGCGGAGCCATTCGTAGATCTGTTCCGCGGGCCGCCCGCCCGCCCGGTAAAACTGCTCGGAAAAACGGTAGCCCGTCGCTTTGACGCCAAATTCCGGCGGGTCGGAATAACGCGTCCGAAACTGATCGCCGGAAAGCTTGAGATCGACGTAAAGCACCTTGCCGCGTCCGCCCGTCATCCCAAACCCTTCCACACCGGTGCCCCGAGCGATCCCCTCGGCTATCTGCACCGCCAGAACGCTCTTTCCCGTTCCGGGCGGGCCAAACAAAAGCGCAAGTTCACGCTCACGCCAAAACTCGCCAAACAGCTTTCCGGGCCGCGCGTAGTATCGGCGGTCGGCAAGATGCTCGTTTACCTTCCTGATGGTGATCTCCATTTTGCTGTCAATTGAAACCTCTTCCACGATCGGCCTCTTCTCGCTTGATAGTGGGCCGGTTTGAAAATTCATTACTTGGGCTTGCCCGGCTGCAGTGCGGTCAGGCTTGCCTGACCGGGCGACTTGCTCACGATTGTCGGAGCACGCTGTGCCTGCGACACTCTTTCGCCCGCTAAGCGGGCTTGGCCGCTTTAGCGGCCCGCCTCGGTCCGGCAAGCCTGACCGCTCTGCATTAGAGCAAAGCTGGTCACAAAGAATATTTTCAAAAACTGACCCGCCATCCGCTTAACATTTTCCTTGACATATACAACATTTATATGAATACTCAATACGGTCGTTTATCACGACACAACGTATCATATATGAAACATACGGAAAGTCAAGCTTTTTTTTGCAGATCGGTGGGACAGCAGCGAAAAGCAGCCGTAAGCCGATTATTACCAATACTTAGCCTGTCCCACCAGGAGATGGGACGCTAGCGGTACAGTCGGACAGAAAAAAAGCGGGCCGAAAAGATCGATCCGCTTCCTGCTCTTTGAAATTTTGAATCTAGATCATCAAACTGTTGTGGGGTTGACGAGGGACACTGTCACAAAACTCATCGACTCAGCTCTTAGCTCCGTAGGAGCGACCTGTTTGTAGCAAGGACGCAAGAATCGTCAACCAGCTCCGTAGGAGCGGCCTGCCTCGGTACATGTCGCCCCTAACGGCGCTTAGGTCAGTCTTTGATAGAGCTAAACCGTGACGCTGTCTTTCTCTTCAGCCAGGATCGCCTTAACGCGACGCTTCAACGCCTTTTCGAACTGTCTTGCTTCGTTGACGCCGTCGAACGAAAGCTGCTGAAGATTCGCTTCGATGCGTTTGCGGTAATCGGAGACCAGCGAGTCGGAAACGCCGAGCATGTCGGCAACTTCTAGCTGCGTGCCGCCGTTTGAAACGAGGTAGCAATTCCACAGGACGCTGATCATGCGATCGTATTGCTTGGCCTTGCCGCGCACCGATTTATGCAGGCTGGCCAGGAAACTGTCGACAAAACCGGCGGCGGCGGTTTCGGCTTCGTTGCGGAGGAAATCTTCTTCGGGCGTTTCGCGCGTGTCCGGGATCTCGAACGACATTTTCTCCTCGTCGTCGCTGTCGCCTGAGCCGCCTACGGGAACGAGGTGAATGTCCATTATCGGCAGCCGCGACATCACGAACGACCGAAGCGACCGCACGTCCACCGGCGAATCGATCGCCTTGAAAACACGGATTATAAGTTTTTCGAGCTCGACATTGCTGATGACTATCTGTGCATCCCCGGTGCATCCGACCATTCGGGTGTCGCGGTTGTGAAAGGCGACGACTTTTACTCTTTCCTGCATCTCCTGCACATCGCGATGCATCTTCTTGATCTTCCATTCGGCCAAACCGTAAAGGCGATCCGCAAGTCGGCGATGAGCTTCGGGATTCCCGACATTATCGAACCGCATAAAGGTCGGGCTCGATTGAATAAGCGTCGAGATGCGGCGGGCGAGGCGATAGGATTCGGGGTAACGCTTGCGGAGCTCGGCCGTCAGCATGTTGGTCAGCTCGATCTGGCTGATCTCGGCCTCGACCTCGGCGTCGGTCATGCCGGTGTCGACGTAATGCTGGAAACGCTCTTTGCTCAGAAGCGCGACAAACAGCTCTTGTGTGAGGTCGGTGTAAGCGTTGTATTTGCCTTCTTCAACAAGGAAACCTGCCCGCTTCGACGCTCGCACCAGCGGGTGCGACGACACAATTCGGTGCAGTTCGATCCAGATCTGGTTGACGTCGGACGACTTGAGGCTGTCGTTCCATTTGCCAACCTTGTGGTGCCGGGCCTGGACCGGTTTGGCAGTGGTTTCCTGCGGTGTGGATGCCTTCATAATTGAACCTTGAGTTTCCACGTTCGAACCGCAGCGGCTGGGAGTCGCTGCTTCTTCACCCGGGGCACGTCGATAGCCGCAATGGCCGAAAACCGCACTTCGGGCTTGTAAACTTACGTTTACTGAAGTTGTACGAGATGGTTATTTGGGTAGAAAAACAATCAGCGCGACTAAGTCCGCGGAAACTTGGCCGGGCAGGCGCCGATGCCGGTTCGGCTCATTGCCCACATGTTAGATATTAGCAATTTTTCGATAAATGGGCAACAAGTTTTTTCCGCTATCAACGATGTTTACATTTACTGGAATATTATGGCCGAATAAGCCTATAATCAATGAGTTGACACATTCGGCAGGAGATCGCAAAGATCGGATTTTATTCCGCGACTTATGGAACCAGCAGGCGATTGCAGATTTCTTTATTCTATAGAGGCAAAGCTCCTCGCGCTGAGGGTGCGTCAAATTTACCGCCCGTTTCGATGAGGGACCGTACGAAAAACGATGGCTAAGTTCTGTAAAAACGAAGATTGTCCAACTTCCGAGGACCTCCTCGACTTTCAAACCGGCGACATGCCCGTAGGCGAAGGCTCGGCCATCCGCCGCCACCTCGCAGCCTGCGAATTCTGCGCCGCCGAGGTCGAGTTCTACGAGAACTATCCGCCCGCGTCCGAAGAGGACGAATCCGCCGAGGCCGATTCCATCCCGACGCCTCTGTTCGAACTGGCCGAAGCCCTGCTCATCAAAAAACGCGACGACGCATTTTTTGATCGGTTGATGGATGAAGAGATGTAGACGAATGGTATCTGGCTGGGCTGATGCTACCTGAGTCCTTTGATTAATACGGCGTCATGTTTCCAGCCGCCCTGTATCGCCGCGAAGGTGCCGCCGTCAGGAGAAACCGCAAAAGAGGTCGATGCTCGCAGTTCTTCCGCCCCCAGGTCCGCTACCCTGACGGGCGATTTACCATCCAGCGGCAGCCGCCAAACAATTTGCCGGCCGGAAATCTCATCGAAGGCAACATAGTAGAGTCCTTTTCCGTCAGCCGACCACGCAAACTGAACAGTCGACGTTTTTTCGTTCGGGATGTTGAAGGTTTTTATGGCCCGCTTGTTCGCAAGCGTGACGATCGTAATCGTTCCCTTTGGCCGAACTTCGGAGAACGCAAGATGAGAGGTGTCGGGCGTAATAGCAAAGGTATCGATCCCTTTATCAAAAACCAACTCTTCCTCACCGCCCTCGGTCGGCACGCGCATAAGCCGGCGTTCCGGCTTCGAAAGATAGTAAAGCCACTTGCCATCCGGCGAAACTCGACGCGGCTGCCCCGCCCCGTTAAAGGTAATTTGAAGTTGATCGCTGCCGTCCGCGTTCATTCTCCACACCTGGTTTGCACCGGTGCGATTTGATTCGAAAAACACGAACCTGCCATCCGGTGATGCGGCCGTTTCAAAGTCGAGGGCCGGGTGGTTAGTGAGTTGCCGCTGCTCGCCTCCGTCCACATTGATGCTCCAGATATCACGGTTGCCGGTCATCCCGGATGAGAAGAGGATCGTTCCGCTCGGTGCAAAGCCTACAGTCACGGCCTCCGCCAAAACGCGGGCCGGGCCGGCAGGATTCTCCGGCTGGTAAACCTTCAGTCGATAATCGCTCATCACCGTCGTCGAAACCAGAGCGCTCGCATCTCCGTTCAGGCTGATCCCGTGGTAATCGTCCGAATCATTTGTAAGAGCTGCGATTTCGCCGGTTTTGGTCGAAACGTGCCAGATCCTGTAGTTTTTGTCGGCATTTTTTTTCGCCGTCATTAGCAGCCCGCGCTGATCTGGCAGCCAGGCAAGGTTGCGGATATTGAAGAACCGCTCCGCCGTAACCTCGCGTTCCGCACCCGTTTCAAGATCGACCTCCAACAGGCCGAATTCGTTTGCCCCGCTTCTCGACTGGCCCGCGGCGAATGCGATCTTCTTTCCGTCAGGCGAGATCTGATTGGCACCGATCCTGATCAGCCGGGTTCGGGACGCCACCTTTCGCTCGTTCCTCCCGTCGGCGGAATCCGCCATCCACAGCGAGCAATACTCGTCATTGCGGAAAGGGCACCGGACGAATGAGATTTTCCCGCCGTCCGCCGAAACACTGATCCACCCTTCGGTTCCACTGGCGATCTTCGTGGGCACGCCGCCAAATATCGAAATGCGGTATGTGTCGAAGCGCTGTTCAGGCTCTCCTGGTGCCCCTCGAACGAAATAGAGAACGTCGCCCCCCGGCGAAAGTGCAAGTCCGTAGTACGCATCGCCCGACGGCGGTACGATCTGAGCGTTGTTTGAAGATTCGAGTTGCCGAACCCAAACACTCTGCTCGCCCCGCAGACTGGAGGTGTACACTAAATTCTTTCCATCATGAGAAATGACGGCGTTCCGGACGCTGCCGTCAGTTGACAGTTTTTCGGAGCCGAACTTGGCTGACAGGATCGGAGCGTCGTTCCGAGACAATACGCCGCCCACATACCAGAGACCGACGGCTACGGCCCCTACGGTGAGAGCGGCAAGCGCCCAAAGATGAAACCTGGAAGATTTGTGCGGCTGATCATCGCTGACCTTCTCGGAAACCGTCGGGGCCTTCGCCAAGCCGTTTCCGTTTACCCTTTCCTTGATGCTCCCGACAAACCTGTAGCCCCGGCGCGGTACCGTTTCGACAAATCTGGGATTCTGAGCGTTGTCACCGAGGGTCTTTCGCAGGAGGCTTACGGTAAAGGCGAGATTGGCCTCTTCCACGAAACTGTCCGGCCACAGTGTCTCCATCAACCGTTCCTTTTCGAACAAATGGCCGGGATCAGCGACAAGAGTCGCAAGCAGTTGAAACGCTTTGGGGGTTATCGGCAACCGCTCCCCGTTTCGCATAAGTTCCTTCTCCTTTAGGACAAGAACGAACTCGCCAAACTCTAAACTCTTTTCTTCCAATGACATGAGCCTTTTCTTACAGTTTTCTTAGAAATCTCTTAGCGGTCTCAAAGGATTTATTTCTGCAAAAAACCTATCGTCGGCATCGAGCGTTGCTTGGGGTGGATTTTAGCACGGACTCAGCCGCGCCGGAAGGACTTTTATCGCCGCTGGATTCCGAAGCACTCAACTTCGGGAGCCCGCCGCAAAGCTTCTGGATTTGGATGTGGTAACGAAAGTCTGTTTAGCAAAAAATTCGACTCCTGGACTGATGAAGGACAGCCCACATGATGGAGGATAAAATGTGCCGAAATCGATCAATATCTTCTTTGTCTCGGTTCAAGGTTTCTATCGTTGCACTATTTAGCATTGGTGTTGTTTATTGGTTTGGCCTGGGTGTGTATGCCCAACTGATCGACCGAACCAAGAATCCCAATACGGTGAACGCCGGTATCGCCAAATCGCTAAGCCAGCAGATCGGGACCGGACGCGGAGATATGCTGACGCCGGATTCGTCGATGTTCATTATCAAACGCGACCCTTTTCGCGCGATCCGTCGCGGGCGGCAGTTGTTCCAGCGAAAGTTTCTGCGGACGCAAGGGGCCGGGCCGATCGCTGACGACCTTATCCTCGGCGGCAACATTGAAACAAGCTTGAGGATCGGGGCCGGGCTTGCCGACAGCTGTGCGGCCTGTCACGGGCGGCCACGAGGCTCGGCCGGTTTTGGCGGCGACGTTGTTACGAGGCCCGAAAGCCGCGATGCTCCGCATCTTTTCGGGCTTGGATTAAAGGAGATGCTTGCGGACGAGATCACTGCCGACCTGCGGGCGATCCGCGCGAACGCGATCACCCGGGCCAAGAACGAGCAGCGAAATATCACCAGACATCTACGCAGCAAGGGAATCGAATACGGTCGCATCACCGCACACCCCGACGGGACGGTTGACACATCGGATGTGAGCGGGATCAATGCCGATCTGCGTGTCAGGCCCTTTTTCCATCACGGTGGAACGATTTCGATACGTGAATTCATCGTCGGGGCCTTCAACGATGAGATGGGGCTGCAGGCGGTCGATCCCGACCTTCAGCAGGCCCGCAATGGGGCAAGGATCGAAACACCGTCGGGAATGGTCCTGGACGGATCAAAGGACCAGATAAGCGGCCCGCTTGCAACCGATGCGTCCCACGATGAGGACGGCGACGGCATCGCAAATGAAATCCAGGCAAGTGTAGTCGATCATATGGAATTCTATTTGCTCAATTACTTTAAGGCGGGAACGCACCGTCAGTCGAACGCGACGCGGCGGGGATTGGACACCTTTCGAGAGGTCGGATGCGCGCAATGTCACATGCCTGATCTAGTGATAGATCGCGACCGTCGGGTTGCGGACGTCGAGACCGTTTTCGATGAAAGGTGGGGCAATTTCAACAACCTGTTTGCGACCGCAACACCGTTATTCAGCCTCGTGCCGGACAACAGCGGTTATCCTGACTACAAGCGTCCTCTTGGCGGAAGATACAGGGTCGAGAACATCTTCACCGATTTCAAACGCCACGATCTTGGACCGAATTTTCACGAGCGGAATTACGACGGAACTTATCAGCGGCTGTTCATGACGACACCGCTCTGGGGCGTCGGGTCCAGCGGCCCCTACGGGCACGACGGACGAAGCGTTCATCTGCTTGACGTTATCCTCCGGCACGGCGGCGAAGCCGAACGGTCAAGAAACGAATTTGCGTCGAAAAACAGGAACAGACAGCAAGAAGTTCTCGAGTTTCTAAATTCGCTGGTCCTGTTCCCGCCCGACGACACCGCATCAAACCTCGACCCGGGCGATCGGAATCATCCAATGTTTCCGCAGTATGGACAGGGCAGCATCAAACTCGGAGTGTTGTTCAATAACCCGAACGATCCGGAATAAGCGAAGATGTTAGACATCCGGATTTTTGCTGCGTCAAGAGCGCGTGTCTTCGATGAACCAATGTGAACGACAGATTGGCGCATGATCGAGCGGTCGGCTGCCGTTACCTGCACGGCCATCGAATTCATCAGCGGAGGCTTTGGAAAAAGTGGGACTACAAGACCGAGGACGTAGGAACGAAACGAGTTGAACGATCCCGGTCGTTAAAGACGGTCTTTGAAAGCATTTGTGCAACGGACCAGGAAAGTAGGCTCTATTTTCGAAAGGGGAGTAAAAATATGGATTGGAATTGGACATCGTGCGAAATTATGATCATTCAGACGGAAAACCCATATACCGGTAGGGTGGGACAGGACCCGGATAAAGAGAGGCGAGTAAGGATCAAATTTTTAAAACCGCACCAGCTTATACCGCCTCGTCTACCGGGCGGCTCCGCAATGATTGAGTGGCAAACATTCTATGCGGGCACGCAGGCGCATTACAAGGGGTCATACACAGTAGAATGGAATAGCTTGAATCCTGCCTATCACTACGACCTAGGAGGTGGGTCGGACGCCGCAAGCCGGATATGGCACTGGAGCCCGGACGGAACCGTAACGATCACAAATCAAGATCAAAGGACCCCATCGGTGATATTAAGTAGGGCCACAAGCGACAGACGAGGGATCCGCCCGCATATGGGCCAATATGAAAGAGGCGACGGATCCGTCAAAATTAATCGTCCAATATTGCATCACGGGCCAATTGTTTGGGAGCGAATCAGCGCTTTTTGGTAAATATCTCTGGAGCAAATGTTACATCTATTTTTGTTAGCGGCCCCGAGCTATTACGCTGAGTTGCTAATCGCTTGAATTTCATCATGGACTCACCGAGGAAAGCAGGTGCGACATCAGGAATAGCTATTAGGAGTTGGACTATGAAAAGAGATCGGGCTCTCGCTCCGGTTAGTTTTCCGCAGGCACCCGGGCAACCTTGGAATGCGGTTCCGACACCAAGCGTTTCGCGCCGAGCTCCAATCACGGAACTCGATTTAGCCTTTCTCAAAAAGCAGGCGTCAGACCTCGAAGGCCGGTTCCGTGCCAACCAACATGAGCCGGCGGTACAGGAGAAGATAGCCAAGGAACTTGCTGTGCTGCTTAATATCCTGGACGAGGAAGAGCGGACGCTTAGGAATCGGTCCCGCGTGCCGGGAAGAGGCTCGATGGAAAGGCAACGGAGGGCTATCGCTGAGGCGAATGAATCAATAAGAAACAACGCTCGCAGCGTTATTCGTTCTCTAAAGTACGAGTCGGGCCGAAGCCCGGGGATCCGCTGGCGTGTTCAAATTCTCCCAGGAGGCGGCTTCGTTCAGACTCGGGTGCCCCGAGCGCGTCGATAGTGAACACTTTCGGGCGTCGAGTATCGCAACTCCAGCATCGCGGATGTGCCTTGTTGTAAGTTGTAAGGTTTGTGTTTTAAGGGTCGCGGAGAATTTGAGAAACGAGGTGATTGAATGGGATTTGAATGGCTCAATGATTATGAGAAATGGCGCGAAAGATCGCCTCAACAAGTGCTCGATGCCGTAATTTTGGCGGGAGGTTGGGGCAAGGTTTTCGCAAAAGCGGTCGAACTTCCAAAATTTGCGCACATTGTCCGAAACTTTTTCAACCGCGAGCCTCAGGGCCTAACACTTCTTGGCGTAAATCAAGGCATCGGGAAAGTGGGAAACCTGCAGCGGAAGCTTTTGGACACCTACACTCGCGGGTTTAAGACCGCATTCGCGCTTTTAGGGGATGTATATCAGGATGAGTGCAACGTAACCTGGTTTCAAATGGACGCTGCCGGGGCCATATATCACCTCAAAAAAGTAAAGTACGCGACTATTCAAGGAGGCTTGCAAGCGTATTTTGGGCAGGGAGGGACGCCAAAATTCAAACTGATTGCCCCGGATGGGACCGACGGTTCGCGTGAAACCATAATCGAAAGCACCCTCGCCCCGTCGGGAATTCGGTGGGAATGGGATGCTGGTTTCAATCCTCCGCCTATCTATGCGAAAGTGATCGGAGCGGAAAACACCTAAGAGGTGGTAGTCTCTCGGATCGACACAAACCCTAAGTGGCGAGGATCATACAACTATGCCGAGACCTCCGTCGTGGGATTCGACATGCACGATAAATTTGATGTGAAGCCGCATGAGAGATCTCCGCGTTATTTACGCGTGGACAATATTTTTGCTGATCTTTCGTCTCGGAGGTTTCCGAAACTCCCTCCACGCGAAATGCACTGGTAGGACGAATCGAGGTCAGTGCAAACGGAGTCGATAACTGGGCTGAGATCACGAGAACCGGCAAAAATACTGAATAAGGATAAAAAACCAGTGAAGAAGAATTCGATCTTATTGTCAGTGTTGCAAATTATCCTCTTGAGCGGCGTTCCCGCGTCCGTGGCTCAATTTCCGTTGAAACTACCGAAACTCAAGATCGAAAAACCAAAAACTGAGGGGCCGAGCCCGGCAGGACAGCCGGCGGCGCGCAGCGATTCCCGAGCGACGGCGGCAGAAAGTAACGAACAGCCGACAATCGCTAAAGACTCGGTTCAAGCTCGTGCCTTTACGCTCAGTTCTTACCGTAACAACAACGCCGTTTGGAGTTGGGTGCCGAAGATCGAATATCGTGTCAACGGCCCGATCGCGAGCGGGAGCCAGCTTTATGTTGAGTTCAGTATGCCGAGCCGCGGTTCGTGGGTGAAGCTTGATTGCAAAACCGAACCGACGGGCGCCGGCTACTCGCACAAGACCGAGTGCGGCGGACGAGAAATTGCGGAAGATAAAGGCACTACTTACACCGGCCCGGTCAGGTTCTCGATCGGGATGCGAAACGAGTTGGCCGGCGGCGACATCCCACTGTTCACGGGAACCATGAAGGTCGCTAAGGTCCGTTCGAACGAGACCGCTCCAAACACCGTGGATCACTTCGTCTACTACGTCGATCACGATTGGAACCTGCCGATCGGGTACGTGTTCTATGAACCAGACGAGCAGTGGGAACTCGATCGTCCGGAACGTTGGGCTAAGCCGAAATTTAGCATCGCCTTCTGGACACGCGGCGAGACTCAAGGCTTCGCCGAGCCGCATCTCTTCTTCAAAGGAAAGGAGGTCGGCAAACTTTACAACGACGGCCGCGAAGTTGGTACGCCGAACTGCAGCACTCCGGAAGCCGAAAACAACGTCACGCACATCACAACGCCGAACGCGCCCTCATTTAAATGGACGCGTTGGAAATGCACGTTCTATAACGTGCTGCCGTGGAACAGACGCGACAAGAGTGAAACCATGTTCGGCCGGCTGCGCCTTTTCAGCGAAAATCCTGGGGAATACGAGGTCAAGATCATGCTCAAGGGACGATTAATTCGTTCTTTCAGATTCTCCGTCGATCGCGAGGGTAGGCTGATAGATAACAGTATCGCCGCCGCAAACAAACTAGGGAGCGACCGCTTGATCGTTCCAGTTCAGGTGGTCGGTGATCTCGATGGCCCCTGGAACCGAACGGCCTGGAAAACGGATGCATTCTACGGTAATCCGCTGACCGGCTTCGCGGTACCTTGACCGAGTGATCAACTTCCGCAGATCTCATCAATGGCTTCGCTGTATTTTTCGTCGATGACGCTGCGTTTTATTTTGAGGGTTGGGGTCATTTCGCCTTTGTCGATGGAGAATTCGCGGGGCAGGAGGTAGACGCGTTTGACGCGCTCGTAGTCGCTGAGTTCGCGAGTAAGTTCGACGGCGTCGCGTTGGACGCGTTTGATCACGTAAGGGTTTTCGCAAAGCTCCTCGCGGGAGCCGCTCGCGTCGATGCCCTCTTCCTTCAAAGCCTCTTTCAACGCTTCCCAATCGGGTACGATCAACGCACCGACCTGTTTGCGGCCTGAGCCGACAACGACCGGCTGCGAGACAAGCGGGCTTTGCTTTAACAGGCTTTCGACCTGAAGCGGTGCGACATATTTGCCGTTCGACAGCTTGAAAAGATCCTTCAAACGATCGGTGATGTAAAAGTGGCCGTCGGAATCTTTGTACCCGACATCGCCGGTGTGGTAATAGCCGTCTGCGTCGATCGCTTTCGCCGTTTCATCAGGTTTGTTGTAATAGCCGCGCATGATATTGCGGCCGCGGATCAGCACCTCGCCATCCGACTCGGCGATCTTCATCTCAATACCGTCAAATGGAACGCCGATCGAGCCGACCTTGTTATCTTCGGGACGGTTCGCGCAGACGATGCTGCCTTCGGTCATTCCGTAGCCTTGCAGAATGGGAATGCCGGCGGCCCAAAATGCATACGAAAGTTTCTTTGACAAAGGCGCACCGCCCGAAACGAAAAAACGGAGGCTTCCGCCGACGCCGTCGCGCCATTTTGAGAAAACAAGCCGGCTGGCAACAGCGTGTTTGGCGGCAAGGACGGCCGAAACCGATTCGTGCAAGTCCTTTGCCTTCCAATAATCCTGCCCCACCTGCAATGCCCAGTCGAAAAGCTTTGTCTTATAGCCGCCCGCGGCCTTCCCTTTTTTGACTATCTTATGATAGACCTGCTCAAAAAGGCGCGGCACGGCGGTCATTATTGTCGGTTTTACTTCCTGCAGGTGCGATGCAAGCTGATCGAAAGCGGCGCAGTAATGAATGGAAACACCGTTCGAGCACAATACATAAAATACGGCCCGTTCAAAGATATGAGAAAGCGGCAAAACAGCCAGCGAGCGGTCGGTGCTTTTTATCGGCAGGCCTTTTGATATGGCGACAACGTTAGACACAAAAGCCTCGTGATCAAGCATCACGCCTTTGGGCTCGCCGGTCGTTCCCGACGTGTAAATGATCGTCGCAAGATCGTCGTGCTTGACCTGCGAGAGAAGCTCATCGAAAGTTTGGCCCGAATCCCGTTCAAATGATTCGCCGCCCGCTTCTATTTCGGCCAGCGTCAAAGCCCGTCCGTCGTTCCCGGGTTTTGCGTCCGCTTCAAAAAAGATCAGTTTCTCGATCCGCTCAACGCTTTGTATTGCCGCCTCGGCATGTTTGAGAAGTTTCTTGCCGGAAACGAACAGCATTTTCGCACCGGAATCTTCAAGGATGTAGCGTATCTGTTCGACAGCCTGCGTGGTATATATCGGAACATTTACGGCACGCAGGGAGAGAATTGCAAGATCGGTCAGCGACCATTCCGGCCGGTTTTCTGAAATGATGGCGATGCGGTCGCCGGCCTTTACCCCGAGCGCCGCAAGCCCGCGTGCGATCCGCTTGATCCGCTCGATCGCATCCGTTCCCGAGAGATAATTCCATGCGTCGCCCGCTTTGTAGGCAAGTGCGTGCTCCTTGTTATGAAGGCGGAACGATTCGATGCAGAAATGCGGCAGCGTTCGGGGTATTGTCTCGAATCCGATGAGGTTTTCAGGAAGCATCAAGGCTATATCGCCCGTCGGGTCCGTTCTGTTAGGCGTGATTCATTCTTGCAAAAGCCGCAAGATAAGTCCAACAACGGCCCGGCGTTCCTAAACGATCTCTTCGCCCCCGTCCGCGATCTCGCTGCGGTATATCTCAGGTTCTATGCCTGTTTCCGCGAGATAATCCGACGCGATATTGCTAATGAGATCTCGATGAAACCCGGCTTCAACCAAATTTATCGTGCATCCGCCGAATCCGCCGCCGGTCATGCGTGCTCCGAAAACGCCCGGTTGGCGTCGGGCGATCTCGACCATGATATCCAGTTCGCGGCAGCTTACTTCAAAATCGTCACGAAGGCTGTTATGCGACCCGTTCATCAAATTTCCGAACGCCGCAAGATCGCCTGAGCGAAGCGATCTTACCGCGGCCGACACACGCTCGTTCTCAGTTATCACATGTCTTGCCCGCTTAAGCAGCACCGGCGGCAAGTCAGCGGACCGTTCGTGAAGGTCCGCGGCGGAAACGTCGCGAAGGCTCGGCCGGCCAAAATAGACGGCAGCCTCTTCGCATTGCGCACGGCGCTTGTTGTATTCGCTCTCGGCCAGCGCGTGTTTGACCTTTGTATTACAGATAATGAACTTCGCCTCTCCAACCGGCACAGCATCGAACTCAAGCGAGCGGCAATCCAGGAAGAGCGCGTGGCGCGCCTTGCCAAAAACGGCGGCAAACTGGTCCATAATGCCGCTGCGAACTCCCGCAAACTCATGTTCTGCCGATTGCCCGATCTTTGCGAGTTCCATCCCGACGACTTTGTGCCCGTTCAAGCCCGCAAAAGCCGAGCCGATGGAAACTTCCAGAGCCGCCGAGGAACTCAGCCCCGATCCGATGGGCACATTGCTGTCGATCAGGATGTCAGCCCCTTTCAACGGATATCCCGAGCGTTCCAGGATCAGCGCAATTCCCTGCACATATTTTGTCCACGCCGGAAATCCACGTGTCGGCGGATCATCGAAACTGAATTCGAACTCGCGGTCGAGCGTCAGCGTCGCAACGCGAACCCGGCGGCCCTCGCGCGGAGCGCAGGCCGCGTATGTCGCAAAATCAAGAGCGGCGGGCAGCACAAACCCGTCGTTATAGTCCGTATGTTCACCGATAAGATTCACGCGGCCTGGCGCACGGAAAATGCGCGGCCGGGCGTTATATCGGGCGGTGAATTCCTTTCTTAGATTCGCCAGATCGATCACAAATTTCACCTGTCCAGATAATGAACTTCGCTCAGCTCGCGCAATCTTGCGGCGGCGGATTCAGGCGTAATATCACGCTGCGGGCTGCCGAGTATCTCAAATCCGACAAGAAATTTGCGCACTGTGGCCGAACGCAGAAGCGGCGGATAAAAATGCGTGTGCCAATGGACGAACGAATGATCTTCGCCATTGGTCGGCGACTGATGCGGGCCCATCGAATAAGGGAACGAGGTCAAAAAGAGATTGTCGAAACGCGTCGTTGTCCGCTGAAGAATCTCCGCATAGGCGTTGCGTTCTTCATCGGTGATCTCAGCGAGAGATCCGCAATGCCGGCGGCCGATCACCAGCACCTCAAAAGGATAAACGGCCCAAAAAGGCACAAGCGCGGTAAAGTGTTGGTTCTCGCAAACTATGCGCTCGCCGCTCTCGCGTTCAAGCCGAAGATAATCGCACAGCAGACAGCTTCCGCGGGCCCGTGAATATTCCCGCTGACAGCGCAATTCCTTCGCTGGCTCATTCGGAATACTTTCGCTCGCCCATATCTGGCAATGCGGATGCGGATTGCTGGCACCCATCATCGCCCCGCGATTTTCAAATATCTGCACGTGAGAAACAAAGTCACGCGCCCCCAGTTCCAGATATTGCCGCGCCCATTCATCGACGACCGGCCGAATGTCTTCAACCTTCATCCGCGAAAGCGTCAAACCGTGATCGGGCGAAAAACACACGACGCGGCAGATCCCGCGTTCCCGCTCCCACACAAGAAGCCCGCCGGTATCTCCGCGGCCTTCCGGAACATCCGGCATCAACGCGGCAAAATCGTTATCGAAAACAAAAACGCCGTCGTAGTTCGGATTCACCGTGTCGCCGGCCCGATCGTTTCCCGGACAGAGATAGCACTCCGCATCAAAGCTTTTCAGATCCGGCCGCGACGGCTCATCGACCTGTCCCTGCCACGGCCGCTTCGTCCTGTGCGGCGAAACTACCAGCCATTCACCTGTCAAAGGATTCAGCCGCCGGTGCGAATGCTCATTCAGATCGAACATCTTTCCTCCCAGAGTTGTTCACGGCAATTTTACTTCTGTTCGATCAACATCTCAAAAAAAGAAACCCGCCGGCAACCTGTCTCGGAATCACAGTCTGCAGGAAAACTGAACTTGTCCGCAAATAGCGCACATTCGACGCAAATTCTTTCCACCTATCATATTCGCGCCGATTAGCGTTATTCGCGGGCAAACTCTTTGCTTCGTGTACACAAAAAGACGCGAGCGGGAAGCCTCTCTTCCTTTTCGCGTCCTTTCGCGCATTTCGCGGTGGAATTCTTCCCGTTAGGAAAGCGTCACGGGATAGTTTGCCGAATAATTTCCGATCTCGGCATTCCTTTTAATATAAACAGCTCTAATAACTCCTTTTTCGGGCAAAGCGGGATTTTGCGGAGTGATCTGGAAACCGCCCGGAGTGTTCGTCAGGAACGCGACGGTCTGGAAAGTTGTCCCGCCGTCGCGCGAATATTCCACGCGGAGCGCGTCCATTCCCTGCATGCTTCCCGAAAGGTTCACCCAGTAACCGGTCGAGGTCGCGGCCTTCAGGTCCGGCATAATAAACTCGAGCACAGGCTTGCCGGTTTCGGCCCCAACTATCCCGAGGTCCTCGCCGATCGCCTGCGTGTAGCTTGGCGACGCCACGATCTGATCGCGAAGCTTGATAAAGCTCTTCACAACCCCGACCGGATACGTCGTTGCCCCAACCACAGGAAATACAGGGGCTTGCGGCGTTTTGCCGGTCTGCTCACCGTTCAGGATCTCTTCCCGCCACTGCGTCATCGCCTGCATCGTCGTCTTGGCAAGCTCGGTCGAGTTCACCGCTCCTATAAACGCCGCGCAAAGGTCCTGGCCGGCCGTGACCTGCGCCGGTGTCAAACCCAATGTCGTTCCGTAAACCGATATCTTCGACTGGAAGTTCTGCATCAGCACCAACTGCTCAGGCATCGCCCCCGGCCACTAAATTTTTCCGGCCATAGTTTTAGTCTCCTTAAATTGTATGTGTGGATTCGTTCCCAAAATCAGCCAGAACGGCCGCCGGGACCTCCCGTAAAGACCACGGGAAAAAGAAATGTCCCGCCAAGAACCGCTCAAACAGCCTCGGCAGGACAAGGAACATTATAAGCAGAACTGCAAGCGGAAATCAAGAACTTTTTTTTTCGCTAAACTCCGAGCCTTCAGGGATCGTTTATCGGTGGGTTTTGACCGGATTTTGGGCATGGGGCTAAATTGGTCTAAGATTGATCCAACTTAAGTCCTTCGAACTCCCGTCGTGCCGTTGTCTTGCCGTTAGGGAAACTATTAAGAAGATGTTGAAGCTAACCGACCAGGAGAAACAGGAGATTCTGCGTTTTGTCGAAGCCGATAAGCCTTTGCCGGATAAGTACCGGTTCTTGCTGTTTGGCGATAAACGCGAGGTAGAGCTTGTCTGGAACGGCAAGACGGGCGAGGTGTGTAATATCGTTCTGCCTTTTCAGACGATAGAGCAAGTTGACGAACCGCGGGCGGAAAAGGCCGAAGATACAAAGGCCCAACCCGATCTTTTTGACACACGCGGCCGCCAGCAAAAGGGTTGGACGAACAAGCTGATCTGGGGCGACAACAAGCTGATACTTTCTTCTCTAAAAAACGGCCCGATGCGCGAAGAGATAGAAAAACAGGGCGGAATAAAGCTGATCTACATCGACCCGCCATTCGACGTCGGCGCGGATTTCTCGATGGATATAGAAATAGGCGGCGACACGTTCACAAAAAAGCCCAACATTCTCGAAGAAATAGCCTACCGCGACACCTGGGGAAAAGGCGCCGATTCTTTCATCTCAATGATCTACGAACGCCTAGTCCTAATGCGCGATCTCCTCGCCGACGACGGAAGTATCTATGTGCATTGCGATTGGCGCGTGAATAGCTATATCAAGAACGTCATGGACGAGGTATTCGGCAAGGAAAGATTCAGGAACGAGATAATCTGGAAACGTTCAACCGCTCACAGCGATAACAATGCATACGGGAATCTTCACGACGTAATCTACTACTATTCGAAAAGTCAGAGCGTTACGTTTAATACGCAATACGATCCGTATTCTGATGAGTACATAAGTATTTACTTCCGACATGAAGACTCCAAGGGCAAATATCTGGATCGAGATCTTTCCGCTAAAGGACTCCAAGGTGGCGGCTACACGTATTCGTGGAAAGGAAAGGCTGGCCTTTGGCGATGTCCCATCGAGACGATGCAAAAATACGAGGCGGAAGACCGAATCTACTACACATCGACCGGAACGCCTCGATATAAGCAGTATTTGCAGGAAATGCCTGGTGTCCCAGCTCAAGATATTTGGACGAATATTTTTGCAGTTAATTCGCAGGCCAAAGAAAGGATTGCGTATCCGACTCAAAAACCGGAAGCGTTCGTTGAAAGGATAGTTTCCGCTTCATCAAATGAGAACGACATTGTCGCTGATTTCTTTGTTGGTTCGGGAACCACGGCGGCGGTTGCGGAGAAATTGGGGCGGAAATGGATCTGCACCGATCTTGGAAAATTTGCAATTCACACGACGCGGAAACGGATGATCGGCGTTCAGAGAGAATTAAAGGCGGCAGGGAAAGATTATCGGGCGTTTGAGATATTGAACCTCGGCAAATACGAAAGACAGCACTTTGTTGGAATGCGGAATGCGGATTTCGGAATGCGGAATGATTCGGAAAGAGAGGAAATTTCCAGAAAGATCATCGAGCAAAAAGAAAGCGAATTTGTCGAACTCATTCTCCGTGCGTATCAGGCGGAAGCGACGGATGGTTTTAACACATTCCAGGGAAAAAAGGCCGGCCGCCTCGTCGCGATCGGCCCGGTCAATTTGCCGGTATCGAGGCTCTTTGTCGAAGAGGTGCTGGGTGAGTGCGTCCAAAAACATATCACCCGCATCGATATTCTCGGCTTTGAATTCGAAATGGGCCTTGTCCCGTCCATTCGACGTAAACGAAAAACGGACAAGGATGAAAAAGAAGAGGTTACCGTTATCGACCCTGCGGCGCTTGGCATAGACCTTTCGTTAAAATACATTCCCGCCGAAGTATTCGACAAACGCGCTGTCGAAAAGAATCAGGTCGTTTTCCACGACGTTTCTTATATAGAAGTAAGGCCGCATATAAAGGGCAGAACCGTCGCGATAGAGCTCACGGATTTTTCGGTCTTTTATTCACAGGATTCGGTCGCAAACGCCGAGCAGTCGCTGAAAAATAAAGCATCGAAGATCGTCGTCGAAGCCGGAAAGATAATAAAGGTCTCAAAAGACAAGGACGGAATAGTTACCCGCGAGGTTCTGACCGAAAAATGGACCGATTGGGTTGATTATTGGTCGGTGGATTTTAATTACGAAAGCAAAAAAGAAACGATTCGAAAGCCTTTGATCTCCGACGACAAACTGCCGGGTATGGAAGCGGATCAACAGGCACTGGTCGAATATGAAGATGTCTGGACGGGCGATTATATATTTGAGAATGAATGGCAGTCATTCCGCACAAAACGCGACCGTTCGATCGAATTGAAATCGGTGTTCCATGAATGCGAACCCGGCCGCAGGAAGATCGCCGTAAAGGTCGTCGATATTTTTGGCAACGATACGATGACGATCGTTGAGGTGAGTGTTTGAGACATCGTCCCCAACGGGGACAAAGTTAATAGCGTCGGGAGCATCCCGACGACACGATGCAACAGAGAGACGCGTCCCTGTAAGGGACACACGACACGGCGTTTCCGTTCGTCCCCTTCAGGGACGTGCGGGAGTTATGATCTTTAAACGTCGGGAGCATCCCGACGACACGACGGAACAGAGAGACGCGTCCCTGTAAGGGACGAATAACACCGCCGTTCCGTTCGTCCCCTTCAGGGACGTGCGGGCGTTATGATTGGTTAGCGTCGGGTTGGACCCGACGCTATTGAATGACTCCCTTTCAGGGACAATCACAAAACCGATGGCCCAAACGATATTCAACGCGTATTTTCACATCGTGTTCTCAACGAAGAATCGTGTTGATCTGATCCCTACCGAGAAACAGGCGGAGTTGTTTGCCTATATCGGCGGTATCGTCCGCAACTTTGGAGGCAGATTGCTCAAAGCAGGAGGCACGGCTAATCATATTCATCTTTTGATCTCCGTCGGCAAGAATTTCCTGATCCCGGATCTGGTCGGTGCCATCAAGCGGGATTCTTCAAAGTGGATGAAAACTGGCGGTGGAATGTTGACAAAATTTGCATGGCAGGACGGTTATGCAGCATTCACAGTTGGGCACACGCAAGTTCGAGACGTCGAACGATATATCGAGGATCAATTGGAGCACCATCGAAAAAAATTGTTTGAGGACGAAATGCGAGTTTTCTTTAAGAAGTACGAGATCGAATTTGACGAGAAATATATTTGGGATTAAGTTCGTCCCTTTCAGGGACGGAACCCTTTTTTGACATCTTTCGTCGGGTGATACCCGACGCTATTGAATATGTCCCTTTCAGGGACGGAACCGATACCAGCTATGGCATTACACCCTGATTTTCCAAAATCGCCGCACGCGATACTCGATCCCGCGATCCGCTGGTTTCCGGCGGACGAAACCTTGCGCGATACATCAATGGAGAAATTGATGCCGCCGCTCGTTCCGGAATTGCGCAAACGCGTGAAAGAATTTCGCGATAGCGGATATACGGGAGCGACGGACACGAGCAGAAGTTTATTGAACTGGTGGTTCAACGAACCGCATCTGATCGAAAAGGTAAATGCACCAGCATTCGAGTTTCAGTATTACTTTGCCCAGCGGGAATCTCTGGAGACGATCGTTTATCTTTACGAAGTTCTGAAGGCAAGAAGCGCATTCGATCTGATGGCGTTGGCGCCAAGCGCGCCGCTGACTGCGCAGATGTTTCCCGAAACGTGGCAGCGTTATGTCGTCAAGATGGCGACGGGCGCGGGAAAGACAAAGGTTTTGAGCCTTGCTCTGGCGTGGAGTTTCTTTAATAAGACATACGAGGCGGATTCGCGGCTGTCACGAAATTTTCTGGTCATCGCCCCGAACATCATCGTTCTCGATCGTATTTACAAAGACTTTAAGGGACTCGATATCTTTTTTCACGATCCGGTTCTGCCGAACAATGGGTATGACGGCAAAAATTGGCGAGATGATTTTCAGCTTACGCTTCACGTACAGGATGAAGTGAGGGTCGTTCGCCCGACAGGGAATATTTTTTTGACAAACATTCATCGAGTTTATTCCGGCGATGACGTGGCGCCGTCGTTTGACGACGAGAACACGATGGACTATTTTCTCGGCCCTCGTCCAACGGGAAAAACTACGGATTCGAAGGTCGATCTCGGGATGATCGTCCGAGATATCGATGAATTGATGGTGCTGAACGATGAGGCGCACCATATTCACGACGAGCGGATGGCGTGGTTCAAATCGATCCAGGACATTCATAACAAGCTGCTGCAAAAAGACGACGCGCTGTCACTGCAGATCGATGTGACCGCGACGCCCAAACACAATAACGGCGCGATATTTGTTCAGACAATTTCAGACTATCCTCTTGTCGAGGCCATCTCGCAGAATGTCGTTAAACATCCGGTCCTGCCCGACGCCGCGAGTCGCGCGAAACTGCAAGAAAAGCAGACCGCAAAATATACCGAGAAGTATTCGGATTATCTCGATCTCGGCGTCATCGAGTGGAAAAAAGCGTATGACGAGCACGAAAAGGCCGGCAAAAAAGCGATACTTTTCGTAATGACTGACGATACGAAGAACTGCGACGACGTTGCCGAATATCTTCGCGGAACGTGCCCTGAACTCGCGGGCGACGCGACGTTCGTTATTCACACCAAGAGCAACGGCGAGATATCTGAATCCGCGAGCGGCAGAAGCGCCGAAGAACTTAAACTTCTCCGAGAACAAGCAAACAACATTGACGGTTGGGATTCGCCGGCGAAGGCGATCGTTTCGGTGATGATGCTTAAAGAAGGCTGGGACGTTAAGAACGTAACAACGATCGTCGGGCTTCGGCCATACGCCGCGACGAGCAAAATATTGCCCGAACAAACGCTTGGCCGCGGACTTCGGAAAATGTACTCCGGCGAAACGGACGAAGAAGTTAGCGTTATCGGGACTGAGGCCTTTATGGATTTTGTTGAGTCGATCCAGGCCGAGGGTGTTGTATTTGAACGGAAACCGATGGGCGAAGGAGGCGAGGGCGGAAAGCCGATAGTCGTCGAGGTTGACCGGGAAAACGAGAAAAAGGACCTCGACGAATTGGATATCGAAATTCCTGTGCTCTCACCGCGCGTTTATCGTGAATACAAAAACCTGTCGGAACTCGATGTTTCAAGGTTAGGCCATGAGATCGTTCAATATCACGAGTTCTCAGAAGAAGAACAGCGAGAGATCGTTTTCAAAAAGATGACAACCGGCGAAGTCAATCACACGGTCGTGCTCGACACAGCCGGGATCGCGGACTATCGCAGTGTCATCGGCTACCTTGCACATACGGTTATGAAAGATCTTAAACTCGTAAGTGGATATGACGCGTTGTACCCGAAAGTAAAGGCATTTGTCGGAGAACAGCTTTTCGGAAAAACCGTCGATCTGGAGCATCCGAACACACTGCGCAATCTTTCGGAGATGCCCGCAACAAAGACGACATTGGATGCATTCAAGAAAGGGATCAACGAACTTACCGTCAGAGACAAAGGCGAGGCTGAGATACGGGACTCGATTAAACTAAGGAATGTAAGGCCGTTCGTCGCAAAAAGCCAGCCGTATCTTGTCCCGAAGAAAAGCGTTTTTAATCGGATCATTGGTGATCAAGGATTCGAGCTTGGATTCGCGACATTTCTCGAAGGCTGCGACGACATAATATCTTTTGCAAAAAACTACTTTGCGGTGAATTTCAAACTGGATTACGTGAAGGCCGACGGCGATATCTCGAACTATTATCCTGATTTTCTTGTAAAGGTCCGCTGCGACCTGATCGTGATCGTAGAGACAAAGGGCCGCGAAGAGATCGATCTACCCCAGAAAATGGCCCGCTTGAAGCAGTGGTGCTCTGATGTCAACGCGGCCCGGTCGGAGACGAGTTACGACTTTGTATACATCGATCAAGAAGGCTTTGAAAAACACAACCCAAGTACTTTCGGGGCCATTCTCGAATCCTTTCGTGAATTCAAGTAGGTGGCGAACGGCAAGAAGCGGGGTGTTTGGACAAAAGTGCCGAGTTTTGACCTGTGAGAAGGACTTTTGAAGTTCTAGGAATGACTCTTGGTTAACTGAAAATGATTCTGACAATTGTGAGAATGGCTTTTGGTTAACTGAGAACGACTTTTGGTTGACTGAGAATGGCTTTCACAATTGTGAGAGCGGGTTTTGGAGTTGTGAGGGTGACTTTTTGAGTTCTCAGAAGAGTTTCACAATTGTGGGAATGAGTTTTAGTTAACTGAGAATGGTTCTGGGAAGGCTTGGGGTGGGATTTTGAGCTTCGGGAGTCGCGGGCGCGGGACTTGCGGAGGCCCGTGAAGACGGGATGCTCAGGCCCGCACGTAGTAAGGTCTTGATCGAAACGTTGAATATTTCGCCGCTTACTTCGTGCGCGGCTTCTGCATGGCGTTGAATGTTTCGCCCTACTTCGTGCGGGGCCGCTGCGTGGCGTTGAATGTTTCGCCCTTACTTGTGCGGGCTTCTGCATGGCGTTGAATGTTTCGCCCTTACTTCGTGCGGGCTTTTGCACCTTAAGCGGGCTTTTGCACCTTAAGCGGGCTTTTGCAAGGGTCAGAGATCTCGCAGGACGTTGAATATTTCGACCATGGCGAGTGTGTCGAGGTGGCAGTATTGGCAGAGGGCGTCGTAGATGTTTTGGGCTTCGGGGGCGTTGACGTGTTTGGCGGCCATTTGGTACCAGCGGATGGCGGCGGTGGTGCCGTCGGGAATATCGAGGTCGCGGTAGGAGGCTTTGGGATAGAGGACGGGCCGGACGTTCTTTATCGAAGTCTTGCCGAGGAAACCCGCGTGGAGATAGAGGCCTTTTGAAAAGATCGTTTCCAGATCGAAGAGGTTGTCGTTCATCTCCAGGAACAGATCGGCGAGATCGGGGAACATTACGGCCATTTCCTCGTTCCGTTTTCTTTCGAAAGATGCGTTCCAGACGACGACCGTGCCGAGCTGGCCGGCGAGGCGTTGGTGCAGGCTTTCGGCGATCTCGCGCGGCGGGAATGCGCCGTCGTTTCTTGAAAGGTGAAAGCTGTGCACAGGCTCCGCACCCGGCTGTTCGATGGTGTGGAGCGAATATTGGAACACCATCTGCTGATACGGCCGCGTGCCGTCGAATTTGGGCACGGCGTGCATGAAACTTTCGTAATCGAGAAAATGGAGCGGATATGTCAGGCTGTCCAATTCACTTCGGATGCCCGCGCGGTCAATTGCGGGCTCGGCCGCTCGTGCCGCCTCGACCTGTTTTCGCTGGTTGCCGGTCAGCGGAAAATCCGCGGGAACGTCGCGGATGTCAAGAATGCCGCGGCCGATCAAGTCGGCGCATTTTTCATGCTTTAGGCGCGCAATGTGCGTTACGTTATAAACCGGAATATCGGCAAAATGATATCGGATAAATCCGCAATCGAGTTTCTCCGCGCAATGGAGTTTTAGCTCGGGCCCGGGCTGAGTTTTTAGATGATCGATCGCCGCTTTTGTGTTTTTGATCGTCTCGTCGTGCTTTGCCGCAACCTCGCTGGTGACGTCGTGGATTTTTAACAGCCTGTCAGGATCGATCTCGCCGTTTCTGGTGTAGGCGGTGTCCACCGTGATCACATAAGTTTTTGCGACCGTGTGCCCGAGCATTTCAGCCGCCATTTTCTGGAAAGCGACATCGTCAACGTGCTCGTCCTTAACGCTCGCACCGGACTTCACCTCATAGATAGAAAGGTCGCGGGTCGCGCGATCGGTTACGGTGATGTCGGTGCTGGTTTTGATGTGCTCGGTCGCGAAGATGCGGTGAAATTCGACAAGGCCGTTCGATCCGCTGAAGATCGACATCTTTTTCGCAAGCTGCAAGACTTCAAATCCGGCCTGGCGGCGATCTTCCTGCTCAAGCGTCAGTTCCTTTTCAGTTTCCGCAGGGTGATGAAAATTGAGCCAAAACTCTTGCGGACAGCGCAAATATTCGAGGTAGGAGTTTTTTGTAAGCATTTGAGAAGTCTCGCGGCCAGGCGGACAATGCCGGCACACGCGGTTTGAACGCGGCCCGCATTTTTTTGAGTGCCATCACCATTCTATGGCAAGCCGCCGCGGGTGGCAAAAGTTGTCGCGAGCCGCCGCTTTCTTTCCCGCCGGTCTCGCGTATAATCAAACCGCCGAAAGCAGATTCTCAGGAAGGCCTGTTGCTCATGAAAACCATCGCTATACCGATCCTGGCCATACTTCTGTCGAGCATTACCCTGCTCGGACAAACGCCGTCACCCTCGCCGCTGAATGCCGAGGCCGAAAAGAAGCGTGCCGATATGTTTCAGCAGCGTTATTTTAACTACGCGAACTATGCCCGCTACCGCGAGGCCAACGCCGAGCTTCCGCCGCCTAAAAAAGGCGAGGACCGCGTTGTGTTTCTCGGCGATTCGATCACGGACAGTTGGAAACTTGCCGAATATTTTCCCGGCAAACCCTACGTCAATCGCGGGATCAGCGGGCAAACGACATCGCAAATGTTGATCAGATTTCGGCCCGACGTGATCGCGTTGAAACCAAAGGTGGTCGTCATTCTTGCCGGGACAAATGATATCGCCGGCAATACGGGGCCGATCAGCGTTCAGGCGATCGCCGACAACATCGAATCAATGGCCGAGCTCGCCCGCGCGAATGGGATCAGGGCCGTGCTTGCCTCGGTGCTCCCTGTCAGCGACTACAACACGAACCGCGATGGCGGCAAGATCGTCCAAACCGTCCGGCGGCCGCCCGAGAAGATCCGTGAGCTGAATGAATGGCTGCGGAAGTACTGCGAGGAAATGGATCTCGTCTATCTGGACTATTTTACGCCGAGCGTGGACGCCGACGGATTTCTAAAGCCCGATCTTGCGTACGACGGGCTCCACCCGAACGCAGCGGGCTACGAGGTGATGGCCCCGCTGGCCGAGGCCGCTATCCGCGCGGCGTTGAAACAAAAGTCGAAACGAAAATAAGGACCGGGAAACTCGTCCGCGGACCGCACAGTGAGAGTTTCGGTTCACGCCCAGTAATTTCTATCAAGCGAGCGGTAATTTATCGCTTCGCTAATGTGTGCCGCGGCGATCTTTTCAGAGTTGGAAAGATCGGCAATTGTCCGGGAAACTTTCAAGATCCGGTCGTGAGCTCTTGCTGAGAGTCCCTGGCGATGCATGGCCCGTTCGAGGAGCGTTTCGCACTCGGCATCGAGCACGCAAAATTCCCTGATCTGCTTCGACGACATCGCCGAGTTTGAATAAACGCCGTCGCGTCCCAGGCGGTTTATCTGCATTTCGCGCGCGGCGATCACGCGTTTTCGGACCTCGCCCGAGGTTTCGGGAGTTTCCGTATTCTTGCCGCGAAGTTCCTTGAACTTTACCGCCGGAACGTCGATGTGAATGTCGATCCTGTCCATCAGCGGGCCCGAGATCTTTCCAACGTATCGCTGGATCTGCATAGGCGAGCATTTGCACTCGCGGCCCGATCCAAAGTAGCCGCACGGGCACGGATTCATCGACGCAACCAAAGTGAAGTTTGCCGGAAAGGTCAGCGAGCTTGCGGCCCTTGAGATCGTTACCTGCTTGTCTTCCATCGGCTGGCGCAGGACCTCGAGCACGCTCCGGTCAAACTCAGGGAGTTCGTCGAGGAACAGAACGCCCAAATGTGCCAGCGAAACCTCGCCCGGACGCGGGATCGAGCCTCCGCCGATCAGCCCGGCGTGAGATACGGTGTGGTGCGGCGATTTGAAAGGCCTCTCGCGGATCAATCCCGATCTGCCGGTCAGGCCGGCAACCGAATGGATCTTTGTTATTTCCAGCGCTTCCTCAAATTCCAACGGCGGCAGGATCGTCGCAAGCCGCTTGGCAAGCATCGTCTTGCCGGAACCGGGCGGCCCGATAAATAAAATGTTGTGCCCGCCCGCGCTCGCCACTTCGAGAGCGCGTTTTGCTGTCTGCTGACCGCGCACGTCCGAATAATCAACGCCATATCTCTGGACGGCGGATTTGAACTCGGTCAAATCGAGCTTTAATGGAGGGATCAGCGTCGGTTGGGCCGCCGAGAGATCTGTCACCAATTGGACCGCTTCGCGAAGATCGCGGACGGGATAAACGCTCAGTTCCTGGACAACCGCGGCCTCGGTCGCGTTTTCTTCGGGGACGAGCAGATTCTGGATGCCATTCTCCCGCGCCGCCAGAGCTATCGAAAGAGCTCCGCGAACGGGCCTTACGCGGCCGTCAAGGGAAAGCTCGCCAATGCTGAGCGTATTTCCTGCGTTTTCGGCACTTCCGAAATCCCCATTGGCACCCAATATCCCCAGGGCTACGGGCAGGTCGAAACTCGCCCCCTCTTTCCTCACATCCGCGGGTGCCAGGTTTACCGTGGTCTTGTGAAACGGGAAAAAGAAACCGCTATTCTTGATAGCCGCCCGGATGCGCTCGCGCGACTCGCGGATCGCCGTGTCGGGAAGGCCCACAATTATAAAAGGAGGAGCAATATCAGCCTCACCGGCTACCGGCTGAAGGTTTACCTCGATGTCGACGATCAGGGCGTCGATCCCGTAGACGGCGGCCGACTGCGTGAGGAAGAGCATAGGTTCTCTGGTTTTATCCGGGCGTCCGAAATTCTTTTGCAGTTTAGCCCAATTCCCCCAAAAAGCTAAAAGCGGCGTTCGCGGGACGTGATAACAGCAAAGTTTCTCATTGTGCCGGTTGGACAAAAGTTCAACTGGCTCAAGAATTTGCTTTACCTTTTCCGCCTTTCGTCATAGAATCGGAAGTCTATCGGACCGCGCCATGTAAGGACACATTCGCATCCGGCCGAAGCAACCAGTTCCTGGAGGTAACGCATCATAGCAAGCGACGATTTCCTAAATTCCGGCAATTTTCGAGGAGTTAGCATGGATTCAACCTCTGCGGCGGTCGAGCAGGATCTTCCCTTTGGTTATGAGAACAACGTTGAACTGTCGTTTGTTCCGCGTTCATCCACGACCGAGGTTGCCGCGTTTGACGCGAGCACACCCGATCTTGAATTGTGCCGGCTTGCCGCGAACGGGAACATACCGGCCTTTGAGATAATTTACCAGCGCTATCATCGCCGCACATACAGCCTGACGCTCCGCATGACCAACAGCCAAACCGAGGCTGAAGATCTGACCCAGGAAGTTTTTATCCAGTTGTTCCGCAAAGTTGGCAGTTTCCGCGGTGATTCGGCATTTTCGACGTGGCTCCACCGCCTGACGGTAAATCAGGTATTGATGCACTTTCGCCGCCGCAGCGTGAAGAACGAGAAAACTTCCGATGACGGCGAGCTGCCTGAGCAGATGGTCACAGGTTCAGCGAATCCACGGAAAATGCAGGTGGTTGACCGAATTGCGTTGAAAAATGCCATTTCCGAGCTCCCGAACGGGTACAGAAACGTCTTCGTACTTCACGACGTTGAAGGTTACGAGCATGAAGAGGTCGCCAGAATGCTGAAAATTTCGGTGGGCACTTCAAAATCGCAGCTGCACAAGGCCCGCCTCAAGCTTCGTGGTTTGCTTATCAGGGAAAGTGAGCAAAAATCTTCTGCTTGATAGGCAACCATCGCCGTTATCGCTTAATCTATCTAGTTTGATCATATACTAAATGAAGCTATTTCCTTCGTTTGGTAAGGCGAAGCATGTGAAAATGACCTGCGAGGAATGTCAAGAGAATATTAGCCCGTTTCTGGACAATGAGCTGGAGGACGAAAGGTCCCTGGCGGTCCAGACACACTTGTCGTTCTGTGTCGACTGTTCGAAGGTTTGCGAAGACTTTGCGTTGATCCTGGATTCCTGCGACCCTGATCTTGCCGCCGACCCGATTCCGCCGAATTCGCAGGCAATGTGGTGCCGCATCAACAATATTATCGAAGCCGAGAGCAAGCCCGAACCCGTTGTCGAGGAAAAACGAAAGGGCTGGTTCAACCGCGGGTTCACTTTTTCGCAGATGGCGTCGGCGGTAGTTGGCATCGCGTTGATCAGTTCCCTTCTGACCATCGTCGGCGTAAGGAATTACTTCGAGCCGTCGGGCGAAGATCACACCAGCCGGTCCGCCGAGACCCAAACAACCTTTGAGAAGGTACTTACGAAGGCCGGGCTGATCGAATCGCCGCAGGAAGCGAAATTGAAGCGTTTTGAGGAACAGCGGGCTGCCATTGCATACTGGAATAAACGTGTACAGGAGCGCCGATCTCAGTGGGACTCGAAAATGCGTGACGCGTTTGACCGCAACCTGATCGAGATCGATAGGGCGGTCACGGAATACACCGTTATTCTTGAGAAGGACCCGCAGGATGATCTTTCGAGCGAGATGCTTGATTCTGCGTTGGATGAAAAAATGAACCTTCTTCGCGCGTTTTCCGAATTGTAATGGCTGATTTTTCTGATGGCCCATAGTCGTTTTAACTTTTCGCGCAATCTCAACGCCCGAAGAACTACGATTCTGATATTGATGAACGTAGTTCTTTTCTTTGGCGTCGGGGCGGAGTTTGCCTTTGGCCAAAAGCGCTTCTCCCGCACGTATCCGGCAACCAGGAATGTCCGTCTTCAGCTCCTAAACCGTTCGGGCACTGTCGAAGTTCAAGGCTGGGACCGGCAGGAAATAAGTATCTCCGCGTACCTTGAAGCTCCATCCGCGACCCTTGCGCCGCACAGCATGAGCGGGACCATCATCCTGGACCTTGTAAAAGAGAACCAGGGCCGCAACGTAGGCAATGTAAACTTTCTGATCCGTGTCCCCAGGTCGTGCGTGGTCGATATTGAAACCCGCATCGGGAACCTGAGTGTTACCAATATTTCGGGAGGACTGGTCCGGGCGGTTGTCACGACTGAGGGTGACATCACACTTACGAATATCGCGGCAAGTGCCGTTGACGCACAGAACGGGATCGGCGACATCTTTTTTGATGGTGAGATGCGTCCCGGCGGACAGTATCGCTTTACGTCCATGCGAGGCAACATAAATTTAAGGATCCCGTTCGAATCCTCTTTCCGCCTTGTAGCGACCGCTCCGTCTACGCGAAATATCGACCTCGGGCCGTTTCGCGGTGCTAATATGCGGTTTGTAAGCGACGGCCAACGCGTCGCTGGGCGGGCCGGCGAAGGTGCCTCGACTCTTACCATCACCAACCATCGCGGCAGCATCGCATTTATCCGGCGTTAGGTGCAAAAGACGCACGTCCTTCAGGAAAATGTTGACCTCCGCCTCTCCGGGCCTTAAGATAGTTATGGCCTCGCTCCCCGACCGCACCTGAAAAGTCATGAGAACAAGTCACCTGCTCGCTGCGTTGTTTCTTGCGCTGTCATTTTGTCTCGCCCCCGCGGCCTCGGCCCAGGAGCTTGCAAAGCGCACTTTGTTCAAATCGGATTCCTTCGACTTCGGATCTGGCGGGACGGTTTCCATTAAGGGGACTCCGGTTGGTTCAATCAGTGTCGAAGGCTGGAACAATAACCGTATTCAGATCGATGCCGAGATAGAGCTTAGCGGCCGGACCTCACTCGAGCTGGATGAGCTCGCAAAAGTGACCGGATTTGTCCTCGATGAAAGTATCGGCCACACCTCTATCACCAGCGTAGGCACGCACGATAAGCGTTACATGAAGCGCGTCGCGAAAAAATTTCCAAAGGAACTCCTCGGGCTTCCCTTCAGGATCGATTATGTCATTAAAGTTCCGCGTTATTCCGACCTCCAGATCGACGGCGGAAACGGCGACCTGAGCATTTCCGGTGTCGACGGTGTGATACGGGTCAATTTTCTCGAATCCAACGCAAAGCTCGATCTAATCGGCGGTGTGATCCTGGCGACTATCGGCACCGGGATCGTTGATGTCACCATACCGGCCCGAAACTGGCGCGGGCGTACCGTGGACATTGCTCTGACCATGGGCACGATGAACGTCCACCTGCCGCCGGGCCTCAACGCCGAAGTTGACGCCAGCGTGTTGCGGACAGGGAGTATCGAGAACAGCTATCCAAATTTGCAGCCGAGGATCCGAAAAGGAGCGTTTACCGACAAGTTGATCGCCGCACGGGCGGGCAACGGCGGCATTTCCCTAAAATTCACCGTCGGCGATGGTGCCCTCAAGATCGATCAGGTTGAAAGGCCAGAGTAGCCGCAACCGGTTGGAAATTGATTTCTGAAGGTGATAAGTTAAGTTTTCTTATCGCCTTTTTTATGACCATTAAATCAGACATATGGCTCCGCCGAATGGCGTCAGAGCACGCGATGATCGATCCTTTCCTGCCAGAGCTTGTGCGTGAGGCCAACGGAACACGGATCATTTCCGCCGGTGCATCAAGTTACGGATACGACATGCGGCTGGCGGACGACGGATTTCGCATATTTTCCTCGGTCCACGGGAAAGAGATCGACCCAAAACGCTTCGACGAGCAATACTCGCTGATCGAGCCCGAGATACAAACGGCCAACGACGGATCGCGATATTACATACTTCCGGGCCATCATTATGGCCTCGGCGTAACGGTCGAGACCTTCAAAATGCCGCGAAACGTGACGGGCGTCGCGCTTGGCAAATCGACTTACGCACGGGCCGGGCTTCTTGTGAACACCACTCCGCTCGAGGCCGGGTGGACGGGACGGCTGGTAGTCGAGATCGCGAATCTTGCCAATCTTCCGCTGCGCGTTTATGTCAACGAAGGCATCGGGCAAATACTTTTCTTCGAGTCCGACGAAGATTGCGCCGTTTCCTACGAAGACCGCGGCGGTAAATATCAGGGCCAAACGGGCCTGACCTTTGCAAAGGTCTAGAGATTTCCGTTTCGCGTTTAGCCGCCAATACGAGCATGAGAATTATGACGAACGTCGCCGGAGCGATCATTCTGATCGTCGGCCTGCTATTTGCGGCACTTGTTCCGCCGGCGGCTGGCCAGCTTAGGCTGGAACCCCAAGCTCGCCCGCGAGCCCGAGACATCGGCCTGAACGTCGGAGTTCTTCCGACCGGCCCGCTAAATTCGATCACCGATGTTGTGGGCGTAGCGGTCGGCCACACGACAATAGTAAAGGGCGAGAACATCCGCACCGGCGTGACCGCGATAGTTCCGCACGGCGGCAACTTGTTCCAGGAGAAGGTACCGGGAGCGGTATTTGTTGGAAACGGGTTCGGCAAACTCGCCGGATCGACGCAAGTCAATGAACTCGGCGAGATCGAAACTCCGATCATCCTCACATCAACACTGGCCGTTCCACGGACCGCTGATTTCCTGCTCGATTACATGCTCGCCCTGCCCGGCAATGAAAATGTTCAATCGATAAATCCGGTCGTGGCGGAGACGAACGATGGCTTTTTGAATGATATCCGCGGACGGCACATCACCCGTGACGACGTATTTGCGGCTCTGAAAAATGCCAAAAGCGGGCCGGTCGAAGAGGGTGCGGTCGGGGCCGGAACCGGCACTGTCGCATTCGGCTGGAAAGGCGGCATCGGCACGGCGTCGCGGAAGTTGCCGGCATCGCTCGGAGGCTACACGGTCGGCGTACTTGTTCAGTCCAATTTTGGCGGTGTTTTGACGATAAACGGAGCACCTGTCGGTGAGGAATTGGGTAAGTTTTACTTAAAGGAAGCGGTGCAGAAACCCGAGCGCGGGCATGGGTTCAATTCTTCGCCGGAAAAGAACCCGGTCGCTATCGCTCCCGGTTCTGACAAAGCTGATGGTTCGATCATAATCGTGATCGCGACCGACGCGCCGTTGGATCATCGGCAGCTCGATCGCCTGGCCGAACGGTCAATGGCCGGCCTCGCCCGGACCGGTTCGGCAATGACCAACGGCAGTGGAGACTACGCCATAGCATTTTCAACCGCCGCCGAAAACCGCATCAAACCGCTCGCGGCCGGAACGAGAACACGAAGCACAAGCGTTGTTGCCAACGACGCGATCTCACCGCTGTTCCTCGCGGTGATCGAAGCAAGCGAGGAGGCGATCTATAATTCGTTGTTCCGAGCTCGAACCGTTACGGGCAAAGAAAACCGGACCGTCGAAGCCCTGCCTCTCGAACCGACGCTGAAGGTCCTGCGTAAGTACGGAAAGATCAAATAGGCCGAACGGTCCGTTCATTCTGGTCCGCGGAACGTCAAACGGTCCCGTCGTCGATCGTCGTATCGTAAGTGGACGCAACGCTTGTATCTACGCTCGTATCGATACCTGTATCTACGGAATCCACGGACGCATCATAACCGCCGGCATCATACGCTCCTGCGTCATAACCGCCGGCATCATATGTACCCGCGTCGTACGTTCCGGGATCGTATGTCCCGCCGGTCTCGACCGCCGCAGACGGGTCGTCATCGTAGTTGTAACTTTCCTCGTCCGCCCGCGATGCGGACTCGTCGGCCGAGGCCTGGTAGGCGTCGGCATTCGCGGCGGCGGCGTCGGCAGCATCCTCACTGCCCGCCTCGGCATACCACTCGGCATCCTTCTCAAAAGACTCAGCAGCCTTTTCGTTATAGACCGCGTTATCGAGGTTAGATACGTCGTTGTCCGACTGACCGGTATGATCGTCACCACCCGCGAGGAAATCGGCATCACCCGTCGCATAACCCGCGTTTTGCGCGTCCTCCTTCGCCGCCTCGTAATCGCCTTCCTCGATATGCTCCTGCTGCTGCGCCTGATAATCTTCCGCGACCTCCTGCTTCCACGCCGCGCCCTCGAGATCGGTGGAATCCGAACCGCCCAGCATTGACGAATCTCCTGCTTGATACGCCTCGTTCTCGGCAGTCTCGCGGGCATCCGCCGCAGCCGCATAGTCACCCTCCGCGACGAACTCATCGGCCGCTGCCTGTGCCTCAGCGGCAGCGTCGGCGTGTGCCTGTTCAGCCGCCGCCTCGGCAGCATCAGCCTCAGCGGTCGCCGTCGCGTTGTCGGTTTCGCTCGAATAGCCTGTGTCGATCGTCGGGTCCGCCACCGTATCGACTACCGGCTCGGCACCAAATTCAACCGGCGTTTCGAATGCGGCCTCCTCGAAATCCGAGGTGGTTTCGGCTTCAGCGGTATCAGAGATCGGGAAACCGTCGTCCCCGACCGTGAATTCGACCGAGTTGGTCGAGATCTCTTCTTCGGTCGGCAATCCTTCAGACGCCTCGGTCGTAAAATCAACGTCGCCGTCACCGTCAATATCGACAACGTCCATCTCCCCGTCTCCGTCAGTATCCTGCATCGATGCATCCGCCACGCCGTCGCCATCGGTATCAAAGACAGCTACATCCAGGTTCCCGTCGCCATCGGTGTCCTGTCCCATGGCGTCGATCTTGCCATCACCATCAGTATCGGCAACCGCCGTATCAGCAAGTCCGTCTCCATCCGTATCGGCGGCGGCGGTATCCAATTTACCGTCACCGTCGTAATCGATATATGACGCTTCCTGATCTGTCGACGCATCGTCAAACATCGCGGCGACGGCTTCTTCGGCAAAGCCCTGGTCTTCGCCCGCCAGCTCATCGACGGTCCCGGTTGTGATCTCAAATTCCGTTTCCGTGCCATCGGGCCCCGTCTCGGTAATGGTCATGTTGTCTTCAATCGCCATAGTTCAGATTCTCCTGTCTACTCGGCCTTTGTGGTTTGCCACGGCCGGCTTTTGCGTTTTTCTTAAGACGCGTGATTGCGCCGCATTTTGCGTTGGGACACTTGACTGGAAGCACCGTTTTCCCCGTCAGGGCCTGCCGCGGGATCTTTATTGCTGCCCCGCACGTCGAACATTTAAATCGCAGTACTTCGGCGTCAGCTGGGGGCTTCGGCTTAGTTGGCGGTGCGGCGCGCTTTATCGTATCCGAGATTATCCTGAGCGAACTTTGCAATTCCGGACTCCGGGCAAAATCGGCCAAAAGCTTGAGCCGCGGCCCGATGTAAGGAGTTGAGGTCGTAGTCAATTCGGAAAGCTTGATGTACGAATCGTCCTCAACGGATTGCTGCTCCAGCCAGGATTCGATGTTTATTTGCTTATAGATGAACGATGATTTCAACGACCACGACAATAGAACCCGGCGGGCGACGTCCTCGTTCCCGACCGTCAACAAGCCCGCCCTGTCCGCAGTGATCTCAGCTTGGCGTGCCCAGCCAAGCAGCGGCATCTCGATCGCGCCGCTGAGCAGAGCGCTCGGACTCAAGGCCGCGAAGATCCCGCCCGCCATAAAACCCTTTGACGGCCCCTGCTCACCAAGAAAGAACCGGATAACGGTTTTCCAGAGCGCATGCCCCGACTTGCAGTGGCCCATCTCGCGTGCGAGCAGGAACAACATATCGACACCCTGGAAATTTCCCGCAAGAGCTGAGCCGACGACGATGAATGAGTCTTTGTCGGTGCCGAACGTAAGCATATCCCACGGGCGTTCACCCGAAAGATAAACGTCGGGCATATGCGACATCCCGAGGATCCTCGCCGCTCGAACCGCCTGTCCGTAGACGTGGGGCATTTGCCGTTCACTAAGCCTGACCCCATTGAATGTAACTTCGATCCAGCGCCGGCCGACCTTTTCCGAGACTGCTTTTGCGGCAGCATTCAGAGGCGTCAGCGAACGAAGCGTGGACATTGCCTTTGCGTCCGCTGCCCAGGCGTAGGCCGAATTGTCTACCGTGTATCCCGGAACAAGAGGTTTGAGAGATCGACACTCACGACAGATCACAACCTTATCCGGCAAACCAGCCGGGTTGCCCCCGCACGTTCGGCAGCCGGCCGGTTGCGGCGGAAACGGCTGATACTGCGGCTGCTGATAGTACTGCTGCTGATTCGCCTGATAATTCTGATACTGATTTCCAGGCGGCTGCTGCTGTTGGTAGTTGCCGTACTGGGGCGTTGGGCCTTGACTCGCCTGATGCGGCTGATGAAACGGGTTCTGCACAGGCGGGGCAACAATAACTACCGCAACGCCGCAGTAGATACAAAATTTTGAGCCCGCCTGCGGCTGCTCGTGGCCATTGCTGCACTTTACCCGGCTTTGGTCAGACATAATTCGCGATCCTACATCCCCACTGGGACCATGCCTAGCAGCATGAAGAAGAGCGCAGCTATCGACGAAATGATCGTCGCCGCAATGCCGCCCCACAATCCGATCTGGGCCCAAATACGCCCTGCCTCAGGAGCCTGGCCGCTCTTGATGGCCTCTAGTTCCAGCCAGCCCAAAATTGCCGCCGGGATCCCAGTGAACGGGCCGCAGCACAGAATAAGCGTCACCCCGGCAAGAATTGCCGCCCCGATCGCTCGCCCACTCGCGCCGCCGGCCGAGCCTCCACCCTGCGGTGACCGATACTGCTGCGGCGGTGCGCCGACATATGGCGCCTGTCCTCCGACAAACGGCGGGCTCTGCTGCTGATAACCGGTCCCGCCCACCGTCGGCCCGATCGGGGTCGAACAGTTTAGGCAGAATGCGGCGTCGGGCGGATTGGCCTGCTGACAATTCGGGCAAGTCTTGGTCATAATCGTAAGGGCGAAAGGAAGTGGTCAAAACGCGAGTGTGAATGTCTCGTTCGGAAATGTGAATCGTCCAATTGCCAGGCTCAACCGCATTTTGATAGTGCTGCTACTATAAGCCAAATCCTCGAATATTGAAAGCAATCTCGCTGATCGGTAGTGGGTCAGCTTGAAATCAATTCGCGGATTTTGGAAAGAATGGATAGTGCACAAGCCCGCACGCAGTAAGGGCGATACACTCAACGTTCCGGACATCGCCCTTACTGCGTGCGGGCTTGTGCAGTTGAACCAATTTCGATTTCAAACTGACCCACTACCCACTGATCCGCCATTCGGGGCCTTCGGCCCGCTCGCGAACGGCCTTTTGCGCGACCATTTTCACGCGCTCATCCGGATTCCTCGGCCGGTATCTGAATAAAAGACGAAATCCGAACGAATATTCAGTTTGCTGCGGACGCAAACTCCTTGGCATCACGGGGCGTGGGCCACCATGGATTACCCGACGACTGGATCAAACTAGGCGAATTGCGGACAACCGCGATATAACAAACAAGGACGGCGTTGCTTCAAAATATGCTCACGATCGAAAATTATATTGGCGGCGAACTCGTGTCGCCGGCTTCCGCGGAATATCTGGACAATTTTGAGCCGGCCACCGGCCGCGTCTATTCACTGATCCCTGACTCGGACGATCGCGACGTCAATCTCGCGGCCGATGCCGCCCGGGCCGCGTTTCCGGCGTGGGCCGCTACGCCGCCTGAACATCGATTTGAAACGCTGATGCGACTGGTAACGCTGATCGAGCGTGATCTGGACGATCTGGCCATGGCCGAAAGTGTCGATAACGGCAAGCCGGTTTCGCTGGCGCGCTCTGTCGATATTCCGCGTGCACTGGCGAATTTCCGATTTTATGCAACCGCCGCGATACACGTGGCAAACGAATCACACGATACTTCACTGCCCGGCGGTGTTAAGGCGATCAACTACACACTTCGCCAGCCAATGGGCGTCGCCGGCTGCATCTCGCCGTGGAATCTGCCGCTCTATCTCTTTACGTGGAAGATTGCACCGGCTCTGGCGGCCGGATGCACGGTCGTCGCCAAACCGAGCGAGGTCACGCCGATGACGGCTTATATGCTGTCTAAGCTGTGCATCGAGGCCGGTCTCCCAGAGGGCGTTTTGAATATCGTCCACGGCACGGGCCCAAAGGTCGGCTCGGCGATCGTTGCTCATAAGGATATCAAGGCGATCTCATTCACAGGCGGCACAAAGACCGGCGAGGAGATCGCCCGCACGGCGGCTCCGATGTTCAAGAAACTTTCGCTCGAACTCGGCGGCAAGAATCCGAATATTATCTTCGCCGACTGCGATTATGAGCAAATGCTATCGACTACCGTCCGCTCATCGTTCTCAAATCAAGGCGAGATCTGTCTCTGCGGTTCGCGGATATTTGTCGAGCGGCCGATATATGAAAAATTCAAACGCGATTTTGTCGAACGCGTTGCTTCCTTAAAAGTCGGCGATCCTCTTGATGCCGACACCGATGTCGGTGCGATAGTTTCAAAGCAGCACTTTGACAAGATAACGTCATGCATCGAACTTGCAAAGAGCGAAGGCGGCACAATATTGTGCGGCGGGAAAGCGGTAGATCTTCCCGCAGAGTCGCAAAGACGCAGAGAAAAAAAGGCGGAAACACGACCGGTAGGGAGTGTGCCCGATGAGCAGTCACGACTCACCGGCTGGTTCATCCAACCCACCGTGATAGAAGATCTTCCGCACGATTGCCGTACAAACCTCGAAGAGATCTTTGGCCCGGTCGTCACAATAATGCCCTTCGACACCGAAGACGAGGTCCTGGGCTACGCAAACAGCGTCCGCTACGGCCTGTCGGCAACCGTTTGGACCGAAAACCTTTCGCGCGCACACCGCGTATCAGCCGCACTCGAATCCGGCATCATCTGGATAAACTGCTGGCTCCTCCGCGACCTGCGAACCCCGTTCGGCGGCATGAAAGACAGCGGCCTCGGCCGCGAAGGCGGCTTCGAGGCATTGAGATTTTTCACGGAAGAAAAGAACGTTTGCGTCAAACTGACAGGCATCTGACGATATTTGAATCCGATAAAGCCGGTCCAAAAGAATGCGACCGGGCGACTTGTGAAATATGAAGACAATAATAGCGTTGATGAACCTGCTCTGTTTGTCAGTTTCCATTTGCGCTTTCGAATCCGGCATCGTCTGAGCACACTGCTGGCTCCTCGTGTATGCGAACCATCTTCGTAGGCATAAAGGACACGGCCCCGGACGCGAACTTGAGGTATTTTATGGAAGGAAAGGACGCTTGTGCCAAAATATAGGCTATAATCGCGATTATGACTGTAGCTGTTGACCTTGACCCGCAAACTGAAGAACTCTTGCGAAAAGCCGCCTCTTTGGAGGGTGTCGAGTTGGATGTGTATCTTCAGTCCCTGATCAAACGCGATGTTCGACGACGCTCGCTTGACGAGCAGCTAGAGCCTTTGAGACGTACCGTTTCTGAGAGCGGGATTTCCGAGGAGGAGTTGGATACATTCATGAACGGAGTACTTCGGCAGGTACGTAAGGAGCGTAGCGATGCTCGCCGTGAAGATTAATGGCGGAACATAGATTTCGGGTAGTCTATGATTGCAACGTACTTTGGCGAGCGTTCTTTTTTGGAAACGGGTTAGGAAGTGAATGCCGGCGGCTGATACAGGACAAATTAGTCGAACATTTCGTCAGCACGGAAACTGTCGAGGAACTTCTCGATGTTCTGACGCGGGAAGAGACGCTCGCGAGGTTTCCGAACTATTCTTCTGAGAATGCGAAAGACTTTGTCAGACAGATTATTTCCGAATCAACGCTAGTCAAGAAAGTCCCATCGGTTGCAACTCTCCCGCGGGATTCGGATGACGAACCATACCTGAACCTCGCGGCTGCGATTGAAGCTGCATATCTCGTCACATCCGATCGCGACTTGCTCGATCTAATGACGGGAATTGACGTCGAAAGCAAGCAGTTCCGACAGCGATTGCGGCATCTTACGATTGTCAGACCAGACGAATTTTTGCGTATTATTCTTGATCGAGAACTCCCGCTTGAACCTTAGAAACATATGAAAGTTTTTACCGCATTCCTTACACTCTTCTTTCTTGTTGTTACGTCCATGGCTCAGCAAAAGCCGCCATCCGAGACGGCGATGTCGCGTTTTCTTCGTTATGTAAAGATCGACACGCAGTCGGCTGAGGATGCCGGGAAATTTCCGAGTACGGAGAAGCAGCTTGTGTTGGCCCGGCTGCTTGAGAATGAGTTGAAAGCTCTCGGCGTACAGAACGTTCGCATCAGCAATGAGGGCATTGTCTACGGAATGGTCCCCGGCAATTTGCCGGACAACTCAAAGGTTCCGACGATCGGGTTTATCGCGCACATGGACACCTCGCCGGCGGTTTCGGGTGCGAATGTAAATCCGATAATTCACAAGAACTATCAGGGCGGCGATATTGTTTTGCCGAATGATAGAACACAGGTAATAACGGTCGCCCAGAACCCCGATCTGAAAAACCTGATCGGCGACGACATCATCACCGCCGACGGAACGACGCTACTCGGTTCGGACGACAAGTCGGGCCTTGCGGAGATCATGACCATGATCGACATTCTGAGGCAGAACCCATCGATCAAGCATGGAAATGTTGCGATCGCGTTTACGCCGGACGAAGAGGTCGGCGGGCCGATGGACCTTTTCGACATCAAGGGCTGGGGAGCGAAGTACGCCTATACCGTGGACGGCGAGCATCTCGGGGATATTTCGAATGAAACATTCTCCGCCCGCACGGCGACCGTTACATTCCGCGGCCTATCGACCCATCCGGGAACGGCAAAAGGCATATTGATCAACTCAATGTACGCGGCGGGCGATTTTCTCGCGCGGTTTCCGGCAGAGGTACCTAATCGCCCGGAAACGACCGCGGGTCGTGAGAGTTATATCCACCCATACACCGCAAAACTCGATATCGAAACTTCTGAAATAAAGATACTGCTTCGTGATTTTGATATCGAAGGTTTTACTGTCCTTGAGCAAAAGGTCAAGGACCTCATGGCCGAAACGATGAAAAAGTACCCGCAGGTCAAGGCCGAATATAAAAGTGAACTTGGCTACCTGAATATGAAAGAGGTGCTCAAAGATTATCCGCAGCTTACCGACTACGCCATCGAGGCCGCGAAACGAGCCGGCATCAAGGCCGAGTTGCGGCCCATCCGCGGCGGCACGGACGGCTCGCGGTTGACGGCACGCGGCCTTCCTACGCCAAACCTGTTCACCGGCGGCCACAATTTTCACGGAAAGCTCGAATTCAATTCGCGAAAAGGCCTTGAAGGATCGACCGCAACCCTCGTGAACCTTGTGCAAATATGGGCCGAGAAGGGTAGGTAGATCTTCAATCCAATTAACCTTATCGATCAACGGGCCCCGCGTAGGACTCTGCGCGGGGCTTGTTACGCAAAATGACGCGAAATGTGCGTTCGAATCATATGGTCCTGCTCCGCTTGTAGGGGATCGTCGTAGCCTTGCGGCTGCGTAAGTACTTGAAAACACAGGAGGAAGAAAAAATGGCTTTACAATCCCCGAGATTCCGGAGCAGCCGAAAGCTGGTGCAGGCCGAGGCAGGGCTCACGATAAGAGCGGGCGCTAGCGGACGTCACGTTCATCTGGTCCAGATGGCCTTGATCGATCTGGGTTACCCGATGCCGCGGTCAACGACCAACCCCAGATACAGCCCGGACGGCGTTTTCGGTAACGAGACCCGTGACAAGCTGATCGCATTCCAGAATGCCAACCGTATTCCACCGACCGGGGCGATCGACCGTGCTACCATCCAGGTCCTCGACCGGCTCTGCAGAAATTATACCCACCGCGTGCGGCTCCATTTCCGGAGCCTTGCCGAAAACAATGTCCCCTTCGAGCGTGGTCTTTCGGACGCGGAGATCGTCTACGGACAATACGGCATCAAGATCGAATTTGCCTCCGGCATGTCTTTGATGCTTACGGCGCAGGAAGAGGCGGACTTTGCGGTTGTCGACGACGCATGCACCTGGACTATAACTGACGGTGAATACGCTAGGCTGCACCAGATGGGACCGGCCATTCCCCAGGTGGATATCGGCGTGTTTTACGTTAGAGCACTTTCGGATGCCGGCGGGTGCGGCGGTCATATGGTTGGGCGGCCGGCGTGTACGGTAGCGGCGAACGTGACCCGCTGGGCAACAGCCCACGAGGTTGGCCATGTTCTGCTCACGTCAAGCTTCAACCCGACGCACGTGGCTTCGAACCGAAATTTGATGATGGCCGACGTGCTTCACTTCTCCACCACGCCGGTTCTCACCGACCGGCAGGTGGCTCAGATAAAAGCGAGTCCGTGCTGCACAAGAGTCTGAACTTTGTCGGCTTGGGGCGACGGCCGCTCCGTCGCGCCAAGCCTTCGGAGCTAGTGAACACATGATCCGCGGGGATTTCTTTCCTCTTTTCGCGCCCTTGATTCTGTGAATTGTCCGTTCTTGCGATAAAATATCGCATGATGGCTGACGCGTTTGATTCGTACCGGGCCCCCGAACCGGTCGGGCCGTATCCGCACGCTTTGCGCGCGGGCAACCTCCTTTTTTTGTCCGGGGTCGGTCCCCGCAAACGGGGCGCGGGCGCGATTCCCGGCGTCGAATTGGATGCGAGCGGGGCCATTGTCTCTTACGACATTGAGACCCAATGTCGCTCGGTGTTTCAGAACGTCCGATACATTCTCGAAGACGCAGGCTCAGCCTGGGAAAACATCGTTGACGTAACAGTTTTCTTGACAAATATGAAGAGGGATTTTGCGGCGTACAATAAAATCTACGCCGAGTACTTCACCGACAACCGGCCATGCCGGACGACGGTCGAGGTCGGCGCTCTGCCGACACCGATCGCAATCGAGTTAAAAGTGATCGCGACCATCTAACGATGAACGACAATTTGAGTTTTGGCCCGGCGAAGGCGGCCGATGCGGCGCGTTTGTCTAAAATAGCCTTTTCAGCCAAAGCGTATTGGCGATATCCGACTGAGTGGCTTGAGAAATGGCGGCCGCAGCTTACACTTAGTAAAAGTGACATTGCGAACGAAACAGTCGTTAAGCTTTCAATCGGGAGCGAGATCGTCGGGTTTTATATGCTTCGCAGCAATGCAGGCGTACTTTGGGTCGAACATTTGTGGCTCGACCCGCCGTTTATTGGTCAAGGCTTCGGCCGTCTCCTTTTCGAACATGCGATCGCCGCGGCAAGAGAAGCAAAGGCGTCTGCCCTGCGTATAGAATCTGATCCGAATGCCGAAGGATTTTACGCTGCGATGGGAGCGATCCGGATTGGCGAACGCAGATCGGAAATTGACGGACCACCTCGCGTGCTGCCGCTGATGGAATTCAAACTCTAAGGAAAAAAACAACCACTATGATAGAAACTAAAGGTTATGCGGTCCACGAAGCAGGAAGTGACTTTGTGCCATTTGATTTTCAACGCCGAGCGGTCGGGCCGCACGATATATTGATCGATATTGAGTACGCAGGGATATGTCATTCCGACATTCATCAGGCAAGAAACGAATGGAAAGATTCGATGCCGACAAATTATCCGCTCGTTCCGGGACATGAAATTGTCGGGAAGGTCACGCAGGTTGGCAGCGAGGTCACAAAATTTGAGGTTGGCGACATTGCCGGCATCGGATGTTTTATCGATTCGTGCCGCGAGTGCCCGAGCTGCAAGGGTGGCCAGGAACAGTTTTGCGCTAAACAGGCCGCATATACCTACAACGGCACTGAGATGGACCGCGTGACGAAAACGTATGGCGGGTATTCGAATAATTACGTGATAGATGAGAATTATGCCCTAAAGGTCAAGGCCGAAGGTGACCTTTCGGGCATTGCTCCGCTGATGTGTGCGGGCATTACGACATATTCGCCGTTGAAACGATTCAAAGTCGGGCCGGGACAGAAGGTCGGCATCGTCGGCCTCGGCGGCCTTGGGCACATGGGCGTAAAGATCGCAAAAGCTATGGGAGCCGAGGTGACGATCTTCAGCACATCACCGTCAAAAGAAGCCGACGCGAAGGCACTTGGGGCCGACCATTTTGTCGTCACTAGCGATCCGGCCAATCTTGCGCCGCTTGCCGGAACTTTCAATATGATCCTCGACACGGTTTCAGCCGATCATGATGTCAATCCGTACATCAACCTCCTCGGCCTAAACGGCGCGATGGTCGTTGTAGGCGTGCCGCCGAGCCCAAACGCCGTCCACAATCTTTCGCTGATATTCGGAAATAAAACGCTTTCGGGCTCGCTGATCGGCGGCATTCCCGAAACCCAGGAAATGCTCGATTTCTGCGCCGAACATAACATCACATCCGATGTCGAAGTTATTGACCCAAGCCGCATCGAAGAAGCCTACGACCGGACGATCAGGTCTGATGTGCGATATCGGTTCGTGATCGATATGTCAGAACCCGCTGCGTGAGCGGCGGGCCAGTTCGCTCGGCAAGATCGGTTGCCCACGAAACACGCGAAAAGCACGAAAGTCGATTGATATGCCTGAGATCATCCTTAGGGAAGAATCGTACAAGATAATGGGAGCCTGTTTTGACGCCTATAAGGAGAAAGGCTGCGGATTTACTGAGCCTGTTTATCAGGAATGTCTCCAACTGGAATTTCAAAGGCAAGGAATCCCATTCGTTGCTCAAGCAATTTTGGATTTGGAATATAAAGGCACGAAACTTCAGCAGTATTTCAAGCCCGATTTCGTTTGTTTCGGCTCATTGTTCTCGAATTAAAAGCTCTGTCCAGACTTGTCGACGAACATCGAGAGCAGGCGTTAAACTATCTTCACGCGACTAAATTTCGCCTCTGTTTGCTGGTGAATTTTGGACACCATCCAAAGGTCGAGTATGAAAGGATCGTAGTTTAAAGCCTTTCTTCTTTTCGTGTTTTTCGTGTGTTTCGTGGGCAATCATTTCTTATGCGTTACCTGGCACTGCCGCGAGGCATCAATGTCTCCGGCAGCAACATGATAAAGATGACGGAACTCAAGGCGGCGCTCGAAGCGCTCGGATTTGAGAACGTCGTCACATATATCAACAGCGGCAACGTGGCGTTTGATGTCAGTAGCCCGCACGTGAGTAAGGGCTCGGCTACGGAGAAAGAATTCATCGACAAGATCGCACCTGTCTTGGAGAAACTCGCCGGCAAACCGATCAGTGTGATGGTCCGCGAACAGGCCGAGATAAAGCGAATACTGCTCAACAATCCCTTTGACGGCCAATTCGAGAGTCACAAAGAAATGCACGTGCTTTTTCTAAATGACAACGTGACCGAAGAAGCCAAGGCATTTCTTGCCGAAAATGTCCCGCCTCCCGAACGGTTCGCCGTCCGCGGCCGCGAGATCTATTGCCACCTGCCGATGGGCGTCGCCGACAGCTACCTCGGCCGCGGCATCTTCGAAAGAAAGTTAAAGATCGCGATCACCGCCCGTAACTGGCGCACGGTAGAAAAGCTTGCAGATCTATAGCCGACGACCTTGTTGACACAACAGTTGACATTTGTGTAACCTGAACGTATGTCACAAGTAAGAGTAAGCCCAAACACCCATGAACTTCTGAGGACGCTCGCTAGTGAGGCGGGCAAGCCAATGCAGGAGATCATCGACAGGGCCGTCGAAGAGTACCGTCGAAGCTCCTTTTTGCGCGGTCTCAATGAGGATTTTCAGGCTTTGCAGAGAGACAGAAAGGAATGGAATTCTTATCAAGAGGAAAGATCCGAGTGGGAATCGACTGTTGCGGATGGGCTAGACGATGAAAATCAGGCGCGGTGAGGTTTGGTTGGCCAACTTGAGTCCGACGGTTGGCCGCGAACAAGCCGGAACGCGGCCGATCCTTATTGTTTCGAGTGACCTATTCAATCAAAGCGCGGCGCAACTGATCTTCGCTATTCCGATCACCTCGAAGAAAAAGAATATTCGCTCGCACGTCGAGATATTGCCTCCAGAAGGCGGTTTAACACTGCCAAGTTACGCAATGTGCGAGGCGATGCGGTCGATAAGCAAGGAGCGTCTCACAAAACCCTTGGGGTATATTGAGTCAGTTACAATGGGTCATATTGAAGACATTCTCAGAATACTCCTCGACGTATAGTGACTTATGAACTTTCGGTGGAAAAGCTGTCGGAACTCCAGGCACATTGACGATGTGTATAATTGATGTGTATGATTGAGCTATGAGTAAAGCCGTACATAAAAGGATTAACATTACACTGCCTGAATCAACCGTCGCCTTGCTTGAAAGTGTGGTAGATAAGGGTAGTCGCAGCAGACTGATCAACGACGCGGTCAGACTCTATGTCAAGAATCTGAAGCAGAAGACCTTGAACGAGCAGTTAAAGGAAGGTGCCATCGCCCGTGCCGAACGAAACCTTAAAATGGCCAGTGAATGGTCACAGCTTGAGGATGAAGTGTGGCAAAAGTACCTGTAAAAATTGTCTTGCGTGGCGAGATCTATCTGGTCGAGTTTGACCCGGCCGTCGGATCTGAGATAAAGAAAACGCGCCCGGCCGTCATTATTCAAAATGATACTGCGAATCGTTTTAGCCCGGTAACGATCGTTGCCGCCGTCACTTCGAAATTCGATGACAAACTATACCCGACTGAAGTGTTGATCGAACAAGGAGAAGCCGGGCTTAAACAGGATTCGGTTGTTGTATTTGACCAAATTAGAACCATTGATAAAGGCCGTCTTGTGAAGAAACTCGGACGCGTGAATGCATTTACCCTGAAGCGGTGTGATATAGCACTGAAGATCAGTGTTGGTCTTGTTTAAATGAGAACGAATAGAATCGTAAGTAGCTTAGGTCCGGCATTGCTGATCGCGGTATTTTTATTGCCCATTCTTGGTCAGAAAACCAGTTCCTGCCGTATTGGGACGACGGCTTTTTCATGTCCGCAAGGCTTTGTGAAGCTCCCAGACGTAGATGCGGAAATCCGGTTGTTTCGCCTAAAGGAGAGTGACGATCCGCTTTTCGTGTTCGTTGCCGTTCCATCAGGGGGGTTCGTGGATACACCGATTAAGAAAGCCATTGAGAAACACTTTTCCGGTGTTTCTAGCGATGAATTCCAATGGAAGTTGGTCAAGAACCCTTTGGTTATGGATATTAACACTAAATATGAAAGAACCTTTGTGGCATCATTCGGTTATTGGGATAGGTACCTTCTCGAACTGAAGTACTTCACCTTTTCCGTGAAAGATAAGAAAATTCACATCGGATACGCATCGAATATCGGTGAAGCGCCATGGTTGAACAAGGCCCTCTTCGAAAAGGGTGAAGGCGTGAGTGATACTGCTGTTGGCTGTAACGCAGTAGCTACTTTACTTAACTCGATCACCAAGGAATTCAAAGAAAAAGGACAAAACTGCACTATCTCAGCAATCGGTCTAAAATGATTCGACGTCCCTTCAACTTCAAGCAATGGATCGACGAGCATCGGCACCTGCTCATACCGCCGGTTGGGAATCAGTGCGTTTATGATGATGACGATTTTATCGTAATGGTCGTAGGCGGGCCGAATTCGCGGAAAGATTATCACTGGGACGAGGGTGAAGAGCTTTTCTACCAGCTCGAAGGCGACATAAAGGTTCTCATCCAAGAGAACGGAAAAGCCGTCGAAGTGCCGATCCGCGAAGGCGAAATGTTCCTGCTGCCGCCCCGCGTCCCGCACAACCCGATCCGCGGAGCAAATACCGTCGGCCTCGTCATCGAACGCAAACGTCGCCCCGGCGAACTCGACGGCCTTTTGTGGTTCTGCGAGAACTGCAATGAAAAACTGTACGAAGAATACTTCCAACTAACCGACATCACTACGCAGTTCCAGGGAGTTTTCAAAACATTCTACGGCTCTCCAGAACTTCGCACCTGCAAACAATGCGGCTCAGTCATGGAGCCGCCACCTGTTGTTAGCTAATAATTATCTTGACATACATATATTATACATATAACCTCTGTTTGTATGGGACAAGGCAAAACGCCAAAGAGTCATCAGAGAGCATCGTGTGGATTTTGCTCTGCTGACCGACGCTTTTGACGACGCTTATGGCGTTTATTTCGAGGACGTAATACATTCGACCGATGAGGAGACACGATTTGACCTTATCGCGTTTTCATCTCAGTATGGCTTGGTCTATGTAACATTCATATATGAGAACACCGATATTCGCCTGATCACAGCCCGGAAGGCCGAAAATTGGATGAAGAAAGAGTATGAGCGATACAAAAAGTAGGGACTACAAATATCTCGAAACTTCAAAGGAGGCTGCTGATCGAGGCCTAAGGCGGATCACGCGGCCGGCTTTCGTAGATAAAGTCGTCAGGAAAAGCAAGAACCGCATCACCATCTACCTGGATGCGGACATCGTTGACCACTTCAAAAAGCAGACAAAGAATGGTTCGGTAGGATATCAAACACTTATCAATCAGGCGCTACGCGAAAAGATCGATACCCCAATGCCCATGGATGATCCTATTGAAAAACTGCTAAAGGACAAAAAGATCCTTCGCCGACTGAAGCAGAGTCTGAAAGGGGTCTAAGTCGCTTGAATGCGCAATTCTACGGCACCGATCATCTTCGCACTCGAAACGATGCGGTTCAGTGATGGGGCCGGCACCGGTTATAAGCTGATCAGGGATGTCCGTAATTTTCGAACAACTTCAGCTGATCGTGGAATCGTTTAACAGGAACGAGATCGAATTCGCGCTTTGCGGAGGCCTGGCGGTTTCCGCTCATGGCCTCATTAGGGCGACCGAAGACATCGACTTTCTGATCCGCGAAGAAACTCTCGAGCAGGCTTACGCGGCTGCTGCGGAAGTGGGTTACGACATTCGTGGTCTTGATATATCATTTAAGGAGCGGACCGTCGAGATTCGCCGTGTTTCTGCCGTAGTTGGCGGTGAAGTGATCTCGCTTGACCTTCTTCTCGTCACGCCCCACGTCGAAGATGTGTGGAGCACTCGCGAACATATAGACTTTATGGGACTTTCGCTCTATGTTGTTTCACGAGAAGGGTTGATAAAGATGAAAAAACAATCCGCGCGTCCGCAGGATCTGGCAGACATCGACAGGTTGGAAAATGAAAAACGTTGATATGTCATCTGAGGCGGTTACCCGACGATTGCGACGTTCAAGCGACCTGCGCGATCTGTGTCTTGCTTTGAGGAAAGCAAAAATCGAATCCGACAATAGAATGATCTCGTCGAATAACCGAGCGCAAGACCATTTAAAAGTCAGCGATGCAGAAGCCCGCACGAAGTAAGGGCGATACGTTCAACCTCGCATTTCGCCCTTACTTCGTGCGGGCTTCTGCAAAATCTTTTTATTTCTTCTTCACAACAGATATCGTCACCGACGATGGATATTGCTTCGAGTGATGTACCGCGTTGTTCGCGATGATGCCTTTTGTCTCGCTGTAATTGTCGCCGCCGGTGTTCATATTGCGGTCAAAGCGGGGGAAATTGCTTGATGATATTTCGATCCGTAGACGGTGGCCGGCGGCGAAGTAGTTGCTTGTGGTCATCGGCTGGAACTTGAATTTATAGACCTTATTTGGCTCCATCCACGCGAGCGGTTTGTCGTAGCCGTCGCGGTAACGCATACGCTGGATGGTCTCGTCGAGGTTCCATGCCTTGCCGTTCTCGTCCACATCGATAAGCTTTACGGTGAAATCAGTATCTTTCGCGCTCGATGAAACAAAGAGCGTTACATCGATCGGGCCGCTAAGTTCGAATCCTTCCTTCAAAACGTCCGTCGTGTAAACCAGGATGTCGCTGCGTTCTTCCATCTTTGTCTGGTCGAACGCACCACCCTGGACCGCGTTGCCGGTGCAGCAAACGTTTCCGCCGTATGACGGGACAGGGTCCATCGGGTCGTAAGTAAACCGGTCAGGAGCGTCCGAAGCAGGCGGTGCGGCAGCCAACGCTCCGTCACCCTTCAGGCTGTTCGCCTTACCGCCGCTTGAAAGGTAGAACGTCATCGGCTCGGCTCCAGCCGGCGGCCATTGCTCGGCGGCCTGCCATTTGTTGCTGCCCATCGTAAAATAACGCACCTTTGGCCATGCCTTAATGTCGTTGCCTTCGCTGTGGCCCTTCAGAAAATAATCGAACCAGCCATAGGTCAGCTCGCTGTAATTGAGTCGGGCATCGCCCATGCTCCGCTCGCCGACGACCGTGTTCTCGGTCGCCCGCGTGTAGCTGCAATGCAGCGTCGGAGCGATGACGGCGTATTGCTGGTCTGCGATCTCTGGCCGCGCGGTTTTTCGAACATGGTTATACAAGGCGAGGTTTGGTCCGGTCGAAACGTCGTACCACGACATGAACCAAAAACCCGGAATGTTGATCTTCATGTTGTCGTGAAAAAGGCCGCCTTTGTACCACGCCGGATCGTTCGGCGCGCGCTTGATCATCGCCCCGCCGGTCGCGACCGGCATCTCGTCGGCGAAGATCCCGCGCGGCCCGTCAACCGCCTTGATGATGTCTTTGACCGGCAAATGCCGCAGAGCTTTTGACCAATCAACGCGGGGAAGCTGTTGTGCAAGGTCGAAAGATTTTGACGCTCGGATCAGATCTTCCTGCGAAGTGTTAGCCGGGAACATCGGGCGGACCTGATTCTGCTGGCCGTAAATCCACGCGATAAAAAGCATCTGCACCGCACCGCCGCGATACCAATTTCCCTGCTCGTAATACGGCCCAACGCGCCCGACACCAGCGCCGAACCCTTGCGCGATCATCGCCGTATAACCGGGCACATCCTGAGCGGCGACGGCCATTTGCCACTCGGCGGTGGACGAACAGCCGATCGTGCCTAGCTTGCCGTTCGACCACGGCTGCGTCGTAATGTACCTGATCGCGTCCTCGCCGTCGGTCAGCGGCGGCCCGAGAATGTCGTAATTCCCCTCGGAGAAAAAGTGTCCCCGCTCATTCATTATCACGTAGGCATAGCCGCGCTTCACCGCATCAAGCACCGTCGTCATATCCCGCGGAGCACCAAGCCGCACGTCCCACCAATTAAAGTTATACGGCGTCCGCGAAAAGATCGTCGGGTATTTCGTGCTTTCGTCTTTCGGACGATAGATATCGGCCTGCATCCGCTTCCCGTCACGCATCGTCACCATCACTTTGCGCTCGACAACAGCTACCGATTGCAGCTCGGCCTCGATCGCGTTTCGCCGTGCCCTCAGTTCTACATCGCCCGTCGAGGGCGGTTGAGCGAAAACAGTCGAAGCTAAAACAAAAGCCGCTGCGACAAATGCGAGATACTTACGGAATGAATTTCTCATTGACCTCTCCTAAATAGATACTGATTGGCGGGATAAATGCATGATAACGCCTTGCGCACGCATTTGCTAACGCTCTGGCAATTGTTAGGGGCCGATCGCCCGGGAAAACTTCGTTCTTGCTCGCGGCAAGATTTCTTTCCGCTTCTTTTTCGGTAGAATACATCAAATGCTAAAGATCGATGTTCATACGCACATCCTTCCGAAAGATATTCCGAATTGGAAAGACAAGTTTGGTTACGGCGGATTTATCCAGCTTGAACATACCGGCCCAGGGTGCGCGCGGATGCTGAAAGACGACGGCCACTTTTTTCGCGAGATCGAGGACAACTGCTGGAGCGCCGGAAAAAGGATCGAGGAATGTGACGGCTTCGGAGTAAATGTGCAGGTGCTTTCGACCGTGCCCGTGATGTTCAGCTACTGGGCGAAACCGGATGACGGAGCGGCGATCGCAAGATTTCTGAATGAGAATATCGCCGAATCTGTCAGCGAATTCCCAACGCGATTTGTCGGGCTTGGAATGGTCCCGTTGCAGGACACTCAACTCGCTATCAAGGAGCTTGAGCACTGTAAACGGATCGGCATGGCGGGCGTTCAGATCGGGACTAACGTCAATCAACTAAATCTTGGCGAGCCTCAGTTTTTTGAATTTTTCAAAGCCTGTGAAGATCTCGGCATGGCTGTTTTTGTCCATCCGTGGGAAATGATGGGCCAGGCTGAAATGCAAAAATACTGGCTCCCGTGGCTTGTCGGAATGCCGGCGGAAACTTCGCGTGCGATCTGTTCATTGATATTCTCGGGCACGTTGGAGAAGTGTCCGAATCTTCGCATCTGCTTCGCCCACGGCGGCGGATCGTTTCCCGCAACCCTGGGGCGCATCGATCACGGCTTCGACGTCCGGCCCGACCTGTGCGCCGTCGACAACCCGCACAGGCCCAGCAAATATCTGGGCCGTATGTTTTTCGATTCGCTCGTACACGAACCGGCCGCGCTCGATTTTTTGATTAAGCTCGCCGGGGCGGACCAGGTTATGCTCGGCACGGACTATCCCTTTCCGCTTGGCGAGCTCGAACCGGGAAAGCTTATTGACTCAATGTTGTACGATGACGAAACAAAGGCGATGCTGCTCCACGGAGCGGCGCTCAACTGGCTTGATCTGGATCGGTCCCAATTCGTCTGAATAACGTGATGCCTGAACAGATACTCAAACCCGCTGCTGAAATGGACGCCGGCGATCTTCTTGCGCCTTTTCGCAGCCGTTTTCACTTTCCGCGCGGAGTTGACGGCAATGAGGCTGTTTACCTAACCGGCAACTCCCTTGGCCTCCAGCCCAAAACAGCACGCGTTTATATCGAACAGGAACTCGATGACTGGGCAGAACTTGCGGTGGAAGGGCATTTGCATGCCAGGCATCCATGGCTTCCCTATCATGAATTCGTCACCGAACCGTTAGCGCGGCTTGTAGGTGCAAAAGCAGGCGAGGTCGTTGCGATGAATTCACTGACGGTCAATCTGCACCTACTGATGATCTCGTTTTATAGACCAACGCGCGCGCGTTACAAGATCATCATCGAAAAAGGCGCGTTCCCTTCCGATCAGTACGCCGTAGAGTCACAGTTGGCCTTCCACGGCTACAAGACGGCGCCCATGTCAGGACCGGGAGCGATAGCGACTGGGTTTTTCGATTCCACGCCATCAGGGAACCCAGTCGCCATCGTTCCCGGTTCTGACTCGTTGATCGAACTCGCACCGCGCGACGGTGAATCGACATTGCGGACCGATGACATACTCGAAACTATCGGCCGCGAAGGCGATGCCGTCGCCTTGATCCTGCTCGGCGGCGTCAATTATTACACCGGCCAGGCATTCGATATGCGGGCGATAACCGAGGCGGGACATCGCAAAGGCTGCGTCGTCGGCTTTGACTGTGCGCACGCGGCAGGCAATCTCGAACTGAAGCTGCACGATTGGAACGTCGATTTCGCCGCGTGGTGCTCGTACAAATATCTAAACGCCGGTCCGGGCGGCATCGCTGGCATCTTTGTACACGAACGCCATGCTCATTCGTTCGATTTGCCGCGTTTCGCCGGCTGGTGGGGACACGACAAGGAAACGCGCTTTCTGATGGGGCCTGAATTCAAACCGCTTGAAGGCGCGGAAGGCTGGCAGATCTCTAATCCACCAATTTTTCAACTCGCCGCGCTGCGTGCTTCGCTGGAGATCTTCGATGAGGCCGGAATGCCGGCCCTAAGAACAAAATCCGAAAAGCTCACCGGCTATCTGGAATCGCTGATCAACGAAATAGGCAATGAACGGATCTCGATCATCACGCCCTCCGACCCAAAGGCACGCGGCTGTCAGCTTTCCATCCGCGTAAAGAATGCGGACAAAACTCTGTTCGACGCGATAACGGCACGCGGCGTTTTCGCCGACTGGCGCGAACCGGACGTTATCCGCGTCGCGCCCGTGCCGCTGTATAATTCTTTCGGCGATGTAAATAAATTCGCAGAGATTCTTAAAGAATGCGTGTGATGGGAGGCGGAAACACGAGCGGTAGCGAGTGTGCCCGTGACGGCGAAAAAGGAAGCGACACACTCCCTACCGGTCGTGTTTCTGCCTAAATACCGATGCCTGAGCAAAGAGTGATTATCATTGGTGCTGGGCTTGCAGGTTCGCTGCTCGCGATCTATCTCGCTCGTCGCGGCATGGCGGTCAACGTCTTTGAGGCGCGGCCTGATATGCGAACCGAAGCTATTGCTGCCGGGCGTTCGATCAATCTCGCTCTGTCCGACCGCGGCATCGCGGCGTTGCGCGCGGTCGGGATGGATGAATACATGCTGGCCGAGGCCGTGCCGATGTACGGGCGAATGATCCACACGTTGACTGGCGAAACAAAACTGCTCCCCTACAGCGGCCGCAAAGGCGAATACATAAATTCGGTCTCACGTGCCGGCCTGAATATCGCTCTGATGAATGAGGCCGAGAAATATCCGAATGTTCAGTTTATTTTTAACGAACGCTGTACCGATTTCCACCTTGCCAGCGGCGAAGTGTCGTTTGCAAGCGGTCGAACGATCCGTGGAGACACTGTTATCGCGACCGACGGCGCCGGTTCGGCGGTACGCGATGCGATGGAACGCGATCTGCCTGAATTTCAGTGGTCGCAGGTTTTTCTCGAACACGGATACAAGGAACTTCACATTCCTCCCCGGAACGCCGGCGTCCTGCCGGGGTCGAACAAAGATCTATTTCAACTCGAAAAAAACGCCCTCCACATCTGGCCCCGGCACAAGTTCATGATGATCGCCCTGCCGAATTTCGACGGCAGCTTCACCTGCACGCTGTTCCTTGCCCACACAGGCGGAAACCTGAGCGGTAGCGAGGGTGTCTCTTCTGCGTCGCCCGCGGACGACACACTCACTACCGCTCGTGTTTCCGCCTTCGAGCCGTCGTTCGAGGACCTTAACGATGAGTCTTCGCTGAGAGAGTTCTTCACCCGCGAATTCCCCGACGCCGTTCCGCTCATGCCGACGCTTGTCGAAGACTTCTTCACCAACCCGACCGGCAACCTGGGCACCGTTAAATGCTGGCCGTGGAACGTCGAAGGCAAGGTGCTGCTCCTCGGCGATTCGGCCCACGCCGTCGTTCCGTTCTACGGACAGGGGATGAACTGCGCCTTTGAAGACGTCCGCGTGCTCGACTCGCTCTTGTCACAACCGGGAGCGGTAGCGACTGGGCCTATAGTTGATTGGGAATTTGTGTTCGAAAAGTACGGCCAACTACGCAAGATAAATACGGATGCCATAGCCGACATGGCCGAGGAAAATTTCTACGAAATGCGAGATGCCACCGCCGACCCGGTTTTCCAACGTAAACGCGAACTCGAAACGAAACTGGAGCAAACCTTTCCCGACTATTTCTCGAAATATTCGATGGTCACATTCCGCGAAGATCTGCCGTATTCTGTAGCGAAAGAAAAAGGAAACGCTCAGGATCGGTTTTTAATGCAGGTTTGTGCGAACACTGAAAGCGTGGCTGAAATAGATATCAAAGAAGTGATTCTAGATTTGAAGGACATTGACGAATGTTTGGGATAAAAGTAAGTATAACCAGATGTATTGACGATACGGGTCCTAGCTTTGTTGAGTGCGAATTCCGCGACGCAAGTGGATTTGTTGACGTTTTCCGTGACAAAGATGCGATCTTTTCCATTGAAAATTTAGATCGAAATAGTGAATATCCCGTAGATGGAGTCCTTGGTTGCGAAGTTCTCAATAAACCGACTATGCAGAATCCACTGACTACGCGAGTTGATACAAAAAAGCCTTGGGGAATCGAATCGCTAAATGGAAAAACAATTTTTGAGGTCAATAGCGAATTGATCGTGGAGTTTTCTCATCCAGCCGACTCAAATCAGACGAACATCACCAACGACGAGCACCAAAACCTATGATAAAATCTGGAAATATGACTACGGTAGAGGCAATTTACGAAAACGGCATTTTCAAACCGCTTTCCACCGTGCCGCGAGAACTGAAAGAGCATGAACGAGTCCGCATTACGATAGAGACTGACGCGGACGAAGATATGCTTGCTGAGTTCGCCCAATGGGAAGCTGCGAGCGAACAAGATTATACCCGCTTCGAAGCAACTCTGGAGGAGGACAATTAATGGCGCGCGGCGACGTGTTACTCGTTGGATTGCCGCCGAGTGACAAGCGCGAACAAAGCGGTCGCCGGCCGGCCGTCGCCGTTCAGACGGACATCGCAGGCGAACCGATGTTAATGATTGCACCGATTACGTCAAACCGAAACGCGATCCGCTTCAATTTCACTGTTCAGATCGAGCCGTCAGCAGAAAACGGCTTGGATTTGACATCCGTTGTTATGATCTTTCAGATGAGCTCCATTGACAAGAAACGAATTCTGAAAACACTCGGCAGGCTATCCAATGATGATATGGAAAAAGTCGATGCCGAAATCTGGAAGATGTTGAAGTCTTAGACGTCTAAGATTGGATCACAGAAACTGAGTGTCTCCTCAAACCCCGGTGTCCGTATGAGGTGCTAATGCGCAAAGTTCCTGATGAACAATTCACTGCAATTCAACGGTAAAAGTTACGATCTGAATGACCCTATCGACATCTCGATCCCGCTCCGTTTCAACGGGCCGCAGCCGAATGCTTACGGCGTCGAACGAGCGGCCTCTAAACCCGTCGAAGCCGGAACGCTGATCGGTGACACTCGGCGGGGCGGCAGCGTTAATTTTGAACAATACGCTTTCATCCCGCACTGCAGCGGCACGCACACAGAATGCGTCGGCCACATCACGCACGCACGAATTTCCGTCCGCGATTGTCTGCCCGATGTGCTAATGCCCGCCCGGCTTGTTTCGGTCTCACCAGAAAAGATCGACGGCGAAAGCGTGTTAACCCGAAAGGTGCTCGAATCGGCCCTGTCAGAACCGGGAGCGGTAGCGACTGGGTTCTTTGAACGCGGCGATCACAAGTCCATCGCGACCGACAGGGCCTTAGTCATCCGCACGCTTCCAAACGACGATTCCAAGCTGACAAGAGAATACGGCGAGTCGTATATTCCGCCATATTTTGCGATGGACGCGATGAGTTATATCGTCGAGATCGGGATCAAACATTTGCTCACCGATCTGCCTTCGATCGACCGCATTTTCGATGACGGCAAGCTCCTAAATCACCGACTGTTTTGGAAAGTTGACGAAGGGGGTTTTGAAACAAATGCGGAAACCAGAAAGACCAGTACAATTACCGAACTGATCTACGCTCCGAACGAAGTCCCGGACGGCGAATACCTGCTGAACCTCCAGATCGCCCCGTTCGAGTCCGACTGTGCTCCAAGCCGCCCGATTCTGTTGGCTCAAACACTATCCACTATCCATTTGTAACTATCCACTGAAATAGCGAGATCATCTCGGCCATTTTCGATTTGGCGTTACCTATTCTGTATCAAGACAAGGCGTTTTCCAGAGCAGGCTTGAGGTGCGGGAATTTGAACCCATATCCAGCATCCAACAGTCGTTTGGGTACGACGCGCGTCGAGTCGAGCAGCAACGCATCGCCCATCTCACCAAAGACGAGGTTGACGGCGAATTCGGGTAGCGGAAGGATTGTCGGCCTATAGAGCACGCTGCCGAGCGTTTTCGTGAACTCTTCGTTCGTGGCGGGACTCGGGCTGACGACATTCACCGCACCGCGCAAACTTTCATTTTCGAGAGCGAAGTTTATTATGCCGATAACGTCTTCCAACGCGATCCAGCTCATCCACTGCTTCCCGCTTCCAACGACGCCGCCGACGCCGAGTTTGAATGGGGTTAGCATTGTCGCGAGCGCTCCGCCGTCTTTGGACAAGACGATCCCCGTTCGCAAAAGAACGGTGCGGATGCCCATGTCTTCGGCACGACGAGATTCGGCTTCCCACTCTTTGCAGACCTCCGCAAGAAAAGTGTCGCCGGCCGCGCTGGCCTCGGTCACAACGTCATCACCGCGATCTCCGTAAAAGCCGATGGCCGAGCCTGAGATAAAAACCTTCGGCTTTTTCTCGATCCGCGCGAAAGCTTCGATCATCGTTCGTGTTCCAAACACTCGGCTGTCGCGAATGGCCTTTTTCTTTTCCTCGCTCCAGCGGAGCCCGCCGCCGATGCTCTCGCCGGCCAGGTGGATAAACGCATCGAACCCCTCAAGCCGCGGCAGGTCCTCGTCCGCAAACCCGGTGTCCGAGTTCCACTTGATGTGATCCGCGTCCTTCGGATCGCTCCGTGACGCAAGCAGAAGATCGTGGCCCTGCGCCTCAAACGATTTCCGAAGCGTCGTCCCGATCAACCCGCTCGCACCTGTGATGAGGATCTTCATGATCTTGTCAGAACCGGAAGCTGCAGCGACCGGGTTCTTCCCTTGATTGTCAGAACCGGGAGCGATAGCGACTGGGTTCTTGTGGCAGCGGCGATGAAAGAATCCAGTCGCTACCGCTCGACGCGGTTCTGACCTACTTCCCTCGCAGATCTCTCTGGACAAACTGGACCATCATCTGCAGTTCGCGTTCGGTCAGTTGGCCGCGAAACGGGACCATTCCGTTTCCGCCGTCGGCGATATGCTGATAGATCTGAGCGTCCGTCCCATACTTGAACGGGCCCTGTCGCAGATTTGGAATCTCCTTACCGTCCTCAAGCGTCCGGCCCTCGGCTTCCGGCCCGTGACAGATCGCGCAGTTCTGCCGAAACAAAGATGCTTCGTAAGACTTGCTTTCCGCGATCACAAACTTCTTCTTTCCCGATCCCGCGCATCCCCAAACGACCAATCCCGCAAATACCAGCAGGACAAACAATTTACTTCGATACATCTCTTTTCGCCGGCACCGATCATCCCGCCCTGACTTCTTCCCGCAGCAAAAGCTTCGATATCTTTCCCGTATTCCCGATCGGCAGCGAATCGCGAAATTCCACATATCGCGGATATTTGTTCGCCGCAAACTGCGTCTTGCACCAGCTGATAAAATCGGCATCCGAAAGCTGCGCTCCTTCCTTCAAAACAAGAAACGCCTTCACCTCTTCGCCCATTTTCTCATCAGGAACTCCGATCACCGCGGCAAGCGACACGGCCGGATGGGTCATAATGATCTCCTCAAGCTCGCGTGGATAAACATTGTAACCGCCGCGAAGGATCATGTCCTTCTTGCGGTCCACTATCGCGAGATATCCTTCATCATCTATTATCCCGATATCGCCCGAATGAAACCAGCCGTTGCGAAAGGCCTCGGCCGTAGCCTCGGGCCGTTTGTAATAGCCTTTCATCACAAGGTGGCCGCGAATGACCACCTCGCCTCGCTCGCCTCGCGGAACTTCGCGGTCGTTTTCATCGACGCATTTGATCTCAACGCCGAACAACGGCTGTCCGACAGTTCCGGGCTTTGACGGCCGTTCGAATTGATTGAACGAAGCGATAGGCGAAGTTTCAGTCAACCCATAGCCCTCCAGAATACGAAGCCCGAAAACCTCGTCGAAACGTTTTATCACCTCGACGGGCATCGGTGCGCCGCCCGATGTCGGCACCTTTAGGTTCTTCACGATCTCGGAAACGTCGAAACCCGTCTCGTCAACGTATTTCAAGATCGCCCAGTACATGGTCGGCACGCCTATCCAGAAATTGACCTTTTCGGCCGCCATCGTCTTCAGTGTTGTCTCCGGCTCGAATCTCGGCATCAGCACAACGCGGTTTCCGGCATAGAGGTTCGCGTTCATCTGCACGGTTTGCCCGGTCGTGTGAAACAGCGGCAGCGTGATCAGGCATGTTTGCTGTACATTCTCAGTAAAATCGACCGCCGGAAAATGCAGTCCCCACGCAGCGGCCGAGTTCATGAAAATGTTGAAGTGGGTCAATTCGGCCCCCTTTGGCTGGCCGGTCGTGCCCGACGTGTAAAGGATCGAACAAGTATCGTCAGGGGCCGTCGGATACGTCTCGAACGTGTCCGGCTGTGCGGCAATTATCTGCGGCAGTGTTTTATGCTCCGGAAAAGGCGACGGCGCGGTTAGCTCAAGCGGCAGAACAACAAGATGTTCGCACGTATCAACCGCATCGAACGCCGTTTTGCACGATTGGCCGATCGGCAGTTCAGGAGTGCCCTGAAATGCGAAGATCGCCTTTGCGTCCGAATCTCTCAGCTGATACTCGATCTCGCGCGGCGTAAACAGTACGCAGATCGGAACCACGACCGCGCCGGCCTTCATGATCCCGTAATAGACCATCGGAAAATAAGGCAGGTTCGGACAATCCAGGGCCACCTTGTCGCCGTGCCTGATCCCCAGTTCTACGAGCGCGTTGGCAACCTTATTCGCCATCGCGTCAAGCTGGCCGTAGGTCATTCGAACGTCGTTCCACACGATCGCTTCTTTTTCCGGGGCAAGATTCGCGTGGTGCGAGACGATAGACGCTAGATTGAGCGTCGTTGCTCTTGGTTCCATATTTTTAGTTAGGTTGTCGATCTACGAACTATTTTTTCGGAAAGATTAACACAGCGCTTTGCCAAACCGGAATCACCGGTTTCGCAAACGCACGCCGTTCAGAGGCGTGGAGGGTCAGTCTTTGCGAGTGTGTGGATAAGAATAGACTTGGTTTCGCTAGCCACGCCGTTAGAGTCAGTGTCAAAACTGAAAGAGTCCCGAAGGGACGTGTGAAAATAGCCCACCGATTCATCGGTGGGAAAGACGGACGGAGATTGCGCCAGTCCCCAATGGGATGGCTGAAACAACGTAAACATTGGAATCTTCAACCGTCCCCAAGGGACTCACAATCCAACGCGCCTTACCCAGCGATAAATCGCCGGGCTATTACCGGGTGTCCCTACGGGACAGATCTTGAGTTTTGACACAGCCTCACGAGCCTTGACGAAATTCTGCCTGAGTAGCCTTTGCCGAAAAGTCGATTCGCTCCGCCGAGAATACGGCGGTACCTACGCGCTGGACCGAGTGGTGCCGCCATTCTTCTTTTGATTCCGGAAAATCCGTTCGAAAATGGGCTCCGCGCGATTCTTCGCGCCACAGAGCGGCCTTGGCCACGAGCAGCCCGAGCGTGACAAAATTCCGCGATGACGTGCCCAGGCTCGACGACGCGATCTGTTCAAATTCGCCTATTGCTCTCTGTATCGAATCCCGGTCACGCAGGATGCCGACGCGCTCCCACATCACCCGCTTAACGCGCTTTTTCACCGCCGTAGATATTTCCGTTGATCGAGAGTGGGGATTCGGCCGTTGGTCGCGAGACTTTGGACGTTGGACATTGGACCTGAGACTATCCTCGACCGCCGCCTTGCCCGCGCGTGCCCCAAAGACCAAGCCTTCCAAAAGAGAGTTGGAGGCAAGCCGGTTCGCACCGTGAACTCCGGTACAGCTCACTTCCCCCGCGGCATACAATCCCGCAACTGTCGATCGGCCATCGAGATCGGTGCGGATCCCGCCCATGCAATAGTGAGCGGCCGGCGACACCGGCAATAGGTCGTTCGCTATGTCCAGGCCGTAGAATCTGCAAGTTCCGTCGATCTTCGGAAAACGTTCCCGCAGAAACTCGCCATCCAGCGCCGTCATGTCAAGAAAGACGTGACGCGATCCGGTCCGCCGCATTTCGGCAACGATCGAACGCGAAACAATATCCCGCGGGGCCAGTTCAAGCCGCTCGTCATAACGGCCCATAAAGCGCTCGCCCTCGACATTTCGCAAAACGCCGCCCTCGCCGCGCATTGCCTCGCTCAATAAAAATCTCGGAGCGTTCTCAATGTTCAGAGCGGTTGGATGAAACTGCACAAACTCCATGTCGGCCATCTCGGCACCGGCAAAATAGGCCATTGCCATTCCGTCGCCCGTTGCTACCGGCGGATTTGTCGTGTGCTGATAAAGCTGTCCGGCACCGCCCGTGCAGAGAACAACCGCTCTTGCTCGAATCTCGCGCGGAGCCCGCAGGATCGGATCGAGAAATCTTACCCCAACGCATTGTCCGCCCTCGACGATCAGGCTTTCGGTATTCGCAAAAGGCAAAAGATTGATCCCCTTTTGCCTTCCCGCCCGTGCTATCAGCGACCGCACTATCTCTTTCCCCGTCGAATCGCCGTGTGCGTGCAGTATCCGCCGACGAGAATGGGCGGCCTCCTGCGTAAACGCGAGCTTGCCGCCCTCACGGTCGAATTCAATGCCCCAATCTATGAGTTCTTTGATGTATTCTGTGCCGTCTGTTACCAGTGTTTCGACCGCTTCCTGATCGCACAGCCCCGCACCCGCGACCAGCGTATCTTCCTCATGAAGCTCCGCGTTATCGTCATCCGAAAGAACGACCGCAACACCGCCCTGAGCATACTCCGTATTCGATTCGCTCGCCTTGTCCTTAGTCAGCACCGTCACGCGCCCGCCCGCCTCGGCCAAAGCGATCGACGCCCGCAAGCCCGCCACACCACTCCCGATCACGATAAAGTCAGTGACAAGCGACATTAAAAGCAATGTACCACACGGCGTTCAGAGTTCAAGCTCTAGCGGCTTTAGCTCCGGCGGAGCGTGCTGTCTGTAGCACCAGCAACGAAATCGGCCCGCAAGCTCCGTAGGAGCGTCCTGATTGGCACAAAAACACGATCGGACAGGCCGCTCCTTCGGAGCTTTGATCATTGATTACGGATGTCTCTACAGACAGGCTGCCCCGCTGAGGCTAAACCCCAGAGCCGGATTAGCTCTGGCGGAGCGCGGATATACCTCCAGCGGAGCGGGGATTTAGCTCCGGCGGAGCGTGCTGTCTGTAGCACCAGCAACGAAATCGGCCCGCAAGCTCCGTAGGAGCGTCCTGATGTGGCACAAATCACGGTCGGACAGGCCGCTCCTTCGGAGCTTTGATCATTGATTGACGGATGTATCTACAGACAGGTTGCCCCGCTGGGGCTCTGTTCTTATTTCTTCATTCGTTTCTATAAGCATCTTGCTCCTCTGGAGAACGATAGTCGTTCGGTTCGCGACTTTTCATACATCCTCCGCGGCGACAGGCATAGCGGGAAGGACTATTGTCTGACGGGGTTTTCAAACACCCATGTCCGTAATCGAAACTAAGCCCCGGCCGTGCCGTGGTGCTCCGAAGCCTTGTAGAGTCCTTCGTACGCGCCCTTTCGTAAGTCGATTCCGTATTCGACATACGCCTTTAGGCAGCAAAGCATCTGTCCCCATCCAAAACAATTTAGATACGAACTGTTCAGGTCGGCCTGGGTTTCCCGCCAGCCGGTTTCGCTTATGCGGACGATAGTATCGTTGCCGTCGGCCTCAAACTGCATCTCGACATGGGTGTTCAACCCCTTTGCACCTTCCCAGCCAAGTTCGATCAGTTTGTTCGTTTCGACCTTTTTTACTTCCACCGGGAACTTGAGCTTCTCGTCCCCGGGATTGTCGGCAAAGGCCCACTCGACCGTTGTACCTTCATCCAGCGGAGCGCTCGCACCGCCGTTCGTGAAATATCCGCTCAGTTTCCCGGGGTTGTACACCGCGTCGAAAACCTCGTTCACCGGCCTTTGAATTTTTGTCTGTACTTGAAATTTTAGTTCCATGTCCATACTCCTTCTGTTGATTCAGGCGCCGAGTATATGTTATATTTTTATAACATGTCAAGCAAAATTTCGCATGATCAGGTTTTCAAAGCGCTTGCGGACGGAAGCCGTCGCAAAATGCTTGACCTACTAAAAGACGAGCCGAAGACAACCGGCGAATTGTGCGACAAACTCCGGCCCCTCGACCGCTGCACCGTGATGCAGCACCTGGGCGTCCTTGAAAAAGCGGGCCTAGTCATTGTGCAAAAGAAAGGAAAATTTCGGTGGAACTACCTTGACGTCACGCCGATCCGCGACATTTACGACCGCTGGATCAATAAATACGCGTCCCCGAACGTCGAATTGCTGACAAAGCTGAAGAACGATCTGGAAAACTAATGCAATTCTAAGGGACCAAACTTCCCCGATGTTGGCAAAGATAAGAGTTGCGCAGGTCGAGTCATATATCCCACATTCTTTCATTGTCAGCGTTCTCCGACAATCCATTGAAGGTTAAAAGTGTCAACTTATTTCAGAGCCGTGATTCCAAAAAGTGCGGACTGAACAGCAAAGTTTTCGCTGTTAGCTCGATCGGAGCGATATGTTTTATAGAGCCGTGATTCTAGAAAGTGCGGCTGTGAGCTCCATCGGAGCGATATGTTTATAGAAGCGTGGCCCGAAAACTGCGGAAGTTCCGCGAGAGCGGCATATCGTAGATCCGTTCGTGTTTGATGCTGGCTCGGTTCTTATTTCTTCGTTCGTTTCTATAAACATTCTGCTCCTCTGGAGCAGGCAGCCTGAAATTCCCCAGCGAACAAATTCGTTGCCTTCCGTGTGCCATGTATGATACACTCTTTCACGGAGTGTTCTTTGACAATCTATCTGAAGTGCGTCCGCATCGATCGTAAACCAGTTCCAGGATTATCCCAAAAACGTAAACTTATAGGAGGACGAACCATCAAAAAGTGTCAACTTTTTTCAGGACGAGTCAAGACGACGAGCTGTGGCACAATGTGGCGCTTTTTTTTGAATTCTCGTGGGACACTGCCCAATTCGGGCCGCAACGATCGTGAATGCAACAATTAGCCTGTCCCAAGCCATGATGGGACACCTCTGGGACACGTGGGACAAGAGCCTATGCCCGTATCACGCCTAAACACAAGAAAAGGCTGCCCTTTCGAGCAGCCTGCCTTGATTCAACTGCGAATATCCCTAAACCGGGATCTTCAGTTCCTGTCCTGGATAGATCTTGTCCGGATCTTTCAGGATGTCGCGGTTATGGTCCCAAATGGCCTTCCATTGAATGCCGTATTTGCTGCCGATCTTTGACAGGTTGTCGCCTGATTCGACGGTATACGTATGCATTCCGCCGCCGGCGGCCGCGGAGTCGGCGGTTTGGATGTTCAAAATAAGGTCGCCGCCCTTGAATTCGGGGTCGAGCCTTTCGTATTCATCCCACAACTGCTGCTTTGCCTCGGCGCTCGGGGCGATACCGGTCACGACCAGCGTCCCGTTATCGCCTTCGCTGAGTTCGTAGGTCGTTCCGTTTTGATTCGCTAGCTCAAGGAGCGATTGATATTTTTCCTGTGCTGACATAGCTATTTCCTCCCTGGACTATTTGCCCTTCTTAAGCTGGTTGTCGATGCCGGTAATGCCCGACTGCATGATCACCTGGACACATTCGGCATACTTCGCGGCCGGCACTTCGCCGGTAACGGTCACCTTGCCGCTCGAGACTGCTACTGATGCTCCGGTACAACCGGCCTTTTTCAGATCTTCCGTGATCTTGCCGGTCAATGCGGGATCGGGCGCGGCGGGTGTTGCCACCGGCAGCGGCTTCGTCGTCAGGCTGTTTGTGACTGACTTGATCCCTTCTACCGACTTCGCCGAAGCTTCGGCCTTGCTTCTCACCGTAACGTCCGCAACTTCGCCGGTCAGCGTCGCAACGCCGTCCTTGACGGCAACGGTCACGCCGGTCACCTTGTCTGCGGTCAGTTTGTCCTGCACCGCTTTTTGCAGGTCCGCGTCGCTCTTACCGCATGCGGCGGCAACGATAGCGATCGCAATCGTCAAAATTGTAAGTGCTTTTATCTTCATCTGTCCTCCCGTGGCGAGTTTCGTTCTATGGTCACCTGGCTCCGAGATCGGCCGCGAACACCTGTCGAGTCCATTGCAACAGTATGCAAGAACTAGGCTTGCGGTCAGGGCCGACGATCAAGTGATAGATAATCTTGCTTCATCGAATTGCTTTTTTCAACCGCCGAACCGCGATTTAGGAAAAAACCTCTTCGGCGATCTGCGAGGCAACGTCAAACGATGTCTGGTCGGGCCGGACGACAAAGTGCCAATCGGCAAGGCAATAGATGGCCTGCCTCTCATCGAACAGCCGTTCTGCCGCCGTCTTATCCCGCGCAAGCGGACGCTCCTTTCGGGAAAGGCGAATGTTGTTCCAGCAATGATTGAACGATGCATCAAGCCAAACGCTCATGACCTCGGCTTCATGGATGAGCCGCCGGTTTTCCTCGACCGTCCACGCCCCGCCGCCGAGCGAAAGTATCCGTGCGGCGGTCCGGGCGAGAGCTTTTTTCAGGTTCTCGGTCTCGATCGACCGGTACCCGTCGATCCCTTCGGCGTCGATTATCTCGGCCACGCGCCGCTGTTCATTCACTTCGATCAGCGCGTCAAGGTCAAGCCGCTCGCAGCCAAGCATCCGGGCAAGATGGCGAGACACGCTCGTTTTCCCCACGCCCATAAAGCCCGTGAGGGCGATGCGTCGCGTGGTAAAGTTTTGTCTCGTTCTAGCCGGGTTCGCCATTGTTCATCGCACGATCGCAGCCGGTCAGCACTTCACCCGCTCAAGTTCCTCGTAGAAGGCGGGAAACGAAACAGCGGCGCAGTCGGCACCGGCGATCTCGGTCTCGCCCTCGGCAAAAAGTGCCGCGACCGCGAACGCCATCGCTATCCGATGATCGCCGAACGAATCGACCTTCGCGCCGTGCAGATCCGACCGGCCGACCCGAAAGCCGTCCTCAAACTCCTCGGCCTCGCCGCCCATCAGCCGCAGGTTGCCGACGACCGCGGCGATCCTGTCGGACTCCTTGATCCGCAGTTCGCCCGCATCCCTCACCTCGAGGCCGCCTTCGATCTGCGTTCCGGCGATGGCAAGGATCGGGATCTCGTCGATCAGGTTTGCGATGACGCCGCCGCTCAGGAGATTCCGGCCGGCGGACGAGATCCCGCCGCGGCCGTGGACCGTCAGATCGGCGACAGGCTCGTTGCACACGCTCCGCTCGTTCTCGATGCGGACGTCCACGCCGATCTGCTGAAGCACATCGACCACCGCCCGCCGCGACCCGTTGACGCCAACGCCGGGCATGGAGATCTCCGACCCGTCCAACAATCCCGCGGCGACAATAAAGAAGGCGGCCGACGAAAGATCGGACGGCACATGAATGTCGCGGGCGTGCAGCCGGGCGTCACCCGACACGGAGATGCGCACGCCTTCGGTTCCGGGTTCTTCGCGTACATCGGCACCGAGCCATCGCAGCATCCGCTCGGTATGATCACGGGTCGGCGTTCGTTCGAGAACGGACGTTTCCCCGTCGGCGTTCAACCCAGCGAGCAGCACGCACGATTTCAACTGGGCCGAAGCGGCGACTGGCTCATATTCGATGGCCCGAAGCGGCCGCCGACCGATGACCGTCAGCGGGGCGTGACCGTCAGTTCCGCGAACATCCGCGCCCATCGCGATCAGCGGGTCCATTACCCGCCGCATCGGCCGCTTCTGCAGCGACTCATCGCCGACCAGCACCGACGCAAAGTCCTGCCCCGCGAGCACGCCCGCCATCAGCCGCATCGTGGTGCCGCTGTTCTCGCAGTTCAACTCGCGCTCGGGCCGCCGCAGCCCGTCTTTGCCGACGCCGCGGATAGAAAGCCGCCCGCCGTCGCGGTCGATCTCGACGCCGAGCTCGCGCAGGACGTCCACGGTAGCGGCACAATCGGCGCTCGACCCAAAATTGGTGACCGCCAGATCGCCGTCACTCAACGCCCCAAGTATCGCCGCTCGATGCGAGATCGACTTATCCCCGGGCAAAATTATTTCGCCTCGTAACTTCATATTGTATGGGCCTCTTCACGATCCAATGCGCGCTTTCACCTGGCACTTCTTGCATAAGCCCGAACGAAGTAAGGGCGATATCTAGGACGTTGGACATATCGCCCTTACTTCGTGCGGGCTTGTGCATGCGGCTCCTTTCGAACTGAACGGCGACCCCGTTCCAATGTACTTGACACAATAGAACTTAACCTATAACTTAACTCAAAACGAAATTGTGTCGGAAACACGGGAACTGAAATTACCGAGCCGTATCGAATCGGTCGACGAGGCGGCGATGCATGCCGAGTCGTTTGTAAAGGACAACGGGCTCGGTGACGAGTTTGCCTCGGCGATCGATCTGGCCGTCCGCGAATCGGTTGCGAACGCCGTAAAGCACGGCAACAAGTTCGACCCCGACAAGCAGGTAGAAGTAACCTTGCTTCATTCGTCGGATGGGGTCGAGATCCGCGTTCGCGACTTCGGGCCTGGCTTTCATCCCGAAGAGATCCCCGACCCGACCGACCCGGCAAACCTGCTCAAAGCAAACGGCCGCGGCATCCTCTTTATGAAAACATTCATGGACGAGGTCGAATGGCACAACGCCGCAGGCGGCGGAATGGTCGTAAAGATGACCAAAAGGCAATAACTTGTCAGTACCGGCGGCGGTAGCCGCTGGTTTAACGCTTGTCAGTACCGGCGGCGGTAGCCGCTGGTTTTACGCTTGTCAGTATCGGCGGCAGTAGCCGCTGGTTTAACGCCGCCCCCTGACGATTCGCAAACTTATACTGGCGGCACTTTCAACCATCGGCTACCGCCGACGGTACTGACACGTGGACATTTAACGGTACTTTGTTCTAAAATCTGCATTCGAAGCAATTACTTACAGGAGACAAAAATGGCTGATATCACTATTTCGGAACGCCAGGCGGGCGATGTTACGATCCTTGATCTTGACGGCAAGGTAACGATCGGCGAAGGCAGCGTGGCCCTGCGGAGCGCCATCCGCCGGCTGCTGGGCGACGGCAAGAACAAGATCCTTATGAACCTCGGCGGCGTCGGCTACATCGACTCGAGCGGTATCGGCGAGCTCGTCTCGAGCTTCACCGCCGTCAACAAAGAGGGCGGCACGCTCAAGCTTCTCAACCTGACCCAAAAGATCCAGGACCTGCTGGCCATCACAAAGCTGCTCACCGTCTTTGACGTTTACGAAGACGAGGCAACCGCGCTCAGCAGCTTTAACTAAGCTTCGCCCAGCGAACAAAACAGCCGCAAGGCCAACACGGCCGGGCGGCTGTTTTAGTGTTTCAGGCAAAACCGGCGAGCTAGGCTTGCGGGAGCGTCACCGTGGCGACTATATCGGAGTAAAGGCCGACGGGGCCGTTGCCTTCGACATATCTGGCGCGGAGTTGGACCGAGCGCGGGAGATTCTCGGCGTTTTCAGGGACTGTCAGTTGGGCGGGCGACGAGTAGAACTTGCCCGCATCCGACCACGAAACCGCGTTGTCGAGCTTCATTTCGATCATCACGCCGTTGGTGCTGCCGCGGACAAACTTGACCTGCACCACCGAACCCGGCAGAGTCGTCGCCTTGAGCGTCGGCTGGAGTTCGTCGGGCGGGATAAGGTTGCCTGGCGGTGCCGGGATTATCCCGAGAAGGGCTCCGATCTCGGGCGTGTACGTGTTGGCGACTCGGATCTGTTTGACGAGATCGTCCAGCCGCTCAAAGATGCCGGTCGGCACCTGGCTCGGCGGCGCCGCCGAAGGATTTGTCGGGTACTGCGGGGCCGGGTCGCCGACGTGGCCCTCGGTCACCGTCTGCCGATACAGCCGAAACGCCTTGGCGAACGCCTCGACCTCGACCGTCTGGTCCGCGCAGAACTGAAAGTCCGTGTTGTCGTTCTGCACCTGCGTCAATACGGACGGCAGAAACCCAAGCCCGGTCCCGATCTGATTGAACTGCGCCGCAAAATTCTGAAACCACGCCGCCCGCTCTTGGAGCGGCACAGGAAACCATTTATTAGATGGCTGCATAAGTTTTCTTTTCCTTAGCTTTCTTAAAGCTTGTAATGAACAGGCGTGCCCGGTCACAGAAGCTTAAGCGACAAAGAACCAGAAGCCTGTGAAGCTCGGAACGCCAGTTCGCCAATCGGCCCTCGAAGTGCGGTCGATCGACAGACCTCGTTTGAGCGCAGTGCGCGATAACGGAGGGTCTGAAGCCGATCAAGCCCGTTAGATCTGAGATTGAGTTCGGTGTCTAACCGAAAATGCGCGGTTATTAAGGAAGGAATCTCGACCAGGCGGCAATTTTGAAGCCGCCCGCCGGCAGACAGGAGGCGGATATATCCAACATGTCCGCGGCCCGCTCTTGAGCCATGTCTAATTTCGCATAGTTTGACGGTCTTGCGCAACAACTTTTTACAGAGACACAGAACACGGCCCACCGCCAATGCGTCCCGCGCCTGGTAGAACAGTCACTCTGGGCCTGAGAGTCGTCACTCTGGGCCCGAGACTGACCACTCTGAGCGTGAGAGTTGTCACTCTGAGCGTGAGACTGACCACTCTGAGCCTGAGAGTCGTCACTCTGAGCCTGAGAGTCGTCGCTCTGAGCCTGAGAGTCGTCACTCTGGGCCTGAGAGTCGTCACTCTGGGCCTGAAAGTCGTCACTCTGCGCCTGAAGGTGACCACTCTTAGCCGTACTTTCTCAAGGCAGCGCCGCACAGTGGCCAGCTTAGGTCCAACAGATCCCAGCATTTGCCTCGATCCGAGCGTCTTATCGCCCGACCACCCGGCTTATGTCCATACCGGGCTTGCCGGGACGTATCCGACGATGCTACTCTCGCCCCATCAAATTTCCCGACAAGTTCTAACAACTTAGCTTAAGGAGTATCCCATGCCCTTGCACCCGTCTAACCCCGAAAGCCGCCGCAGGCTTCTCTACGGAATTGCCGCATCCGCCGTTGTGATATTGATCACTCTGGGCGTATTTGCCTCAAACGGCTGGTTTCCACGAACTGATCCGTTCAGCGGGAAGCGGTACGGCTGGTTTGGACAGGAAATTGCAAAGAACGCTCCGAGTTCGTGGAACCCGATGGCGGTGCCGCCGCCTTCGTCCACACCGCAGCTTTCGAAAGAGTACGTCTACGCCGGGTCGCGGCTATTGGCGGTGGAAGACAAGAACGCGACGGCCGCACCGCCGGCCGACCTTGCGATCTGGCGTCCTTCGTCAGGCATCTGGTACGTGTACAATCCCGCGACCGGTTCGTCCTGGGCAACCCAGGCGTGGGGCGAGCCCGGCGACGTTCCGGTGCCCGGCGATTACGACGGCGACGGCACAACCGATTATTCCGTCTGGCGGCCGTCGAACTTTACCTGGTACGTGATCCACAGCAGCACGGGCCTGTTCTACACATACCAATTCGGCGGATCGGGCGACCTGATGGCCGCGGCCGACTATGACGGCGACGGCAAGACCGACGAGGCCGTGTTCCGGCCGACGAACGGCACATGGTATATCCACGCAAGCACCGCCGGTTACTACACCGATAACTCTCAAAGCACGGCAGGCGACATCCCGGCCCCCGCCGATTACGACGGCGACGGCCGCGCCGACCTCGGCGTCTTTCGCCCGTCGGACCGAACCTTTCGCGTAAAGCACAGCGCCGACGGTTCTACGGCCACCATCCAGCCGAACTTCAACCCATCGGGAGCGACGTGGGCAACCGTCAGCTCCGACTACGACGGCGACGGCCGCGCCGACCACGCCGTCTATGACTCCGCCCACGGCAAATGGTACATCCGCTCAAGCATAAGCGGCACCTACCCGGCCACGCCCATCTCCTGGGGCCAGTCCGGCGATATCCCCGTCCCCAACGACTACGACGGCGACGCCCGCTGCGACTACTCCATCTGGCGCCCCTCAACCGGCACCTGGTACATCGTCCAGTCCGCCAGCAACTACTCCCAACGCACCGTAACCTGGGGCCAATCAGGAGATATCCCGGTGCCAGCGTTTTTTAGGAGATAGTCGGCAAGAAGGTCGGATGGAGCCACATCCGACATGAACGCTACTATTCAGATTCGAGTCTATTGTGAGGTTTAGTCTATGTTGAGCAGAACACAAATCCTTTGCCATAGCCTGATAGGAACACTCATTTTCCTGACTGCTTGGGAAAATAGCTATAGCCAGTTTCGGATGACGGACCGTTCGACGCCAGCCTCAATTGCCCTAAGTCCAGCGTCGGGCAACCCCGCCGCTAGCGATTTTGGTTCGATCGGCCTCTACAACGGTCGAATGAACTATACAATCCCGCTGCTCGGTATTGGAGGGCGAGGTGAGGTCGGGTACACAATTTCACTCAGCGTAAACCAGCAATGGATCCTTGAACATCGTCACGACGAATTTATCGATGAGAACGGGCATGGTATATACAACGATCATAACGTCGCAAGCCGTGATCCATGGTGGTCGCCGGAGGAGTTGCGTTATATGCCTGGTAAACTGATCGGGCGCTCGTCCCTAGAAGGGAATTTTGATGATCCGCTTTGCCCACCCTCTCAATCTCAGAATACGTTATATGCAACGACACAACTTTCCTTCGTTACCGCAGATGGGTCGGAAATAAATCTGGTTTCCCGAATTCACGGTGCCTCTTCGCTACCGGTTACTGTTCAATGCAGTCAGTCGGGTGATCCTACGGCGATCTACCCATCGTCGCGGGGTACCGAGTTCGTCAGTAACGACGGGTCGGCGGTGAGGTTCAATTCCGACCAGATCGTCACTGACGGGCAGTTCTCGGGTGGGTACTTTTTGACATCGGGATATCTGTATTTGAGCAACGGTACCCAATATCGGATCGACATTGGAAGAGTTTCCTGGATGAAGGACCGAAACGGAAATCGGATGACGTTCACTTATGATGGGACAAACTATGATTCAAAGTTAATTGAGGTTACGGATTCGAACGGTCGGGTCGTCGACATTTCCTACAACAACCAGGACAGCATATACGGCCTGCATGATCGCGTCCGCTATACGGGGTTCGACCAACAAAGCCAGGCAATTCGAATATCGTACGCGCCCCTAGCTAGTGCTTTGCGCGCAGGCGAAACATTGAAAAGTTCCGTTCAGCTGTTCGGCGATCTGGGTTGCCCTACCGGCGTTCAAAATTGTCCCGATCCTGCGCCGATCAACCCTCAGGTCGTTGCCTCGGTTTGGTTTCCGGGTGACCGGCAGTTTCGTTACAAGTACAACAGTTACGGAGAGTTGGCGAGGGTCGAAACGCCAACTGGCTCGGCGTTTGAGTATGACTGGGGCGGCTCTTTGGAGGGTGGCCCAGACACTGGTGTATTGCAATCATTCGGGTATTTTGGTGCCTACCCGGAGATCTCGAGACAGGTTCTGGAGAAGCGAGTATACCCGAGCGGCGGAAACGGCAGTTCGTATGAGATCAGAACGACGATTAGCAAATCCATTGCGCCAACTTCAATAGATCCGGTCTCTACAAGAACGATCAAAACCCTCAACAACGGAAATAATCTGTTGGCCCGGCAAACACATCATTTCTACGGCAGTTCGGCGGGTAGCAGTATTTTTAGCACGACGGCCCTTGGGGTTTTAGAGGGCAGGGAATACGAAGCGAACTATTTCGGCAGCGACGATTCTACGCTGCTGGCCCGTGAGCTTAAGGGATGGACATCTGTTTCGTTGGTTGGACTTCCGTCTGACGTGCGGCTTTCGAAGCAGGTTGCTGTCATTCTTGAAAGTGGAAACGCGCTGGCTAGTCTCACAGAGGTCGAGTATAACGGGAACGGCATTGGGGACTTCGAGTATTTTTCACACCTTAACAAGAAAAGCTCTAAGGCTTACCATTACAAAACTCTTACTTTGTCTGCCGCCCAATCAGGGACGGTAGAATCGATCGGTTCTCTGTTTACGGCCGGTGATCTTGCCGCGGTTTCCGAGACTGACTATTCGTACGACCCAGGTTACAAGGCGCGCGGTATATTGGGGAGACCAATTGAAACGCGCAGCCTAAACCCGACCGACCTGGAAGAAGTTCTCGCCAAGAGCCAGTTCGTCTATGACGAGGCGGCGTATTTCGACAATAGTTACACGACCACGAACTGGGAAAATCCGAACTCGAATCTTCGGGGGAATGTCACGACGACGCGGACTTGGAAACAGGAGACGGGCACGTGGATCGAATCGCATTCGATGTTTGATAATTTCGGGAACGTTCGGAAGATTTGGGACACGAGCGGGGATGCGACAAGGTTTATCGAGACGGAGTATGATCCGATCTATAAATACGCCTATCCCACCAAAACAAAGGCACCGGCGCCGGACCCGACCGGGGTTTATGGCACGACACAAGGTTCGGAGATTTCGAGAACTTACGATTTCAATACGGGGCTTTTACTGACCGTGACCGATGCGAATGGGCAGACGGCGACGACGGAGTATGACGCTCGCTTGCGGGTGAAGAAGATCACACCTCCACCGGGCGGGAGTGTGTCTGAATTTGCCTACAACGACGTGCCGAATACGTCGAGTGCTCCCGACAGCACTTGGGTCAAATCACGGCAGCAGATCGACGGAAACAACTGGGCGGAAACAACGACGTTTTACGACAATATCGGCCGGGTCCGGAAGACGCGTACGAAGGACCTGCAAGGCGACGTTATGTCGCAGGTAAAATATGACAGCTTCGGCCGGGTTGAGAAGACTTCGAATCCTTACCGGGTAAACGCGGCGGGCGAACCGACGGAGACCGTTTACTGGTCTAAACTCCGATACGACCACCAAAGTCGCGTCGTCGAGACCTACGCCCCGGCGCCTGAGGGGCAAACTGGGATCAGCCTGGGAACTGTCCAGTTCGGCATCTCCGACCTTACGGGCCTGATTGGGACGTACGTCGTTGCGACCGACGCTTCGGGAAGAAAATCACGGGCAATATCGGGAATCTATGGCTTGATGCGCGTCGACGAAGCGACCGCTAAGGGCGGCTCGGCCGAGCAGGACCTGGGAACTCTTGCGAACCCGACTCAGCCGACTTTCTATAGTTACAATGTTAAGGGCGAGTTGGTGAAGATCGCTCAAGGCGGGCAGAATCGATTCTTTATGTACGATTCGCTCGGCCGCTTGATCAAAGTCAGACAGCCCGAGCAAACGCCAAACTCAAACCTTGCGACGACGGGGAATCCCGACAACAACGAGTGGACGGCCGCCTATACGTATGATGATTTCGGAAATGTTCTCAGTGTTACCGACGCGAAGAACATAACGATCACGAATTTGTACGACAAAGCGAGTCGTCCCGTAAAAAGGACATACTCCGACGGGACGCCGCAGGTCGAGTTTTTCTACGACGGAAAAGGGCTGCCTTCGACACCTGCGTTCTCGAGAGGTGCATTGACCAAAGTCACCAGCACCGTTTCCGAGGACCGGTTCACGAGTTTTGATAACCACGGACGATTGCTGGCAAGTGAGCAGATCACCGATGGGCAGACTTACGGTTTCACTTATAAGTACAATCTTTCGGGCGGGCTGATCGAGCAGACGTATCCGAGCGGGAGGCTTGTCCGCAACTTTCTGGACAGCGACGGCGGATTGAGTGCGGTGGCAACTAAGACCGCGACCGGGATGATGAATCCGCTTGCTTCGGATTTCGACTACTCGGCGACGGGTGCTGTCAGAAAGATGAAGCTGGGGAACGGATTGTGGGAAACCGCCGTTTTCGACGAGCTTAATCAATTGAAGCAGGTCGGACTGGGAACCTCGCAGACGAACAATGACCTGTTCAAGATCGATTACGAGTACGGCGAGTTGAACGCGGACGGTGTTACCGTCGATACGGCGAAGAACATCGGGATGATCGCGAAGACGACCACGACTATTCCGACGACCAGTTTTGTTCAGACGTTCAAGTATGACGCGATCAACCGACTGACGGAAGCCGTAGAAAAAACCGGAACGACGCAGAACTGGGTGCAAACCTTTGGCTATGACCGATACGGGAACCGGACGCAGTTTTCGCAGACGGTCGGAAGCACTCAGCTTCCGATTAACAACCTAACGCACCCGACGATAGATCAGACGAACAACCGCTTCACCACCGGGCAGGGATACGTTTATGATTTCAACGGGAATTTGATCCTGGATGCCCAGAACCGGAGTTTCGTCTTTAACGGGGACGACAAGCAGACCGAGATAAGGGACCTCAACGTCCAGCCGCCGCCGGAGAACCCCGATGCGAACGTGATCGGAAGGTACTCCTATGACGGGAGCGGTGCGCGGGTCAAGAAGGTAACCGCGACCGAGACGACCATTTTCGTTTACGACGCCGGAGGTGCACTCGCGGCGGAGTACTCGACGGTGGTTGCACCGGCTGAGGAAGCCGAAACAAGCTATTTGACAACAGATCACCTCGGAAGCCCGAGAGTGATAACGGACGCCTCAGGCCAGGTGATCGCCCGCCGCGACTTTATGCCGTTCGGCGAAGAAATCGGCGTCGGTGTCGGGGCAAGATCGGAGAGCCTGAAGTATTCGGTCGCCGGCACCGACCGTGTGAGAAAGCGCTTCACCGGCTACGAAAAAGACGACGAGACCGGCCTCGACTTCGCCGAGGCGCGAATGTACCAGAACAGGCACGGCCGATTCACCGCGCCCGACCCGCTGCTGGCGAGTGCGAGCGCCGTGAACCCGCAGACCTTTAACCGGTATATTTACACGGGAAACGACCCCGTGAACTACGCAGACCCAAGCGGGCTCTCGTGGTGCCGCAGCAACAGCGGGGCTACCACGTTTACGGGAGTGGGGAAACCGTGTCCTACTGATACGGAGAAGGACAAGTGGGCGAACGTCGACGGCGAGGCGGTCACGCTTTCGGGCGGGGACTGGTCGGACGTGGGCGGGCAGGTTGGCGATTACGGCACCCTGAACCGGAATGGGTCGTTCACTCCGTTGGTGCCGGCATCGCGGAGCGCGGACCTGGCACCGGAGAAGGGCGTTCAGGTGCGGGCGGAGCAGGAGGCGATCAGCTCCGCACCGGCCGCAGAGATCAGCTCGAACATAGCTCCTCGCGGGGCACTCCCGCTTCCGTGCGAAAGTTGTGGGGGCGGGAGTCCGTTGTGGTCCAACACATTGGCCGATGCCGCGGCGGCTGCCCCAGGGCTGCAAACGGTCGAGGACATCAAGGATGCTGCCCGCCTCCTTCAGTTGGTCCCGGGCGCGAACGTTGCGGCTACGGCTGTTGTCATCCTTGTCACGAGCGGTCAGGCCAACGGTGGAGAGGCTTTATCGGAACTGCCCAACCTGATACCGGGCGTCAAATGGTTCCGAAAAGCAGATAAAGCGATGGACTCCATCAGCGCTTTGAAAAATGCTGGGTTTAAGGACGCTCATCACACAATTCAGCATGCCGCTGTTAAAAACCTGCCGGGTTATTCAAAAAACGCGGCTCCAGGCGTACATTTACCCGGCCCTCCGAATTTGGCAGGTACGCCACACAATATCGCCACTTCGGTCCAAAGACAAAGAGGAGGTGGAACGTATGGAGCAGAGAGAAGAATCGGGTATAAGGCTTTGAGAAAGGCAGGATTATCCCGATCCGAGGCGCGTAATGCGATCAATAAAGCCGATGCGTATTTTGGTGGACTGGGAGTGAATAAGACAACTCCTACACGCATACCTGGAAATCGGAGGTGAAACATGCAAAACAATCCGATGGACAACATTATTATGGCGGCGGCAGAACGATTAGTTCGGCTTCTAGTAGAGAAAAAATATTCTGAAATTGCGCTGATAACGAAAAATCAGAGGTTGACCGAAACCCAGATCAGCGAGGCGATCTCCGAGTATGGGCGTACGCTTATTAATCCTCCGTCTTCGTTCCCTGAAAGCGTAGATATTACTCCGGTCATCGATTCAAACCCTCCGCGGTGGAGTGTCGATTTCCCATTGTGGACCTTAGAGGAAGGTGAATCAGACTTAAGTATCGAGATGACGTGTTACGATAATGGAAATGACGAATTAGAAATTGAACTGGATGGCATTCACGTTTTATGATTTCGCGCTTTGAAAGCAGTCATAAGAGATCGGCGCCGGAGTGGGCAACCGCACCAAAGCCCTGAACCGGCGGCACCGACTGTGTGCGAAAGCGCTTCACCGGCTACGAAAAGGACGACGAGACCGGCCTCGACTTCGCCGAGGCGAGGATGTACCAGAATAAGCATGGAAGGTTTACGGCGGTGGATCCGCTGCTCGCGAGTGCGAGCGCGACTAATCCTCAGACTTTCAATCGCTATACATATACGGGAAACAATCCAATAAATTACACCGACCCGAGCGGACTGTCTTGGTGCCTGAGTAACGAAGGAGAACCAAGATTCACAGGAGAAGGAAAACCATGTCCTAAAGATGAAGGCGGAATAACATGGGAGAATGTTGACGGCCAGAAACTCCGGCGAACCGAGGGATCCGGAGGGCTCGATTCGAACGGGAATCAATATGGCGTTGGAAGCGTTTTGTACTTCCACCCGGACGGGAGGCGCACAGTCGTCCCGAGCTCACCGCAAAACCAAGCTACCGCGCAAGGACGTAGCGTAGCCGACGCGACGAGCAACACCGCTGGCCAAACTGCGGCCCAAGCCGCCGCCTCCAACGCGGCCCCTGCGTCGGCAGGTTCCGAAACGGGTGGCTCAAGCGGAATGCTAAGTTTATGCGCCCCCCGCCTGGAATGCCTGCCCAACAAGGACCCAATAATAATAGACCTAACGCACGGGGCAAGTGCCGAAGAACTGCTTGATGCAACTCAGTTTTTCTTTGACGGCGTTGCAGCGACCGAGATACCCATCGCTTCGCAGGCGACGGGACTTCTAAGTGCGGGTATCGATTTTGGAAGAGGCGATCACCTAAGCGGCTTAATGGGTCTTGGAGGATTAATTCCAATCGCCGGAAACTATCTCGATGGTGCCAAGATCGCGAGGCGGGCGGGAAGGCTGGGTGGCGACGCAACGCGGAAGCAGATCGATGAGATCGCGAACACTTTAGTTGATAAAGGCTACACGATCGAAAGGGGCGGAGGGCGCGATAAGGAGGAATATTTAAAAGCCGCTGCTGGGCGGCCGAAAGGGAGGTTCCTACGTTGACCTTACGGCTACTCACCCGAAATACGGGACGATACGAATAAATACAGTCGACACATTGAAGAACGGCACAACGCCAACGGCACGAGAACGTCGAAACGCCGCGCGAATTCGGAAGCAAATTGGGCCGGGACAACATCTATTGCTAATTTCAAAGAGGAAATAGAAAATATGGGTTCAAGTGAAACGCTTTTCTTTGCAATCGAAGATGATTTATTTCCGATTCTCGACGCGGTAGAACGGGAATGTGAAATTGAGTATGTAGTGATGGGAAGATTCGAATTCAAGACTTCGCAAACGTACGCCTCATTCACCAGAATCCCTCAACTTGGATTCACAGATTACGGCGATTGGGCCGGACCTGACCATCGCTACCTGATCAAGCCCAAGGATTCGACCTTAAATATAGAAGAATTTGAACTAAGCAAGGGAGGTGTCGTATTTCTCATTGATCAAAAGTTGAATCCCGACACAATAGTATTCGCACCGAAAGGAGTATATACCAAGAAAAACAAAGTAATTGTCGCGGGACGAGTTTCAACTATTTCTGACACTGAGTCTTCCCTGGCAATTTACAAACCCCTTTCTTCGAAGATAAAGAAAAACTTTAGAAGAATCGGTGTCTTTTATGTCGGTCCTAAAGCGGAAGAAAAGTTAAAGGAAGGATGGCGGCTAGTCCAAATTGCTAATTCTCCACGGGAATATGATTTGGCTTACGAAACTTAAATAAATTGAGAGGGGATAGTGGGTTCATGAGGATGCGTTGACGAAAGTGGAATCGAGCGTTTCGACAACCGAATACACTTCATTCGACATCTTAGGACGTGTGACGGCGAGCAGGCAGACAACCGACGGAGTAACCTACGGCAACGGGGCGACGGACAGCTTGATGACTTACGCGTATAATTTGTCGGGGGAGTTGATCGAGCAGCAGTATCCGTCGGGGCGGAAGGTGAAGAACACGCTCGATGCCGATGGGTCGTTGGAGATGGTGCAAAGCCGGAAGAACGCAAACAGTGGCTACTGGGCCTACGCGAACAACTTCACGTACAACGCCGCCGGTGCGGTCACTTCGATGCAGTTGGGCAACGGGGCTTGGGAATCGACCGCGTTCAATTCCTGGCTCCAGCCGACGCAGATCGCCCTCGGCACAACTCAGGGCGGGACGGGATTGCTCGATCTGGATTACGAATACGGTTCAACCGCTTCGGTGAACAACGGTAATGTGACAAAGCAGACGATCACCGTTCCGGCGGTCGGGACGAACACAGGTTCCGCGGCGTAGACCTATTGATGCAAAAACGCTCGCTATCGGGCCTGGCTGAACCCGTTGGCAAAGCCGTGGGCTGCGGTGGCTGGCGCGCGGGACTTGGCACTTCTGTTCTGGTGGAAGCATCTTTGGTGCGGTAAAATTCATCATTTAGGTTGATACTATCGCGGCGTTTGCCGGAGTTTTAGATCTACGCACTCAAATTGTTGATGTTAAAGACATTTATCTTCGCGGCCATCTGTTTTCTTTCGTTACCGGTTCATGCTCAGAATGTGCAGTCGGGGATGGACCTTACCAATTACGGCGTTCGGATCGAGCCGGACAAGCGGGTGATGATCGTTCTTGCGACCCTTGAGGCTGCCCGGACGACCAATGTGTCGGGCGAGAGCGTTCCGGTTATAAATACGCCGCTGTCGGCCGAGGGCTCCAAGTTCCGCGATCTGCTCAAAAGCGACCTTGCCGCCTTGCCTTCCGATCTGAGGCAAAAGATCTCGAGTTTCCTCATCGCCCACAAAAAGCGTTATCCGAAGCTGACGGACGCCGAGTTGGTGGCCCCGTTCATCTCGATGGCCTACGCGTTGACGCCGCCGCCGGAATTGGCAGATCCGGTCGTGACGATCGACCTGCCGGGGAGTCTTCTGGATGTGCTGGACTTTGCTCCGCTCGTGCGGGAGTTTTACCGCCGGTCGAGCTTTAGCGGGAACCTGAACGAATATGTCAAAACGTACCAAAAGGCCGCTGACGGCCAGTTGCGGCCGTCGGCCCGCGAGATGGTCGGCGAGATACTTTCATACCTGAACACGCGTCCGCAGACCGTGATAATTGAACGCGTTAAGACCGAAACCCAGAAGTCCGGCAGCAAGAAAGACAAAATAAGCAACGTCGCCATCCGCGAACGCGAGAGGTCGTTCACGATAGTGCCTGAGATGCTGGCCCCGCGCGGCACGGTCAATTTCGTGAACGTGAAGGACGAGTATTCCGTCATCGTGCCTGCTGAATTGGAGGGACGCAAGCTGAGTTCCTCCGAAGTGCGTCGCGGTTTCCTCCAGTTTGTGGTGGATCCGCTGATCTATTCGCACAGCCAGGACATCGAAACTATCAGGCCGCTTGTAAAGACGCTGCTCGACGAGCGAAGAAAGGCCGATCCGTCCGCCTCGCCCGATGTTTACCTGACGATCTCGCGCTCGCTGGCCGCGGCGATCGACGCGAAACAGGACGAGTATGCTCGTGTCACCGCGCTTACCGCCCAGGCCCGCGAACGTGTCGATGCCGTCAAGACCGATCAGGAAAAGCGGGCGATCGTTCAGGAGCTTGAACGGACCAAGGCTTCGCTGGCGGACGAGACGGCCCTGCGGCTCTCGGAAGATTACGAGAAGGGCGCGTTGCTTGCATTTTATTTCGCCGAACAGTTGAAGGGCTTTGGCGGCTCCGGTTTCGACATTGCTTCGTCAGTAAAGGACATGCTCGTCGCGTTTGACGGTACAAGGGAAACCGATCGGCTCGGCCAATTTGCCGAAGCGCGAAAACGCGCCGAAGCCGCTCGCGGAGAACGAAAAAAGAATCCGGCCGCAACCAATATAATTGTCGAAAATCCAGTTACGAACCGGCTGGTCGAGATACAGAAGCTGATCGAGGCAAAGAACTACTCCCAAGCGAGTTCCGAGTTAAAGGACCTGCTTCAGAAAAACCCTACCGAGCCGAGGATACATTACAGCATCGGCCGGGTTGCCAGCCTATCAGCCGAGAACATCACCGACCCCGCGAAACAAAAGGCCGCGTTGATCGAGGCCAAAAAAGCCTACGACAATGTCCTGAAAACTGCCGGGCCGAATACAGACAGGGCACTGCTCTCGCTTACCTTTGTTGCCCTGGCCAAGATATACGAGTTCTATGACGAGAACGCCTACGCTGCCTCCATCTACGATAGAGCGATCCAGCTCGGCCCCGTCGCCGGCGGTGCCTACGCCGAAGCCCGGACGGCTAAGGCCCGGCTGGTCAAAGAACAGTAGCGTTTTTGAACTGCAAGCAGTCAGAGTATGGTGATTGCCTCCTCTCTGTGTGTCGTGCGCCTCTGTGGAGAATCTCGGGCGAATCTGCTAAGTTCTAACCGATGCCAAACGACAATTTCCGCAGCGGCTATGTCGGCCTGATCGGACGGCCGAATGCCGGTAAATCTACACTTTTAAATAAGCTGGTCGGCGAGAAGATCGCTGCGGTTTCGAACAAGCCGCAAACAACGCGACACAAGATCCAGGGGATCGTTACTCTGCCGGAAGGGCAGATCGTTTTTGTCGATACGCCGGGAGTTCACAAGCCCGGCTATTTGCTGAACCGCCGCATGATGGCTGCGGTGCATGACGCGATCTTGTCGGTGGACCTTGTTGTGCTGATGCGCGATGCGAGCGTTTCGACCGGCAACGGCGACCGGTTCGTGCTCGACCTTGTGAAGCAATCGGAAAAACCGTCCGTCCTTGTCTTGAACAAGATCGACAAGATCAAAGACAAGGCCACTCTGCTGCCGCTCATCAATCTTTACGCAAAGGAATACGAGTTCGTCGAGATCGTTCCGGTTTCGGCGTTGAAGGGCGACGCGGTCGATAACCTGCTGCGACAGATAGTTAAGCATCTCCCCGAAGGCCCTCCGATCTTTTCCGAAGACGAGTTGACCGACCAGCCAATGCGGACGCTGGTTGCGGAGATGGTGCGCGAGCAAATTCTCGTAACCACAGGGGAAGAGATTCCCTACGTCACCGCCGTAGTTACCGAAAAATACGACGACAGCGATCCAAACTCGGTTGAGATCTATTGCGCGATATTCGTCGAACGGCCAACACAGAAGGGCATCATTATCGGTAAGGGCGGAGCGAAACTGAAGCAGATCGGAACAAACGCGAGACTGGCGATCGAGAATATCGTCGGCAGAAAGGTGTTCTTGCACCTGTTCGTCAAGGTAGTTTCCGATTGGCGAAACAGCGGCCGCAATCTGGACGAGATGGGCGTGTACGAATGAACGCAAAACCTGAAAAATGGTTTGCGGTGTCGGTGAGCGTGCCGCCGGAGTATGTCGAGGCTGCCGAGTTCGCGTTCAACAATCTTGATTCGCTCGGGAGCGAGATAGATCTGCTCTCGCAGTCGAACAGCGAACTGCTCACAGTAACCGCGTATTTTTCCGCACCGCCGGACGACAAGCTCATAGAAAACGAATTGAAAAACTCGGCCCGCATACATGGGCTGGCTGACGATATCGATCTCGCGCTTCGTCAATCTTTCGTTGAAGATCAGGACTGGCTGGCTGAGTGGAAAAAGTATTGGAAGCCGGTCGAGATCGGGCGATTCGTTATCGCCGCTCCGTGGCACGAGGTCGAAGCAGGGGACAAACTCGTCATCCGCATCGAGCCGAACATGGCGTTCGGGACCGGGACGCATGAAACGACGCAGTTGTGTCTTGCCGCTGTTGACGAGAATTATCAAGCCGGGATGTCATTCCTCGACGTAGGCACCGGCACAGGCATCCTCGCCATCGCTGCCGCAGTGATGTCAGAAACGGATGCAGAGATATCGGCGGTGGATATCGATGCGGATGCTGTCAAGATCGCTCAGGTGAACGCGCGGATGAACGGTGTGGCAGGCCGCATCTCGTTCTCGTCCGGCTCTGTCGAGGCCGTAACCGGCCGTTTCGACATCGTTTGCGCAAACCTTACCGCCGATGTGATCGTGCGAATCCTGCCCGAACTTGCTGCACGGACAAACAGTTTGATGATCCTTTCCGGTATCCTCGCAACGCAGGAGAGTTTCGTCCTCAACGCTCTGCCAGATCACTTTCGGGCCACGGTAACGCGATCGGGGGAATGGATCGCGATCACGTGCCGAAATGGGCGTTCGGAGGAACGCGTAAGGGCGTGAAACTCTCGAATCAAGGCTCTTCCTTTTGCGGCTGCGACGCCTCGGGGATATCGCCGTCGTCCGGGACGGCAAGCATCGGGATTCTCGGCTTTCTTTTTCCGCTCGCCGGACGCAGGACCGGCGGTGACGTGCCGCGGATGACCCCGAGCCTAAACGGCGAAAGCGGACGAGCACGCTTCAAGATGGCCCCGCCGCTGCCGGCGATCCATATATCGGAGCCGCCGCGAAAGGCCAGGGCCCGAAGAGTTTTACCGGTCACGCCGGGCTGCACGTCCCATGTCTTGCCCGCGTCGCGCGACAGAAGCAGCGTTCCAAGCTCGCCCGCGGCCGCTAGCTCATCGCGGCCGAATGCCGAAACATCAAAGAGATTTGCCCGCGAGGGCGATTCAACGTCGGTCCAGCTCAGCCCGCCGTCAGTGGTCCGCAGTATCAGCCCGTCGGCACCTACCGCGGCCCCATACCTCTCGTCAAAAAAGCTGACGGCGTAGATATTTTCTTTTACATTCGTTCTTACTTTTGACCAGGTTGCACCGCCATCGAGCGTTGCGAGCACGGTGCCGTTGTCGCCGACGGCGATCCCCTTCATTTCAGTTACGAACTCAACGTCCTCAAGCCAGTTGTCGGTGCTGGATTCGACCCGCTCCCAGTAGGCCCCGGCGGTGTTCGTGCGCATGATCCTGCCGTTCGCTCCGACGGCGTATCCGATCAGATCGGAAATGAAATGAACGCCGAGCAGATCGTCAGTCGTGCCCGAGATGCCTTTTCCCCAGCTTGCTCCGCCGTTGATGGTCCGGATCACGGTGCCGCCATCGCCGACTGCCCAGCCTTTATCGGCGTCTATGAAATGGACCGCGTTAAGGTTTGCAGGCGTATCGGTATAGACCGGCAGCCAGCTTGAACCGGCGTCATTGGTGATCCAAACGCGTCCGCGAGCGCCGACGGCGACGCCGTATTCGTTATCAAAGAACAGAAGATCGTGAATGTCGTCGCGGCTGCCGGCGGTAAGTCGCTGCCAGGTATAGCCGCCGTCATCGGTCCGGACGACAAGCCCATCGGGGCCCACGGCCCAGCCCGTGAAACGGTCGGCGAAATAATTGCCCGCGAGTTTCGGATGGGTCTTCACGTTAAAAGGCAGCCAGGTCTTTCCGCCGTCACGCGTCAGCCATACCATGCCGTTCGCATCGGTCATCGAGCCCGCGTTGGCATCGGAGAACGCGACGGAAAGAAACTCCGGCCGGCTGAATACCTCGATCCTTGTCCACGTCTCGCCGCGGTCAGTGCTTCTCGCGACACAGCCGCCCGATCCGGCAGCGACCAGGACGTCGGAGCTGACGAACTGTATCCCCGCCGTTCTTGCGTTGCCGCACGGTTGCGACGCCTTCCATGTTTCACCGCCGTTGTCAGAAATGATCACGGTCCCGTTGACGCCCGCCGCGGCCACACGGTCGGTCGAAAAGGCAGAGATGTCGAGGAGATGTTGTTCCGTTGGCGTTTTCAGCCGCGTCCAGCTAAACCCTCCATCCGAGGTTTTCATGACGCTGCCGTAGGTTCCGGCGACCCAGCCGGTTTTAAGTTCCTCGCCGGCAAAGGCCACCCCGTGAAGATGGTCCTTCACGTCCGCTTGAACCCGGCCCCAATCGGACCCGCCGTTCGTTGTGATCAGGATCGTACCGCGCGTTCCGACGATCACGGCCGATCGCGGGTCACGAACGAAAACGTCAGTTAGGCTAACGTCAGCAGGCCCGGATTGCTGCTCCCAGGTGAAACCGCCATTTTCGGTACGCAGGATCGTGTTGTTTGCCCCGACGGCAAAACCGTTTTCCTTGTCCTTGGCGAAATGTATCGCCAAAAGCGCATTCCCTTGCGGACGCGGATTCTGCCACACCCATCCGTCGACGCCTCGCTGTGCGCCGGCCGTAATGGCCATCAGCAGGAGGATGACCGGTAAATTTAGATACGGGATATTTGACCACGGCCCGGTTTTCAGGCTTCCAAAGGGCCTTGACGTGATCGTGAATAGCTGACTCATTTCTCTTTCAGATCTCTACCACACCCAGATCGGCAACCAGATCATCGAGCACGTTCACGTCCACCTCGCCTGACGCGGCGATCTTGCGTGCAGCCTTGTCGGCGATCTCCTGGATCTGGTGCCCGGCGTGGCCTTTGATCCATTCCCAATCGATCGTGTGCGGACCTGCGGCCTTGTCCAGCCGCTGCCACCACTCATGATTGGTCTTGCGTTTCCAGGTACCGCCCATCGTTTCGACCACATATCTGGAATCAGACAGCAGGTGCACCCGGCATGGCTCGTTGAGGTTCTCAAGCCCAAGCGCCGCCGCCGCGATCTCCGCCTGCTGATTCGTTGAGTTGCCGAGATACTCGCCAAACGCCTTCCAGTATCCCTTGAACCCGAGGACCGCCACAGCCGCGGCCCGCGGGTTTGCTTTGCCATTACCGAGGCTCGAACCGTCGCATACGATCGTGATCTGTTTCATAAGTAACTATCACGGACCGCGGGCGGCCCGCCCGCGTGTGCGCTATTTACAAGTACCACTTTGCCCGATATTCCGGCGAATTCAACGTCAGCAGGAAATTCGTCAAGCCCAATCCAAGGTCGATCTTTTGTTCATGCGGGCGAGCCGCCCGCGGTCCGGGATCAATCTCCTACCTTTATTTCGTGATCCAAATAGCCCTCGAACGAATCGTCATGCGAGATGACGAAAAGCTGTTCGAAATGTCCGATGTTCCCGATCTGCATCGCCAGATTTTCGCGACGCTCGGCGTCCATGTTTGTCGTTGGTTCGTCAAAGAACGCGACATGAATATCCGACAACTGTTTGAGCAGCGCGAGCCTGACCGAGAGCGCGGCGGACATCTGCTCGCCCCCCGAAAGGCTTTGAAATGGACGCTCGTAACCGCCTTGTTCGAGGACGACGCCATAATCATCCGTCCATTTCAACGTAGATTCGGGGTCGCCGTGGATCTCCCGAAACATCTTCCCTGCCTCGATCGAAACATGATGTACATAGTTCCGGGCTACCAGGGGAGCCGCATCCTTTAAGGTTGACCGAATAAAATCGGTAGTCTCAGCGATCCTTTGCAGGCGTTCCCGCTCGCGAAATTCGACCCGCATCGACCGCCGCACTTCGTAAAGCCTCTCTAACTCGGCCGCAAGTTCGCCCTTTCGTTTCCCGGCCGATTCCAGCACGGCGGCTGCCTCGGCATGCCGCTTTTGGAGATCGGTCAACGCAGATCGCTGTGCTTGATGCATCTCGCGGTCGTAACCTTCCGCGACCGACTTTGCGGCGGCTTCTGCTTTCGATGCGGCTTCGGCGGCGGAAGCGTGAGCATCTTTCGCGGCAACGTAGGCAGTTTCATTCTCCGCCGCCCGGCTCGCGGCCTCCTCGTTCGCAATGAAGGTTCGATAACCACGTTCCGTGTTCTCGCGTATCCGGTTCGCCTGATCGAATAACGAGTCGAGGTCCTTATAATTCTCAAGCTTCTCGACCGTGATCCTGCGATCACTTTCGAGCCGTTCAAGGTTCTTTTCATTTTCCGCGAAGCGCTCGCGGACCTCGGCCTCGCGGCGGAGCACCTTCTCAAGGATCGAGATCTTTCCTTTCGGGTTCTCCATGGCCCTCAGCCCGGCCTCCATTCGGCTCATCTCCTCACGTAATTCCGCAAGCTTCTCAGACTCACTTTCGATCCGGGCCCGGTCGTCCTTGAGAAGCTTGCCCTCATCGCCGATCTCCTTTACCCGCGTCTCCAGCAGCGCGGCCTGAGCACCAAAGCGCTCCGCCTCACGTGCGGCCTTCAAGGCCCCGCCGACCTGCGTCTGCTCCGTCTTGAGAGCGTCGATGCGCACCCGCATCTCGTCGAACTGGCTGGAAACAAAGCCTTCAAGCGTTTCGCCTTCTCCCAGGTTAAGGCACTTCGCCGAAAGGATCGGGCAAAGGCCGTTGCGGATCTCCTGCTGGAACCGCTCATCGCGTTCGAGCGCCGCCGCGGCGTTTGCAAGTTCGCGAGCAATCTCCGTGTCGCGGGCCTGCAGGCCTTCAAGCTGTGCAGCTTCCGCTCCTTTTTCGCGGGCTGCCTTCAATTGGCCGGCGACGTCGCGATACGCGTCCCTTAGCGCGTTCAGCCGTTCGTCGATCTTTGCAACTTGCTCGGCCGCTCCTTCGGCCTTTGCAAGTTCGCCGCGTTTGGTTCCCAGCTTGTTCTCCAGCTTTTCCTGATTGGCCGCCAGGCCCGTCAATGTCTTGACTTGAGCACGTGCCTTCTGAAACTTCTCCGTCTCCTCGACAAGGTGCTTTCTTTCCGTCCTCACCGCGTTGAGCGCCGCCTCGGTTCGGGCAAGCTCGTCGCGGAGCTTTTGGCGTTCGCCGCGTTCACGGTCAAGTTCCTTGATCCTTCCGAGAACTTCCTGATGGGCTTCCGCATCGGCCCTTACTTCCCCCACCCGTTCGACAGCTTCGCGGGCCCGGGCGAGATCGGCCTCCCGATGCCTGAGCACAAGTTCGGCCTTTGATAACTCTGCCCGCAGCCGGTCAGCGTCGGCCTGAGCAGCACCGAGTCGCGTTTCTATTTCATCGAACCTGTTGAGAGTTCGTCGCAGTTCCTCGGCACCCGCTTCGGCTTCCTGCATCCGCCCGGCGAGATCCTCGATCTCCGCAACAACATTTTTTTGATCCGTCTCGATCAAATCGATCCGCGCCAATTCACCTTCAGCCCGCGCGATCTTAACATTCACATCGCCTATCTGCTGGTCGAGATAGCGTGCGGTCCGTAAAAGTTCGTCCGAGCTCCGGCGATATTCCTCAACCTTCAGCAGCCCGTCAAAGGTGCGTTTCCTTTCGTTCGCCGTTGCCAGAAAGATGGCGGTGAAAGTTCCCTGCGGAACCCCGATCGCATGCCTGAAAAGCGCTTCCAGGTCCGTGCCGGGTTCAACGCCGAGATGCTGCCATAGAAAGCGCCTTACTTCTTCTTTCTTGTCGGCGATACGCGCCTTCAGTCGCGGATCGTAAACGTAATAGCCGTTCCCCGTGTCGCGGTAAACCGTATACTCGCGTTCGTCCAGGCCGCTTTCGAACGTCACGCGCGCCGACCCTTTCTTACTCCCTCGGCGAACGATATCCTCTTTCTTGTAATCAAGCGTATCGAACACGGTCCACGCGATCGCCTCGATGATCGACGTCTTCCCTGCCCCGTTTTCGCCGGTTATGGAAGTGGTGCCGCGATCGAACTCGAATGTGGAGTTCGCGTGAGATTTGAAATTCTCAAGCTCGACCCTGGAGATATGCATTTAGTACTTCGGCCCTGTCAAAACTTCTCAGATGCTTCAATTTTAGAATAGTCCTTGCGAAAAGCGGAATCACAAAAGCTATCTCGTAACGCAGAAATCGTTGTCGGCGGCTGGCAAACGGCTATCGGCTAAACTTAAAATAAGATCTCGGCCCACTAGTACGATGAAAATTGAGATCGGCGACAGTGTTGTTTTGGTGCTTCATTCCCCGCGTGAAAAGCTGCTCGGCCTGGTGCAGGACCTAACGCCGACCGGCGTGTTCGTCCGCGGGATCGATCTTTCATACTTCGACGACTGGTGCCGGTCGATAGCGAACGGTGAGCAATATCTGCCGATGAGCGATTACTTTTTCCCGATGTGGCGGATCGAACGGATAGTTCGGGATGAGAGCACACACGAGACGCCATCAATGGCTGTTATGTTTGAGCAGCGGACTGGAAAGAGTTTGGTCGAATTCTAGTCAGGGGAGATCCGGGACTTTCGGATCCTTTTGGATCATGATGCGGCCGCGGTTCGTCGTGAGGTTCAGCGTTGCATCGCCATCCCCAATGGTCGCTCGCAGGCTTTTGCCGCCTTCGTAAACGTCGCGCGTGAGGACCTTCATCGGTATCTCGGAATCGATAGCTCCGTAGCCATACCATGCAACGACACGGCACGAGGCCTCTTTCGGAATGACGAAACGCATTGCTCCGTCAGAGGTTTTAAAGCTGTAGATGCCGCCGGAAAGAAACTTGCCGCGAAAAACCACCTGGCCGCTCACCGAATTCGCCTCGATCTGGCGATGATCGACACTCTGGAGCGTGATCGCGCCGGCTGAGGTCCGGGCCTTAAAAACGTCGCCTACCTCGCCTGGACCTACCTCCGCCGCGATGATGTTGCCACTTGACGTTACGAGCGAGATCTGGCCGCTCGAATTCTCGACGGCAACGTCGCCCTCGAACGTCTGAGCGTCGATCCCGCCTGATATGTTGCGGAGCGAAACTTTTCCGCCCAGATTCTTGATCTCAACCTTCTTCACCGTATCGATCGCGATCTCAGTTTCTCGCCCTTTGATACTCAGATAGGCCCCAACCGGCACCTCAATATCTATTCGCTCGCCTGAAATGCATTCCGGCATCGGCGACGCGGCCCCGCGGCCACCTCGAACGACCACCCAATTTGGCTTCCCGCTTTTCGGGTCCTTCTCGTGGACCTTAAAGCCGACGCCCGTTCCATTTCGAATAAAGATCCTTAGCTCGTTACGCTTCCAGCCGTTTACGGTCACGCGGGCCTCGTTAATGCACGGAAGCTGAACGCTGACATTAGCATCGACCGCAATGGCTTTCTCAATGGTGTCTCGCCCCGCCGGCAGCGGCGGCAATTCGGGCAAAAGCGGGGGCTCCGGTTTGGCCACGGGCAATGGCTTCCGTGAAACCGGCGGCGTCTGGGAGAACGCATTGTACGAAACGCCGGCGGCCAAACACACCATCACCGCCAATATCCTTAGTTTTGACATTCCTGCTAACATCTACTCAATGGCAATGGCCGCGGAGCACTACTGCATGCTGGCCATAAGCTCTTCGCGGCTTACGATCGAATTCAGGAGATCGATCTTGTTCTGATACGAAGAGTAAAGTACCTGTCTCGCGGCCTGGTTCTTCGGATTCTTGCGGACAACGTCCTTCATTTTGTCGATAGAATCATTCACCACCGCCATATCACGCTCGTAAGATATCCGGACCGACGGACTCATCACCCGGTCCTTGCGGCTGTCGACGGACTCTTTGAGATTCGCGATCGTACGGATATAGCTTTCCTCGCCGGGCAGATATACCGCCGTCTCAGCCCGCGGTGCGACTGTATTGCGGATCACGGCCGGTTCTGCCCTGACGGCCCTCGGCCGCTGTCTGTATGTCGCATTCCGGGCCAATTTTCCGATCTCGTCCGGACGAAGATCAGTAACTCCGACCTGTACCATCGGCTTTGAGGCAGTTGGCTGCGAATCAGGATCGACCGGGTTCGGGGCCCGAGCGATCTCCCGAGCGTCCGCGGCCGAAGGTATCGACGACCCGGTATTGGCAAGTTCGGGCGGGGCCGGAGACCTCAACGTCCAGACCGCCGCGAAGACCGAGAATAGCAGCAAAACACTTGCGGCCGCAGCGAAGGACGGATTTGCAAACGCGGCCAAAATGCCGCGACGCACTCGGCCCCAAAACGAATGGTCCTTCTCCTCGGCAAGCGCGACCGAAATACTGCTCCACAAACGCTGCGTCGGCACCAAAACATTCATTTCGCGGTCGAGCAATGCAAAGGCCTGCGCGTTCTCTTCGTCGGCTTGTGCCAAAGCAACGGCACACGCATCGCATTCCGCCGTATGACGCGTCACTGTGAACGATAATTCCGGGGCGGCCTCGCCGTCCAGAAATGCCTGTATAATGCCTGGTTCAAGACACTTATCGTTCATAACACATCGCTCCCGACCTTGCCGTAAAACCTCATGAATTCAGCCCTCGCTCTTGCTACAAAAGTTCCAATGCTGGACTCATTCAACGAAAGGCTTTCGGCGATCTCCCGATACGACAGGCCCTGCTGTTTCAAAACAAGGCAGCTCCGCAGCGGTTCTTTTATCTTGTTCAGCGCCCGGTTTATTTCACTCACGCCGGCCTGTTGTTCGTACTCGCTTTCGACCGAAAAAACCGCGTTTTCCGCTGTTTCTTTGACGTAATTTTCGTCCCTTGTGTTCGCCCTGATGTTCCCGCGCAAGGTGTTCTTCGCCAGGTTCAATGCCACCCGGATCAGCCACGGCCGGAGCATCTCGTCCGTCTTGATCGAATCCATGTGCTTATAAAGCCGAATGAACACCTCCTGCGTGACATCTTCGGCCAAACCGCAGTCGTGCACCACCGAGCGGGCGGCACGAAAGACGGTCCTGTGATGGGCCTGGAAGGCCTCATCAAATTCGATTGTCTTTGTAGCCGCAGCGGCCGCTGTATGTTCGGACATTATGTCCACAAAGATTTCTGTCGAATCGCCCATTTTCAGCATCGATCAAATGCCTTCGAAATGAATACACCGTCGAGCTGTATTTTATGACAGTTTGAACGGTTTCCGGCACTCGATTGTTCCGAATCCATCTTTGGTCATTGTTGCGGGAATCGGCTGTCGGCCCTCGGGCCAAGCGAATGGCAGCTATATGCTTGTGTTTGCAATAGTTACCAAACGCAGGGGTGTAAAGGTTTAATTTTCTACTGGGGCGTGACTAGCGGCGGAGCCGTTTGTAAACTTGCCGGTCGCCCGCCTCTAAGACGGTCACCAAAAGCAGGTTGTCCTCAATTTGATAGACGATCCTGTAATCACCTTCGCGGACCCGGGTAAAGGTCGTAGCCGGCTTCCAGCTTCTTGAATCCGATCGGGCGAGGGTTGTCGGCAAGGGCCTCGGCTTTGGCAACGATCTTCTTGCGGGTTTGCTTGTCCAGCTTTTTGAGGTGACGACGAGCCGCCGGCGAGAACTCGATCCGGTATTTGCTCATATACCGAATTCCGCCTTGATCTCCTCTAGCGAATACGTTTTGCCGGTTCTTGCAATTTCCCGAAGCGCGGCGTTGGCCGCCGCAATGTCCAACGCATCCTCTAACTCCTCTGGGCTCAACGGATGGTTCTTAACGCGGATCGCAGACTTGTCCAAAGCGTCGATCAGTTCCTCGGCTCGGACTGAGTCGGTAAAAACGTAGCTGCGATTCTTGCGATTCGGGATTTTAATAACGATCTCGCCCATATAGGTGAATACTAGCATAAATGCCTATAGATACAATTTTAATCTACGGATCGGTCGGGGGCCTTTCATGCTTCGCAAGATAATTTTTCGCCCCGATCGTTGGATCGTTCAATAGCCCATCATCTGCGCGGATGAAGGGAATAGAGCGTGATCCTTTACGGCGGTTACGACAATATTATGGCTTTCGCGTGTATCATCGTACATTTCCTTGAGATCTGGCGGCGCGGTGTCAGAGCCCGTCCGTAGGATCTGAGGCTCAACTAGAGCAAGGCGCCGCAGGCTTTCTTGCAGGTGTCGACTGCCGGTGCCGAATTCGCCGGCTTCGGTGGACGTAACCAGCCGCACCTCGGCGTCAGTATTGCAAAAATGGGCGACCAGAGCAGCGGTTTGACTAACGGCCTGCTCGAAACGGGGCGATTTGATAATGCCGTGGCCGCTGTTTTCCGCCTCGATCCTCTCACGGAGCGACATCGGCTTCTCGTCAGCCTCCGGAACGCGGGTGTCGAAATAGATCGTCACGCGGCGCTCGTCCTCGGCGGCGAACTCGCGGACCATCAGTGTGCGCGAGCGGGCCGTGGCCTTCCAGTCGATGCGACGGAGATCGTCGTTCGGCTGATATTCCCGCATCGAAAGCAGGTCCTGGCCGGCGCCGAGTTTGTTCATTACCCTTTTGCCGGCATCCAAGGGCACGTTCGCGATCTCGGGTGTAATCTGTTCGATGCTCGGGAAAACGATCAATTCGGTTTCCTTAGCGGCCAATCGCTTGCGGTGACGGAAGAAGCCGAAGGGAAAACGCGTAGAAAGCTCGAAGTCCTTGATGATAAATCGCCCGCGGTGCGGGAAAACGTGGCCGGCTTTGTTTTCGACCGAGTGATTTCGCGGGATGTGGACGAAATAGCTCAAGGTCCGTCGGACGATCGGCGGGCGAGCGAGACGTTCGGCTAAACGGTTAGGCAGTATCCGTTTCAGGTCATCGAGGATCGCCGACTTTTCCCGTTCCCTTCCGCGAACCTCTGCCACGACGGAATAGCTCGGAAACAGCCGCTTGCGATTCGTGATGCTAACCAAAATCGGCGTCTCCTGACCGGCGAAAATCGTTTCGGGGAAACGCATCTTTACGTCCAGCTTCTTCAAACAAAGGCTCCCAGCAAAAAAACCGACAATGAGCGATGCCGCCAGAAACGAAAGCACGAGAAACAACAGATTGTTCCCGCTGTTCCACGCTGAAAACCCGACGATCATCACCAACCCCAGCATGATCGCCCCGCCCGCCGTAAACTCGAACGGCAAGTTCAACTGCGAAGCCTCCCGACTCGCATTCCGAGCCAGCGGCGGCACCACAAAGATCAAAATCAACAAAACAAAAACCAGCGAAATCCCAGCCGAGATCCCCGCCAGCCGCGTATTCCCTGAAATGTGCGCCCAATAGGTCAACGCCGACAACCCGATCCCCCCAAACACAACCAACACCCCAAGCCCCGCGTTCCGAATATCGCGGAGGCTGAAGAGTTGTGAGATGATGGCGAGTTTCATGCAGCCATCTTTTCGGGTTTCGCCAGATTTCTAGTCTGTAGTTGAGACAGCTCCCAATTGTTCTGAAGGTTCAGCCAAAAATTTGGGCTGGCACCGAGTGCATGCGAGAGCTTCCAGGCCATTTCCGCGCTGATCCCTCTCTTCCCCCGACAGATCTCATTGATCGTCTTTGGCAAGACGCCGATATGCTCCGCAAGCGCGGTCTGCGTGATACTTAGCTCTTCCAGTTCATCCTGCAGAACCAATCCAGGGTGAATCGACGGAAGGTGATCAGTTTTGGTCTTCACACTCATAGCTCAATGGTAGTCCGTTATTTCAACCTCGTATGCATCTGTCTCAGCCCACCTGAAGCAAATCCGGTACTGATCATTGATGCGAATACTGTATTGCCCCGATCGGTCGCCTTTGAGACCCTCGAGGCGATTCCCTCGAAGTTCGAAAAGATCGTTCAAGCTCGTCGCCGCGGCCAGCCGGGCAAGCTTTATCTGCGCCTTCAGATGCAATTCGGACGGCAGACGTTTTAAGGACTGTTTTGTCCTGATCCCGCGGCAGATCTCTTGAGAGACTTTGTCCTTGAAAGATCTGATCGCCATCGATTACTATTATACCACTATTCGGGATTAGCCTCAGATCACTTCGAAGGATGAACGGTTTCGTGGCCGGCTGGCTTCTGTGGCTATCCACAGATCTAATACGTTGGGCTAACGCTTATCGCGATAACGGGCCATCGTTACAATAGTTTCTAGGTATGAAAACAATCTTCCTTATCGCTATCCTTCTGACTGCCATCCAAGCCGAATCTCAGAACCGATTCAAGTTAACCGATGCTTCGAAGACCGTCGACGTCCAGATCGATGTCGGTACCTGCCCGGAGCCGAATTTCGACCTGTGCGGTCCGGTGACTGTAGATCTTTATCGCAAGCAATCAAAAACGCCATTCCAGAAGCTCAAACTGGCTCGAACTCAGATGTGGGATCGGGAGCCGAAAGCCAACGTTACCCGACGATACGATGAGCAAAGCGTAATTAATTTCGGTGATTTCAATTTCGACGGCGTCGAGGATCTTGCGATCTGCGATGGGAACAACGGAGGTTACGGAATGCCTTCATACCGTGTTTATCTCTACTCAAAAGCTGCGAGGCGATTCGTCTTCAGCCGCTCGTTCACCCGTATGAACGACGGCGGGCTCGGGATGTTTGAGGTCAACAAAAAGAAAAAGATGCTGTACGTCTATTCCAAAAGCGGATGCTGCTGGCATCAATCGCAGGGCTTCGACGTCGTTATGGGAAGGCCTCGAAAAGTATATGAATTTACAGAGGATGCTCAGTACGGTGACGGGTCTAAGGTAACGGTCACAACCAGAAAACTGATCCGCGGACGATGGCGAACTTGGGTAAAACGCGTAGAATTTTCTGACTATTATCAGTCATAGGCTTACAAATCCTCCGTTCGTCGCCTTCGCAATCAGATCAAATGAGATCCTTAAGGCACGCGCTTATATCGGCACCCCGCAACCTTCTGCAATATTTCATTCAATATCTGCTCGGCTTCGCGGGTTTTATACTTTAGGCCGGCGGCACACGATGTTTCTGAAAGGAATATATGTGATCGGTTTCAGGGCAAATCATGCTAAAATGCCGTCCAAGGCAAAGATATGCAGCCGCAGCTGACAACCAAAGACGGCACGACGATCCCGCTGACCGACGAGGTTTACGAGGCGATCGTTCTGCTCGTTAAAGACCAACCGGAATGGGTAGAACCCGCCACGTCGATCGACGATCTTGAAGCGGAATTCTCGGATCTTTTTACGGGCGGGCCTTCCATCGACGACCTTCTCACCGAACGCGCGGAAGATCTCGCACGCGAAAATCGAAAGTTGGAGCAGTTCGACTAAATGCTCTACGTTCTCGACACATTCGCGTTGATGGCCTACCTTCGGCGTGAGAAAGATTTCAATAAAGTCCGGACGATCATTCTCGAAACACTTGCGGGCAAATCTGAGAGTTATATATCCGTAATAAATCTCGGCGAACTCTACTATATGCAGTCACGCAAGAGTGGTACGATCAAGGCGGAAACCGCTCTCCGTTTTGTTCGCCGGGCGGGCATCATTATCGAACCTGCCACAACCGCCCGGGTACTGCGTGCCGCGCGCCTAAAGGCAAATCTTTCACTCTCATACGCTGACGCGTTTGCGGCAACTCTTGCCGAGGAACTCAACGCAACTTTAGTCACCGGCGATCAGGAATACAAGCCGCTGGAGCCGAATCTAAAGATCCTTTGGATCTAAATCGGCACCGTCACTTTCTGCAAGATCTCGTTCAGTATCTGCTCGGCCTCGCGGGTTTTGTTCTTCAGGCCGGCGGAGCGGGAATTGATGATTATGCGGTGAGCAAAGCACGGGATGACGAGGCGTTTGATGTCGTCGGCGATGCAGTAGTCGCGGCCTTCGATGAGGGCGAGGGCCTGGGCAGAGCGGTAGAGTGCCAATGACCCGCGGGGGCTGACGCCTAGTTCGAGGTGGTCGGAGGCGCGGGTGGCGGCGACGATGTTGAGAAGGTAATCAACAAGGGCCGGATCGACGCGGACGTGCGAGGCCAGTTTTTGCAATTCCAGCACATCCGACCCGGTCATTACCGGATGGACTAGATCGAGCGGGTTTGATTCCGCCCGGTCAAAAAGCATCTTTCGCTCGTCGTCCTGATTTGGATAGCCCATGTGCAGCCGCATCATAAAGCGGTCGAGCTGGGATTCGGGCAGCGGGTATGTGCCGTGATGTTCCGACGGGTTCTGCGTCGCGACGACCATGAACGGCAGCGGCAGGCCGCGCGATATGCCTTCGACCGTGACCTGTTCCTCGGCCATCGCTTCGAGCAATGCGGATTGCGTCTTCGGCGTGGCTCGGTTTATTTCATCGGCGATAACGATATTCGAAAAGATCGGCCCCGGCTTCCAGACGAAATCGCCGTTGTGCTGATCGAAGATCGACAGCCCGATCACGTCGGACGGCAGCAGATCGGATGTGAACTGGATACGATGGATAGAAAGATCAAGTGCCCGTGCCAAGGCGTTTGAAAGCGTGGTCTTACCGATGCCCGGAACATCCTCGATCAGCAAATGGCCTTTCGCGAACAACGCGACCAAGGCAAACCTGACCGTATCGGCCTTTCCGCGAATGACGCTTTCGACCGCCGCCTGAAGCTCGGCGATCTTCGCCGTCGGGTCAAACTCCAGGACGACCTCGCCAGGCGTTTCTCGGGTTTCGTTGAGTATCCAATCTCTCATCTAATGCGGGCGGACTCAGGGATAAGTCCAACAATATAGTACAAAATTATTGATGCCGACCGCATCAAAAACTTTGCAGAGTAAAGCTCGATCGGCCGCGTTCATGTCAGAACCGGGAGCGGTAGCGACTGGGTTCCGGCGTGCTCACTGTGTGACGAACCCAGTCGCCTCCGCTCCCGGCCCTGACAAGCTGGACCGTCTCGCCCGATATTGGAAGTATCGCGCGTTTGCATATTTACACTAAAACCGACTAAACTTTTGAAACTTCACCTCGCGAAATTCGTGATATAACCGGTAGGAGTTCACGCCAAAATAATATGAATTTACGCAATCGTTTAAAAGATCAGCGGGGCTTTAACCTGATCGAGCTGATGATCGTTATCGCCATCATTGGCCTCCTCATCGGCGTCGGCAGTCTTGCCTGGGGTGCGATGATTCGCTCTGGGAACGAAACGGCGGCGATTCAAATGCTCGATCGAATGCGCACCTATCAGGCCCAATACGCTTCCGCCCATAAGGGCAGCTTCGGCTCGTTCGACGACTTGATCGCTCGCGGCACGCTCGATGCAGGCTATGCCGGTGATGCTCCGGTCGTTAACGGCTATATCTTTACATTGGAGATCGTTGAGCCATCGAGCTCGGCCCCGGCATCGTATAAGATCTGGGCCGATCCTCAGGTTTCGACCGGCATCACCGCCACGGGCAACCGGTTCTTCTTCACAAGTTCCGCCTTGAGCGGCATAAGAGCGAAAGAGGGAGAAAAGGCGAGCGAATCCGATCCGTCGATATAAGTTCACAGGCCGTCTTAGCTCAGTGGTAGAGCACTCGCTTCACACGCGATAGGTCACAAGTTCAAATCTTGTAGACGGCACCAATTCTCAATTTCCGATCATCAGTAAATTCAAGTATTTACCGATAAAATAAGCGGCACAATGAGTTTTCGGCGGCGGCATTAATCGACCAAATAGGACTATTTGAGTTAGATTGTGGACACTTTGCTACCAAGTACAAGGCTCCTCTGTATCTGGTGGATTCAACTGGCAGAATAGGTGATTTCACCTCCCGGCAATGATCATCTGCGATGTTTGAATCTGACGCGGTGAATTAACTCCATCGTAAGACCTATTGCAAAGGATCCTGAATAACAAACGTCCCCATCAAGGCTAGTCACGGAAGGGTTTTGGGCAGGCGCTCGAGATTGTTCATAAGATTGCGTTCAACTAATTCTGTTATGACAACCGCCGCAACGCCTGTTCCAATAGCTCCGATAGTCATTAGAACGCCGAGGATCATACCAAGTTTCCGGGAACGCGCCTGGCTTTGAAACGCTATCTGGAATATCTCGATGCCTTTGTACACGAGATAGATGCAGAGCAGATAAATGATGATTTGCAGATATCCGGCCATAGACCGAGGTTTGTAACATAGAAATGGCTTTAACGTCCAGCGCAGAATTGCTTTTTAAAATATCCGGCGACGCATCGGGCGGTGTGGCCGCGCTTAACAAGACGCAAGCGGAACTAAAGAATCTGGATGCGGCGGCAAAGTCCATAGGCGGGTCCATGCAGAACATTGGCAGTTCACTGCAAGGGCTTGGAACAGCATTAACAGCCGCTATTACAGCCTTAGCTATGCAGCGGATGTACGGCGGTGACAGAAGAAAGCAGATAAAAGAGATTTACGATAAAGTTCGCTCGGGAGCGATGCCCTTTGAGGAGTTCTATGTAAGGGTGTTTTCGGGCCTTAAAAGTTAGGTTTTGGACACTTCGCTACCAACTTTCAGTCAAAATGACCGTCCCACGCCGATCATTACAAGCCGTCGAATAAAGGTTGTATTCCTGTAGACGGCACCATCTCGAATAAGAACAGGCAGGGCTGCATCCACAATGCGGCCCAAATTGTCTGTTTTCACTCATCGGACTGTACTATCCCGACCTTCGGACGTTTCCGGAACGATCGTTCTGACCGCAAGAACAAAAATGAAGATCACGATCGCGGGCGACAGCAGAAGGAGCGGCTGACGCGCAAGTTGAGTGATATCTCCGGCCGCCGCAAGCATATTGCCCAGGCTCGGCTCGGGCTCCTGCACACCGACGCCGAGATACGAAAGCGCGACCTCGGCGAGTAGAAACGACGGGAGCATTATCAACGCCTGGGTGATCAGTACGGGTGCCGCGTTGGGCAAAATGTGGCGAAAGAGTACACGGGCCTCACCAAGCCCGATCGAACGCGCGGCGAGCACAAAATCCTTTTGCTTGAGCGAACGGACCACGCCGCGAGTGAGTCTTGCCATCGGGGCCCAGCCCGTCAGGGCAAAGATCAGGATCAGCAGCATCGCAGCACGAGAGGGCGGCAGTTCCAACGGAAACGCAGCGCGGGCGGCAAGTATCAGGATCAGCGTCGGCAAAGCGAGCATCGAATCAGCAACTCCCATCAGGGCGGTATCTATGGTCCGGTTCGCGTAACCGCTTGCAAGCCCGACAAAGACGCCGATCAAGCATGCCAGAGCCGCCCCGATAGGGCATACCAGCAGCGAGAAACGAACGGCCAGCAGCAACCGAGAAAAACGATCGCGCCCAAGCTCATCGGTCCCGAGAAGGTTCAGCCGCGGGGCCTCGGGATCATCGCCCACAACCCCAAATAAGTGAGTCCGTGTCTGAATCAAGCCGAGCAAATGGTATGCGTCACCTTGAACAAAAAAGCCGACCGGATACTGCCTTGTCTCGGTCTCTTCGTATCGCAGCATCAGCGGATCCACCAGCCGACGCTGGTAAATGAACGGCCGGCCAATGTTCCCATCGGTCCCGCGAAAATGGATAGTCGATGGCGGAGCGGAGATCGAGCGGCGCGACTGGGCCGCGGGATCGTAAGGAGCGAGAAAACCGGCGAACACCACGATACACCCAAAGGCCAGCAGCAGAATTGTCGCCGCGCGGCGAATGGCTGAGGACGGACGCTTTTCGTTGATCAGTGCCGCTTGCATCAATCGGCCTCCGCATCGCGAAGGCGTTTGTCATTTACCATCTGCAATATCTCCGCGATCGAATTTCCCAACCATACAGCCGCGCTCGAAATGACAACGATCCCCATGACAAGCGGCACATCGCGATTTCTTACGGCTGAAACGGTCAACGCTCCAACGCCAGGCCATCCGAGCACCGTTTCGACGATCACGGAACCGCCGATCAATGCTCCGAGCGACAACCCGAAAAGCGTCAGGATCGGGCCAAGGGCCGCTCGTGAGGCGTGTTTCAGAATAATTGTCGTTTCGCTCAGGCCCTTTGCACGTGCGTATTGAATGAATGGAAGCGTCATGGCGCGCTTCAATTCGCTGTCGATCTGGCCGAGAAAGATCGCGATCAGCGGAAATCCAAGAACGAAGGCAGCAAGGAGCATGGCCGCCGTCGAACCGCTGCGAACGGCCACGGCCGAACCGGCGACAGCGACCGTGAAGGAAAGTGCAAAAAGCGCCAGCACGATCCGCGGTGTTGATGCCGTCAGTAAAACGATCAGGCCGATCAGCCGGTCCAGCGGCCGAAACCTGAAGCGCGCCGATAAAAATGCCAAAAGCAACGAGAAGCACAGGGCCATCGCAAGAGCGACAAGGCCCAGTTGCGCCGTTCGCAGCAAGCGTGAGAAGACGGTGCTTGCGACCGATGTCCGAAGCGAGATCGATTCGCCCAGATCACCGGAAACGAATCCGGCCAGCCAGGATGAATAGCGAATGGCCAGCGGTTGGTCCAATCCATACACACGACGGAGCCGGTCGATGGTTTCTTCGGAAACCTGAGGGTTCTCGCGCAGTGCGGTGAGGGCGTCGCCCCCGGCCGACGACAGCAGGCCAAACGCGATCGCCGACACGGCAAGGAGCATTAGCACACCCTGAATAAGTTTTCTGACGATGAGCCTGAGCACGGCGAAAACGAGCGGTACCGCGTCGCAACAAGGCGAAGCGTTTCGCTATTCTTCAACATTGAGGATTGATTTGCAACGCGAAACCACTTAAACTTCTCGCCAAGCCTCCTCCCTCCACCAATACAGGCCGGCGCACCGACGCCGCTCGGTTCACGAAATTGTATGAAAAAGAACTTACGCCTGACGGCAAACATCCTCGCGGCAGCGTTTTCTCTTTTCCTTATCACGTCCTGTGGCGGCCCGTCGCCAGGCAGCAATTCGGCCGCAAACGTATCGCCGAAGCAAACCGTCGGCAAAAGCGGCGGCACGCTCACATATCGCATGAATCGCCCCGTGAAGACATTGAATTATTTCATGGCGGACGACGTGCCTTCTATTGTCGTGACCCTGTTTCTCATAAACGACCGCCTTGTGACCTTCGACCACGAGAAGCAGCAGCAGGTTCCGATGCTGGCCGAATCATACACGCTGCAAGCGGATGGCCAGACACTCGACGTGACACTTCGCGAAGGCCTCAAGTTCTCAGACGGCCAGCCATTGACGACGGCGGATGTCGAGTTCACGCTGAAGGCCATCTACGACAAGCGTACCGCCTCGCCCATCTTTCGCGATTCGCTGCTTGTGGGCGGTCAGGAGATCGGTTCGAAGATCGTCGACGAGCGTCGGATGCAGTTGATCTTTCCGGAGAAGATCGCCGCGGTCGAAAATTATCTCGAGAATCTGGCGGTGATGCCGAAGCACGCTTTGAACAAGAATTTTCAGGAGGGCACCCTTTCTGAGGCTATGAAGATCGCCCCGGATGACCCAAGGTCAATTGTGACCAGCGGCCCGTTCGTTGTGGATTCGGTCCAGCCGGGCGAACGTGTTGTGCTCAAGAGAAACACTAACTACTGGAAACGTGACGAGGCCGGAACTCAGCTCCCATATCTCGATTCGCTTGTGATCGAGGTAGTCGCTGACGCGAACAATGCCATCGCCCGCCTGCGCGAAGGTACGCTGGACATCTCCGACCGGATCCGCTCGTCCGATTACGCCGCGCTGATCGCGGACGATGGAGGGGTCAAACCGTTCGACGCCGGCCCGGGACTCGGGACCGACCATCTTTGGTTCAATCTGAATACCGCAAAAAGCAACGGCGAATCGCTGACGAATACGGCAAAATATGCGTGGTTCAGCGACAAACGATTCCGGCGCGCGGTCGCGTACGCGGTCGACCGGAACTCGATCGCGACGAACCAGCTTCGTGGCCTGGCAACGCCGCTACATGGTTTTGTCCCCGCCGGGAACCGAGCGTGGCTTGACCCAAATCTGCCGGTCAAGGAGTACGACCTCGAACAATCGCGGGCATTGTTGAAGGAAGCCGGTTTTGTCCTGCGCGATAATGCGGGCAAACCCGAACTGTTCGACTCGAAAGGCAACCGCGTCGAATTCACGCTTATCGTACCCGCGGAGGACGAGTCGCGAGGACTGATGGCCGCCGTGATCCAGGAGGACCTCGCAAAACTCGGCATTGCCATGCAGGTGGCACCGATCGACAATAAAGGCGTCACCGAACGCTGGTCGGACACGTTTGATTACGATGCCATTCTCGCCGGCACGACGCAGACCGGTACCGACCCCGCCGGATTCGTCACCTTCCTGAAAAGTTCGAGTTCCGCCCATCAGTGGCACCCGAAGCAGCAAAAGCCCGCAACCGCGTGGGAGGCGAAGATAGACCATCTCACCACGAGCCTTTCCGAAGAGCCAGACCCCGATGTCCGCCGCCGGGCATTCAACGAGATACAGGCGATCATGGCCGACGAAACCCCGGTTATCTCGATCGTGTCCCGCCATATCGTTTCCGCCGCCAACCAACGCGTTGGCAACTTCGTCCCGGCAAGCTTCCTGCCGTATTCGCTATGGAATGCCGAGAGATTGTATATCCGCTAACCGTTTTGGATCGTACTTCCTTCTTTCGTGTTTTTCGTGGAAGGTCCTTCTTTTATCCACGAAAAACACGGAACAGATCAAAAAGCAAAAGAGCCTAGACGGTTAACAACTTTGATTGATTTCCGTCTTGGATCAATTTTCTTCTTTCGTGTTTTTCGTGGAACGTCCTTCTTTTATCCACGAAAAGCACGAAACAAATCAAAAATGCGAGGGAGCTAATACAGTCAACAAAACATTTAAGCCACTCTCGCTCGGATGATCGGTTCGAATGAGCGAAAGTGAAAAAGAGGCTGTTCAGAAATCTCTTTCCGAACAGCCTCTTTTGATCTTCGTCGGTCATTCAAGCGGCCGGGTTTTTCCTCGCCGGCCGCCTGACCGACTCATTTTCGCGGTTACG
>JBFWPK010000013.1:0-130653 GCA_050250045.1 Pyrinomonadaceae bacterium | reverse complement strand
TCGGCGGATTGTGGACGGGAAGTCTGGCGTTGCTTGCCGATGCGGGGCACATGCTAACCGATGTCGCCGGCGTGGGCCTCGCTCTCCTGGCTATTTGGTTTGCCGAAAAGCCCGCCTCGCCGGAGAGAACCTACGGGTACTACCGCGTCGAGATTCTCGCGGCGCTAACGAACGCGGTCGTATTGATCTTGATCTCGCTTTACATTCTTTATGAAGCCTACGAGCGTTTCAAGAATCCACCGGAGGTCGAAAGCGGTGGAATGCTCGCCGTCGCCGCGATCGGATTGATAGTAAACTTCGTCGGAGTGTTTATTCTGCGAGCTGGTTCAAAAGAAAGCCTGAACATGAAGGGCGCATATTTTGAGGTACTTTCGGATATGCTTACGTCCGTGGGCGTGATCATCGCTGGCATTATTATGCTGACGACCGGTTGGTATTACGCTGATCCGCTGATCTCCGCGGGCATCGGCTTGTTTATCTTGCCGCGCACATGGTCCCTGCTAAAGGATGCGGTCGGAGTTCTCCTCGAAGGCACGCCTTCAGACGTAAACATCGCGACGTTACGCGATAAGCTTTCCAAGCTTGAAGGCGTTGCCGACATTCATGATCTTCACGTCTGGTCATTGACTTCCGGTGTAAATGCCCTGAGCGTTCACGCCGTACTTACCGCGGGCTCGGAGCACGACGAGGTTCTCGAACGAGTTCATAAATGCTGCACTTCGGAATTTAAGATCACTCACGTCACCGCCCAAACCGAGCGCGAAGGTTTCGGCTGCCACGAAACGCATTTGTAAATTGGGGTTTGCTCATTGCAGAATGTTCGCTCGACAATAAGCTAGAAGCGCATCGCGTAGCGTAAGCGGAATATGGAAACGGAAAGGAGTTTGTCTCATCTATTGTCGGAACATCCGTTTGTGCTATTCCTGATCGGTGCTTTTTTGATGATGTCTCTTCTAGCAGTAATTGGAATTTTCTTTTGGAGACGTTCACAGCGAAAAACGAAGCGGTAGGCAAAATGAGCTTCGTGGGCCGAGGCCCGAGGCGAGGTTTACAATCATTGGGTATGGACAAGCTTAGCGAACATATTGATGCAGAGATTATTTGTGCTGACAGATCCCTTGAGAACGGCGATATAGCCCCTGCATTCGAACATCTCGAACGGGCCCATGTACTGGGACAGTCCATAACTTATCAACACACCCGTATTCATTGGCGGATGTTGAAAATTGGTTGGAAAAGGAAAGACGCGCGGGAGATATTTGGGCAGTTAGTTCGCATCGTCGGAGCTGCCACCAAAACGGCCTTTGGCATTTATCCAACGGGTAACACAGGTGGTTCGAATGTCTGGTTTTTCCGACCGATGCCGATCGCCGAAGACTTGAAACAGATCCTCGATAAAACGAAGAAAAATTAGCCGCCGTTATACAGCGGCGATTCAAGCTGGGTCCGTCTTTCGAGGCGGACCCAGTTTTCATTTCAAACTTGGACAGATTGGGATACGCCGGCAAGAATGTGCCCTCTTTATCGCTCAGATTTGAACCCTCGTGGATTGATCGATGCCCAACCGCGGCACTTGGCTGGCTCGAAAATCAACCGATAGGTTAGAAAAGAAACCATTCTTGGATAGCCCGCACGAGGTTAAACAGTGACCGATCACTCCAGTCGTCAGTAGCGTCAGCCTTTCGCGAGGGTGCAGATCAAGCAGCGACTCCTACGTAAGTGCGCCGCTTTCCGGCGATCCGGTCTTCATACTCTAAAATGTCGACGATCCTGTAGCGAATTTGATTGCCAATCCTGATCGCTCTTAGATGGCGAGGGTTCGACTTTGGCAAGGCTCGAAGTCGCTGGAACCTCTTCGCAATAGCATCGACTGATCCGGTGAGGTGCCATCTTTCTGCGAGCTGCTGGTTATCAAGTATTTCATTGTTCATCCGGGTATCGTCCTCCAACTTACAAGACCATAGATAGCAAAAGTTATGCCGAAAAAACTACTGAATAATCCCGAGAGCAAAAGCCGGGTCACCTGCGGTCGGAATCGGTCACTTTCAGTCACATATGGAAGGAGTTCTCGCCGAAAATTCCCCCCCAAATTCCCCCCCGAGGGACATTTTAGACAAAAAAAGAGACCAGCCAATTTTCGGGCTAGTCCCTAAGTCTCTAAAAACAAATGAGTTAGCTTGGTACTGAGGGCGGGAGTCGAACCCGCACGAACCTTAGTTCACAGGATTTTAAGTCCTGTGCGTCTACCAGTTCCGCCACCCCAGCATTTTAAGTGAGGTTAGCATAGAAAAATCGTTCCACAAAGGCCCTCAATGCAGGTGAGAACGCGGCAGGGCGATGGGTCGCTCATTCCGACGTTTGTGCTATCATTGGCACAGTCGATTCGCACAAACCGCATGGATCAATTGATTTGGATACTGTGGCTGATCATCGGGATCGGGCTGATCATCGCCGAGATCTTCTCGCTCGGATTTTTCCTGCTCTGGTTCGGCGTCGGAGCGTTGGCCGCTGCGTTGGCCGGTGCCCTCGGGGCGCCGTTTATCGTCCAGTTCGCGGTTTTCGCCGTGATATCGGTCGCCCTGACGGCGATGTCGCGTACAATTTTCGCAAAATACCTTTCACATTCCGAAGAAAACACGGTGAAGATGGGAATCGATTCTCTTCCGGGCCAAGTTGGTACCGTTACCGCTCCGAGCAAAGGTGCGTTGAACGAAGGGGCCGTTAAGGTCTATGGCTCGATCTGGACGGCATTTCCAGTGGATGGCGAAACGTTGTTGGAGGAAGGCGAAAAAGTGGAGGTTGTCAGCGTAAAAGGAGCTTCTATCTACGTCCGCCGGGTTACGAATGAACTGCCCGAATGGAGAGCTGAGAGCTGATCATCAAAGGATCTCGGCGGTGTCCTGATCCGCCGTGTCGTGGATGCCGCCCAGGTCGATCAGTTCAAGCTGGACCTCTTCACCTTCCGGATCAGGCAGGTCGTCGCCGAGCAGCTTTGCAAGGACGACCGTGATATTGTCCTCGCCGCCATTCTCATTTGCTTCAGTGACCAGTTCCGCGCATGCTGCCGACAACTCGTCGAGGTTTTCGGTAACGATCCGCTGCATACCCGCCGCTGTTACTTTGTTCGACAATCCGTCACTGCATATGAGCACTACGTCGTTCTTGTTTGGAGAAAGGCGAGCAGAAACCGGATATATCTCGTTCTGGGCCCCCAGAGCCTGAAGAATGACGTTTTTCAGCGTGTGTGTCTCAGCCTCTTCAGCCGAGATCTGCTGGGCGTCGATAAGCTGCTGAACAAGCGACTGGTCCTTGGTGATCTGATAGATCTTTCCGTTTCTAACGAGATAAGCCCGGCTGTCACCGACCTGAACGATATCTACAGCCTCAGGCGTAACACCCATGCCTGTGAACGTCGCGCCCATGCCTTGAAACTGTGCATCGGAACGTCCCTGCTGATGGATCAAATAATTCGCGTAAAGCGTTGCGTTATATAGCTTTGAGATCAGGTGGTGTTCTTGCGATTCGGGCGTCAGAGTTTCATCCAGGTCCTCGGCCAGGATCTTTTCACAGACCGACTCGACTGCCATTTTGCTTGCCACCTCGCCCGCAAGGGCGCCGCCCATCCCATCTGAAACGGCCAGCACGATTCCATTGAGATCGACATCGAACGTTTGACTCTCGATCACGAATTCGCCGTCGGCCTGCTCACCCGTCCAGGCCTTGGAGCGGGTAACGTTCAGGATAAGGTAGTTATCTTCGTTACCTCGGCGGACGCGGCCGATGTGCGAAGTGGCATGTATCTCGACAGTCAACATAATTATTTAGTTTCGAGTTCACGGCCCATTTGGAGTGCCCCCAACATGAAACGCGTAATTCGAAACTAACTTAAGGCTTGATCCAGATCTTTTATTATATCTTCTACGTCTTCGATCCCGACGGAAATTCTCACCAGCCCATTCGTAATGCCAAGGCGTTCACGGGTTTCAGCCGGCACAGACGCATGCGTCATGGTTGCCGGATGTGAGATCAGCGACTCGACGCCGCCCAGACTTTCCCCCAGGATACAAAGCTTGACGTTCTCTAAAACTTTTTTTGCCTTATCAAGCGACCCAGTTTCGAATGATACCATGCCGCCGAAACCGGTCTGTTGACGTTTGGCCAACTCGTGCTGCGGGTGCGAGACAAGTCCGGGATAATAAACCTTTTGCACCGCTGGGTGTTCGGCCAGAAAATTTGCCACGACGCGTCCGTTACGGTCATGGGCCTCCATCCGCACGGCCAGTGTTTTCGTGCCTCGCAGGACAAGAAAAGAATCAAAGGGCGAAAGGATCGCCCCCGCGCTATTCTGAACAAACTGGACCCACTCGGCATCCACTTCGTCATTCAACGCGACAAACCCGCCAACGCTGTCAGAATGTCCGTTCAGGTATTTTGTGGTCGAATGCACCGTTATGTCGACCCCTAAGTCCAGCGGTTTCTGAAAATAGGGCGACATGAACGTGTTGTCGCATACGACCTTTGCTCCATTTGCATGGGCAGTGTCGGAAACCGCCTTTAGGTCGGTAACCGTCATAACCGGGTTCGTAGGCGTTTCCACGAACACCATCTTTGTATTCGGGCGAAACGCTTTTTCGAGTTCCGAAAGGTCGGAGGTGTTTACGAGGTCAAACTCGATCCCGTAATTCGACAGGACACGATTGAAGAGCCGGAAGGTGCCGCCGTATGTATTATCACCAAGTATTACGTGGTCGCCCGCCTTCACCAGCCTCAAGGCCGCGTCGATCGCCGACATTCCCGACGCAAAGGCATATCCGAACCGGGCGTTTTCCAGCGCGGCAATGTTTCTTTCGAGCGCCAAACGCGTCGGATTCTGCGTTCGGGCGTATTCGAACCCCTTGTGTTTCCCGAGGCCTTCCTGAGCGTATGTCGATGTTTGGTAAATCGGCACGCTGACGGCACCCGTCGCAATATCAGGCTCGTTACCGGCGTGAATTGCAATTGTCGAAAAACCCATAAATGGCGATTAGCAAACCTTATGATGAAAAATATGAGTCGCCAAATGGCAGGATTTCAGGTGAACAAATCCCCATTTTAACGGGTTTTATGGTAACTTGCCGGTCTTAAAATTGCAAACACGAAGAGTTTTAACGTGCGTCAATTGCGAAGAAACGAAAATCGGGGCCGATGCTGGGGATTCGCTTCGTACTCGTCTATCCGGCCGACGTGCTCAAGGGTGAGTGCAATGTCGTCCAGGCCGTTGAGAATGCAGTGTTTGCGGAAGGGATCAATCTCAAACTCAGCAAGCTGGCCCCCGCTATCCGACACGCGCTGTGTATGCAGATCGACCGTGACCTTGTATCCCGCTTCCGCTTCGGCACGGTGGGCAAGTCCCGCAACGGTCGATTCCGGCAGGACGATCGGCAGCAGGCCGTTCTTTAGACTGTTGTTGTAGAAAATATCCGCAAAACTCGGAGCGATCACGACCTGAAAACCGTAATCCAGCAGACTCCATGGAGCATGCTCGCGTGAACTGCCGCAGCCGAAATTCGGCCCGGCAACCAGTATCGAAGAACCGGCAAATCGCGGATCATTCAGAACGAAATCCGCGAGCAAAGTGCCGTCCGATCGGAAACGCCAATCGTAGAAAAGAAATTCGCCATAGCCCGACCGCTCGATGCGCTTTAAAAATTGCTTTGGGATGATCTGATCGGTATCGACGTTCGGTCGATAAAGTGGAGCGAGCTTTCCAGTATGGGTTAAGAACTTATTCATTGGGTTTTTGAAGATCAGCTGATAGAGCGCGTTGAAAAACCCCACTTGAGCACCTCAAGCCCCTCCTTCCGCTTTTCCTGTTCCTTCTTGTTCTTCTTATTCGGTGGTAAAAAAGCCAAACCACCGAATAAGAAGAATAAGAAGAACAAAATGAGAGACCTAAAATCGCCAAAAATAGGTTCTTCAAAAGCCTCATAGCGGTTCGCTGGAAGCCATCCGCAACTACTTAAACCTCCATTCGCGCACATCTACGAAATGCCCGGCGATGGCTGCGGCTGCCGCCATTGCGGGGCTGACAAGGTGTGTCCGCCCGCCGCGGCCCTGGCGGCCCTCGAAGTTCCGGTTGCTGGTCGAAGCGCAGCGTTCGCCTTCGGCAAGGATGTCGTCGTTCATCGCCAGGCACATCGAGCATCCGGCGTCGCGCCATTCAAAACCGGCATCAAGAAAGATCTCGGCAAGGCCTTCTTCCTCGGCCTGTTGCTTTACGAGCATCGATCCGGGAACAACCATCGCGTTCACATTTCCGCTTACCTTATGGCCCTTTGCAACTTTAGCGGCTTCTCGAAGGTCCTCGATGCGTGAGTTCGTGCATGATCCGATAAACGCCCGATCGATCGTGATATTCTCGATCTTCTGCGCGGGCTCCAGTCCCATGTATTCAAGAGCGCGTTCAAGTGATCTTCGGCCATTTTCATCAGAATCAGGTAGATCGGGAACCGCTTGAGTCACCGGTGTAGACATTCCCGGCGAGGTCCCCCAAGTAACAAACGGTTCGATCGCGGCCGCCTCGAACTCCACCGTTTTATCGTAATTCGCCCCTTCGTCTGTTGGAAGTTTTGACCAGGTTTCAACCGCCTGCTCCCACTGTTCGCCCTGCGGGGAATATCGCCGGCCATTCAAATATTCAAATGTCTTTTCGTCCGGAGCGATCAGCCCCGCCTTTGCACCGGCCTCAATGCTCATATTGCAGACGGTCATTCGGCCTTCCATGGACAGGCCGCGAATGGCCGAGCCGGTGTATTCGATGACGTGGCCGTTGCCGCCATCCGTGCCGATGCGATTGATGATGGCAAGGATCAGGTCTTTAGCGGTCACGCCGAATTGCAGTTCGCCTTCAACATTTATCCGCAGGTTTTTCGCCTTTGTTTGCGGCAATGTCTGGGTTGCCAGAACATGTTCGACCTCGCTGGTGCCGATGCCGAAAGCAAGTGCGCCAAACGCACCGTGAGTGGACGTGTGCGAGTCGCCGCAGACGATCGTCATTCCCGGCTGCGTGAGTCCCTGTTCCGGGCCGAAAACGTGTATGATGCCTTGCTGGACCGCATCGAGATCGTAGAACTTAACACCGAAATCGCGGGTGTTTCTGCGAAGTGTTTCAACCTGCTGAGCCGCGATCGGGTCCTTGAACGGCAAGTGTCTGTCGCGCGTCGGGATGGCGTGATCGACGGTCGCATAAGTAAGATCAGGTCGGCGAATCTTGCGGCCATTCGTTCTCAATCCTTCGAACGCCTGCGGCGATGTTACCTCGTGAATGAGGTGTAGATCGACGTAAAGAAGCGAGGGTTTGCCCGCTTCCTCATGAACAATATGCCCGTCCCAGATCTTGTCGTAAAGCGTCGTCATCGTCCTCTCAAGCGGCCTGTGAAGCAAGCCGTCCGCCTGCGGCGTCGATAGCACGTTCGCGAACGAGCCGGCCCATTTCCTCGGTCGAGACAAGTTGAGCATAGCCTGACGGAGCAAGGTCCGCAGTGCGACAACCGTCTTCAAGCACCTTCTCGATGGCGTCCTCGATCGCGGCCGCCGCGGCTTCGTTCTTCGCGGAGTATCGCAGCAGCATTGCCGTTGACGCTATCGTGCCTAGCGGATTGGCAATATTCTTCCCGGCGATCTGCGGGGCAGAGCCATGCACGGGCTCGTAAAGGCCAATGTCAGAGCCGATCGTTGCCGACGCCAGCATCCCGAGCGAGCCGGTCAGGACCGCGGCTTCGTCCGAAAGGATGTCGCCGAAAAGGTTCTCGGTCAGGATCACGTCGAACTGCGTCGGTGCTGTGACAAGGTGCATGGCACAGGCGTCGACAAAAAGGTGATCGAGCTCAACGTCCGGAAACTCCTTGCCGACACGCGTGACCGTTTCACGCCATATCTGCGAGGTTTCAAGCACGTTAGCCTTATCAACCGAAGTGACTTTCTTCTTGCGGATTCGGGCCGATTCGAAAGCGACACGGGCGACACGTTCGATCTCTTCGACCGAGTAACGCATTGTGTTGTAGCCGGCGGAACGATCGTCCTCGAAACCTCGCGGCGTACCGAAATAGAGCCCGCCGAGAAGTTCGCGGACGATAAGCAGATCCGTGCCGGAAAATATCTCGGGACGCAGCGGCGACGAGTCGATCAGCGCGTTCACCGCTTTCGATGGGCGAAGATTGGCAAAGCCGCCGAGAGTCTTCCGCAAGCCGAGCAGGCCCGCCTCGGGCCTTCGTTCGGGCGGCAGATGGTCAAAGTCTGGCGAACCGACCGCGCCGAGAAAGACGGCCTCGCTATTAAGGCAGGCGGCCTTCGTTTCTTCGGGCAGCGGCGAGCCTTTCTCCCTGATTGCGACACCGCCGATGAGATGTTCTTCGGTTTCGATCTCAAGCTCGAACGCCGACGCGACGCTCGTCAGAACGCCCATCGCTTCGCGCGTTACCTCAGGCCCGATCCCATCACCCGGGAGCACTGTTACCTTCATGCAAGTCCTCACTAGAAACAACTATTGCCGGGACAAATTCAAGTCCCGGACACAAGATCGAGATACATTCGGCGATCGACGGGTCACAGCGAACGAAACACTTTCAGGCCGCAAGCAACGTAGCCGAACGCTCATTGACGATACCGATCAGGTCCTGCTCGTAGATATTCTTTTTCTTATCTGCGAGTTCGACGAAGCGGGTATAGATCTCCGCGATCTCGTTATTATCGAACGTGAAACCGAGTTCCTCATACCGCGAGGTCAACGCGTGCCGCCCCGAATGTTTGCCAAGAACAATATCGTTCTTCGAGATCCCGACCGACTCAGGCGTCATTATCTCGTAGCAGAGCGGGTTGCTCAGAACGCCGTGCTGGTGAATTCCGGCCTCGTGTGCGAAAGCGTTGCGGCCGACGATCGCCTTGTTCGGCTGGACCCCGAAGCTGATTATTGACGATAACAGCGAACTTGCCGGGTAGAGTTGTGTCGTATCGATGCTGTTCTCGAACGGCATCTTGTCCGCCCGGACGGCACAGGCCATCACGAATTCTTCGAGCGACGCATTCCCCGCACGTTCGCCGATCCCGTTGATAGTGCATTCGACCTGCCTCGCACCGGCTTCAACGGCCGCCAGGCTGTTTGCGACCGCCAGCCCAAGGTCATTGTGGCAGTGAACGCTAATGATAACGTCACGGTCGCCTACGACCCGTTCTCTAATGGTCCGAATAAGGCTGGCGTATTCATTCGGCAGCGTATAGCCGACGGTGTCCGGTACGTTCAGGATCGTCGCTCCTTCCTCGACCGCGGCGTTGAATATCTCGCACAGAAACTCAACATCGCTGCGGGTTGCGTCTTCGGCCGAAAACTCTACCTCATCCGCAAGGCCCGATGCCGCCCGGACGGCTTTGCGGGTCATCGCCAGAACTTCTGGCCTGGTTTTCTTTAGCTTATACTCTAGGTGTATATCGGAAGTAGCCACAAATGTGTGGATGCGAGAATGTCTGGCGTCTTTCAGGGCTTCGCCCGCACGGAAAATGTCACCTTCGACGGTCCGGCTTAAGGCGGCGATCGTCGAATTTCGGCATTCGGCTGATACAGCACGAACGGCGCTGAAGTCGCCTTCCGATGCTATCGGGAAACCGGCCTCGATGACGTTCACGCCTAGCCGCTCAAGCTGTCGGGCCATGCGGATCTTTTCGTCAAGATACATCGAGCAGCCCGGCGATTGTTCGCCGTCACGCAGGGTAGTGTCGAAAATTGCGATCTTCTCTGATCTCATAAAGCTCTCCGTCAATGATCGTCGCGGCCAAGCGAATAGGATAGCTCGGCCAAGTCGCAATCTTATCCACGGGGAAATGGAAAGTCAATGTTATATTTCCGATTATTACATAATATATTGTAATATGATGATTAGCCCCGAACGTGAATTTTCGTTTGGCTTAGGTTCCGCCAATTGACCGATGGATATAAATCAACTTGAGGTGTTAGTTACCGTGGCGCGCGAAAAAAGCTTCTCTCGTGCCGCCGAACTGCTTGATAGGACCCAGCCGGCGGTGAGTCAGGCAATTCGCCGGCTGGAGGCCGAGATCGGCGAGACACTGTTCGACCGATCGTCAAAGGACGGCACGCTTACATTTGCCGGCGAAGTTCTGGTGGGTTATGCCAAGCAGATGCTGAACCTGCGAAACGCCGCGGGCAGCGCCATTCGCGACCTTCGAGGCCTGCACAAGGGAAAGGTGACGATCTCCGCCAACGAGCACACCGTGTTCTGCATTCTGCCGGTTATCCAAGCATTTCGAGAGCGGCATTCCAACATTAAGATCGAGGTCAGGCGCGGCGTTGCCAGCCGAATTCCCAAAGAGATCAATGCCCGCGAGGTCGAGCTCGGCGTAATCTCGTTCAAGCCAAACGACGAAAGCCTGCGCTCGGTTTCGATCCTGACGGACGAGTTAAAGCTGATCGTTGCACCGGGGCATCCCCTGGCGGCGAAAAGCTCAGTTTCCGTCAAGGAGCTGGGCGATGAGATATTTATCGCTCACAATGCGGTATCGCCTTATCGGCGGAATGTGATTGAGATCTTCGAAAAGAACAAAACATCGCTCAACATAGCGGTCGAGCTGCCGTCGCTGGAGGCCATCAAACGGCTGGTCGAAACTGGGGCCGGTATTGCCTTAGTGCCGGGCCTTGCGGCCGCCGGCGAGATCGAACGCGGCCAGCTTGCCGGCCCGTCGGTAGTCGAGATGAAGCTGGAGAGAAAGCTAAACATAATCTATCGAAAGAACTCGGTCCTCTCGCACGCCGCCGAAGCCTTTTTGGCCGTTGCAAAGGAACTTAGCCGCGGATAGTTTTTTGTTGAAAGTGCACCAGGTGCTAATATAGGCACGAAGCAGTACATTCGAGGTAAGAGTTACGCGTGAAGCCGACGGAACCACCGTCAGGACGCCCGCGGACCGTGAGTTCCGGAGCGGATATCGTGCCACAAGCTTAACGCGGGTCGGACGCCTGAAGGCATCGCTCATACACAAAGGCAACCAATATGTTCGAACAATTCACGCTTGGTATCGAGGAAGAGTTTCAGATCGTAGATCCGGAAACGCGAGAGCTTAAGTCGCATGTTTCGGAGATACTGGACGAAGGCGTTCTATTGCTCGGCGAAAAGATCAAGCCCGAGATGATCCAGTCGATGATCGAGGTTGGTACCGGCGTCTGTGCGAACATTCAGGAAGCTCGTGAAGACATCACCAAGCTCCGCTGCATCATCTCAGGCCTTGCAAAGAAGAAGGGGATGGACATCGTTGCGGCATCGACGCATCCGTTCTCGAAATGGTCTGAACAGCAGATCTATGACGGTGACCGCTACAAGCTCCTGGTGGACGAACTGCAGATGGTGGCCCGCAGCTTGTTGATCTTCGGCGTTCACGTCCATGTCGGGGTGCCCGACCTGGAACGACGTATCCAGATAATGAATGCGGCCCGATATTTTCTTCCGCATGTGCTTGCGTTGACGACCTCGTCACCCTTCTGGCTGGGCTTCAACACGGGACTGAAATCGTATCGTTCGGAGGTTTTCAAGAAGTTCCCGAGAACCGAGGTGCCGGACCATTTCGAGTCGTACCAGCAGTATCAAAGCTACGTCGATCTGCTGATAAAGATGAACTGCATCCCGGACGGTTCGAAGATCTGGTGGGACGTGCGTCCGCACTACAAATTTCCGACGCTCGAATTCCGTGTTTGCGACATCCCGACCCGCGTTGACGATACCATCGCGGTCGCCGCACTGTTTCAGGCGATCGTGTGCAAACTGCACCGGCTGGTCGATTCTAACCTTGGCTGGCGTATTTATCACCGCCGGCTGATCCTCGAGAACAAGTGGCGGGCGATCCGCTACGGCCTTGACGGCAAGCTCCTCGACCTCGGCAAGCAAAAGGAAGTGCCGGTCAAAGACCTCATTCGTGAACTCCTCGATTTCGTCGATGAAGTGGTGGATCCGCTCGGCTCACGCAAAGAGATCGAGCACATCCACACGATACTTGACCGCGGCACCTCTGCCGATGAGCAACTCCGTGTCTTTGAAGAATCGGGGGGCGATTTTAAGGCCGTTGTCGATATGCTCATAAAGAACACGCTCGAAAACGTACCGGAAAAGTGCTTCGACTGATCGTCAGGCGTTGTGTTTTAGGGCGAGTTTGAGGAAGTTTTCAAAAAGGATGCGGCCGTCGCGTGATTCGTTCGGATGTTCCCAGCGGGTCGGGTTCTTTGACCAGTCCTCGAAGCTCTTTTCGAGATGGAACTGGACGGTGTAGATCAGTTGGCCGTCCGAATTCTTGACCATCATTTGGTTCTTGCAGAGATATGAGGTGGCGAGCAGCTTGAATCCCTCGGGGACGCCATTTACCTGTACGCCGTGATTTTGCCATACGCGCAGGATGTCGTCCTCAGTTGTGTAATCCTGCCAGATGCCCGATGTTTCGTCCTCGATGCCGTCAAAGATCGGGTCAGTCGTGTCGGTGATCTTCACGAACCGGTACTGGTACTCGACCTGCCGGTTGGTGCGTTTTTCCGCAAGGCCGAGGTTGTCGAGCGTTGTCAGTTTCCCGCCGAAGGCCGTTGCGACAAGCTGGTGCGAACCACAAATGGCAAGTACCGGGACCTTTGTTTTGCGAACAAAAGTTTTGAACGCGTCGAGTTGTTTTGGATCGTAGTAATCGAAATCCTGATACGTGCCGCTCATTACAATAGCGTCCGGCTTGAAGTCGCGAACGGCCCGTGAGATCTCTGAAAGATGCACAGTGACGGTCTTTGGCTGCCGGACCAGCCGTTGGACGTTCTTTGCGATATTGTCACACGCCATGCCACCGACAAATCTTTCGAAACGCAGCTTGCTTTCAATCGATCCCGCCCATTCCTCACGCGCGAGGTCCGACAGGTCCGATTCGTACCGCAGCAGGCAACTCACGATCAGTACGCGAGCGTGATCGATGGTTTTCTCGATCGGCTCATAGCGGCAGAATGCACGCCTGTTATACGGAAACGGAAGTTCCTCAACACTGGGTTTTTGCGCGGCGTCTAGCATACACGTTAAAAATTCAGGAAGCGGAAACCCCCGGTTCCTGAACAATTTGATGATTATAGCAGTATTTTATTTGTCCGGTCGAGTCCGGGCCGCAACCCCGCCCGTCGATCGGCTTTTGAACTCGGGCATCTTTTCGCCGGCTCCTAGCTCGGCGATCTCGGCCCTCACCTGCCGGATCAGGGCCGCCCTTGCCCGACCAAGGGCCTGGGGCGAACTGTCTGCGTTACATTGTTTGTTCTGCAAAAGCATCTTGTGCCAGGCGACCTCGAGTTCATCCGCGAGGACCGATATCTTGGTTATGTCGTATGGAACTGCCACGCTGCCGCATCCGAGCCGCGCGAAGGTTTGCAGATATCTCGCCGTTGCCAGATCGGGACATGCGAACCTCCGGTTTCCTACCTTCAGATCTATCCCGAGAAGCGTAAAAAGAATGTCGGCCTTATTCTCGCGTTCCGGGATATCCATCTCGTACGAACGCGTTCTTTGGGTGCGGACCCTGTCACGATAGATCGCCGGTATCCACGCATCTTGGAGTTTGTCGATGGTCGCAACCGTGTTCATCCTTCTCAAATTATTCGCTATTCGTTAAACGCTATCCGCTATTTCGAAGATATCGTCGGCATAACGGATAACGCATAGCTGATAGCTGATGAAAGGCCATCGATCAATTCCTGAAAGCGATTGAACAATTTCCCGACGTGGAAACCGTCCATGATCGTATGATTTGCTTCGATCGACAGCGGGACCTTTTTTTCGGTGCCGTCATCGAATATCTTGCCGAAAACGATCCGCGGAACAGTTTGGGTGCGGTCGAGGCGGCTGGCGTGCTTGAAGCTGGTAAACGAGACCCACGGGATGACACTGAAATAGATCAGGTCAAGGCGATCCGATTCGACATCGAACGATCTGAGCCGCTTGTATTCCTCAAGCGCGAACTTGCCGTTTGTGTCGAACTGGAACACATCGGGCTGCATCTTGAAATAGGCGAACGAGAACGTTTCGTCGTCGTTCAGGATCGTTTGTGTGGCGTGGACCTCATCAAATTCGACCAGCTTGCCATCGAGGAGCCGGATGCGAAATTCACGTATCTCGTTTGCGGCCGCCATTATGTGATAGAGCATTGCCAGCGAGATCGAAAGCCCATTTTTCTTTGCGAAGGAGTAGAGCCTGGTGATATCGACACTGGCGGTGAAATTAAAGAACGGGTCCTCGTAATCCCTGAAGAATTCGTAAGCGGCCTTTCGCGGCCAATTCTCGACAACAAGTTCCGTGAACATTTTGGGCCCGCAGCTATCGTCTGATCACGGCCCCGATCGTCGGGGCGGCCTTCGAGAATTTTTCGATCACGCTGTCGCTGAAAATGCCGAGATACAACACGCCCGCCGCCGTGATCAGCAGGGCCGCCGCGAACGCAGTGGGCATTTTCGGTTCAAGCCACTCGGTTGTCCTTTCCCTGAAGAACATCACAACGATCAGCCGCAAATAGTAATACGCAGAGATCGCCGTGTTCAGAACGGCGGCGACGACCACGATCGTGAGCAGCGTGTTGCCCGCTTCCAACGCGGGGCTGAACACGAGCACCTTGCCTACGAACCCCGCGGTCAGCGGAATCCCGAGAAGGCTAAGCATGAACAGTGAGAGCGAGAACGAGAGCAAGGGAGATTTGAATCCGATCCCGTTGTAATCCTCAAACTCGGTGCGGCGGTCGTTCCGCTGGCCGAGCAGGGTGACAATGCCAAATGCCCCAAGATTGGTGACGGCATAGGCCAGCATGTAAAACGCGACCGACGCAACGGCCGCATCCCGCTCGGCCGCATCTGAAGCGGCTCCCGCCCCAAGGAACCCGACCAGAGCATAACCAGCGTGCGCGATCGACGAATAGGCAAGCATCCGCTTGATGTTGTTCTGCAAAATGGCCGCTACATTTCCGACGGTCATCGTCAGGATCGCCATGATGCTCAATACCGTGATCCAGGATTCGTGCAAATAGCCCGAGGCGGGGACGCTTGCAACGAACGGAAAGCCAAGCACGAAGATTCGGATAAACGATGCAAAAGCGGCGGATTTAGGCCCGGCCGCCATAAAGCCCGTAACGGGGCTCGGGGCGCCTTCATAGACGTCCGGCGTCCAGATATGGAAGGGGACCGTCGCGACCTTGAAACCGAATCCGATGATCATCATCGCCGCCCCGATCAGAAGAAGTCCGGGAAAATTGGCGTCGGTGGTCCTTGCGGCGATCTCAGTGATGTTGGTCGTTCCCGTAGCACCATAGACCAGGGCCATTCCATAGAGCAGAAAGGCGGAGGCAAACGAGCCGAGAATGAAATATTTCATTGCGGATTCGTTCGATTTCAGATCGCCTTTGCGGAAACCCGCCATCACGTAAGTCGCGATAGAGAGCGTTTCGAGCCCGAGGAACACCACGACCAGGTCGTTGCCCGACGCCATCAGCATCATGCCGAACGTCGCGAACATCAGCAGGGCGTGATATTCACCGGCGGGCACGTTCTCATTCTCTACCCAGACACTCGAAACAAGGATCGTTACAGCCGTCACAATAAGAAAAACAAACGAGAATGCCATCCGCAAACTGTCGTGGGCTATCATGCCGTTGAAGGCGGAGGGCGGCTGCGGAGAGGTCCACATCATGGCCAAAATAGCGGCCGAAACCGCCAGCCCGACCAACGAGATGATGCTTGTGACGCGGCGTTCATTCGGGTAGAAGCTGTCGTAGATCATTGCCAGGATACCGGCAAAGGCGACAACGATCTCCGGCAAGATCGCCGAGATGCTGACGTCAGGGGGGACAAGTTGTGCAAAGAAAATTACGTTCATTCTGATGATTCCGGGACGTTATTACCTTTTTGCCTGGTGTTCGTAATTCAGTTCGCCCGCGACGATCCTAGTCCGAAGAAAATTTTCTCTCGGCGGCACGGGGCAGGAATACCTGCTGCTTCCGTAAGCACAGTTTGGGTTGTATGCCAGATTGAAATCCAGCGTCACATTGCTGCTCGGCGGCATCCTGATATCAAGATATCGGCCCGCTCCGTAAGTTTCCGTTCCGTTGGTATGATCGCGAAACGGAATGAACAGCAGGTCCGCAAATTCGGGGTTTCGTGCCCGGCTCTCAGCGTCGGCCTGATACACACTCAAGGTGAACGGCTTGCCCGCTAGCTCAAACTTCAAGACGCCGTATTTAACGAACTTCTTGGAATTCCCCGATGACGTGGGCATCTGAAATACCTTTTCGGCTTCCGTCCTGACCAATTCCGCCGTAACCCGGAACATTGCGTTGACAGGGAAGTAGCGGAGGCCCTTGAACTCCGTACGATCCGAGGCCATTAGCGGTGTGGCCGCGGCGTCGCGAAATTCGCGATCGCGTCCTTCACGAAAGGCCTGGATGTCGGTCGTGCCGTAAAACGTCTGGCCGGCGGCAAGCGTGGCCAGCGCGAGCACAGTAACCAGAATTGTCAAACTTCTGATCATTTCTCAGTGTCCCGATGGTTCGGCGGGCGATGCCTTGACCTGTTCCACCTCGCCTCCCGCCCGATGCGTGACCTGCTTTTGGATCTCGGTTACCGCCGGCTCCGATCGCTCCAGGAAAGGCCGCGGATAAACGCCCATAAAGACCATAAGGAATACAAGCGGTGCGATCAGGCCGATCTCGCGCCAGCTCAGATCGGAGAGGGAGCGGTTCTTGTCGTTCGTGATCTTCCCAAAAAAGACCCGCTGTACGAGCCAAAGCAGATAAACCGCCGCAAGGATAACTCCGGTTCCGGCAAGCATCGTTGCGACATAGTTCCAATTCCAGCCGAGCCACAGGACCGAGTCAAGAGCGCTCGACTTCCACATCCCGATCATGATCAGAAACTCTCCGACAAACCCGTTAAGGAATGGCAGGCCGATCGATGACATCGATGCAATGACGAAGATGGTGGCATAGGTCGGCATAACATTGGCCAACCCGCCAAGGTCCGCGATCATGCGGGTATGCCGGCGTTCATAAATGAAACCGACCAGAAGGAACAACGCGCCCGTCGAAACCCCGTGGTTGAGCATTTGATAGACCGCTCCCTGCATTCCCCATTCGGTGAACGAGAACATACCGAGCACGACAAAGCCCATGTGGGCGACCGACGAATACGCGACAAGGCGTTTCATATCGGGCTGGACCATCGCGACAAGGGCACCGTAAATGATGCCGATCACCGCCAGGGTGATAAACAGCCACGCCCATTCGCGGCTTTGCTCGGGAAACAGCGTGAAGTTGAAACGCATCAGTCCGTACGTTCCCATCTTCAGCAGGATGGCGGCAAGAATCACCGATCCCGCGGTTGGAGCTTCCGTGTGAGCGTCAGGCAGCCATGTGTGGACAGGAAACAGAGGGACCTTGATCGCGAACGCCAGGGCAAAGGCGAAGAACAACAACGTACCCGCCGTGGATGAAAACGTCAGAAGGTTCAGCTTGACGGCGTTCGAAAGCACTACAAAATCAAACGTTCCCCCAGCCAGTCCACCGGGGATCGCCGCATAGGCGAAGTAAAGCCATATGATCGCAACCAGCATCAGCAAGCTGCCAAGGGCCGTAAAGATGAAAAACTTGACCGCCGCATAGATGCGATTCTCGCCGCCCCAGACGCCGATAAGAAAGAACATCGGGATCAGCGATGCCTCAAAGAACAAATAGAACACAAGCAGGTCCAGCGAAACGAAAACCCCGATCATCGCGCTTTCGAGCAGGAGCATGAAGATGTAAAACGCTGTTACCTTCTTTTCGATCGCGTTCCATGCCGAGATAACCGCGATCGGCATTATGAACGTGGTCAGCACTACAAGCCAGAGGCTCAGGCCGTCGACGCCCACGTGGTAATTCGTGTTGATCGCGCTTATCCATGGGACATTCTCTTCAAATGAGAATCCGCTGGATGGCTGGGTTCCGCTGTCGAATAGGAGAAACAGCGAGAGAAGAAAATTGACCAGGGTCGCGGCGAGCGTTACCCATTTTAGAGCACTCTCGTCCTTCAAAAACATCCGGTACCCAAGCACACAAAGCGCTCCCAAAACCGGCACCAGGATGAGAATGGTCAAAAGATTTTCGGTGATGAGATCCATTTCTTAATCAGTCGACTCACGAATTTCGTGAGCCATTTAGCCGACCAGCTTCAAACCGTAATAAATAAAATATCCGAGCAGCACCACCGCACCGAGCATGATCACTGCCGCGTAGCTTCGCACAAAGCCCACCTGCACCTGACGCGCCGCGTTGCCGAGTTCGGTTACGAAATGGCCGACGCCGTTCACGATGCCGTCGATAAAGCCGAGGTCAAAGCCCTTCCAAAGGCCGTCGCGCGAAAAGTTCGCCAGCGGATCGACGATGTAGCTGTTGTAAAACTCATCAAGCCGCCATTTTTCCTCAAGTATCCTGGGCATTTTGCGGAGCGGCGTTTTCCAGAAAAGGAAAAATCCGATCCCGATGCCGAGGGCCGCAAGGACAACCGAAAGGGCAGCCAGCCCGCGTTCTTTCGCGACTACCTCGGGCGAATGCGTATCGTGCGATTCACCGCCCGCAGCCGGTGCCGAGGCATAGAAATGCTTTACGTCCGGGCTGCCGACCGAGGCCGGCTCGTGTTCGCCTGTTCCGATCTCTTTTGCGACCACGGGTTCAAGTGTGTGTTCAAATACGTTGATATCACCCGCGCCAAAGACAGAGCTCATCGCGTAGGGAACGCCAACAAGTCCGCCCACGGTCGAAAGAAACGCCAGGACGATAAGCGGAACCGTCATTGTCCACGGCGATTCATGCGGTTTAAAATCGTGCGGCAGCGCATGATGATGGTCGTCGTCGTCAATGCCACTCGCCGTAGCGGATGAATGAGCATCGTGTTCTGCGGATTCCGCCAAAGCATCGTGCGGATGATCGGCATCGGGCAGTTCGTCGTGGAACCGCTCCTTGCCCCAGAATGTCATGATCATCATCCGGGTCATATAGACCGCGGTAAGGACGGCCGTAAAGGTCGCGATCACCCACAGATATTCCTCTCCGGGGAACGGCCGCTGCGGAAAATATGTATCGGCGGCGAATGTTTTGTAAAGTATCTCGTCCTTTGAAAAGAACCCGGCGAATATCGGAATACCGCAGATCGCAAGCCAGCCCGCCGCCATCGTGAGGAACGTGACGGGCATATACTTTTTCAGGTTGCCCATCCGCCGCATATCCTGCTCGTGGTGCATTCCGTGAATGACCGAGCCCGATCCGAGAAACAGAAGGGCCTTAAAAAAGGCGTGCGTCATCACGTGAAAGATCGCGACGACAAACGCCCCGACACCCGCGGCGAGGAACATAAACCCGAGTTGCGAAACGGTCGAATAGGCCAGCACTTTCTTGATATCGTTTTGGGCGATCGCGATGGTGGCCGCAAAAAGGGCCGTCGCCGTTCCGATCACGGCAATGATCCACATTGCGGTCGGGGACAACTGGTAGATCACGTTCGACCGGACGACCAGGTAAACGCCTGCCGTGACCATCGTCGCGGCATGGATAAGCGCGGAAACAGGCGTCGGGCCGGCCATTGCGTCCGGCAGCCACGTCAGCAGCGGTATCTGCGCCGACTTGCCGGTCGCTCCGATGAACAAAAGGACCCCGACGGTGGTCAACCCGCCAGCAACGATCGCTCCCCAGGTGAACGGATCGGCCGAAGTGAAGTGAGTGGCGATAAACGAAAAGGCGCTTTGCACCTCGACACCGTCGACCGTCTTATCAAAGAACGAGATCGAACCTGTAAGCGTAAAGATAAGGAAGATCCCCATCAGTACGCCCCAGTCGCCGATACGGTTCATAACGAAGGCCTTTTTTGCCGCCTCGCGTGCTTCATCTTTCTTGATGTAATAGCCGATCAGAAGATAGGAGCAAAGCCCGACGCCTTCCCAGCCGACGAACATCAACAGATAATTGTCCGCCAGCACCAGGGTGAGCATTGCGAACATGAACAGGTTCAGATACGCGAAAAAGCGATAGAACCCGCTGTCGCCGCGCATATAGCCGGTCGCGAATATGTGGATCAGCAGCCCAACGAATGTAACGAAGCAGGCATAGATGCCCGAAAGTTCGTCCATCCCGAGGCCAAAGTCCGCCCGGAACGAACCCACCTGTATCCACGTCCACAAGTGGTCGAGGATGGGCCGGCCCTCAGGGTCGATCAACGCTCCGGCATGCGGCGTCCCGATCCCAAACGCGATCATGAACGCCACGATCGTCGAAACCGCGATCGCCCCGCAGGCGACCAGGCCGCTAAAGGTTTCGTTCTTCAACCTGCCGCCAATCAGCCAGTTGATAACGGCTCCGGCCAGCGGTGCGAAGATGATTATGCTTAGTAGATCGTTCTCAATCATTCTAAAAACTCAGATCGTCGTCTTCACCGACGCTGAAATCTTGACCGACCAGTTCCTGCCAAAACTTTATTGCGAACTCATTTGCTTGTCTTTCTCGAAGCAATCGAGAGACTTCGCCTTCGCCAGTTTTCAACTCAGGAAATCGCACCAGCAGCATTCCCAGATCCCGCCAATCGGTTCCGGCCTTTGGTTTGCCGCGTCGCGAGTCGTACGACAAAACTTTACTGACAATCAATTCGACAGGCTCTAAAACATTTATATCTTCGACGAGTCGCGAGCCCGGCAAATGGCTCTCTATGCGAACATCGACCAGATGCCGGTTGCCTTCTTTTCGCACCTGATAGATTCGCAATCCCTTGTCCTTAACCTCGCGAACGCGAACCGCGATATGAAACCGCTCACTTAGATGTTCACGCAGTTCCTCGGCAAACTCGTGAGCGCGGTTCGACATTATATCGACATCCTGCGTCGCACGCGGTTCGCTGACATAGGCGTTGACAGCCTGAGCACCGAACAGAACGGCATCGTCCCGCCCCTGCAAAAACTCAAGAACGGCCCCTTGAATTTTCGACAATGGCAGCGGTTCGTGCGTCACAAATTCCTGGAATGTAAGAACGTCAGCGTTGAGCATATACTTTTTCGCTTCGCTCAAGCGGACAAGAGTCCGCGCTCCGTCAATCCTTCAAAATACTCGCGTCGTCCACGTCGATCGATATACGGTTGCGGAAGAACGCGATGATTATCCCGAGGCCGACGGCGGCTTCGGCTGCGGCGACGCTCATCACCATAAAGACAAAAAGCTGCCCCGTCACGTCGGCGTAGTAACGCGAAAAAGCAACGAACGTCAGATTGACGGCGTTCAGCATCAGTTCGATGCACATGAACATGCCAAGCGCGTTGCGCTTAAAGACCACGCCGACCGCGCCTATGGTGAACAATATTCCTGAAAGTGCCAAATAACTGGCTAAACTCGGCTCCATATACAAAAAGTTTCGTTCTTTCCGATTCTGATCGCTCGTCTAAGATCGATATCTAAAGAGCGATCCGAAAATCATCCTTTTCCTGTTCCTCTTTTCGGCGGTCCAGTTCTTCATTTACCACAAGTCTCAACTGCGTCGGTTCGAGCCGCCGGACGAGAATGACGCCGCCGATGATCGCCATCAGGAGCAGCACGCCCACGATTTCCACGGGCAGCAGGTATTCGGTATACATCGCCTGACCGATGCTCGCGGTTTTCCCGGCCGTCTCGGCCGTATTGACCGCGTGCTTTGGCGCCCGCAGCACGACGTAGAAGATGAAGAACGTCTGAACCAAAAGTATCAATCCCAGCCCGCCGCCGACCGCATACAAGTATCGAAGGCGGTTCAAGGGCTTGTCCTCGTCCAGATTCAGCAGCAGGATCACAAATATCACCAGCACCATGATCGCGCCGGCATAGATCAGCACCTGAACCGCCGCGATAAACGGTGCCGCCAGAGTAACGTAAATGCAGGACAGCGCGATAAAAACACCCACAAGCGAAATGGCACTGTACAGCGGGTTCTTGTGATACACCAACGAGATCGCGCACGCGATGGCGAACCCTGCGAAAACGAAAAAGAGTACGGTCGAAGCCATATGTTCATTTAACAGGATGAACAGGATATAAATGATTCCTGCCTTTCGCGTTACGCCCCTGTTCAACCAATATCCTAAATATCCTGCCCATCCCGTTGAAAAAACTAACTATTCAAAAAGTAAACAACAACGATCGTGACGATCACGTTCGCTATCGCAAGCGGCAACAGAAACTTCCAGCCAAAGTTCATCAGTTGGTCGAACCTGAACCGCGGCAGCGTTCCTCGGACCCAGATGTACAAGAAAAGAAAAGCACAGATCTTGCCGATAAATGCGAGGTGGCTCACCAGAGCATAGGGGATCGAGCCGACATCAAAGATATGGCTCAATCCCGGCACATACCATCCACCCAGGAAAAGCACCGTTGTCATTACCGAGACGGTGAACATATTCACGTACTCGGCCATAAAGAACAAAGCGAACTTCAAGGCGGAATACTCAGTGTGGAAACCGGCGACCAGCTCCGTTTCCGCCTCGGGCAGATCGAACGGTACACGGTTCGTTTCGGCGAATGCCGCGATCAGGAAAACAACGAACCCGATGAACTGCGGAATTATAAACCACTTGAACGGCGAGGTCGTCTGGGCAAAAATGATCCCGTTCAGATCGAGCGTCCCGGCAAGCATCACGACGCCGAGGATCGACGCCCCCATCGCCAGTTCATACGAGATCATCTGTGCCGAAGAACGCAGCCCGCCCATCAATGAGTACTTGCTGTTCGACGACCACCCCGCAAGCGCGATGCCATAAACACCGACCGAAGTTATGCCGAGCACGAAAAGTACGCCGACATCGATCTGAGCGATGGTCAACGGCATATTGAGTGCCTGTTCCGCGATCCAGGTGATGGCGGGCCCAAGCGTTGGCCAATCCGCAACGTAGGGGACAAGCCACCCCAGCGGGTCGGCGATCGGCGGCCCGAACGGATAAACCACGATCGGCAGCAGGGCGCAGGTCAGGGCCACAAGCGGCGCAAGGAAATAAACGAATTTCGTCGATTTGTCGGGAACGAGGTCTTCCTTGAAGATGAACTTCAAAAGATCGGCGAACGGCTGCAGCACGCCCCACGGCCCAACTCGGTTCGGCCCGACACGGCCCTGGATCCAGCCGAGAACTTTTCTCTCCGCTAGGACCGTGTACGCCACGATCATCAACACGCCCTGGAAGGCGAGCAGGATCGCAACGCTGTAAACGATAAACGGAAATGCGGTTTTGAGAGCAGATTCCATAGATTACAACAAAGTTTTGAGTTGTTCGACCGTTATTCCGGTTTGACGAATAATGCCGCGCAGAGTCCCTTTGGCAACCTCCTTATGATCAGGGACCACAATGCGTCGGAACGGCGGCTCTATCTGACGCACGATCATGTGACTGCCGCGTTGCCTATCAAATTCATAGCCGATCTTACTCAACGCTTTAACGATTTCGCGTCCCGAAACGCGGGGAATTTGACTCAAACCGCAACCTCCACGATCTCTTCCGAAATCGGCGGTGGAATCGGATCGCCGTGGGCTTCAAGACTTTCAAGATATAACTCGATCGCTTCCTTGGAATTTTGGAGAGCCTCATTACGCGTTTTGCCCTGAGTTATGCATCCAGGAAGCGAAGGCACTTCAGCCACGTAAATTCCATCTTCATCTTGTTCGATCAGGACTCGGTATTTCATTGTGATAGGGACGACTGTTTCCTAAAGACCGTCCGCAAGTACGACTTCTTTATTTCTAATATACATAGTTACGTCTTTAACGATGTAACCGCCGAAGGCATTCTTCGCCCTGAGTCGCAAAACACTGACCCAGAAAGGCTCCCTTTTTACGCTGACCTTACTTGCCGGTGTGTAGCTCACATACTCGCTTGAAGAATAATCATATAATCTGTCAGGCAAATTCCTTCTTCCGACTATCTTCCGCCCGGATTGGTCCTGTCGCCAACGCCGACCGCGGCCGCTTCCGCTATTCCTTCCGGCTTTGGCGTACCGTCAAGCCCAAACTGTTCGAGCGGCGCGAGCAGAAGATTCGGCGGTTTCGGGTTACCGTGCGCCAGCAGGTGAAACTGCGGCGTTTTACTGGTCAGGGTCGTCAGCCGGTGGAGTTTGTGTCCGATACGCGGCGTGATCGCGATCTTTTCGCCCGGCGCTCCCGAATCATCCACATTCTTTCGGAGAGCCTCGACCGCCGCCGAGACGTCGCGGCCCGGCGCGATCGCGTGCTTTGCCTGTACAGGATTCGATTCATCCTTCAAAGCCGGGTAACGCAGGCCGTCATAACCAGCGACGGAATCGGCCAATTTCCTGAACACACCGGATGCCGACGATTCAAGACCGAGATCGCTGCCCATTTCGCGAGCTATAAGATTCGTGATCATCCAATCCGGCTTCGACTGATGCAGCGGGTCGATCGCCCGGCGAACGCGTTGGACGTTGCCGGCGTTGTTCGTGTAAGTCCCGTCAATCTCGGCAAACGAAGCGGCGGGCAGCACGACATCCGCAAAGGCCGTCGTTTCCGTTTCAAATAATTCCTGAACAACGACAAAATCCTTGCCCTGCAATAGCTCCGGATCCTGCAGGCTTCCCGCGATGAGCAATGCCTTCGACCTCGCGGCCGTATCGGCAGCGGTACCGGCCTCCGGCAGGATATCGATCGCCCCGACCGAGTTGTTGTACAGCGGCAGCGGATGAAGCAGCACGCGGCCCGTATCAGAGGCAAATGTCCCGGCAGATCCGGCGATCACAGCCTGAGCTTCGGGCGAGAGCTCGTTGCCGGCCATTAGCACAAGGTCACCGTCGGTTCCCTCGATCGTCTTGCGAAATGCGTCCAGTTCGGAAGCGGCGATGCCAAGCTTATTGGCCGCCGCCGCGTCATCGAGTCCGCCAAAGACGGCAAGCACGAACGCATCATACGAATTCGGTGCGATGTGGATAAACTGCGTCGCCGCCTGGCGGACCAGATTGGTCCGCGTGTCATTAACGATGATGAGTTTCGCTCCGCCATTTCTGACGGCCTGGCGCATCTGCTTGGCGGTGAACGTCTGCTCCTCTTCCGGCTCGCCGCCGATGAGGACGATCGTTTTCGCGTATCGGATATCGCGGTGCGTCGCCAGCGGAGCGCTCAGGTTGGCAAAGAACGCCGACATATCGCCGCGGTCGTCGACACCCATCGGGCCCTTTATTGCTTCCTCCGCAAACTTGCCAAGCACGAACAGCGACTCATTCGTTAGCCGCGGGCTGGCGACGACGCCGACGGATCCGGCACTCTCCTCAAACTTCTTCGCGACGAGTGCGATCGCCTGGTCCCACGTGGCCGGGATCAGCTTCCCGCCTTTTGAATAGCGAATAAGCGGCGTTTTCAGCCGGCCGCGATGATTGATGAACTCGTGGCCAAAGCGGGCCTTAACATCCAGAAACTCACCGTTCAGCCCGTTCACATAACGGTCGCGGGCGACGATGCGATGCACCTTGCCGCCGCGTGATCCGATGCTCAATTGCATTCCGTCCGACGAATAGACATCGGTCGACACTATCTGGTCAAGCTCCCATGGCCTGGTCTCGTGGCGATAAACACCGTCGAGCAGTGTTCCGGTCGGGCACACCTCGATGCAGTTGCCGCATTGCGAACAGTCGAGCCATCCGCCGTAGGTCCCGATAACCGTATTCACGCCGCGGTTCGCGGCCTCGATGGCGTCTTCTCCCATCCACTCGCTGCAAACGCGAGTGCAGCGTTTGCACAGAATGCACCGCTGCGGGTCGTTGGCGATGATCGGCGAAAGGTACTTTTCCGGCTGGACGTTCTTCGGTTCGGTGAACCGTTCTTCCACATCTCCCCAGTCGAAAATCACCTCCTGCAGTTCGCACTCGCCGCCGCGATCGCAGACCGGACAGTCAAGCGGGTGATTCGCGAGCAAAAATTCGCCCATCGACCGCTGTGCTTTCTCGATCTCGGCACTGCGAGTGGTAACGACCATGCCGTCGGTCACCTTGATCGTGCAGGACGTTTGAAGCTTGGGCATCTTATCGATCCGCACAAGACACATCCGGCATGAAGCCTGCGGTTCGAGGTCCTTGTAGTAGCAGAAGGACGGAATGCTTTCGGCGTTTTCCTTACATACGTCGATCAGGACGGCTCCTTTCTCCGCCTCGACCTCCTGGCCGTTGATGGTTACTTTTACTAGTTCTGTTGACATCTAATGGTGTCCGATCCTCGCGTCCCAGTTCTCGTATTTCGTCCTTCCTCTTATTCCTCTTCTTCCGTGGTTGATCAGGATCGGGCCACGGAAGAAGAGGAAAGAAGAGGAAAAAGGATCGTGAGATCTATCCCTTCTTTTCGGCCGGGGCGGTATTGCCTTTTTTCTTGCCCTTCGGGCGCGTCTTGCCGTAGCTTCCGGCAAAGATCTTGCCGCGTCTTGTTCTTTTATCGCCTTTTCCCATAAATATTTACCTCTCAAATCGAACCTAAATGTTATCTAATTGTCGTCTATTTCACGAACCCCCGCGAAACCTCTGTCGAAGAAGAGCCTTGCCCGCAGTAGTGACTCCGGCATTGCGTTGAGATGGTTCAGGCTTTTGTCCTGAATGATCGATTGCCGCAGCGTGTCACGGCCCACGCCATTACGCCGCATCGTTCGCATGGCAACCTGCGTATTCTTCGGCGTCACGACCGAATCGTTCACGAGGGCGATCAGGAGCATTCTCGTCCGCGGCGACCAATCAAAGCTATCGTTATCGCGAAGCTGACGAAGGAATGGGTCCGAAAAGTCCCTCTTCTCGATCGCGTTCTTAAATCGGTCCGTGATCACGTTGTAAAGATCATTGTTCGCACGCATCAAAACGGCGGTCAGCCCAAGTCGCTTGACCACATCCTCATCCGAGATCCCGCCGCCGTAAGCAAGATTGATCGTAAAAGCCATCGACTTCTTGAAGTAATCGGCGATCTTGACCCCCTGATTCTTGTGCAGCGAATGGATCCCGTATCCCAACAGAAAAGTTCTCAATACAAACCCTAACTGATCGACCGGCCGCTCGGCCATGAAATCGATCGTTGTAGTCGATAGGTCATACGGCCCCGCCGCCGGTGCCGCCGCGGTCACCCGATGCATTGGGTCGCTCGACCGCTCAAGCAAACGCGTCTGGGCCATTGCGACACCGCCGCCTTCTGAGTAGCCCGTGACAAAAAGCGGCCTGCCGACCGTCACGCGATTTCGCCGGGCAACCTCGCGGGCGGCGCTTATCAGGTCTACGCCGGCCCGGGCGTTCGTCACGCTGGCAGGATACGGATGGGCCGAACCCTTGTGATCGCCCTGTCCAATATAATCCGGCATCGCGATGGCGTAACCCCCGGACCCGAAAGCGAGCAACGCATGCTGTGTTTCGCTGGCCTTTGCATCACCCCGATAGGCGGACGGCACCGTTTTTCGCGACACCATAGTCCCGTGATTGAAGACGATCAAGCCATTCGGAGCTCCTTGCTCCGGCAGGGCCACAAGGCCCGAAAGGACCGCGTTCTTTCCCTTTGCGTCAACCGAGCGATACGTGACCTTATAAAGATTCAAAGATCCGCGGAGCGATTCGATCTCGGCATTCGGGTATGCCGCTCTCATTCGCTTGTTGAACTCGGCAGCAGTGAGCGTCGCAACCCGCTGAGACGTGCCAAGGCTGCTTGGTTGCGCAAACGCAAGTGCGGACAGCACCAACGTTAAAACGAACACTGAAACCGAGTTTTTTATACTACGCGGTATGGCCATCCGAGATCTTTGTTGCCCCTCGATTCCCCGCACCTAGACTTTCGCCTCTACTCCGTTACCATTGGCCTTCTTTGCCAGCCACTTCTTAAAATCTTCCGGAAACTGCTTGATCGCGCTTTGCACTGGCCACGCGGCGGCGTCGCCGAGCGGGCAGAACGATTTTCCTTCGATATTGTCGCTTATATCCAACAATAACTGTGCATCTTCCGGACGGCCTTCGCCTATCGAGATGCGGTTGAAAATTTTCACCAGCCAATCGGTCCCTTCGCGGCACGGCGTGCACCAGCCGCAGGATTCGTGTTTGTAAAACTCACTAAGATTCTTGGTCGAATCGATGATATCGACCGTCTCGTCCATCACGATCATCCCGCCAGTGCCAAGCATCGAACCTGCCTCAACGATGCCTTCATAATCGAGCGTGACGTTCTTGCCGAGTATCTGCCCCGCGTTCATTATGTAAACGCTCGACCCGCCCGGGATCACGGCCTTCAGTTTCTTATCGTCACGAAGCATCCCGCCGCAGTCTTCCATGATGAACTTTTCCATATCGGCGTAGCCCATCGGAAGCTCGTAAACGCCGGGCTTTTTTACGTGCCCGCTGATCGACCAAAGTTTGGTACCGCCCGATTTTTCAGTGCCGAGATCACGCCAGGCGATGCCGCCCATCTCGAGGATCTGCGGGATCGAGGTCAGAGTTTCGACGTTATTCACGACCGTCGGGCATGCATAGAGGCCTTCAACAGCCGGGAACGGCGGCTTCATCCGCGGATGGCCGCGAAAGCCTTCCAGGCTCGACAGCAACGCCGTTTCTTCGCCGCAGATATACGCACCCGCACCGGTGTGCGTGTGGATGTCCATGTCGAAGCCTGAGCCGAAGATGTTCTTGCCCAAAATGCCGGCCTCGCGAGCCTCGGCCAGAGCCCGGTCCATTATCTTGATGAGGTAGTTGTACTCACCTCGGAAGTAAACATATCCGGTACTCGCTTTCAGTGCCCAGCCGGCGATGATCATTCCCTCGATCAAAGCGTGCGGATCATATTCAAGCAGATAACGATCTTTAAATGAGCCGGGCTCGGATTCATCCGCATTGCAAACGACATATTTCGGTTTCGTGCTGTCTTTGGGAACGAACGACCATTTCATCCCCGTCGGGAAACCCGCTCCGCCGCGGCCGCGCAATGCTGAATCCTTTACCTGCTGAATGATCTCGTCCGGCGACATGCCGAACGCTTTTTTAAGCTGCACGTACCCGCCGGTGTCCTGATACACCTTCAGCGTGTGCCCGTCCTTCATCCCGACGCGCTTTAACGATAACGGTTCGCAGCCTATTGCTTTGATTTCCATGCCTACTTGATTTCTTCGATTCTTGCCGAAATCTCCGAACGGGTAATTGTTCGTTGTTTCCAATGCCTACTATCTAAACTTTCTGGCCGGTTATCTCCCAAAACGTAGTATTCATTTTCGGGTACGATCGTCGCGTCAGAGGATTTCTCCTTGTCTACGATCATCTCGAAAGGCTCCGCCAGGGGTTCGTCGTTTACATAAACCTGTCCTGCTCTTACTTCGATCTTCTCTCCGGGTAATCCGATGACCCTCGAAATAATCAACGCTCCAGGCTTATCGCCGGAAACCTTCCTGACTTCTTCAGGTAACTTGAAAACTATGATGTCAAACCTTCGAAGTTCAGTCTTGTCATCCAACTTAACTCCTCTTCGCACGTCGCCCACCTTAAGAGTCGGCGACATATTCGGTGTGACTACCCTGTATGTTTGCGCGTCACATCCAGAAAATAGTCCGGTTACCAGAATTACTAGAATGAGTAATCTATGCATTCGATCTCAGCGATTCCAGAGGTTCGCTTTGTGTTAATAAGCCTCCGGATGCGGTCTATCGTCGGCACGTCTGCCGCTATCTTCGATAGCTCAATTTCGTTCTCGCTGCTTACCCCACGCTCAAGCGTGGGGCTATATGCTGTCGCCGTTCCCCGACGGCTACGAGGGCACCGACTAAATACCCAAATCCCTCGCGATCACCGCTGTGTCCGTGTGCTGCCGAAAGGTCACTACCTTTCCGTTGCTCAATTCCCATTCGTGAGCGAACGGCACGGTGGTGCGGTTTCCCGTTTTCAGGTACTTCCCGGAATAAGTTCCGATCGAGATGACATTTCCATCGCCGCCGTCAACAACCTTGTCCGGCACCGCCGCGAAGCCTTCCCACTCAGTGCCGAGCCGCATGAAAACGCCTTCGAGCACGGCGTTCGGGCCGTTGTAGGTCCCGCCGTACATGAATCCTTCGGCTTCAGTCCAGGAAATGTTCTCATCGAACGCTCCCAAAACGGCAGGGACGTCGCCGCTGGCGAATGACTCGTAAAGCCCGCGAATGATGTCGGCATTGGTCATAAAAGCTTCCGAAAATCTTCTATAGATAACCCCGCGTCCTTGATAATTCCACCCATCGTGAGTGCATTCACCGGATTATGGCGAGGAATTGTTACTATTCGTTCGCCATTTGTCATTACTATATGCTTGCCCTGTCGCGCGATACGAAAGCCGGCCTTTTCAAGAGCCCTTACGGCGATCAGATGGTTGATGCCGGAAACTTTCGGCATCTAGATCGCAACCTCAACTTCCCGCACGTCCGCTCCCTCCAGGTTTTCGTCCAGAACCTCCAGATATTCCTCGATCGCCGACTTAATGTTCTGCAAGGCTTCCAGCTCAGTCTCACCCTGCGACCAGCAGCCCGGCAGTACGGGGCATGATACACTGTAGCCTTCGCTAGATCTTTCCAAAACAACCTTATAAAACATACTACCTACATTCCGCCAAGATCTTATCCACCTTCTCAACCGTCAGGTCCTCGTGAAAATCGTACCCGATCTGCATCATCGGGGCCGTGCCGCAGCTGCCGAGACATTCGACGAGCGAGACGGTGAACTTGCCGTCTTCGGTCGTTTCGCCCGGATGGATGCCGAGTTTCGAGCAGACGTGATCTGTGATCTCCGACTCACCCATGATTCGGCACGAGAGCGTTTTGCAGATCTGGATATGGTGCCGCCCGACGGGGCGCAGATTGAACATCGAATAGAACGTCGCCGTCTCCCAGATGTCGGTCACTTCCAGATCGAGGAACTTCGCCAGGAAGTTCACTCCCGCGTTGTCCACCCATCCACGTTCACGCTGGATGATGAGCATCAGTATCGGGATCAACGCCGACCGCTTCCGCTCCGGCGGATACTTCGCCAGATGCTCGTTCATTTCCGCTATGATCTCGGGCGAGAACTCCGCCACTTCGTCGGTGTATTCGACCTGATCGGTAAAGGTTGTTGGGGCTGTTGTTGCCATTCGCTAAACGGAAATTCTTTGTTCGAACTCAGTAACTTGCTTGCCAATAATACCTAGATTTGAGCGCACATCCTCACCAAGAAGCAGAGAGTCAGTAAACGAATGAATATTATATGTTATCGCCTTCATCTCGTTTCTAAAATCTTCCGACAATCGATTCGCTCTTCTCAACCTAATCTCCACGACCGACAGGCGATTCAACATCCTAATTGCGCTAATCGTTTGCTCGGTTTGCTCGTCGCGGCTCAGTTCGGCTTTCGAAGCTTTTGTCATTGCCATACAATCTTCTAATTAATTAGTGAACTGGATTCTCCAGTTGCGCGACCCGCTTTTCAATAGAGTCGATTCGCTTATGATCTTTTATGAATTCACTTACTACACTGGTAAATTGGCCGGTCAAAACATCGACTTTCCGACTGACATCTCTAACTTCGTTTTTGACGAATTTAGTTTCGTTAATATTTTCTCGAAGCTCTTTTCTCAGATCACGCATTTCGAGACGCATTTCATCCAGCCCGCCCTGCAAACGGCCTATCTGCCCGACCGATTCTTGCATCTCGTGCAGAATTCCGGTTATTTCTGTAAATTTCGCGTCGTATTCCCCAGCCATATTTTTATCTGTCTATCGCTCCCCAACAAAATTCAACCACGCCCTAGGGGACAAAATTGTATGTTATAACGCCGCTCACCTTAACAGGGACTCCGTCTACAAGAGTCGGCGAAAACTTTGCTCCTCTTGCAGCCACCTCGGCAGCAGATCGAAGGAGCGGGTGGCCCGACACGGCGTTTGCGGAAATCACATTGCCCTCTACATCAATGAGCACCTGGACGCTTACCGGACCAGCCGCCCGAACATTTCGTGCAGTTGGCGGATATGGAGGCTGAGGAAAGCTAATCGCCTTCCCGTTAAGAACCCCACCCGAAATGGTTTTTTGCAGGTTCGGCAATCTCAAAGGTTGCGGATTGGAGCATGTGTTGGAATCGGAATCAGGTCCTTTCATCGTGAACTTCTGGGGGGCAACCTCAGCAGGTGCGTCGCTATTACCGTGGTTCAAAGTGAACTCCGCCCATACCAGACCATTGTCATCGGCACAATCACAGTCGAGTCTGTAAAAATGCTTTGCTGAGCGGTAGCCCGGCTTAGAGACTATGAAGGTATGCGGGCCCTCAACCAGCTTCGGGAAAAATGGAATGTGAAAAGATGTCAAACCCCGCACTACTGCCTTAGAACCTGACCTGTACAAGACAGCCGTTGCGTCCGGAATCCAAGTTGTTTCGTCCATGATGATCTCGCGAGCCACATCTCCAGGTCTACCGTCAAGCTTGGTCTCGTAAACAAGGACCCGTAGGTTACAAGTCCGCGACTGAGCTGAAGCAGTCGGTGCTAGAACACAGCAGCCAAATACTAAAAGGAGCAACATGTGGTCAATTTGAGCACTCATGGGCTATCTATCAATCTCCCCCAAAACAATATCCAAGCTCCCAATGATCGCCACGACATCGGCAATCATCTCGCCCTCGGTCATTACAGGGAGGGCGGAAAGATTCACGAACGATGGGCCGCGGAAATGGACTCGATCGGGTTTCGGGCCGCCGTTGGATTTCATATAGACGCCGAGCTCGCCTTTGGACGCCTCGATCGGCATATAGACCTCGCCGGTTGGGATATTGAAACCTTCGGCGACGATCAGGAAGTGATGGATCAGCGAATCCATATGCTTCCGCATATCGTCGCGGTCGGGAAGTACGACCTTTGGTGCATCGGCCTTTATCGGGCCGGGTTTCAATCTCTCAAGTGCCTGACGGACGATCTTGTGCGACTCCGTCAGCTCGCGCATCCGCACGAGGAACCGGGACCAGACATCGCCGTCCGGTTCGGTCGGGATGTCGAAATCGTATGTCTCGTAACCGGTGTAGGGATTGGCCTTGCGAAGATCAAGCTCGACGCCGCTGCCGCGGAGGCACGGGCCGGTCAGGCCCCAATTGATGGCATCTTCCTTTTCAATTACACCTATCCCCATCGTCCTGCTCTGCCAGATGGTGTTTCCGGTGATCAGTGTATCGAACGTCTTCTGCGCGTCAGGGAAATCATCCAGAAACTGCTTGACGCGGTTCTCGAAACCCGCGGGCAGGTCCATCATCAGGCCGCCGATGCGGAAATAGCTCGGCGTCATGCGGCCGCCCGATGCCGCCTCGATCAGATTGAGGATCTTTTCGCGTTCTTTGAATGTGAACCAGAACGGCGTCATCGCACCCATGTCGAGGCATGACGTACCAAACCAAACCATGTGCGATGCGATCCGCTGCAGTTCACACATAAGGACCCGGATAATTTGGGCCCGTTCCGGGATCTCGATCCCGAGCAGCTTTTCCGCCGCCATCACGTAGGCGAGGTTGTTCCCGAGCGGATTGAGATAATCCATCCGGTCCGTTATGACTATGCCCTGCTGATATTTCTTATACTCAAAAAGCTTCTCCATCCCCGTATGAAGATAGCCAATGTCCGGCACCGCTTTCACCACCAACTCACCGTCGAGCCGCAGGTCGAGCCTGAGTACACCGTGCGTCGAAGGATGCTGCGGCCCCATCGACAGCGTCATCTCGGACTCAAGCGGCTGGTCCATTACTTCGAATTGGCTGGGAATGTTATCGACTGCTGTGCTCATAATCACGAAGCCGGAGTTGCGGGCCGAAGTCCGCGTTCCGCTAGTTCATACTGTACGGCTCATAGCCGCGCAGCGGATAATCCTTTCTCAACGCATGACCGTCGAAATCGCTCGGCAGCAGGATGCGACGCAGATCGGGGTGCCCTTCGAAGACCACGCCGACGAGGTCGTATGTCTCCCGCTCATGCCAGTCCGCCGTTTTCCAAATGCCTGTGACGCTCGCAACCTTAGGGTCGTCCTCGGACAACAGCACTTTCAGGCGCAAGCGCTGATAATGAACGGTCGAGAACAGGTGATAATTGATCTCGAACCGCGGGTCTTCCTCCGGCCCGCGGTCGCCGCCGCAAAGGTCGGCGAGCAGGTCGAAATCGTGAGCCGTTTTCAAATAAAAACATGCATCAGCGATCGCGTCTTTCGGAACGGTAACCGTCACCTCGCCGAGAGCGTCCTTAACGTCCACTACCCACGCATCGTTCTCTTCCCGCAGCTTTTCAACGAATTCCTCAAGCTTTTGCGTCATATATTTCGCGGTAGCCCGCACTTTGCAGAAGCCCGCACGAAGTAAGGGCGATATGGTCAAAGCACTGATATTGCCCTTACTTCGTGCGGGCTTCTGCACTCACCTACGACGATCGCCGTTTCTCGTGCCGTGACGGAACGGTATACGGCCGCGACGCCATGTCCTGGGCTACCTCTATCTCGGTTTCCCGTTCGAGTGCCGTGCCTTCGGTCACCGGCAGCGTGCCCGGAACGGCCGACTTTCGCGATTCCGGCTCGAATGAATCGGGGCGGTCCTTGATCGACTCGCTCATTATTTTGTCCTGGAGCATCGTTATCGCATGCACCAGCATCTCGGGACGCGGCGGACAGCCGGGCACGTAAATGTCGACCGGCACCACCTTATCCACGCCCTGAACGATCGCGTAATTGTCGAAAACTCCGCCCGATGTCGCGCAGGCTCCCATCGAAATAACCCATTTAGGCTCAGGCATCTGGTCGTAGATACGACGAAGCACCGGCGCCATCTTTCGTGAAACCCGGCCCGATACGATCATCACATCCGCCTGGCGGGGCGATGCCCGAAAGGTTTCCGCACCGAACCGTGAAAGGTCGTTGCGGGCCGATACGGTATTCATCATTTCGATCGCGCAGCAAGCCAGCCCGAACGTCGCGGGCCAAATGCTTGACTTTCTTGCCCAGTTGATAACTGCGTCAAGCTTAACCGTCACCACATCCGGCAATGATTCAAATAGTGTGTTTTCCAGTCCCATAACTAGATTTGGATGAAACCGCCGGCGCTCACGTTGACATCAAACCTGTTCATCAGGCGGCTGCTTTCACCCGCGTCTCGCGACGCTCCTTCGCCAGTGCTTTGGCCTCAGCCCGCGCTTCGGCCCGGGCCTGCAGTCCCCAATCGAACGTTCCCTTCCGCCAAACATAGATATACCCGACGATCAGGGTCGCGATAAATATAAGGATCTCGACCAATGCGATCGTTCCGTACGCTATTCCCGTCGAAGCTTCCTGGAACAGCAGGCTCTTAAAGGCAACCGCGAAAGGCACCATGAACAGAACTTCGATATCGAATAGAAGAAAAATGACCGCAACCGTGTAAAACTTTATCGAATAGCGGTCACGGGCACCGCCGACCGGGTCTTTCCCGCATTCGTAAGGCATCAGCTTCGTTGCGGTGCGTTTTCGCGGGCCGATCAGGTGAGTTACCCCAAGTTGGCTGACAGCAAATCCCATGGCAACCAAAAACATGATGCCGATCGGGGCGTACTCCATTAAACTGAATGAAGACATCGAGACCTCTCAGATCGAAGAAGTTGTTCCTGAAACGCGCACAAAATATGCCCTTTAAGTCTGTATAAATCGAGGATTTGTGCCGCAATCCAATCGTAAGTTAACCCCGTATTAGTGTCAAGGCAGACCTAGAAGAACGCGGTCCCCAGGACCGGCGGCGGTCCTCGATGGTTAGAATGTCGCTTTGGACGGCTCGGAGGTCACCTCGGATCGTGTCATTTGCCAGATGCGAACATAGTCCGTACTGACATAATATTCATTGACCCTTAAAGCCCTGCTATGCTAGTTTTTAATAGGCGAACCTGCCGTTCTTTCTTCGCAAAGCGCCCCACCGCGTCGGACTTAATTTGTGATAACCGGTTTCAATACAGACATCGAATACGGTGGCGTGACGTACCACGTCCAGACCGAGGATAAGGGCAAAAATCGGCCCATTATCCTGTCCCTGGTCTACGATGGAGGTACGGTACTCGCCAGCAAGAGGTCGCCGTACGACGATCTGCTGAGTTCGCACTTTAACGAACGGATCCTGGCCGAAAGGCTGAACAAACAGCATCGGCTCATCTGCGCCGCAATTCAGGCCGGCCGCATCGAGGACCTCAAAAAAATGACGGCCCGCGAAGCCGCCGCGAGAGTTTCCGTAGAAAACCGTGCGGACCCGCCGCCAGTTTCTCCGCCCGTCGAATCGCTTCCTGTCCCGGAGCGGCTCGCAGCCGAGAGCGGGGTGTCCAAGCCGGCCGGCGTATCCCTGGCGGAATTTACGCGGAGCGATAACCCCATACCGAAGCCGTTCTTCGAGGCCGATGAACCCTTCGACGATACGGGCCTGGTCGACGAACCGATAATCGAGGCCGTCGCGGTATTCGACGAGGACGAGATCATTATTCCGGCCGAGGCCGTCGAGATCATCGGCGGGCCCGAATTCGAACGTCCCGATCACAACAAACTTTGCATCGAAATACTTGGAGATGCGAGATTCCGGGGCGGAGAACGGAACAGTGTCGCCTTTATGGTCTGCCGCGGCAGTTCGCGAAAGGTCGTCCCAGGGGCCGAGATAATGGTCAAGGTCCTCGGCTCAAGCTTTCGCCCAGTGATCTTTCATGCATTGACGGACACGAATGGCGTTGCAACGGTCAATATCCAGCTTCCCAGTTTCAGTACCGGCCGAGCCGCCTTTTTGGTAAGGGCGATAAGCGATGGCGAAGAGATCGAGCTAAGGCGTTCGATCGCTCACGGTTGAACGGCGGCCCGGAAGGGAAACTGGCAAGGCGCTTCCCTCCGATCATTTGCCTAGAAGCTGTGCGAAACCGTGTTGGTGTTCTTTTTGATCGCTACCAGCGTGCTGAGGTTCGTCAGGATTAGTTTCGCGTAAACCTCATCCTGTCCCCAGTCTTCATCCAACAGGCCCTCGCCAACGACAACCGAAAACGTCCGGCTCTCGGAAGCGGTGGGCGTGCCGTCCGGGAAGTAGTACACGTCCGAGAACGTGTAAAGGAAATCGTCGCCAAAGGTCAGCCCCGAATCCTCTCCCCATAGTTGGCACTTCAGCTTGAAAAGCCGCGATTCGGGACACGCCCGCATCTGGCACAGCTCGAGCTGCGTGAAATTGACCTTGCACCTGACGGTGACCGTGGCAGTTTTCTTCTTGTGATCGTGGGCGATAGAAAGCTTTCTATCAGTTATTGTAGCCATGATGTTTAACTCCTTCTCTCTTAAATAAATCGGGTTCGGTGCGCATAGTTCATCGATAGGAGTTTCCACCTCTAAAATTGTCCTATCTTTCGACCTGACGCGTGTTGGGATAAAGATTTGCCAACAATGATAAACAAAGTTTAGTTTTCGATTTTCGCTCGGAAGTGAGCTTTCGGACGGATCGCGATATAATTGTCAGTAATGAATGTAGTTATCAACGGGGAAGAGAAAGACGTTCCAAACGGTTTCTCGCTCGACAAACTGCTGGAATTCTTCGACTTTCCGTCGCAGCGAGTCGCGGTCGAGCTGAACCGGAATGTTGTCCGGCGGAACGATTGGAAAACTACCACGGTGCAGGAGTCAGACCGGATCGAGGTGGTGCATTTCGTCGGTGGCGGCTAGTCAGAACCGGGAGCGGTAGCGACTGGATTCTTCTCCGCTCACGCCAGGGATCTCCCGCTTCGCTTTGCCTCGTCGGAACCCGGTCGCTACCGCTCCCGGTTCTGACATCGCGGCCCTATGCGTTAAAATATTCCCATATCTATGTCGGACATTTTCAAACTCGCAGGACGCGAATTCCGCTCACGGCTGATAATCGGAACAGGGAAGTATCGCTCGCATGATGAGATGAAGGCGGCGCACAAGGCGTCCGGGGCCGAGATGGTCACGGTTGCCGTGAACCGCGTTCCGCTCGACCGCACGACCGAATCGTTCCTCGACCACCTCGACCCGTCGATGCAGATCCTGCCGAACACCGCCGGCTGCTACGACGCCGACCACGCCATCCGCACTGCCCGCTTGGCTCGCGAGGCTCTCGAGACGGACTGGATAAAGTTGGAAGTGATCGGCGATCAGGTCACGCTCCTGCCCGATAACGAACAGACCCTCGAAGCCGCAAAGGTTCTGGTCGGTGAAGGCTTCGTCGTGCTGCCTTACTTCACCGACGATCTGATAATGGCGAGAAAACTTCTCGACGCAGGCTGCCCGGCCGTAATGCCGCTGGCCGCCCCGATCGGCTCCGGCATGGGCGTACAGAATCCCGCCAATCTGCGAATAATGCGCGAGCAGCTTCCCGACGCGACGATAATCGTGGATGCCGGGGTCGGTGTGCCGTCAGATGCCGCGATCGCAATGGAACTCGGAGCCGACGCGATCCTCATGAACACCGCCATCGCCGAATCGCGCGACCCCGCTCAGATGGCAACCGCGATGAAACTTGCCGTAGAAGCCGGCCGCCTTGCCTATCTAGCCGGCCGAATGCCGAAGCGCCTTTATGCGTCGGCGTCTAGTCCCATCGAAGGTGCGATACGGTGATCTGCCGCTTTGTCATGCTATTATTTGCTAATTAAGATATGACGAGAACTCTGACAGCAACTATTTGGCGCGAGGAAGACGGATACGTCTCGCTCTGTTCGGAGCTTGATGTAGCCAGTCAGGGAGAGACGGTCGAAGAGGCACGGGCGAACCTGAGAGAAGCAGTCGAATTGTTTTTTGAAACTGCGCTCCCAAGTGAGATCGCAGGCCGCTTGAATTCAGAGGTCTATATAACCCCGCTGGAGGTCGAAATTGAAGCGGCTGCGTAGGCTGTCCGGCCGTGAAGTCTGCAAAATTTTGTCGCGGCGCGGGTTTGACCACGCGCGTCAGAAAGGCAGCCACGTGATTATGCAGAAATTGGTTGCGGGCTCGTCGATCTCTGTTCCCGTTCCAATGCACGACGAAATAAGGATCGGCACCCTGCAATCAATAATTCGACAATCAGGCATTCCCAGAACCGATTTCGAAGTTGAGTAACTAACTTGAATCGAGAAAGAAACGTGGATATTGACAGCGGCCATCGCTACCAGGCTCAATGGGTAGGGTATCTAAGATATTGGCGAACCTTCTGGCTCGCCTTCCTGGGATTCATCCCTATCGCCGTTCTCTCAACGTTCGCGGCACGTTTTCTCAGTCTTCCAGATACTGCATTAGGGATTGATCTTCTTTTCGTCGGTGTTGTTCTATGGCTTCCAGTATTCGCGTACTTCAGCTGGCGTCTGACGCGATGGCCCTGTCCGCATTACCGCAAACCGTTCCACACCTCGGCGGTGGTATTCACTGGCGTTTTCAACGTAGCTTGTAGGAATTGTGGAATCACCAAATACGCAGGATCGGATTTGGATCGTGGTTGGTCGTCCCGACTATGGTCACGCGAAGTTGCTAAAGGTAGAACTCCGCAACGATCGGCAGATGATCCGAAGCAATGAGCGCGGTCCGGCTGCGGTGGAGTTTAGCGTCTCTTAAACTGAAACTCTCATCAAAATAGACGTGATCGAGATGCATTAGCGGCAGGATGCCGGGGAATGTCCGGGCTCGCCCGAGATGTAAGCGCGGATCGATACCTTTAAATCTCGATCTGAACAGTCTGGTCGTCACGCCGCTTATCCATTCATTGAAATCGCCCGCAACGATTCGGCGCCCTTTGAGTTCGGGACTTTCGAGCACGTGTTCCGCGAGGAGCTTGTGTATCTGTTTCCGTCGCTCAAAAAACGACGTTCCCATGTGAACATTAACAAAATGGACGGGCTCCCCGTTGATCGAGATCGTTGACCGAAGGCATCCGCGTGCTTCGTACTTCTTGATGCTGATGTCGTAATTTTGATGATCTGCGATCGGGAATCGGCTAAGGATCACGTTTCCGTAATCTCCGCCGTTGATCAGCCGATTTTCGCCGAGGCGGAAATCCATTCCGAGTTCGCGCGCAATAAACTCCGCCTGATGATCGCGTTCATGCAGATGCGAATGGCAAAGAACCTCCTGCAACGCGATGATGTCCGCATCGACTTCCTTCAATACATCGACGATCCGCTCGGGCGAATATTTTAGGTCCAGCCCGACGCATTTGTGAATGTTGTAAGTAGCTACCTTGATCGTGTTCATCAATATTTCCGATAGCTTTGGACGGCTTTTACGAGCGTTGGGATGGCTAAAAGAAGCAGCAGGATCACGATCGGGATCGACGCACCGCGCGGAAACAGGATCAGCAAAAGAGCAAAGGCCAGCAGCGCTCCGCCCGCAATAAACAGAAGCTTGGCCTCGGCCGCACCAAGCGGTGCCTGTTTCGCGAGAGCTGACCCGATGGAAGTGGCTGCGTTCAGGGCACTTGCCGTCGCCTTTCTCACGCTGCCGCCGCTCCTCTTCTCGCGTTTTTTTCTGCGAGGACTCTTTTTCGCCCCGTTCGAATCCGCCAGTACGATCTCGGTCGAATTCTGTATATCTTTCAGGAACATTTCCTGCATCCGTCGTCCGAAATCCAGGTCCTCGACGAGCACATCCATCTCATAGTTGCCGAACCAGCTTGCGACGTTAAGATTGGTCGAACCGACCCGCGAAAAGCGTCCGTCGAACACGGCCGTTTTTGCGTGCATCATCGGGCCGTTCCATTCAAAAACGCGAATGCCGGCCTCAAGCAGCGGGCGGTATGTAGAACGCGTAGTGTCGCGGATGATCCCGATATCCGTGCCCTGCGGAACCAGTATTCGCACATCCACGCCGTCGCGCGAGCAATCTTTCATATTCTCGAGATACGACGGCACGCCGACGAAATAAGCGTCGGTTATCCACATCGTTTCGCGCGCGGCCACAGCCAGAAGTTGGTCGGTGCGGTAAACGTTTGCAGTGCCCGGGACGCTGTGGATAACGCGTAGGGCCGTAGTTCCGGCGGTCTCGATCTGGTCGCGCCGAACAAGCGTATTTTCTTCGATCGGCTCGCCCATCGTCGCCCACACTTCCGCAAACCCTGATTCGACCTCGGCGACCGCCGGTCCCGTCAATTGAACACCCGTATCCCGCCAGCCGGCGATATCCTTGTCGGGGCGGCCGACCCAATCCTGCCCGACGCATAGGCCCGAAACAAACGCTATTCGCCCATCGACGATCATCGTTTTCCGATGATCGCGGCTGAGCACGCCGAGCGGATCAAGCAGCCGCGGCGGATTGTAGCAGCGGACCTCGACACCGTTCTCTCGCAATCGGCGCCAAAAACGCCGCGAAGTTTTGCCGAACCCGCCCATCCAGTCGTAGATCAGCTTTACCTCGACGCCTTCCTTCGCCTTCTTGATGATCGCATCCGCAAACAGTTCTCCCTGCTCATCGTCGTGGATGATGTAGCTTTCAAAAAATATTCGCTTTTCGGCGGACTCGATCGCGGCCATCCATGCCGGGTAGTTCTCGGCCGCATCGATGAGCAGGCGCACGTCGTTGCCCGGGATCAACTCGGCCCCGGTTACGCGCTCGAACGATTCGTCGATAAAATGCCGGTCGATCACCGGAAGATCGATCCTCGGAGCATGTGGTTCTGCGACCCTCGTTGCCATATCGCCGTCTGCCTTGATTATACAGTTTGCCGCTTTTTTGCCAGAATGATTCGAGGCGTTATGAGGGTAAAGGTCTTGTTCTTTGGGGCAACGGCGGACGCGGTCGGATCGCGCGAGATCGAACTGAAAACTGAGGAGAATACGGCGGCCTCGTCTCTTGCCAACGATCTGACGCGGCAATACCCATTACTCTCGGGGCATAAACTCCTTATCGCCGTCAACGAGGAATACGCGGGCGATGACACCACGCTCAGCGAAGGAGACGAGGTCGCCGTCTTCACCGCCGTTTCCGGCGGCTAGGTCCGTGTGATCAAGGTCTCGGAGCATTTGTCCCGGAGGGACACCCCTGAGAATAGCCCAGCGATTTATCGCTGGGTGTAGCGACACCAAGGGTATCAGTCCCGTCAGGGACGGCTGAAAGGTACCTCGTCAGTTCAGTCATCCCTCACGGGACTCGAAATCCCCGTTCCCTATACCCAGCGATAAATCGCTGGGCTATTGCCGATTGTCCCTACGGGACGCCGAGAGCCCATATCCCGATTACAGACCGCTAGTTTGTCGGTTATACTGATTTCCGAGAGGTATGACGGAGAAGCAGTTCTACGATTGGCAAACCCTCGGCGGGACCGATGATGTGATGCGTTTCGTAAACGCTCTGGAATCGGCGGATATTCGTTGGTGCGCCATCGGCGGAGTTGCGGTAAATTATTGGGCGTCCGAGCAGATGGTCACGCAGGATGTCGATTTCGTCGTCGCTGCCGATTCTAACGGACGGGCGGAGCAAGTTTTGGTTGACGCTGGTTTCACTTCCGAGCGTTTTGAATGGTCGATCAACTTCAAGGGAAGGTCCAAGGTCAGCATTCAGCTCACGACCGAGGACTTCTATCACGGATTTGCCGAGCGCGGCGTCCCGGCTGACGTGCACGGAATTTTGCTCCGCGTCGCGACGCTTGAAGATACGCTTGCGGGAAAAGTTAAGGCGTGGGGCGAGCCGACACAACGGCAGAGCAAGCGGATCAAAGACCTCGCCGATATCGCCCGCCTGGTCGAATCTCACCCAGAACTCTGGGACCGATTGACGGATGAGCTTCGGTCGGAGGTCGATAGGCCGATCAAGTGATTGCGTAAGAAATGAGGTCGCTTGTTTCTTCTTATTCTTCTTATTCGGTGGTTAATTTCGGTGGTTAATTTGTGAAAACCACGTAATAAGAAGAGAAGAGGACCGGCCTACGACCAAGAGCTTCGTTCATCGTGTGGATTTCACCGAATTAACAACCGAACCTATCGACATCACGTCAGTTGCTCGCCGCATCGTTCCGCCGGAGTGTGGGGCGACGGTGACGCTGGATGGTTACGCGAGGCGGTTTACGAAGGACAAGGAAACCGGAGAAACACGCGAAACCGAGTATCTCGTTTACGAGGCCTACGAGCCGATGGCTATCAAGGAGATGCAAAAGCTGGTCGAGCGGGCGAAGCAGGAATTTGAGATCTCGAACGTCGGCATCGTCCACCGACTTGGGAGGCTCGAGATCGGCGAAACCAGCGTCGTCATTTCCGTTGCCGCGCCGCACCGAAAAGCCGCGTTCGCCGCCTGCGAATGGCTCATCCGCGAACTGAAGCGCACTGTCCCTATCTGGAAAAAAGAGATCTGCGCCAACGGCGAATCATGGGTCGAAGGCGAACAGCCTCCGAGTTCGTAGAGAAGCCGACGAGCACGTAATCACATGCGCCTGGACGGACCGTTGCGTTCCAAATGACTGCCTGAACGCAAAATTACCTCTTGAGATCACAGTCCGATGTATGGTATAATGTTGCATCACTGGCACTCGATGCGGCGTACGGATCTTTGACAATGCGGGATTTCGACCCGTCCCAACATCCCTTTCGGGGAGATTTTGAGCAAGACGCGGCGTGTTGGGCGTAAGTGCAGCAGATAAGTGAGTTAGCAGCTTACCTCAGGGGCGTCGGCCGAGCAAAAGTGAAAATCGCCGGGACACGGGACATTTCGCTAAGTCTTGTGAATAGAACAATAAGCTGTTCCAGGGTTGTCCCAACCGGTGGGACAAAAAAAGCGAGGTCGCCCGGCCTGTTTGTGAGGCGGGCCACCGGCTCAAACCTCGCCAAGCTGCTTTCGGGCCCTTTCGATGATCTTGTCGAAGAGGCTCTCCAATGGATCGTTCACGCCGCGGAGGCCGGCAACGACCCGTTCGCCCCAGCGGACGTATTCGCGGCGGCGGCTTTCGTCCCAGTCGACGGGCGGCCGGTCGAGGATGTCGGTGATGTTGCTGATCTTGTCGGCCAGTTTGACGAGTTTTGCTCCAGTGGAAAGGTGCGGTGCATGTTCGATCTGGAGCAGCTTTCTTTCGGCTTTCGGCAGGTCCTTATCGTCGGTCACTTCCATTACGATCCCGGCCGTTTTCGGGCCGAAGCGTTGTTCCAGGTCATCTTTGGTAGTGGCGGTGTCTTCGACCGTATCGTGGAGAATGGCGGCCATCAGCACGTCGATGTCGTCAATACCGCCGACTCCGGCAAGCAGGTTGGCTGCTTCCAGCGGGTGGTTGATATACGGTTCTTCGTCCTTGCCCTTTCGTTTTTGGCCGGCGTGTTGTTTTGCGGCAAATGCAGCGGCTTCGAGCAGCCGTTTCAGGTCGTTCATCTCCAGCCTGGATCGGAAATGAAACAAAGGTCAAAGCGACGGGACCGCCTCGGCCTTCGTTTCTAATTGAGTGCGGCGTTAGTTGATCACTTCGATCGCGATCGTCTGGTGTCCGCTGATGATGAACTCGGCGGGCGGCACCGCTGTCTCGCTCACGACCGTCTGCACGACCGGCTTTATGCCACCGGCGGTACGTTCATTGTTCAACGTGGCAAGCACGGACGGCGGCAGGTTCGGCAGCTCGCTTGATCCAATGATCGCACCGCGGGTTGTCCGGGCGGTTTGCACGTAAAGCCGGTCACTGAGCCGTACCTTGTTCAGGTTGCGGATCAGGTCCTCCAGATCGCGCGGAACAAACTGCTGCATCGGCGAATCCTTCTGCAGGGCCTGGCCATCGCCGACGATGATCGAAAGCGGCCCCGGCGGCGTGTCAACAGGGATTGTGATCGGGATGCGTTGGACGAATATCCGGCCGGTCTCGGTCCGAGCGTAGGCCTGGACCTCAACGATCTCGCCCGGCTTTGCCTGTGACCTATCGACAAGGACCCGCTCCAGAACGCCGGTCTTGCTGCCCTCGATCGAGGCGATATCCATCTCGATACCGCGGATCTCGAGATCGTTGGGGCGGTTCTGCATAAGGATCTGCACCGGCGTTGCAACCGATGCCGCGGCAAGCTGAGACGCGTTGCCGCCGGCGAATCGGCGAGCGATCCTCACCGGTTCCTGCCCTTTAACTTTTACCTCGCCCGAGACCTCGACCGTCGTTTCACCGAGGATGCGTTCCCGGGCGACTATTGTGTTGTAGATCGACATGTTCACCAGCAGCGGGGTAAGAAAATCGTCCTTTGCAACTTCGAGATTCAATGTTTCCGTTTGTCCACGGCTGGTCTTTACATTTATTCGAACCGGGATCATTTTTGGTGCCTGGCCGAGTCGGCCAAAAACGCCGGTTGCCCTGTCCTGTGTCATCGAACCTACCATCGCGTCCGGTACCGCGATCTTGAAGGAGTTGTTGATGTTCGGCACGACCGTTATGACATGTGATTCGGACATTGGAAGGTCGGATGTACCAAGGCTCAGGAACGGATGGCCGAAAGCGTAGACCTTGTCGCCATCGCGAAAGGTTACGGTCCCCGCGGCAGCCATGCTGTAATCGCCGCGAGTCAACTGCATCGAAACGGAGGTCCCGCCCGTCAGGGTTTTCTCGGTCGCCTTCTTAAGAGGCGTGATGGCTGCTGAACCGCCCGCTGTCGCAACCGGAAGCAGGCCAGCCTGCATCAGTTGCGGGCCGAAAACGTCAAGGGTGCGTTGAGAAAAGCCGGTGAACGTGACCGGCGTTGCGATCGGTTGAAACGACTGGCCCGCCACGGCCATCATTGCTGAATTCTGGCCCATCCCGGATGCCAGTCCGCTTACCGGTATTTTCGGGAGCGGCGGCATTGTTGTCGCCGCCCATAGCTCGGAAAACGACACGGGCTGCGGCTCATTGGATTTTCGGCCTTCGAGCGGCTGTTTTTGTTCGAAGATCGCGATCATTTGCTCGATCGGCGTAATACCGCAGATCGGTTCCTTTGCGAATGGAAAGCTGTATGAAATGGCCCCGACCAATTTGCCGTCGATATAAACCGGCGAGCCCGACATGCCCGCGAAAACTGCGGTCCGTTCGGCCGGCCCGCCGCTCAGGCGGCCGATGATCAGGTCCTGTTTCGGGCCGACCCCTCCGGGAAGTATGCCGAGTATCTCAACATTGAATACCTCCGGTTCTGTCCCGCGAAAAACGGTCCGGGCCGTACCGCGCATGCCTTCTTTTACGGCCGAAAGCGACATAAAGCTCGACGGGCTTTCCGATTCGCCTGCGGAAGCGGCCGCAGCCGAAATACTTTGGGCTCGAGCGAAGGAGCAAAGTGACAGGATGATGAGGCAAATACTGAAGGTTCTAGCGTTGATCATTGTTAAAAACATCTTCCACGCAGGCGAAGTTTATGGTATCATCTTAGTCGGCATATCCGTTAGCCTTTTTCTCTACCGGCATTTGTTAGACTCGCATCCCCGGCTTCCCGTTGCAGTACACTACAACTCATCCGCCTTATGGCAAAATCAACCCGCCTTCTAAAGAGCTTTTACCGGCTTGTTTTTCCGGTCCTTTTCCTGATCGTTGCTGCCGTCATGGCCGCTTCGGTATGGTTCGCCCATGAATCCTCGCACCCCGGGACCGCGGCCTATCTTGTCACGCCCGACAAATACGGCTGGCTAAGCTCGCGTGGCGCCCAGGTAACCGAAGAGACCTGGGCCAACCGCGACGGTACGCAGGCTCGTGGCTGGCTGCTGCGAGGGGCCGAGAGTGCACCGGCCGTAGTGCTTCTGCATAAATACGGCGCCGATCGTTCTCATGTTCTGAATCTAGGGGTAAAGCTCAATGAAGCGACGAACTTTACCGTGCTGATGCCGGACCAACGCGGACACGGCCCGAATCCTCCGGTGGCTTACACGTCATTTGGCGGCTGTGAAGCATCCGACGCCGGGGCCGCGATCGAGTTTCTTCGCGGGTTGAAGTCGATCAACCAGGTCAGCCTCGTTGGGCCCGACATCGGCATCTATGGCCTCGAAATGGGATCGCTTGCTGCCCTGAATGCCGCCACGCAGGATGCGGCCGTCAAGGCACTTGTACTCGATTCGGTCCCTGCTGATTCTGACAGCCTCGTCGCATCCGTGATCGACAAGCGATTTCCATTCGTAAGTGTGATAACCGCGGAACTTGGCCAGCTTGGAGCGTATCCGTATTTTTACGAGGGCTGCTATTCGCGGACGCCGGTATGCGAATCGGCAAAGGCGTTGAACGGCCGAAAGGCAATGCTTCTCGCAGGCGTGGATGCCCCGGAATTTCAGGAATCCACGTCCAAGCTTGCTAAATGCTTTCCAGGTTCCAGCCAAACGGATGCGAACACGGCTCTCAGCCCGTCCGGCGTGAGCGTGATCAATGCATCCATACCGGTATCATCGGCGTACGATCAGAAGGTGATCGATTTCTTCCGCGGGTCTTTGGGCGCTCCTTTGATGATCGCCTCTGAAACGCCGCAGAATTGATGATCTGGTGGTCTTTGGACTTCTGTTTTACAGGTCGGCTACAGATCTATTTTGGAATTAGAATGCCCGTTGTGCCGGGCCGTCTTCTGGACCGCGGCGCTTTTCTCCATGCGGTCGACGGCAGATTCGAGGATCGTACGAAGCTTGCCAAAACGCTCGATCGTACTCTCGAGTTCCAGCAGGTCATATTTCGGCCCATTCTCAAAATTGAACGCAGCCGCAACGACGAATGACAATCGTTCCGGATCCGACCGCTGCAGTTCAGGGAACGGGCCGCGGCTGCCGCTAAGATCGAATGCGGCGCGGGCTACGCGTTCGAAAAGCCCAAAGATTTCGTCGGCGGTTGATTCGAGCGTTTCTTCATCCTCAGCCACGTCTTCAAAGAACTCTACGGCGGCCGTTAGGTATGGTTTATCGAGATCGATGAACTCCAGAATTCGGTATCGGATGAGCCCAAGCGTACGGATATTGGATCGCTCATCCGGCAGCGGCTGGACCTCGCGAACTTCGGCGACGCAGCCAACGGATCCCACGTCGGGCCGATCAACCAGGCTTTCGCCCTGTTCAAACAGCGAAACGCCGAACACGTTGCGTTCCGCACTTACGTCCGCGAGCATCTGCCGGTAGCGCGGTTCGAAGATGTGGAGCGGGAGCAACTCGCCCGGAAGTAGGACGAGTGGAAGCGGAAAAATCGGAATATGTCTCAGTGATTCTACTTTTTCGGCAGCTTCCGACATAGTTTACGAAGCGAGCTTGAATTCGCCGGGCCCGTTCTGCGACACATTCTCCGGCAAATCCTCGGGTCCCGGAGAATTCTCCTCGCTCGGCTTGTCCGGCTGCCCATTCGCAGGAGCCAGTGTGCCGGCTTCGTCAGACGCGGCTATAAGCTCGACGATCCTCTCGGGCGATTCGTCATTCAACGCACTACGCTTGACCCCTACGATCAGCCGGGCCATTTGTTCGCTGTTCGCCTTGAACCGGTTGTCGCGGAAAACGAGGTCCGCAATGACGCGCTGTTCGAGTTTTTCGCGGCTCACGTCCTCATCCATGCCTTCCGCCACCGCATACTCGACGGGCGAGGTATGGTTCTTAAGGCGAACGTGCAGGGCTCCCGTAATTTTCTGCGTCTCGTCACGGATCTTCTGCATCTCCAGGAGCGAATTCGGTATGCCAAGACGCCCGGCAAGCGTTATCTCAATGATCGGCGGCGGTTTCCCGTCCTCTGCGACTCGGGCCTCGTTCTTCACCTTCTCAAGAACATCTTCGGTAATGTCCTTTGCGTCGGCGTAGTGGTCGACCTCGAACCGGAGCCGCTGGAACGGCCGTGCACGGTAATCTTCGATATGACGGGCCGAGATATTGTTTGACGCGTCAACGTCCACCACGAAAACGCCGCGCGTTTCCCGGTATTCGCTGATGTTCGTCACTTCGATCGAACCCGGGTTAAAGGCCCAGTTATCGATCTCGAAATGCATATGTGTGTGACCGAGGCCGACGTAATCGACCACCGTCTTCAGTTCCTTCAATGTTCCAACCGAAATGGCGGGAAGCGGATGCGTCTGGTGTCCCTCGACATCCGTGTGCAGAAGCAGGATGTGAAATGCACCGTCGCGGAGGTTTTCGCGGATCGCGTCCGTCAGCATCGGAATGGCCCAATTGGCCGACGCTCCGTACCAGTGCGACCCGAATATTCGGGCCCGACCGATATCGATGAATCCTCCGCGGCCGTCTTCCTCGTTCCAAGGCAGATAGGTGATCGCTCCATTCTGGTTACTCGGCTCGAGAAGATAAAGCAAGTTCCAGTTGGCAAGGCTCCGAAGCCAACTGAATTCGCTGTCCGTGTGCTTTTGATCGTGGTTACCTTCGATCGCAACTACCGGGATCCCGGCATCCTTCATCATGTTCAGCCCCGCGACCGCGTAGTTCATGGTTTCCGGCGGCACGCTTCGCTTGTGAAAGAAATCGCCGCACATGATAACAAAATCGACGTTTTCGCCGATCCCATATTTTCGCAGTACGTCGATCCATGCATCGAAAAAATCGCGAGGGCTCTCAGGCAATTGATATCGGGTGCAGCCGAGATGCACATCGGAGATATGGAGAAACTTCATCTGCCAAATTTTATCACAAAGCCGGAACTACCCCGTCGCCGCCCCGGTCTAAGCCCACCCGCTACGCAATGCGGTTCCGACTTTGTGGTAAATTTACGTTCATGGAAAAGGTAGTCTTTATAACGGGTGCCTCAAGCGGGATCGGTATCGAAACCGCCAGGTTATTTCAGTCCAAAAACTGGAAGGTCGCTGCAACTATGCGTGATCCTGAGAGATCGGCGGAACTGCAAAAGATCGCGGACCTCGAATGTATTCGCCTTGATGTTACCGATGCCGGCTCGATAGCAGATGCGATCGCCAGGACGCTGGAGACGTTTGGCAGGATCGATGCTGTCGTCAACAATGCGGGCTACGGCCTTTTGGGCCCTTTCGAAGCGGCGTCGGACGAACAGGTTCGGCGGCAGTTTGAAACCAACGTTTTTGGTCTGATGAATGTTTGCCGCGAGATTATCCCGTATTTTCGTGAACAGCGACGCGGGCATATCGTCAACATCGCATCATTGGGCGGGCGAACGGTCTTCCCGTTTTCGAGCATTTACAACGCCACCAAGTGGGCCGTCGAGGGGTTTTCCGAATCGCTTCAGTATGAGCTCGAGCCGTTCAATATTCGGGTGAAGATCATTGAACCGGGCCCGATCAACACCGATTTCTATGGCCGTTCGCAGGAGGTGGCGAAAAGTGAAGGGCTTACCGTATATGATGAGTCCGCATCGCGGTTCGTGTCTTTCATGAAACGGTCGGGCGACGGAGCTCCGGATGGTTCGATCGTCGCGCAGGCGATATACGATGCAGTGACGGACGGTAGCCGCAAGCTGCGATATCCCATTAACACAAAAGGGCTTCTGCTCCTTCGGAGTTTGCTGCCGAGTGGAGCTTATCGAACTGTTGTTAAGACCATTTTTTTACGATAAACGGGGCGAAGCCTATCGAATTTACGATTTCAGCGACTGCGTGGCAGTGAGCTGATCAGTCCGCCCCAGCCGATGGGATACGGAAGCGGCCGAGTTCGTACAGGATAGGTCCGAGGCGTGCAAGGATCGCCTCATGAGCGGCCCCGTTTGCGGCAAGGATCCCGTTCAGGTTCATCACATTTCCGAGGTCGTAGCGAAACTTATTTCCGAATAGGTCCGTCAATGTTCCACCGGCCTCTTCGAGAATGATCTGCGGAGCGCAAGTATCCCAGAACTTTGTTCTGTGCGAGAGATGAATATACAGGTCGCATTCCTGCTCCGCGATCATGCCGATCTTAACGCCGACCGAGCCGCGGGCGACTTCCTTTCTAAGCCCAAGCTCACCGATGATCCGAGACATCTTGGGGCTCCGATGATCGCGCGAGACCGCGATATCCATCTCGGCCGGGTCCGTTTTCGACGAAACTTCGAGGCGGGACGGAGTGCCGTCGTTTCTGACCACAAACGCTCCGTTACCCCTGGAAGCGAAATACAATTGGTCGCGGACGGGAAGGTAGACCACACCGATGGTCGCATTTCCATTTTCCGCGAGCCCTATCTGAACCGCGAAGTCGCCGTCCTTTTTGATAAAGCCTGCCGTGCCGTCGATCGGGTCGATGATCCACACGCGTTGACTGGCCAGGCGGCCTTGCGATTCGTCTATCTCTTCTTCGGAGAGGATAGCGTCGGCAGGGAACTGCCTTGAAAGGCCATCCACAATTATCCTGCTCGCTTCGCGGTCGGCCTCCGTTACCGGTTCGGACCATTCATCAACTCCGATCTTGCTTTCCGCGACAATGTCACGGGCGTAGTGTTCAAGAATCGCGGCACCGGCCTTGCGGGCGAGGGCAATGGCGGAGTCAAGTCCGTTTAAGGGCATTCGTAAAAGTTAACACTTGGGGTCACGGCTACAAAACGATCCGTCTGGTTTCGGGCGGGCCATCACGCGAGGTCGGCAAGTTCGGTGATCCCGCATCTTGGACATACGAGAGTGCGTTGAGCGGCGTCGGCCCATTTTGCGAGCGCTCGATTCGCCAGTTTCGGCTGCTTGGCCTCAGCCTCGCCTTCGGTCATAAAGCGCGAGTGTCCGTTCCGGCATAGGTTTGCGGGCCTTAACTCTCGCTCGCAGTGGCGGCATATCCAACCGAATCCATTGTTGTAGAAGTTGTTCAGTTCGATCATAACAAAACGGCGGACCGGTCATGGCCCGCCGCGATTTCGATCAAGAACGACCTGAGATCACTGTACGGAGCGTCTAGCCTGTCCGGAAGACTCCATCAGCCTGACCGGGACCGTGATCGTGCGCCCGCCGCGATAGAGTTCGACCTGTACCGTATCGCCGATCTTCTTCTTGTCCAGCAGGCGATAAAGATCGTCGACACTTTTCGTTTCCTGGCCATCGACCGACAGGACAATATCCCCGATCGTACCCGACCGTGTCAGGCCTTGCAGGTCGGCCTGTTGGGCAGAGCCGCCGGGAACCAGGCTATAAACGAGGAGTCCTTCCTTCACCGGAAGCCGGTAGCCGCGCTCCTGTAAATCCGAGACGCTGAGAAGCGCCGCACCGAGCATCGGCCGCCGAACCTCCCCGAACTGAATAAGTTGAGGAATAACACGTTTGGCCGTGTTCACCGGGATCGCGAATCCAACTCCGACCGACCCACCGGCAGGCGAAAGTATTTGCGAGTTAATGCCGATCATTCTTCCGAATTTGTCCAAAAGCGGCCCGCCCGAGTTCCCGGGATTGATCGAAGCGTCCGTCTGGACCGCGGCATCGATCGGCCTGCCGTTGCGGGCACGTATCGGCCGCTGAAGGCCCGAGATAACACCGGTCGTAAGAGTACGGTCAAGCCCGAACGGGTTGCCGATGGCGAGCACTTTCTGGCCAACATTCAGCTTATCGGAATCGCCGAGCGGGATGACCGTCAATCCTTCGGCCGGTGGCGTTATCTTGATCACCGCCAGGTCCGTATTCGGATCTTGTCCGACGACAGTTGCGGGATACACCTTATCGCCGCCAAAATTGACCGTCAGTTTCTGTGCTCCTTCGACCACATGATTATTCGTCAGTATGTGACCTTGTTCGTCGATCACCGAGCCCGAGCCATTACCCTTACCTTCCTGCACCCCGCCGAACCAGTCTCGTTGATAGGATGTCGTGCTGATAAATGCTACACCAGGCGACATTGTCTTGTAGACTTCGATGCTGTTCTGCTCGTCGGAAACCGCTGACGGGTCGGAAATGCCGGATGGTGTCGACTCCGCGAACGACACGATGGAGTTGTCGACATTTCGCCAATAGCTGAAAAAGGTATATGCCAAAGCAGTCGCGCCAATGGCGATCAGGGCCGTTGTGATCCCCAGCAAAATAACCTGCCTGGCCGTAAGCTGATAAACCGGTTTGCTTTTCATGATGATGACTATCCTCTAAAGGTATTCTTTGCAAGATGTATGATGCTGTCAACGGAAAAAGACGTTGCGTTAATTCAGTACGCGAAAAAGCCGGCCGTTGTTCCGAAGTGAACGACGGGCGGCACGGAATAGATCAACAACCGTTTAGAAGATGGAGGCAAAGGCCGTTTGCGTAAAGCGTGTAACCTGTTCTACCGCCGATGCCGAGATGAGGCCGAACGCCGCGAGGCCCGTAAAGATGTGCACGCCCATCAGGCAGATATAGACCGCGAGCGCGATCGCCAGGCCGTATTCGGCGATTTTTGAATTGCTCCATTTGAGCAGGACGGCGACCGTAATTGCACCGATCGCAAGTTTGACGGCAAGAAACCAGAGGTCGCCTATTTCAAGCAGCCGTGCCATTAAATGATTCCCTTCACCGGCGACGCCGTTCCGTACCCATACCAGCGTCAGAAGCGCGTCAAGGACATTTAGGCCGAATAGAAGGGTTGTTCTCCGCAAAAGCCGCATAATCATCAGGTGTTGAACTTGTTGAACATCACCTCGGAAGATCAAACCCCCGGTTTACGGGCCGGGGGCTGGTCCTTTGAACTAGAAATGAATTGTCGTTAACGCTTACACTATACACACAATACATCTGAGTTTCAAAAAAAAATCTCCGGCCGCCAGTATTGGTGGTCGCGTCGCAATGGACTACAATAGGACAAATACAACAGAGCTTCCCGAGTTTGAGTTCAATGGGCGGGAAGCAGTGGCAAGCTTTTTCGAAGGGTAGAAGAACTATGGGAGGTTCAACGATATGAAAAAGTGGATTGGGTATCTAATGACCGCTATATTTGCGATAGCGGTAACGATGTCGGGCGTTGGGGAACTTTCGGCCCAAACGAAAAAAAAGCCGGTGGTCCGAAAGAAGACGACAACGACCAAGCGTCCTGTCGCAAAGGCCAAGCTTTATACGGTCCCCGCGGGCAAGCGCATTCGCGTTCGCATGGAGGATTCGATCAGCTCTAAGACGGCCAAGGTCGGTGACCGCTTCACGGTTGTGGTGCGCGAGCCCGTATATGCCACAACAGGAGCGGTCGTCATCCCCGAGGGCAGCGAGATAGTCGGGCGGGTCGATGCGGTCGTTCCCGCCAAGAAAGGTGGCAAACCCGGAACGCTCGATATGAGCTTTATTCAGGTCGTACTTCCGAATGCGTCGAAACGAAGCATCAACGGATCACTGACCGAGTTGGTAAGCGACGATGCAAAGAGTGATGACGAGGGTACGGCAAGTGGGGACAAGATGAAGCACCGAAAGGTGATCTTCATCGGCGGTGGTGGTGCCGGCGGGGCAGTTCTCGGTGCGGCCATTGGCGGTGGAAAGGGAGCGCTTATCGGTGGACTGATCGGTGCCGGCGGCGGCTTTTTAGGAGAGAGACTTACGAAGGGTGAGGAGGCGGAGGTGGAATCCGGGACCGAATTCGGCGTCTATCTCAACAAGGCTATCTATTTGCCCAAGTTTGTCGAGGCCGAGCCGAAACCGTAGGGCGGTTTTGTCGGGGGTTGCGACGTGAGCCGTGACCCGGACAGTGCGGCATGGCAGAACTCTAGTTTAATCCACGGCCAATCCTTTCGGCTCCGGGTTTCCGATCTGCTCAAGATGGCGTACCACCTTTTGGATCAGCCATTCGGGTGTTGACGCGCCGGCGGTAACGCCGACGCGTTCAGCCCCGTCCAGGTCGACGGGATCTATCTCGTCCTCAGTCTCGATCAGAAAACTCCTGCTGCACTGTTCCTTGCAAACGCCGAGCAGCTTAACGCTGTTCGATGAATGGCGGCCGCCGATAATGTAGAACACATCCACCAGCCCGGAAAGTGCCCGGGCAGCTTCCTGGCGGTCCTTCGTGGCGGAGCAGATCGTATTTATTACCTCGACGTTGTCGTCGGTCTTAGCTTTGACGGCCTCGGCGGTGTCGAAAAAGGTTTTGACCTTGATCGTCGTTTGCGAAACGACCAATGGATTCCGCAGTCTCGGGAGGGCGTCGACCTCAGTCTCGTCGCGAACAATAAAGGCATGGCCGGGGGCATATCCCTTGACCCCGATCATCTCGGGGTGGTCAGGGTTACCTACAACGATCACATGGCGGCCCGCCGCCGCAGCTCTGGATGCCAGCCGCTGCACCCTCGTGACAAAAGGGCAGGTTGCGTCAACGACCTTGGTCGCGTTCTCCTCCAACTCCTTTTGCACCTCGGGTGTAACTCCGTGTGCCCGGATCACTGCCGTCTCACCGCGTTTTATCTGGACGGGCTCACCTATCGTCGTTACTCCAAAACGGCCCAGGCGTTCCATTTCCTGCTCATTATGGATAAGCGGGCCGAGGCTGCGCACCGTATCTCCTTCACCGAGGGCCTCTTCAACCATTTCGACGGCTCGTTCGACGCCAAAACAAAAACCGTATTCATCTGCCAGCAGTACTTGCATTTTAAGGTGGCTATGCTCTATTTTCTTTGATGCTAACTATTACAGATCATTATCATAGCCTTTAACTTAAATTTTATCAGATGCATATGCGAAACGAAACTCCCGCGTTCGAGTGCCGGTTTCTCGATCAGGGCTCGTTTGATATCCTACTTGAAAAGTTTGGTGAAGCGTTTTCGGACTATTCACTTCCGCCCGAGCTTGATCCGCCGAAATTCAGAAATCACATAAATTTGAATGCGATCGATCTGGCCCGTTCTGTCGGGTGCTTTGAGGGGGACGAGTTGATCGGATTCTCTTTGAATGGCTTTGGCAAATGGAACGGAAAGGAGACCGTTTACGATGCCGGGACCGGCGTAGTACCCTCGCGCCGTCGCCGAGGGGCCAGCACGGCAATGTTCGATTTCATGGTGCCGATCCTTAAGGACGCCGGGATCGAACAAGTGCTCCTAGAGGTTATCACCGACAATGTGCCCGCGGTCAATCTGTATAAGAATCTAGGGTTCGTGGCCCAACGTGAATTGATGTTCATGGAGGCTCCCGCTGCGCTTGGCTCGAGCACCCGGCCAAACAACGATATTGAGGTCCGGCGGCTTAGCGCGGCTGAGATTGAGCCCTATTCGGTCATGTGGCAGGCTGAGCCGTCGTGGCAGAATTCGCATGAGGCGGTCTGCCGGAGCGAACAATTGAAAACGATCCTCGCAGCGTTTGTCGAGAGTACATGTGCCGGCTACATTGTTTACTCAAAAGGTGTCGGGAGAATAGCTCAGTTTGTCGTTGACACGAACTTTCGCGGCCGCGGCGTTGGCTCAAGGCTTCTGGCGGAGATGGAAAGGGAATTGACGCCCGGGTCAAAAATGCAGGTAATCAACCTCGATACGAGGCTATCCGGCACCGTCGAGTTCTTCCAGAATCGCGGATTTCAGCCGGTGCTCTCACAGTATGAGATGATCATGCCGCTTTAGGCTCGCAGACTGCTTTCGTCCTTCGGCCGCGGTACGTGACGTTGGCGCGAACGAAACTGGGCAAACACCTACCGCACAGGCTCCCGGAGTATGGTCTCGGCCGCTGACCGAGCGACCTCGGCGGCCTTTGAATTCGAACCTTTCAAATGGGCGATCTGCATCAGCGCTTCGCCTGTACGGGACAACAGCCTGAAAAGGTCGCCTTCCTCGGCTTGGGTCTGCCTCACAAGGTCCTTCCAGGTTACCCCGCCCGCCCAGCGCTCAGCCGCCGCTCCCGCCGAAAGGTTCAGCCCTTCGGACGGCTCGACGCCGAATTTCCACTCAACATTCGAAACGTCGGAAATAATGTCCTCGAACGCGTTGACCTGGGCAATCAACTCATCTGAGAGGTACACGTCGCCATAATTTCGGTCGGAGTCCGCCGCCAGCGAAGCCATCAGTCCCGCCGTAGTTTGTGGCGTAAGGGCATCCAGGATGCCGCGGCGAAGAGCTTCGCCGACCAGAAGCGTACGGTCGACGCGGACATCCGCGAGCCATCTACCGGACTCAGTAACTGTCTCGGCCCTAAAATCGATATAGCCGAAATGATCCAATACCTTTGCCCGGCGTTCGAATGGGCCCCAGATCTGGGTGTAATGGTATTCAATATCCTGTTCCGCCTTTTCGATCGCGGCCGCGTCGCTCGCCGCAGTCCAAAGGAACGCCTGGCGCTCATCGTTTTCCTCGGCCGTGCCGTTGGCAATTATCGCATCCATCGCCCTCGTTAACTCTACTTCGATCATATCGGTCCCATCGCTTTGCTTTACCGGCTTCGGCTCCTCGATCGGCGGGTTCGTCCGTCCGAATGTGTCGAAGAAGGCCTGTTCGATGCTCACTTCCTTGATCGGGTAGATGTTCTTGAAAACACGAGTGATACGGTCGAACGCGACAGAGGCCCCGTTTCCGTCGTCGCGCATCGCCGCGACCTTTTCGCCATGGACGCTGATCACGAAATAGATCCTTTTCGCCCCACGTCCCTGCGAGATAACTCGGCCCGGAATGACATTCTCTCGCAGCCAATTCATCCGTAATTCGGCGCGCGTGACGGGGATCGAGTCATGCAGCCGTCGCCGCGAGCTTGCAAGCCGTTCGAACCCGCGAACGTCGCCGAGAGTTAACTCAAAGCCGCTTTCCTGGATCATTTTCTCCAGTTCACGTGTCCTGCTCTCGTTCTCGCTTCTCAACTGCTCTATTCGCCGAGCGGTTTTTTGATAGGCAAAGCTCCGCTGGGCGATCTCACGAACCTGCTCAAAGCTTTTGAATGCGTCCAGCAGGTTGAGCAGGCTCGTGTAAGTTGAACGAAACTGGCTTTCCAGCGGGTCGGGCGGCGCCTTTAACAGCTCGGCGATCTTCTTGGGATTCTGAAACTGCCCGGGCACCAAGACGACAAATCCGACATTGTCTTTACCGCGGCGGCCCGCCCGGCCTGTCATTTGCTGAAGTTCGCTCGCGTAAAGCGGCCGCCAGCCGTCATTGCCGCGCGTGTCGGCGTTGCTCACGACGACCGTTCGAGCAGGGAAATCGACACCCGCCGCGACGGTCGAGGTAGCGAAGATCGCATTCAACAGCCCGTCGGACATCATCTTTTCGATCACAAGTTTCCATGCCGGAATATGGCCCGCATGGTGCGACGCTACGCCGGCATTCAGAAGAATTCGAGCGTGTTTGTGGCCGCGGATCTCCGGGGTCTCGAGAGCGAACTGCTCGAACAGCTCCTGACGTTTCTGATGCCTTTCGGGATCGGTCTTTTGCGACTTATCATTCGCCACCTCAAGAGCAGATTCATCACACTTACGCCGCGTCGGCTGAAAAATGATCGCGGGCAGGAGGTTGTAGCCGCGTAGAGCGGAGATCAGCTTGTGCGAGGGAATTTCGGGCGGCCGCGAATTCATCGAGACAGATTATACTCTATCCGGCACACGTCGCCTCGTCGCCCCCGCTTGTTCGTTTCCATCTACGGCGCGTTGACTTTGCATTCCACGCGGCGTAATAATCGCCGGGTAGCAATTAGTTCTTTGTAAGGAACACATTGTACGGCCCGAGTGAGAATGGGGCCGTTGGAAAGGGTAAGTCGGGTGAGAATCCCGCACGATCGCGTCGCTGTGAGGTGATTTGCGATCTTAGATTTCCGATCTGGGATCGAATCGTAACTTCGATCAAAGGATCGCACTACTAAGATCGCCTGTCGCTTTAGTCAGAATTCCTTTCATCAAAATTTTTGCCCTTTCGTTTGTTCGCGTCAAAACATAACGAGGCAGACAGGTATTTAGGTTGATGCCCTGTTTTCGTGCCCGTTTTTTGCGGGAAAGGAAATCGGGCATTTCGATTTTGAGGACGATCTAGTTGAGAAAGAAAAAAAGCAATCTATTCAAAGGCCTGACAATGCTTGTCGTACTGGTCGTTTTCGGTGCCTGCTATCGTCGGGTTCCGCCTCCGCGCGAGGTCCCGATGCGGATATATACCGACGACCTGGGGCGGAGCGTGAAGGTGCCGGAGAATGTTGGGAGGGTCGTTTCGCTGGCCCCAAATGTGACGGAGATGATCTTTGCCGTCGGTGCGGGCGACAAGTTGGTCGGAGTGACAACCTTTTGCGATTATCCTGCAGAGGCAAGGTCGATCCGCAAGGTAGGCGATACGCAAAAGCCGAATATCGAGACGATCGTCGCGCTCAAGCCGCAGTTGGTTTTTGTTTCAACCGCCTCGCAACTCGAGGCATTTGCGAACATTCTCGACGAACAGCACATTGCTGTTTACGTGGTCGGGCCCAAAACGCTCGACGATATTTATAAGAGCATTGAGAAGCTAGGCGAGATCACCGGTAACCTGGAAAAGGCTGACAACCTTGTTGCGGGACTCAAGTCCCGTGCCGAGGCCGCTCGCGGCCCGATCGTGTACGGCAGCTTGCCGCGGGTTTTTGTCCAGATCGACAAGGATGCTCTCTACACTGTCGGCCGCGATTCATACATAACCGATATTATCGACCGTGCGGGCGGTGTCTCGATGACAGCCGATCTTGCGACCGCATATCCGAAGATCAGCCGTGAAACTGCGCTGGCGATGAACCCCGATGTGATCATTATCTCAGAAAGCGAGAACAACAAGGTCCCAAATGAGGCGTTCCGCAATTCGCCGGCTGTAAAAAATGGCCGTGTTTACAGGATCAACGCGGACCTGCTTTCGCGTCCGGGCCCGCGGGTTGTGGATGCCCTGGAGCAGATCGCCGGAAAATTGCGAATCAACTAACGTTGCCTCGGAGAATGTGCATAGCATTAAGAACTCCGTCATTCGCTATTACGCTATTCACTATTCCGACGGAATGCGCCGCATTTGATCTTGAAAAGACGAATTAAAATAGCCCTCTTTCTATGCGCAGGCTTTGTGGCTTCGCTTGTTTTAGCGACTGCGTTTGGCAGCGAAAAGCTTTCGTTCTTTGACCCAACTCCCGAACAGCGGGCGATACTCTTTGATATCCGCATTCCGCGGATCCTGCTCGCGGCTTGCGTCGGGGCAAGTTTGGCGGCGGCCGGTGCGGGGCTGCAGTCGCTGCTGCGAAACCCATTGGCCGAGCCTTATCTGCTAGGTGTTTCGAACGGGGCGGCGTTGGGGACGATGCTCGGCTTCGTGTTCTTTGAAAGTTTCGAATGGTCGCGGCCGGTGCTTGCCTTTGTCGGGGCGGGCGCGGCTACTTTCGCGGTGTATCGAATGGCTCGCAGCCGGGCGGGGATGAATGTCGAACGCCTCGTGCTGTCGGGCGTGATCGTGACCACGTTTCTGTCATCGATCATAGTCATGCTGACCAGTCTGCTGGATGCGGCAAAGCTCCGCAGCTTTACGTTCTGGCTCCTTGGCGATCTTTCTCAGTCAACGGTGAATGGCGTATATCTTGCGTTCGGCGTGGCCGTTGCCGGGACATTCGTTCTTGCTTCGCAGGCGAAAGCGTTGAACCTGATGATGATTGGGGAACGCGATGCGTTCGACCTTGGTGTCGAGGTCGGCCGCGTGAGGCTTGTCGTGTTTGTCGCCGTTGCCGCAATGGTGGGCTCGACGGTCGCGGCAAGCGGATCGGTCGGCTACGTTGGGCTGATCGTACCTCATCTTATTCGGCTCGCCTCCGGCAGCGATAACCGTACGGTCATTCCGTTCTCGGCCCTCGCGGGCGCTATTTTTGTGGTCATCGCCGATCTCGCGGCAAGGACCGCGATCGCTCCTCGAGAACTCCCGGTCGGAGCGATAACGGCATTGATAGGAGCACCTTTGTTTATTTATTTGTTGAGGCGAAGTTAGGCCAAATTGTTGATCGGAATGCTCAAGGTTAAACACCTCAATGTACGATACGGCGCGTTTGAAGTTTTGAACGACATTTCGTTCACGCTTTCCCAGGGTGAGATCATTGCGTTGATCGGCCCCAACGGTGCGGGGAAGACGACCTTGATCAAAGCCCTGAACGGGACTGTGCCTGCGTCGGCTGGAGAGATCGTTCTTAACGGCCGGCCTCTGGACGATTTTGATCGTCGCGACATCGCAAGGCGCATTGCGGTCGTCGCACAGGAAAATGAGACAAAGTTCCCGCTCACCGTCAGCGATTTCGTTATCGCCGGGCGTTTTGCCAACGGTTCCGCATTCGGTTGGGAATCCGCGGATGATATCGCTGCTGCGGAACGGGCACTCTCGGAATGCGAGCTGGATGGTTTCGAGCATCGTTTGATGAACGAGCTGTCGGGCGGCGAACGCCAGCGTGTCGTACTTGCCAGAGCGATAGCCACGAATGCACGTATCCTGCTGCTGGATGAACCGACGGCGAACCTTGATCTGGCACACCAGGCTTCGATGTTCAGGCTTGTGCGTCAGAAGGCTCGAGATGAAAATTACTCGGCAGTAGTGATCACGCATGACATCAATCAGGCCTCTGAGTTCGCCGATCGGGTCATCATGCTGAACAACGGCCGCATCCGGGCCATCGGCCCACCCGAAGAGGTGTTGGGCGAAACGAGTTTGAAGGAGGTTTTCAATGTAAACGTACACCTCGACCGAAGCCCGGTTTCGGGCAACGTCAGGGTGACGACAATTTATTAGCCGTAAGAGTTACGCCTTCAGGCGTGAAGCCGCCTCGCGTGTTGATCCTTGATCGCAGTACGGGCAACGTACTTCACGCCGAACGCTTACTCTTGCGTTTCAGACAAACGATGCAAAGGAAGTTTGGTGCAATGCCAACACTGCCCACGCAACCGTGATCCGATCGGGTATCGGGGATTGGGGATTGCGGATCTGTCGGAACTCCGGGGTGTCAACGCCCGTGATTCCGACGATCCGAGATCTGAGATCCCAGATCCGAAATTGGTTAGTCGGGAACTTTGTTCGTTCTGTCAATTGCGGAACCATTCTGCGTGTGGGCAGAAGAGGAACGAAATGAAGACAACTCGATTATTTGTATTTACAGCGATTTTTGCGGTATCGATATTCGGACAATCTACCGCTTCGGTAACTGGCTACATCGGACGAATCGTCCCCGGGAACGAAAAAGGCATTCCGTATTCCAACGTGACGATCACATTAAGGTTGGAGGCCGAGTCTTCGGCAAGTTTCACGTCCGTCACAAACGGTGAAGGCAACTACAGGTTTCAAAATGTGCCGCCGGGCCGATACGTCATTTCGGTACTGCCGCCGCCGGCGGATGGTACTCAAACGCCGTCGGAAACAATTGACGTTGCGGACGGAGATGCGGTCAGGAAGGACTTTTCGCTGAGCTCGATCGCCGTCCCAAATTGCACGAACTGCGGAATTCGGGAAACGGTCACGATATCCGCCGACACATTGCAGCCCGTCGAAGCGGTTTCGAAAACGGTCAACGTGATCACCGGCCAGGAGATGCGCGACCGTGCGGACATAACGCTGGTTGACAGCCTGCGGACGATTCCCGGTTTTCGCATTCAGCAGCTTGGCGGATTTGGGCGGACGGCTTCGGTCAAATCGCGCGGTTTGCGCAACCAGGACACGGCTGTTTTGATCGACGGAATCAGGTTTCGCGATCCAGCGTCTATCACTGGCGATGCAACGGCGTTTCTTTCGGACCTTACGCTAACCAGCGTGCGAAAGGTTGAAGTGCTCCGCGGGCCGGGATCGTCGCTTTATGGCACGAACGCCGTCGGCGGTACCGTCGATTTTCAAACGCCGAATGTCCGGTCAGGCACGCACGGACAAATAGCCGGAGCACTCGGCGGACTTGGGCTAGGACGATTTCGCGGGCTGGTTTCACACGGCCTCGACAACGGGAAGTTCGGTATCGGTGCCGGCCTCTCGCGCACGGTATATTCCAAAGGCATCGACGGCGAGGACGACGCTCATAACACCAATTTTCAAACGCGCGTTGACGCAAATCCGTTTGTGAGAACAAATATCTCGGGGCGCATATTTTTCTCGGACGCGGATGTTCGGCTGAACGTAAATCCCGACACGCTCGGCACATTGCCGACGAACAACGCGACGATCATCGATGCGCAGCCGGGCGTAAATTTTACGCCTGACGCGAATGACCCTGACGCGATGCAGAGATCACGATTCTTCAGCGGACAGATTTCGGTCAGCCAGGTGATCACAAGCGACATGATCGTGCGCGGTTATTACCAGGGGTTGACGACGCGAAGGCGAAATGACGACGGCCCGCTTGGGCCCGGCTTTCAAAGCGCGTTTTCGAGCATTTTTGACGGACAGGCCCACACGGCAAACTCGCACGTAACGTGGAGCGCCGGCGGCGTGAATACACTCACCGCGGGTTACGAGTTCGAGCACGAAACATTTGACAACGAAGGCGGCACACCATCGGGCACGGACGAGTTTTTCACGCGAGCGCGTCAATCGAGCAATATGTTCTATGTGCAAGATCTTGTGAGTTTGCTGGACGGGCGTTTGCAGCTTTCGGGCGCGTTTCGCTCTCAGTGGTTTTCATTGCGGCGGCCGCAGTGCAGCGATCTGGCAAGCTGTCCGACGGCCGTTAACAACACGGCGGAACCGCCGGCGTCATACACAGGCGACGCTTCGGCCGCGTACTATTTTAAGAAAACCGGAACGAAGCTTCGTGCTCATGTCGGCAATGGTTATCGGGTGCCGTCACTGTACGAAAGGTTTGGCACGTACTTCTTTTTCGGCGGGTTTTTTCCTCTCGGCAATCCGCAGCTGAAGCCGGAGCGTTCATTCGGCCTGGACGGCGGCGTGGACCAGAGCTTTGCGAGTGACCGAGTGCGGCTGACGGCCACATATTTTTACACAAAGATCAGGGACGAAGTTGCATTTCTGCCGACCGACGATTTCGGTGCTCCGTCGTATTACAATTTCGATAAACATTTTTCACGCGGGGCCGAATTCAGCGCATCGCTGAAACTGACGGATTCGACGGACGTGTTCGCTTCATACACTTTCACGAACAGCGACATCCGCAATCATCGTCGTCAGGCCCTGATGCCGCCATACAACATTGTCAGCACCGACCGCACGACATTTGGCATTCCGAGCCATCAGTTTACTTTCAACGCTACGCAGCGGATAAAACGGTTCTGGGTGAACGCCGATTTCCTGGCGGAAAGTTCATATATTGCTCCGATCTTCAGCAACTCGACGTTTAGTACGTACATCTACCGTTTTGGCGGCAACCGGCGGATGGATCTGACGGCCGGATATACGTTTTCGATGAAAAACGACAAATTGAACTTGCGGGTTTTTGGGACGCTCGAGAATTTGTTCGATCACGAATACTTTGAAAATGGATTTCGCACGATCGGGCGTACAGGCCGAGTGGGAATTAATTTCGGATTCTGAAATGCCGGCATCAAAGTCCGGCAGGATACTTTTCGTAACGTCGGCCAGTGATACACTGAACCTGGACGGGAGGGATTATGAGGTCCAACATGTTTTATTTTGCGCAGTTCTGTGTTTTGGGGCTTGTGGCTGCCGTTCCGGTTTTTTCGCAGGCGAGAACGGTTACGAACGCCGATCTGGAAAAGTACAGGCAGCAGCGGCTAAAGGCGGAGGCTGAATACGCGGAAAACTACGAGAAGATGGGCTTTCCGTCGCCGGAGGAACTGCAGAAGCGAAACGAGAGGGCACGGGCCGAACGCGAGGTCCTCTCGGCTCGTCTTGCCGCCGAACGGATCCAGCGGGAGCGGATCGCGGCCGAGTTGGCCCAGGCGGCCCGGGCAAGCCGGCAGGAGAATTTCTACATCATACCGGACCGGCGGGGCGGATATTTTGCCTGGCCATATCGCGGTTATCCTCACCGGAGATTTCAAAAGGGAGGATATTTTGCGTGGCCGTCCGGCCTAGGCAACGGACAGCCCATTGTCGATTATTTTGGACGCGGATCGCGTCAGATTCAACGCGTTTGGAGGCCTCGGCGATGAGCGACTGATACTTGACCGGCTTTTGTGTTCGGACGGATCGCGGACTATTATCATTTTGGTAACGTCCGCGTTTGTTTTTATGATCAAAGAAGGTTGGGAAGCGGTGATCGGCATGGAGATCCATGCCCAATTGGCGACAGATACCAAGATATTTTGTGGCTGCGCGGTCGAGACAGGCGGCGAGCCGAATTCGAATACGTGCCCCGTTTGCCTCGGGCTGCCCGGAGCATTGCCGGTTCTGAACAAACGCGTGATCGAGCTCGGTGCGCGCGCGGCGCTTTCATTGGGACTGAAAATTCAGGAAACTTCGATCTTTGCCCGCAAGAACTATTTCTATCCAGATCTGCCCAAGGGTTATCAGATATCGCAATACGACAAGCCGTTTTCGGCGAACGGCGAGCTGACGATCATGACATCCGAGCGCGACGACCAGGGCAGGGCAGTCGAATGGAAGCCGATGACGATCCGCATCGAGCGAATGCATCTGGAAGAAGACGCCGGCAAGAACGTCCACGAAGGTCTGCCGGATGTCGATAAATACTCCTACGTCGATCTTAACCGTGCGGGAACGCCCCTGGGCGAGATAGTGACAGCACCGGATTTTCGCACTTCGTGGCAGGCGTATGATTACGTCAATCACGTCCGCAGTGCCTTAAAATGGGTCGGCGCGAGCGACGCCGATATGGAGAAGGGAAATCTGCGGTGCGAGGCTAATGTTTCGGTAAGAAAGATCGGCGAAACGGCATTTCGAAATAAATCCGAGCTAAAGAATCTGAACTCGGTCCGCTTTATGCAAAAGGCGATCGAGTTCGAGATCGCCCGCCAGATCGAAGCGCATGAAAAGGGCGAGGCCGTCAATCAGGAAACACGGCTTTGGGACGAAAAGAACCAATGTACTCGCGTGATGCGCTCAAAAGAGGACGCCCACGATTATCGCTATTTCCCCGAACCGGATCTGCAGCCGCTAAAGGTGTCACCTGCGTTTGTCGATAGAGTTCGTCGCGAAATGCCCGAACTGCCGGACACGATGCGTGACAGGTTCATGTCCGAGTATTCGCTTTCATTTGCCGACGCTACGCAAATGGTCGGCGATCAGGACCTGGCCGGTTACTACGAAGCCGCGGCGAAGGCTTCGGGCAATCCGCGAGTTTCGGCAAATTTCATCCTTTCCGAATTGCAGAGGGAGCTCAACAATTCCGGCAAAGCGATTGCCGACAGCCCGGTGCCCGCCGGGGAACTCGCATCGCTAGTAAAAACGCTCGATGCCGGTTCGATCAACAACAACCAGGCCAAAGAAGTGCTTGTCGAGATGTTCAGTTCGGGCAAACCCGCGGCAGCGGTCATCAGCGAAAAAGGCTTTGAGCAGATCTCCGATTCGGCCGAGATAGAAAAGATTGTTGACGAGGTTATCGCCGCCAACGACGCGCAGGTGACGGCCTATCGCGAAGGTAATGAAAAGCTGTTCGGATTCTTTGTCGGACAAGTGATGCGGGCGTCCGGAGGAAAGGCTAATCCGAAAATTGCGAATGACATGCTTAGATCGAAGTTGGAAGAGAGCTAGGACTCATTCCAAAATCGGTTTAGAGGCTTTTCGTTCTTCCTTCCTCTTCTTCATCTTCTTCTGTGGATTCTGCGGATAAGCTTTCAATCCAACCACAGAAGAAGATGAAGAAGAGGGAAGAAGATGAATGAAGAAACGGATAGTTTGAACGACCGAGACATCCGATTTGCAGATGTTTGGCTGGGATTGGGGCACGGATAAAAGGATGGATGGCAAGACAGCGATCATAACAGGCGGCACAAAAGGAATCGGCTATGCGATCGCGGAAGCACTCGTAAGGAACGGGGCGAGCGTGCTGGTCTGCGGCCGGTCCCGCGACGATGTTCAGGCTGCTGCGGAGAAGCTTTTGGAACTTGGGAAAGTCGAGGCCGTCTCTTGCGATGTTCGAAACGAAGACCACGTGCGGATGCTTTTTGATCACTGCACGACCGCGTTCGGCGGCGTGGACATTCTGATCAACAATGCGGGGATCGGTTACTTTGGAAAGACTGTTGAGCAAATGAGCGCCGCCGAGTTTCGACAGACGCTTGAGACCAACCTGTTCGGGGTATTATATGCCTGCCATCACGCGATACCGCATCTTAAAAAACGCGGCGGCGGATACATCATAAACATCTCGTCGCTCGCCGGGCAAAACCCTCATCCGCGGATGGCTGCGTACAACGCGTCGAAATTTGGGCTGAACGGATTTTCAGAGGCCTTGATGCAGGAAGTTCGGCAGGACAACATTAAGGTGAGCTGCATCTGCCCGGGCAGCGTTAACACCTATTTTGGAGGCGACTCGCCAAGCGATGAAAAGGCGTGGCAGCTTCAGCCTGGCGACATCGCAGAGGTGGTTCTGAATTTGCTGAACATGGACCCGCGTGCCCTGCCGAGCAAGGTTGAGATCCGGCCCAGCAAGCCGCCCGTTAAATGAACACTTCTTCGGGCTTTGCCGCGAGCCGCTTTACGGTGCCGATCAATTCAGATTCGATGAACGGTTTTGTAAGGTACTCGGAAACCCCGATCTCGGCCGCCCGCTCCTTATGCTTTTCGCTGCTCCGTGAGGTGATGAAAACCAATGGGAGCTGCCGCAAGACCTCATCGGCCATGATCGTTTTTGCAAGCTCGTAGCCATCCATCCGCGGCATTTCCACATCCGTAAGGATCACATCCGGAACCTCGGGGCTGTTCAAAATTTCAAGGGCTTCGATACCGTCTTTTGCGGTAACGACGTTCCATCCGGCGGCCACGATCACCTTTGACGTCATGTGGCGCACGCTCGGGCTGTCATCCACGAGCAGTACCGAGATCGGTTTCGGAGCGGGCCGGGGAGGTGTCGCGGCCGAACGCTGCCGCGTTTCAGCTTTAGGGAAGTATGAGACATCAAGCACCGGTGCGATCTGCCCATTGCCAAGCACCGCAGCACCGACGACTCCCGGCACCTTGTCAAGAGGCTTGGCAAGCGGCTTTATCGCAAGCTCCTCTGTTTTCAGGATCTCATCCACAATCAGCACGAACTCGGTTCCGTCGTTTCCGATAAGAAGGGCGGTTTGCGATTCCTCCCCGTCTTGCCGATAGGCGGAGAAATGGTGTGCGAGCCGGTAAGCCGGAAATTGATTCGGACCGATCTCGATCTGCTCGCCGTCGCCATTGCTGCTTATGTTCTCGGGCAATACTCCGATGATGCGTTTAACGGTTTTGAAAGGGATCGCCGCAAGGTCGCGCCCCGAACGGACGAGTACGGCCTGTGTCACCGCGAATGCAAGAGGTGCCCTGATAGTAAATGTTGTTCCCCGCTGAAGCGCGGTTTCCACGGCAATGGTACCTCCGCGCGATTCCACGCTTTCTTTTACGATGCCCATACCGACGCCCCGGCCTGCGCTCATCGTCAATTTTTCGGCTGTCGTAAGGCCGGCCAGCGCTAGCAGCGAGATCAGATCGTCGTGGTCCGGAAGGATGGCGCCCGGCGAAAGTGCCCCCGGCTGCTTGGCCCGTTCCCGCAACGCCGAGGAAGAGATGCCGCGGCCGTCGTCGGAAACTTTCAGTTCGACGTGCGTTTCCTGATTTGCGACGCGGACCGTGATCTTGCCCTGTTCAGGCTTGCCAAGAAGCCGTCGTGTCTCGGGTGGCTCGATCCCGTGAACAACCGCGTTTCGAATCAGGTGCATCAGCGGTTCGACCAGCGAATCAAGCACGTCGGTGTCCAGTTCGATGTCCTGGTCCTCGATCACGATCTCGACACTCTTGTTCTCCTCTTCGCAGGTAACATGAACGGCGCGTTGAAGCCGGGTAGCGATCGACTCGAACTTGATCAGGCGTATCTGTCGTAATTTCTCCTGGGTTTCCTCGATCAGCCGGCGTTGTTCATCAAGGGCCGCATCGAGACTTCCTTTCAGTGCCTCGAGCGAAGTGCCGATCGCAAAGCATTCCTGTACCGCTTCTGAAAGCTCGCGCGAGCTTTGATGAAAGTTGGTGTACCTATCAAACTCAAGCGCGTCAAATTCACTATTTTCCGTGGATTCATCGGTGACAAAGCGATCCCGGCCGCTGGAGCGTGGACGCAGGAACGGAGCCGGCGCGTACGAACCGAGCGTCGACGCCTCGAAATCATTCTCGATCTTGACATTCGCGACCTGAAGCTGCCGGGTCGTTCTGGTCAATGCCTCAAGCTGCGTTTCGATCTCCGCGAGTCGCTGCTCAACGGCAGATCGGCCCACGACGAGATCACGGACCACGCGCACGAGGTTGTCGAGCCTGGCAATAGAAACGCGAACGATCGGTCGGCGCTGCTGAGGTGGATCAACCGTTGCCTTGACAACGCTAACGGACGGTTCCGGTGACACGGGTTCGGCAAGTACGGCTGGGACATTTGACTCCTCAACTCCTTCGGCGGGCCCGCTGGCAAGCCGCGACATGAGAGCGTCAAAAGCTTGATACACTTCGGCGGTCCGCGTCGTGAGCTCGCCCGCCTCGCCCCCTTTCGTGGCGGTTCTGAGGCACGCAGTCGCGGCTGTGATAACTTCGAGGGTCGCGGTATCGGGCGCGATCTCATTCTGGGCCAGATGATCAAGGAGGTCCTCGATCCGATGGGCAAGCTCCGACGGCTGCTTTAGCCCGATGATGCCGGCCGCGCCTTTGAATGTGTGAGCATGACGCCGCACCTCCCAAAGGGCCTCGCGGTCGGCCGGCGTCGAAACAAGGGTCTCGAGATTCGTTTCGATGTTTGCAAGCAGTTCTTCAGCCTCCATCGCAAAGATCTCGAGCATTTCGGCGTCCGCTTCGAACTCGTCCTCTGCCGCCCCGAAACTGCTTTCGGGCGAGGGCTCCGATACGATCTCGAACTCCTTTTCCGCAGCGACGCTCCTTACGGGAGTTGGCTCGGCCACGATCTCCGGAGCTGCCTGAAGCATGTCGAACGACGCATCGATGAAATCACCTACGTTCGTGTCGTCGTGAGAAAGTTTAAGTTTGACAACCTCGGCCTCGGCCCTGGAGATCAAGTCAAGGAGCGAATGAGTTTCGGCATCGGGCATCGGGCCGCCCAAACCGAGCGAACCGCCGGTTTCGCGCTCGAGCGTTTCCAGCAGGGCGACGAGCGGAGCAAGGCCCAGATCGAAAGAGCATTCGCGGAGTTCGCGGATCTCAGCGATCAGATCGGGCCCGGCCGGTCGGCCCTCCAGGCGGGCGACCAGAATGCTGCTTCGGATAACGCGAAGCGTAAGTTCGGCTTCGTCTGTGAAAGCAATGGTTTGAACAGGGTCCATTGTGTTTGTGGGGAGAGCATCGTTGCTCTAATTGACGAACATATCAGCACCCGATGAACGGATGGGAGCGATCTGGTCGGCGGGAAGTTTGAAAGGTACGACAGAGTCCTGGAGTTCCTCAGAGAGTCTGACGAGCGAGCGGACCGATTCGGCGGCACGGCGCGAACTGTTTTCGACCACCTCCGTTACCTCGGAAATGCTCTCCATCGCGTTCGAGATGTCTTCCGCGCTTTTTGCCTGATACCGGGACGAATCCGAGATCGATCGAAGAAGGTCGGCAAGCTTGATCGATGTCGTTTCTATCCCGAACAACGCCTGGCCCGCTTTGTCCGCGAGGGCCGAGCCGATCACGACCTCACGAATGGTATCGTCCATTGACGCGACCACGTCTTTGGTCTCGATGTTTATCGTCTGTGTCAGGGTCGAGATCTGCTGGGTCAGCCTGTTCGAACGCTCTGCAAGCCGTTCGACCTCCTCGGCGACCGATGCAAATGCGGCCCCGGCCTCACCCGCGGAAGCTGCCTGAAGCGACGCATTCAAAGCAAGCAAGGTTGTGCGGTCCGAGAGTTCGTCGATAAGCGCAACGATCTGCCCGATCTCCTGCGAGCGTTCCCCAAGTCGCTTAACGCGCTTCGACGTTTCCTGGACCTGCTTTCGAACGCAGCGCATCGCGTTGATATTGTCTGAGGCCGCCTTTGTACCAGTCCGCGCCCTCTTCAGCGATTCGGAGGCGACTTTTGACGACACTTCGGCATTGGCCGAAACTTCCTGGATCTGTGCCGCCATCTTTGCGATCGCTCCGGTAGTGCGAGCGATCTGCGATGCCTGCACGAGGCTTCCGCGTGCAAGTTGTTCGGTCGTATCGTTTATCGAACTGGTTGAGGCTCCAACCTGCCTGGTAATGTCTTTGACCTGCCGGATAAGCCGCCGCAGGTTTTCGGTCATCGCGTTGAATGCGTCGGCTACGGCGCCGGTTATTTCGGAACCAACTTCTGCGTGCACTGTGAGGTCGCCCTCGGCCACGCCTGAAACGTCGTCGAGCAGTTTGACCATCGAATCATGAAGCCTTTCCCGTGCCTCATTCGTGCGAGCGGAGTTGCCGATGTTTGCGATAAGGGCCTGAAGCGACCTGCCGAGTGCATCTCCATCGGAGAGAGGCGTAAAGTTCTCGTGCGTCTTTCCATCCGCGAGTTCGCTCGTAAGTCTCGCCCGGTCCCGAAGATAGTCGGAAACGGTTCGCAGGGCAGTCATTAGTTCGCAATCCGACTCTTCCTCGAGAAGAACCCCTTGTGAGAGCGAGTTGGCCGCCTCGACCGCGGCCGTCTGCCTACGCATCAGCCGAACATTCTCAAACTGAGAGCTGACCAACGCAAATAACGCGGCGACGACTGCGGTAACGATTGTCGCAACCGCGACAAACTCGTTTTCAACAAGCTTGAAATAGGCGGCTGAAATGAGCACGCCTCCGGCCACCAGAAGGAAGCAGGCCATTATCGACGCAGCTTTCGAGGCTAAGTTCCAGATTGGATTTTCCATGGCCGTTTACTTCTCCTCCGTAAGCTTTACAACCTCTCGTTTCGAGTGTCCGTTACTGGTTGCGGCTCGTTCCGTTTGATGGCCGTTGGTTAGCGGGCTCAATCTCTGTTTTCCCAAAGCGAATGGAGCTCGTATCGCCTCCAGCGGGTCATGCATCATCGCAAAACTCATTTCACACGAGCGAAGCTCGGCGGAAATTTCCTCTGACCGAGCGGAATAGTTCTGAAGCATCTGATCAAGAGTGTTGGCACGAACAGCAGCCGCGGCCGCCTGGCCCTCGAGGTTCGGGGGCAGTTCGGCCAATGGCATTAGGCCTTCGCGGACTGATGCCAATGATTCCTCTGCCTGTGAAGTTCGAGAGGACAGTTTTGCCACCTCGCTCGTCAGCCATTGGATCGATGCATTTGCCTCATTGATGTCGCGAATGATCGAGTCGCCGATCCCTGCGATCGCCTTGTTTGCCTTCTCGGCCCTTTCCGAAAGAGAAGTGATCTCCTGCGTCAATGCCTCAAGGCCGGCCGAGTTTTCCTCGTTCGCCTGAATTTCCGTGTTCAAAGCGATCATGTTCGACCGCTTTGCCAGGTCCTGTACCGCTTTTGCAACGTGGGTGATCGTCAGCGATTGCTCCCCAACGTCACGAAGTTTATGGATCGCCGCGTCGAACTGCCGCCGGATCGCCGATTGCGATTTTGCACCTTCCCCGGGAGCGAACCCATCGTTCTCGATCGAGCCGAGTATCTCGTCGATAACAGCGAATGAGACCACGAGTTCCCGCAGCGATCGATCGGCCTCGGGCCGGGCCTCGGTGATCGTCGCGCACAGCTTTTTCAAGAGCCGCTCGCGTGCCCCATCTCTTTCCAGGGTTACGATCAGCCGATTCCTTCCTTCGCTGATGAGAGATCTAAGCTCCGACGAATGGTCGGCAATGGCCTGGGTCATCGAGGCTTGCTTCTCGAGCAGGAATCTTAGTGCGTCAGTGATGGTTTTTGTGCCCGCAAAGTCGTTCTTTACTTTAACTGGTTCGCCTCGCTGCAAACCGGACAGTTCAGCGGATATCTGATTCACTGCACACTGCAGCCGGTCAAGCTCGGCTTTGGCATCGATCGAGTCGGTCACCTTTCGGACCAGACGCTGAAAACTCTCGCTGAGGCGATCCGAATGCGCGAGCGGGTCGAGAGCTGCTTTTGTGTTTCCGGTGGTAACTTCGTCCATCATGTCGACGAAGTTCGTCAATTGACGCGAAGCACGGCTGATCGTATGAAGCAGGTCATCGGTTTCCACTGCGCCGGTTGTTGTCGGGACTGACATTCCGGGACTGCGCTCGATGCTTTTGGCGAGAAGGTTAAGGCGGTCGAGCGGCCGCAGCACGTCATTCGATACCAGCCAGCCGAACCCAATGGTGGTCATGGTTGTCACCACGACCGTTAGCAGGACCGGTATCCAGGCTTCGGAGCCGAGCATCGACGTGACGACGAATATCGCCGCGCCGCTGACACAATTGGTCACCGCGAGAAGCACGACCATTAGCCACATCCGGCCGCGAAGTGTGTACTGTCTTGATTCCGGCGATCTTCTTTCCATTAAGGTTTTGGCGAGCGCTTAGTTTCGGCCCTGGTCAAGGCCGTCAAAGATCTGTTCTTGATCGATGAAGGTTACGGGATGACCCTTGACCTCGAATTTCTCGGGCCGGTTCTCTTTATTGGGGGCGAGGACAATTTCTTGAAGGGAGTCGATCGGGAGGGCGAATTGGACTTCGCCTGGACGGGGGCGGAAGATCATAACCTTTGCTTTACAGCTATTCTCCGCGGTGGGGCTTGCGATGATCGCCGGATTTACGACCGCTACAGGCTCGCCGCGAAGAGCGATGAGCCCAAGAAGCCAATCGGGTGAATTCGGCATCGATGCGACCCGCGTCGGGGGGACCACCTCGGCCACACCCGCGGCGGCTATGCAGCACAGCCGGCCGCCAAGCTCAAATGAAATGAACTTCTCCAAACCCTCTTTCGGCACAACCGTTTCGCCAGGTTCGGCAAACGATCCTATTTCTGATTCGACGACGGTCATTGATCTGTTTCAGTTAGTTAGACGGATTGAGATAGGATTCGACCGCTTTCATCAGAGTCTCGGGCCCAAAAGGTTTGGTGATGTAGCCGGAGGCCCCAGCCATCCTTCCGCGGACCTTGTCGAAGAACCCGTCTTTTCCTGAGATCATTACTACAGGCGTTTCGCGGGTTGCCTCGCTGCCGCGGATGAGCTTGCAGACCTGATATCCGTCCATGCGCGGCATCGTAATATCGAGGAGGATCAGATCAGGCACGAGGGCCGAGAGTTGGTCGATGGCCTCGACGCCGTCGCCGGAACAGTAAACTTCGTGTCCGCATTTTTCGAGCTTGCCCGCGATCAGTTTCCGAACGGTCGGGCTGTCGTCGACAACAAGAATGGTCTTGCCCTTTGCCATTGCGTCGTGGGCCGCGTCCTGTTGTTTGATCTCTTCGAGCCGGATGAGCAGAGCATTGGCCTGGCTGGAGAGGACAACGTTGTTGGGATTCTTCTGTGCCGCCTCGTGAAGGTAGTTATAACCGAACTGCAGATTGCGTAGATTCAGATGGCCGATGCCAAGTGTGGTCAATTCCGCTTCCGACAGATCGCGCGAGGCTTTTGCCCGCTCGATCTCTTCTACGGCCCGCCGAAGAACGGCTTTGTCCGCGTGGTGGTTTGCAAGGATCAATTCCAGGTCCGCAAGCGTTAGCACCGCAAGGCAGCTATTGCACGCGATCGCCTGGACATCATTTTCAGTGCGGCAAAACGGACACGGCGACACCGAATTTACCGATGCAGGTTCGGCCGTCGGCCGGATAACGCGCGTTTCATACCCACCCACCCCGCTGCTCAATGTGGGATCGGTTTGGCCAAGCCCGTCGCCAGGCATCGGGATCGAGCCGGTGTATCTTGCTGCGTCGAACGGGACGCTCAGAGCGTCGTCGTTTGAAGGCTCGTCGCTTGTCTTTGCGCTAAGGCCCTGGACTGCGGCACGGACCTCGGCGTCGAGGTCGACCGAAACGACGGTTTGGTATAGATCCGGTTCATTTCTGAACTCAGCACTGTCAAAGGGATTCCCCGCCGGAGCGCTGATTGAATGATCGTCGGCAGGCCCCGCGGCATCTTCATTTGCGGCCCCTACCTCCTCGGACTGCGAGAAAGAGTCGTCCACTACGGATTCGTCGAAGCCGGGCTCGTATTCGGCTTCCACTTCCGGTGCCTCTGACACGAGTTCGTAGGTGATCTCTTCGGCTTCGTCATTAGATTCCGGCTGATCCGCGGCGGGCCCGATCCCCTCGTCATGGCCCAGGGCTTCCGCCGCCGGTTCCTCGACTTCGTTTGCGAAGGCATTCTCGACATCCGATGCCGCTTCTTCGGTCACTTCAGCAGCGACGGCTCCGAAGTCGAAATCGAAATCGGAAGCGGTCATAAGCATTGTGCCGTTAAGATCGACCTTCGGTTCGTTCGCGAAACTGTCAAACGGTGAAGCTCCGGGCCGATCCTCGGAGGAAGCCTCGACAGGATCATCTGAAGCGTTATCCGCCCACGGTGGATCAACGAACTCGGCCGCAACCACGTCCGCTTCCTCAGCAGTGTCTGCCTCGTCAAAAGATTCGGTTTGTGCTTCAGGTTCGGAGTTGCTTTGGATCTCACTTTCCGTCGGGGATCTCACTGCGACGGCGTCCATGATCGCGGTAAGCGAGTCCAGCCCGGAACGTGCAACACCATTTTCCGGATTGATCTCAAGGACGCGTCGGAATGCTACGATCTTTTCCTCAAAGCTGATGGCGATGTGAGACTTGAGGACCCACGCGTCTTCGGCATCCGGTTCCTCGGCGATCACCGCGTCTAAAAGTTCGTTGGCGGCCTGGCTGTTTCCGGTTACCGCGGCAGCGCGGGCCTCGGCCAGAAGGCCTTCGCGAATGCTGTTTCGGGCCGCCTCAAAGCCTGCCCGTGCCGTTTCGTTTTCCGGGTCGAATTCAAGAGCCTTTTCCAGATACGAGAGCTTGCCTTCATTCGAATCGCAAAGTGACGCCAACCATAGCCACGCCATTGAATTCTTCTCGTCATGCTCCAGCGCCTGATTAAAGAGCTGGGTGGCCAGTTCGTTCTGGTTCGATTCAGCGGCGTCGATCCCTCGCTGGATAAGATTCTTTGCCAACAGGGCCTTTGTTGCCGCCGTCCATTCCAGGGCTCTGGCGTTGTGCGGGTTTATCTCAAGAACATTTGTGAGAAAGGCTAGCAATTCCTCAGGATATTCGCTGATCGAAGATAGCCAAAGCCATGCGCTTTCGCTCTGCGGGTCGAGTTCGGCCGCACCTAAAAGAGCAATTCTGGCCGCCGCCCGATTGCCGCTCTGTGCGGCGCGTATGCCTTCGCGAAGATAGTTAGCGGCCTGGGCGGCCCGGTCCTCAACGGCCGCATCCAGTGCGGAGTCGTATCCCGGATGGGTATCGTTCTGTTCGAGTTCTAGTCTCATAACTTTTGGATCTTGAGGTGGAAAAAGCAAGTTTTGCAGGATGTGGAGAACGACGTCGACCTTCGACAATTCGGGCGCGAGGTTCCACTAATTAGCAAAACGGGTGCCAGAGATCGAATGCCGCGGCCACACGACGCAAATGCGTAATTTGTTGGGTTTGCACGTTTAGGCGGTCATTTTTGCCCTTCTTGGCGGCACACGGGGCCCGTCGATTTGTGACATTATTTGACAGCTCACGATGACAAAAACTGCAAGTTCTTGTAAGGTCGGGATGACCAGGGAGCCGTGTATGAACCACGAAGATCGTGACCTTGACGTCATCATTATCGGTGCCGGCCCCGCCGGACTCTCGGCGGCGATCTGGTGCAAGGACCTGGGCCTGGACGCGGTTGTCCTTGAGAAAGGCCCCGAAACAGGCGGCCAGCTGCTGAGTATTTATAACCCGATCACGAATTACCCCGGCCTCCGCACCGAAAATGGCCGAGAGCTCCGCGATCGCTTTCTCGAAACCGCCAAGAGCTACGCCGTCGATATCCGGCTTTCAACCGAGATCGTCCACATCGACAAACAAAACCTTACCGCTGTCACGGCCGATGGTACGGGCCTTTCAGCCCGTTCGATCATCGTCGCAACCGGCGTTCGCCGCCGACGGCTCAACATTCCCGGCGAAATCGAACTCGCCGGCAAAGGCATCATCGAATCCGGCTCCCGCGATAAGGAACTCGTGCGCGGCAAAACCGTAGCCATCATCGGCGGCGGCGACGCCGCACTCGAAAATGCCCTGATCCTTTCTGAATATGCGTCAAAGATCTACGTTATTCACCGGCGCAATGAATTTTCGGCGCGGAAGGAGTTTGTAGATCGCGCCGCAGCAATTCCGGCAACTGAATTCATCCTAAATGCCGAGGTCGTTCGGATCATTGGGGAAGAGCGCGTGGAAGCGCTCGAATTTATAGACCGGGAAACGAAAGGCCACGGCACGGTTTTAGTGGATGCGGTCCTGCTTCGGATCGGCGTTGAACCGAACAGCGGGCTGATATCCGACAGCTCCGATCTTGGCCCGGCCGGTTATGTTTCGACACGCCCCTCCGGCGAACCGGGGATATATGCCGCCGGCGATGTGGCCAACCGGATCGCACCCACCATCGCGGCCGCGGCGGGTACAGGATCTTCAGCTGCCAAAGCAATTGCCCGCGCTTTGCTGGTTGCGGCGGAATAGTTGTGGTACAATCCCCGCCGTAGCTGCACGAAATTTTGAATTTATCCAAAAAATGAGTTGATTCGAGCATCCCTTCAATCGGCATCCGAAATGGATTCTCACGTATTTTCGGGCATTTTGTGGGAAATCGTAGCATTGGTACGAAACGTGCTTGCTAGTCGTTTGTTAGCCTTCATTCTTTATCGGCCTTAAATTTATCATTAGGAGGACCTATGAGAATTAGCTCATTTACACCAAGAGTTTTCACGGCCATACTCATGCTTGTTGCGCTTGGCTGTCTGACATCCAGCGTATTTGCTCAGTCAGGCACCAGCGGCGTAAGCGGCGTGGTCGTGGACCAGAACGGTGCCGCCGTTCCCGGCGCGACTGTTCGGCTGCTCAATCCGGAAACTGGCTTTGATCGGTCGGCGGTAACGGAATCGGATGGCAAATACAACTTTGCCGGAATTCCGCCGGCAACGTATCGGGTCGAGGTAGAGGCGGCCAATTTCAAGAAGCTGGTGAATTCAAATGTCCAGGCACTTGTGGACTCGCCGTTTCAATTGAACCTATCGCTTGAGCCCGGACAAGTAAGTGCTGTGGTTGACGTTACGTCGGACTCGATCGAATCCGTCGTCAACACTCAGGATGCAAGTCTGGGTAACAATTTCGTCCCGCAGCAGATCACCGAACTCCCAACTGGCCTGCGACGCGTGGCTGACCTGCTCACTCTGCAGCCCGGAGTTTCGCGCGAAGGCTATGTCGCGGGCGGACGCAGCGACCAGTCGAACGTGCTTCTTGACGGCGTCGATATCAATGACCAGCAAACTGGCGGCCGTACGGACCAGTTCCAGACCACCCAAGACACGGTGCTGCGGGCTACTGCGGAATCGGTAGAGGAATTTCGTATCACAACGGCGAATGCGAATGCCAACCAAGGCCGCTCGTCCGGTGCTCAGATCACGCTGGTAACCAAGAGCGGTACCAACGATTTTCGCGGATCGGTCTTCTACTTTTACCGTCCCACCGCGTTCTCGGCGAATAACTTCTTTAACAATGCGGCCGGACGATACGAGGCCGGTGACCCGAACGTCATTGACGGAACCGCGCAGGTCGGTGATGAGCGGTCTCCCCGCCCCAGTTTGGCCCGCGATGTTTTTGGCGGGTCGATCGGGGGGCCGATCATTAAAGATCGTCTTTTCTTCTTCTATACCTATGAGGGTCAGCGCGAGCAGCAGGCCTTTCCGGTAAACCGCCTCGTTCCGCTTGCAAATCTGGGTCGCGGCGAGTTGCACTTCATGGGTACGACGCCGACCGATGCGCCGGGCACCGAACCTCACGCGATAGTGCTCAACACTACCCAGTTGAACAGTATCTTTATTCAGGCCGGCATCAATCCGATAGCGGTTGCCGCGCTGGCAGATGCGGCCTCGAAGTATCCGTCAAACAATACCCAGATCGGCGACGGTGTGCACACGGGAGGTTTTAAATTTAACGCCCCGACCACTGCCGAAGAGAACACGCACATTGCTCGTTTTGATCTAAAGATCACTGACAGTCAGTCATTGTTTGCCCGGCTGAATTATCAAAACGACGTGGTGAGCAATACCTCGTTCTTTCCAGATACTCCGTCAAGGACATTTTGGGACCATCCGAGCGGCTTCGTTGTTGGACACGATTGGGCGATCAGTTCCAATATGGTGAATAACTTCCGCTACGGAATAACCCGCCAGGCGTTCAGTTCACAGGGTGACTCGGACCGTTCGGACATTTCGTTCCGTTTCGTTTTCTCGCCTCTGTTTTATGAGCGTACCCTTAGCAGAGTGACGCCGACGCATAACATTACCAACGATTTTACGTGGATAAAGGGAAACCATACATGGCAGGTCGGCGGAAATGTCAGGATTATCCGGAACCAGCGGCTCGATTTCGGAAATGCGTATGACGATGCGATCACGAATCCGTCGTTCTATGGCCAGAGCGAGATCACCGACCCCATCGAACTGGCCGGATATGAGATCGACCCCGGAAGCATCGATACCGTCCAGTCGGCGGCGACAGCTCTGATCGGGCGGCTGTCCCAGTACAGCGGGAACTTTACGTTTGATATTGACGGCTCGGTTCTTCCGGTAGGGACAGCGACGAACAGAAATTTCGCAACCGAAGAATACGATGCGTACGTTCAGGATATATGGAAGCCCTTCAGCAATCTCACGCTTACGCTGGGCCTTCGTTACGGGTACAGCCGGCCCGTGTACGAAAAGAATGGTTTTCAGGTAGTTCCCGAAACGAACCTCTCGGAATTCTTTGACCGCCGTCGTGAATCTGCCCTGATCGGCGTTCCGTACAATGATCTGATCACGTTTGTAAAGGGTGGTCCCGCGAACAACGGACCGGGCTTTTACAGCAGCGATTGGAACAATTTCCAGCCGCGCATTGCCGCTGCTTGGTCTCCCGATTTTGAGGACGGGTTCTTGAGGACGCTGTTCGGCGGAAAGGGAACCTCAGTTTTCCGAGGCGGGTTCGGCATTACCAACGATCATTTCGGAGGGCAGTTGGCCGTTAGCTTCGATGCCCTTTCGACGATCGGGTTTACATCAGAGTCGACCATCGCCGCGAACACGTACAACACGACGGACACACTGGCTCCGCTTTTTACCGGCTACGATATGGACATTCGCAGCCTGCCGGGAATTCCCGTGCCGGTGCAGCGGTTCGAGACCGAGGCGAGTCCCGAGTGCCTGTCGGGGCTGGTTGAGTGTCCTCCGCGTATCGAAACCTCGCTTGACCGCAACATCACGACGCCGACACATTATCAATGGAACTTGACGTATGGACGCCAACTCCCGGCGGGAATGTACTTCGAGGCTTCCTACATTGGCCGCAAGGCCCGAAACCTATTGGCAACGCGTGACGTTAACGCTCAGAATAATCTGGTCGACCCGATCTCGGGGATGGACTGGTACACCGCGGCGGGTATGCTTCACGATCTGCGTGATGCGAATACGACCCTGGACAACCTTCCGGTGATCGCCTACTTCGAGAACTTCTTCCCGAACTTGGGTGCAAACTTCTGGGGCGATCCGTCATTGTCGGCAACTCAGTCGGTTTATCTGCTGGCGGCGCGTGACTGCGGCAACAATGCCCCGCGTGATGCGATGGGCAATTGTCCGGCGGGGGTAGCTGACATTGGGGGATTCGATATACTCGATTGGACTTACGTCCAGATCCTGATCGACGATTACGGTACTGTACCGAATTTGTTCTACCACCCGCAATACGCGGCGTTCTCGGCTTATAGTTCGGTTGCGAGGTCCGATTACAACGGTCTTTCGTTCTCGCTGAGGCAGCGGTTGGGCGAAACGTTGAGTTACGATATCAACTACACGTTGTCCGAATCGTTCGACGACGCATCGGGCCTTCAGACCGGCGGCTCGTACGGATCGCAGTTTATCCTCAACCCGCTTCGGCAGGAGGACAACTACGCACATTCCGATTTTGACATCCGTCACAGTCTGAATGCCAACTTCATCTTTGATGCACCGTTCGGCAAGGGGCGAGAGTTCTTTAGCGACATGAACAGTTTTGCCGATGCACTTTTTGGTGGTTGGCAGCTTTCCGGTATCGTCCGCGTAAATTCTGGCTTGCCACTCACCCTTCCTTTCGACGCGGCCCAATGGGCGACGAACTGGAACGTTCAGTCGGCGGGAACCCGGATCAGGCCGGTTGAATTTACGGTCAATCGTGACACACACAATGCGTTCACGGATCCACAGGCCGCTTACAATTCTTTCCGAAACGCACGCGCGGGAGAAACCGGTGAAAGGAACGTATTCCGCGAATCGCATTATACGGTCCTAGATCTCGGGCTTTCCAAATCCTTTAAGATGCCGTGGAGCGAGGACCACAAGCTCGCGTTACGCTGGGAAGTTCTGAATGTGATGAATTATCAGTACTTGGATGCCGATAACTTTACCCGCGGCACCTGGGGGCTTCGGCAGGATTCACACATAAGCGAAGCTGCTGGCAATTTCGGCAACGTGTTCACAAGCATTCTCGGCACGCCGAGACGGATGCAGTTTGGACTGCGATACTCCTTCTAGGCCACACTCCTGGAAGCGTTACTTTGGGCTGCGGGCTTTCACCCGCGGCCCTTTTTCATTGTCCGGCAGGCTTTGCGTTTTCCTTGATGTATCGCTTTAGCCGGCCTTTATCAGGATGGTCCGGTTCTTTCGCCAGAACCGATTTGTACTCCTCCGCCGCTCGGTCCTTCAGCCCAGCCGCGTTGTACAGTTTCGCGAGCCGGAAGTGGATCTCGATCCTAGCCGGGTCTAATCGAAGGGCCTCGTTCAACGCGACGACGGCTTTTGAGCCTTGCTTAAGCTGTAGATAGGTTTCGCCCAGAAAATGGAACGCTTCGGCGGACGTCGAGTCGACCTCCGTGGCCCTGAAAAATATCACCGCCGCGTTCGTCATTGCTTTTTTTGCGAAGTAGAGTTTACCCAGATTCATCAGGGCAAGGTGATAGTCCGGTTTAAGCTCGATCGCTTTCAGATATGCCTTCTCGGCATCCGAGTCTTTCGACACGGCCCGGTACAAAGTTCCAAGCTGCGTCCAGGCCGGATGGTCCTTCGGGTCCGACGTAACTATCTTGAGATACAGATCGATGGCTTTTTCAGGCTCCTTCTCCGCCTCCATTGCTTGTTCGAACGCCGTTTCGTTCTCAGCGGATCGTTGATAACTGTTGGCGGCTGAGATCGTGCTCGGTCTCGCTTGGCGATTCCGGAAATAGAGCCAGTCGATCACAAGGTCCTGCCGGACACTCGTACTCGTCCCGCCCGTTATTATCGCTGTACCCATTTCAATTCCGCTGGCTTCTACTACCAACTTGGCACCGTCTTGAGCAGATGCAAGAAAATAAAAATAACCCCGATCGTTCGTCTCTCGCCGGTCGATCTGGGCCCCGTTAATGTACAACGTCACGAAAATGATCGGCCTGGGTTCGTTCCTGGCGAGATTCCGGATAGAAACCCGTCCATAGATGACCGATGCTCCAATTGGGATCGGAAGGCCGGTAGCCTGTCGGATCTCATCGACCTGGCCTGAAGCAACGCCGTTGAGCGTCACCACGAGTAACGTCGCTATAAGAATTCTCGTAGCCCTGCAAAGTTTTCTCGTCATGGCCCAAGCCGCGAATCGCGTCCTCCCTGCGCGTTATTTCCTGTACGGAAATGATTGATATTCGATTCCGCTGGCTAAGTCAAGATAAAAACCGCCTATCGGGCGGCAAAGGCGTCGTTGCCGGTAATCTCGATCAGGTGGCGGGTGTCGTTCAGGGCGAGGACGCGGATGTTGTTGCGGCCGCGGATCTCGAAGCGGTTGACGCCGCAGTTTGAGGTTACGAGCCAGGGCGTTCTTTTGGTTGAGCGATGGATCGCCCCCATCAGGTGAAGCGTCATAAAACAGATCGCGCCGGTGTGTGAGAAGATCGCGATCCTTTGGCCCTGATGATTGCGGAGGATCTCCCACAGTTCGGCCGTTGCCCGGCGAAGCAGGTGACGATAGCTTTCGCCGGCGGTTATCACGTGATGGACATTGCGATTTACGAGAGCGTAATAATCTTTTGGGTGATTTGCCTTAGATTCGTCGAAGGTCAATCCTTCAAGCACGCCTACATGTCGTTCGCGAAAAGCTTTTGTGGTGAGGATCGGGATATCAAGCCGCCTTGAAAGCGGTTCGGCCGTTTGCACCGCCCGGTCGAGGTCGCTGGAGAAGATCGCCGTAACACCTTCCTTCGCCAATGCCTCTGCCGTGACGTCGGCCTGACGGCGCCCCAGATCGGAAAGCGGCGTCGGCCCATGCCCGCCAAAACGCCCTTCCGCATTTCCCGCGGACTGGCCGTGTCGTATTAGGAAAAGTTTGGTGACAGCCATATTAAACGTCACCGATCGGGGCGTTGTCGAGCAATTCCTGAACGGCGGTCCTAAGTAGGTCGATCTCGTCTTGTAAGATGCTCCAAAGTATCGGGAGCCGAACGCCGAAAATATCGGTGCACCACGTTATCTCTGAAACGCGCTATTTGCCTCCACTCGATGTCCGGCCGTGTTTGCAGAAGTTCGGTAGGAAGTTCTTGACGGCTTCACCAATTATCTCGAGGTTTCGAACTACCGCATCAACGGTTTTCGAATCAGCCGAAAACTGATCGAATGAGTATCCGTCGGTATACGCCTGTACGCGGTCGCAGCATTCAAGTATGTCGTCCAAATACAGTCTATAATCCCTTGACATAAATGGTTTCCGAAAGTACGCGGTTCCTTATACGGGGTTTGATAGAGTCTTTGATAGCAAGATCCACCTTTCGACCGAATAGATCTTCGAGGAAAAGAAGGAGTCCCATGTAACTTCGGAATGTTTCTTTCTCGAGCTCAACCAGCACGTCAACGTCGCTTTTGTCCGTTTGTTCATTTCGCGCAACCGAACCGAAGACCCCGAGCTTCTTTACGCCGAAGCTTTTAATCCTGTCCGCGTTGCTTTCCAACAAGCGAAAAATGTCCGACCGCGATTCCATATACAGATTCTAGGCTGTAACCGCCTCGGCCTTCAACTTCTCGGTTTGATAGTGCGTCCGCAGCGCGTCGATGAATTCATCCAACTGGCCTTCGAGCACGAGATCGAGTTGGTGTACGGTCATGCCGATGCGGTGGTCGGTGACCCGGTTTTCCTTGAAGTTGTAGGTGCGGATCTTCTCAGAGCGATCGCCGCTCCCGACCATAGATCTTCGCTCGGCGGATTGGGCATCGTGCTGCTTTTGCTCTTCGATCTCCTGCAAGCGGGCACGGAGCACTCGCATAGCCTTTTCGCGATTCTTGATCTGCGATTTTTCGTCCTGCATCGAAACGACGACACCCGTAGGCAAATGTGTGATACGCACGGCCGAATACGTTGTATTCACCGACTGGCCGCCGGGACCGGACGAGCAGAACGTGTCGATGCGAAGATCGTTCTGGTTTATCTGGACATCGACCTCTTCAGCCTCGGGCAGAATGGCGACGGTGATCGCCGATGTGTGTATGCGGCCCTGCGTTTCGGTCTGGGGAACCCGCTGAACGCGATGGACGCCCGATTCGTACCGCAGCTTTGAATAAACTCGGTCGCCTTCGATCATCGCGATCGCTTCTTTTATTCCGCCGACGCCGGTATCCGCAGCCTCGAGAACCTCCATTTTCCAGCCCTGTCGTTCGGCATATCGGGCGTACATTCGCAAGATGTCGCCAGCAAACAGCGTCGCCTCGTCACCGCCGGTCCCTGCACGGATCTCGAGGATGACGTTCTTTTCATCGTTCGGGTCCTGCGGAAGAAGCAGGACCTTCAATTCTTCCTCGGCTTCCGGGAGCCTGGCCTCGATCTCGCCAACTTCCGAAAGGGCCATCTCCTTCATCTCTTGATCGTCGGCCGCGGCGGCAAGCTCTTTGGCTCCCGCGAGGTCTTCGGTCATTTTTTTTACCTCGCGGTATTTTTCCACGATGACGCCGAGGCTGCTGTGCTGCTTCATCGCCTTGGCGTAGGCCTTCATATCAGCCATTATCTCAGGTGACGAAACCTGTTCGGTCAGCTCTTCGTAGGTTTTTTCGATCTGTGCAAGTTTCTCAAGCATGTTTTTTCCGCGGATCAACGCAGATGACGCAGATCAAAAGAGATAATTATCCGCGAATATCTGCGCAAATCCGCGGCCAAAGATCTTAGCTCGTTGCAGGCTCCAACTTCAGCGATTCATCCAATGCCCGGATAGCAACTTCGAGCTGTTCGTCGTCCGGTTCCTGCGTAGTAATGTTCTGCAGCCAGAGGCCGGGCAGCGTCATTACCTTGAAAATTGCGCCCGATTCCTTTTTCGCGGCATAGCGGATGATCTCATACGACAACCCAGCCACCAGCGGCATGAGCGCGATCCGCACAACAAGATTCAGCCACATTGCGTCGAACTTGATCACAGAAAACAGGACGATCGCTACGAGCATCACGACCATCAGAAACGAAGTCCCACACCGCGGGTGCTGCCGCTTCTGGCCAGTCGCGTTCGCAACATTAAGATCCAGGCCTTTTTCCCATGTGAACACCGTTTTGTGTTCCGCACCGTGATACTCAAAAACACGCCGAATGTCTTTCAGATAAGACATCGAAAAGATCATCACCACAAAAAAGAACATCCGAACAAGCCCGTCGATCAGGTTGAACGCGATCCATGAATGCGGCTTGATCTCCCAAACATATGCCTTGATCGTTTCCCACCATCCGGCACTCTCTGCGATCACAGGTGCGTCGGCCCAGCCCGCGGCGATGAATGCAACATTCGTCAACAGCAGCGGGGCTACTATAAACAGCAGGATATTGAAACCCAGAGCGAAAATGATCGACCCGATCGCACTAGCCGATTGAGTGATCTTTTTCGGCTTTGCCTCTTCTTTTTTCTCCGGCATCACCACCTTAACGGGAGCCTTGAGAAAAGCCTCATCCTCGGTGCCTTCGGCGAGCACCGCTTGCGTCTCGACCTGCTTCTCCTTTGCCAATTCTTCCTGGGCCTTCAGGTCTTCCTCGTAGATTCGCGCCGAGAAATTCAACGCCTTTATCCCGAGTGCCATCGACTGAATAAGCGTCGCCCCGCCCCGCAGAACGGGCCAGCCGAGCCATTTATACTTATCGCTCCATTTCGGCAGGCGTTCAGCCGTTGTCACTATTTCGCCGTCCGATTTACGGCATGCAATGGCGTACGCCGACGGCGTACGCATCATCACGCCTTCCATAACGGCCTGGCCGCCGACAATGAGGTCACGCTCCATTGCAAATACCGTATGGAGCAATCTGAGTTTCCGCGATCCGCCTGTGTTCTTCATATCAATCAATTGACGGCATTAACGTCCATTTTGTTGCCTTTGATCGACTCGTTTCGCGCCGCTTAATGAGCCGAAATTCCCGCCGCAACCAGGTCTGCGCAAAAAGGCCGGCCTCTTCCGCATTTAAACAACTAACGCCGGCTCGATCTCACCTGTCGCCGGCGTATGATCTATACACCATCAGCGACCGGCGCCCAAAGGCCGGCGTTAAATTCTATACAGCTAATATTGGCGTCCGTGAAAACCCATTGCTATCAGGCCTCTGCCGTCTCCGTAGCCGGTGTCGCCTGGGCACCGCCGCGGGCGTAACGACGCTTGAACCGATCGACGCGCCCCGCCGTATCTACCAACTTCTGTTTGCCGGTAAAGAACGGATGACAATCCGAACAGATCTCAACATGCAGGTCCTCACTCATCGTCGAGCCCGTCTTGAACGAATGCCCGCAGGCACAGATGACGTTGATCTCCTGATACTTAGGATGAATTTCTTGTTTCATTATCGTTAAACCTTCCCCTTGCAGATCCCTGGATACAGACAAACCCTAATCATATCGCGATACCGCGATATGGTCAAGCCAATTGCTTGCCCTTCACCGGCCGCCTCGTCCATCCACCGACAACCATACTGTTTCAATTTTCATCTCAAATGATGTAAACTGGTCTTCCTCGAATCATCCACTAGGAGATGATTGTTACATTGGGGGCGACAGGCTTCGACAGGGGCTTGTATAGATCTTTGGATGCACGTCGGGCTTTCTACAGGTGAGCTCGTTAAAAAAACTTGTAGAACACAAATGCTAATCAAGAATTAGCTCTTGCTGCCTAATTAACTTTAGCTACAGCAATGTCTTACGGGAAGTTTGCTTGATGCGACCCGATAAGGCATAACTCAGTTCAGGCTAGGGCACGTCCACCGCCTGCGGACGCGTCGAAACGTTAGCCAGGCTGGTTTCCGGCAAGGTTCGCCCGCTTGCTTACTTGTCGGAGACGAGATACGAGCAAACGGGCTAAACGTGTAGATTTCACTGGTCGCAACCTTTGGATGCGGGTTCGATTCCCGCCGCCTCCACCATCAACATCCTCATGGGTCCCGGGTCACTTCGGGACCCGTTTTGTGTTTGCATGCCAAAAATCATCTCTCTCTCCGCCCCGGTATTGGCTATAATGTACCAACGATGGTCATAAGAATTAGATCGGCGCGGCGGGCGGCGATGTTGGCCGTGATCTTGATCGGCTATTGTGCCGGCGGTCCGTCGACCTCCGCCCAACTGCCAGAGACGGAATTCTTCAAACTGTTGACAAAAGCGGGCGTTACGCCCGAAGAATTGGCCGCATTGAAGGACGGCGGGACGGTTGCAAAGACGCTGGATACCAAGGTCAAGCAGGAAATAACCTCGCTCGGGGTCGTTCGAATAGAAAATCTTGGGCCGATCTCGATGCTCCGGTTTCGTGAAAGCTTTGATCCTAAACAGGGTGAGGAACTGAGTTCGGGCGGACGGTTCAGCGATCTTCCGTCTACGGACGACTTGCGGGACCTGGAGATTTCAAAGGATGATGTCGGTCAGCTCATCAAGTGCACCGTGGGCAACTGCGATCTGAACATGCCAGCCGGCTTTATCACGCGTGCCCGGTCTATCGCCGGACAAGCTGATCCGGCGGCGGCAGCTAGGCAGTTAATTGTCGAGATGCTGGTTGGATATGCCAAAGCTTACCTTGATCGCGGCGATGCTGGGCTCGGGCGATATGAGAACCGCCGAAAGCCGGTCGACCTGACCGTGTCGCACCGGGAATTGATTCGTGGCATGCTGTTCGTAAACGATCTGGCCCCGGAACTTGCCGAATACTTAAGGTCGTTCCCGAACGGAAATCTGGAGAACGTCGAAAGCAGAATTCATTGGTCTATCGTCGACTTTGGATTAAAGCCAAGTATCACCTTGTCGCATTCGGCGGCATACACCCAACTGCAGGTTGCGGAGGAACAGCATTTCGTTGTTTCGAAGCAATTTTATTCCAGCCGGTATCTCGATTCGTCCCTAACCCTTACGCTGCTGCTTCGCGTTTCTACAGGCGATGCCGTCGACACCTATCTGGTCTTGGCGGACCGTTCGCGGTCCGATGCTCTTGAGGGGGCGCTGGGCGGGTTCGCCAGAAGTGTGGTGGCAAAGGAATCGTCCGGCCGGATCTCCGCGATTCTGGACAGAGCTCACCTTCGACTGCTGGCCGCGTCACGGGCAGCGAAAACTCCGGTTGTCATCGAAGAAGAAAGATCGACAATTGGCCGATTCCTTGAGTCCCGTACGGCCGTCTATATCGCAGTTGCTGCTGCGATCTTGGCGGGGGTCGGGTTCTTACTTTGGCGATGGCGGCCGATCCGTTAGGGAATCAGGTTTTCGGCGCGGTTCCTTCAAGTGCTTGGTAGTCTCATCTGTAACGCTGAACTGGGTCGGAATGAGTTCGGTGGTGTCGGCGGGCATTAGCAGATCCGCACCGGTTTTGCCCGCGATCCCTTTTGCGTCAGTGGCGGTTTCGCCGGCGGGCGGTTCGTCCGTTTTCTTGCTCACGAACAAGCCGTTGAAGACGAGGGCCGCTCCGATGAGTAACGGAATGACCCCAACTATCCAGATGCGGCTAAGTATCTCGACCTCGGAATCGGGAACTCTTCCGCTTGCAATGATCCCGCCCATTAGCACGAACAATAGTATCATTAGCCCGAGCCCAGCACTGCCGGTGATAACACCTGCCTTTATCTCGTTTCGCCGCTTGACCTCGGGGGTTCGGCCGCGGAGCCGGTCGAGTTCGGCCGCACGCCTCACGGATTCCTCGCTCGACATGAACATGTCGGCGACCCAGGTTTTGCTCCAGTCGAACGAGTCGTCCTGCTCGCGAGTCGCCAATACACGGCGCAGCGCGTCCAGATTTGCACCGCAGGACTTGCAGAATCTAAGTTCGTCGGGCTGCGTAGAGCCGCATTGAGGACAAAACATAGTCGTTCAGACAATAATACTCCAAACGATCGCCCTCTGCGAAAAGTTCTGGATCGGTTACGCAGTGTCCAATAAATGCTTCCTTAATTCGTGCATTCGTGGCTAACTTCTTACTTTCTCCAAACGACGGTAAAAGACAAGCCACGAATGCACGAATAAACGCTTCTTTAATTCGTGAATTCGTGGCTAACTTCTTACTTTCTCCAAACGACGGCAAAAGGCAAGCCACGAATGCACGAATAAACGCTTCTTTAATTCGTGAATTCGTGGCTAACTTCTAGGACGAGATATTGCGGGCCTCTAATTCAATGCCGCAAAATCGAGTCCCGTAAAATTGTCGGTAAGATTGACCGTTCGCGGTTCGAAGCTGTACCGCTTATGGCGAACGTTGGCGACATAAGTTTCTCCGACCGGAACATCGCTGATAACAAAGTAACCGAACGGGCTGGTGATCGCCGTTCGGACAACCCCGCTCGAATCGGTCAGCGTCACCGTCGCCCGGCGGATGCCTCGGCCCGACGCGTCAACGACCCTCCCTTCGACCGTTGCTCCCGCCGCAAGGGGGGCCGAACTTATCGTGAAGTTAGCCGACGAAAAGCCGGATGGAGCGGCGAAATCAGCCTCTCTAACCCGTACGCGAGCGGTCGAGGTCGGCATGTTAGGTACCGTCCAGGCGAACGTGCCCGAATTGACTATGTTCGAGGCTATCACCGTCGGAAACGTCGCGCCGCCGTCGGTCGAAAGCTCGATCGTAACATTCCCGCTGAATCCGCCGTTGTTCGTCCATGTTACCGTCCGCACGGCGCCGATCTGTGCAGCACCGCCGTTGGGCGTGACATTCGTTATGGTGTCCGCGTTCACATCAGACGTCGTGTCGCGATACCAGCCAATGTCCCTAAGCAGCTGCCTGGTGAGATCGCCGTCGATCGGCAGTCCCGAGTTGATCGCAGGCTCCATCAGAAGATTCGGTGAGGCGAGCGTGGAAAAATGAGATACGGACGAACCCGGGGAATACGTCGTCGGAGCATAAAGATGAACGCGTTCTGTGGCTGTATCGCGTCCCGCGGTCAAGTAGGAGGATGCGATCTTTACGCTCGGGCCGTCCCATCGAAGGCCGCCGTTGCTGCGGGCCGAGGCCGCTCGTTCAGTATTCGTCATTGTCGGGTCGTTCCAGAACTTTCCGGTTGTATTGTCGAACATAAATCGCGACCAGACATCCGGGAATCCCAGTGCCAACGCGCCTGTGTTCCCGTCTGCAAAGGTCGCGAACCCAAGGCCATGTCCGATCTCGTGCAGCACCACGACCAGGAGATTCGTTCGAAATGATGGCGTCGCATTGTCCAAGCCATAGTACCAGCGATGGCTTGGGTGAAGGCAGCCCGAATCGATGTCCACGTTGAAGGTCGCATTTATCTCCGAACTTGCGCCGTTAATATCGAATCCAGCTTGCTTATTCGCGAGCCCTACGTGGTACCAGGTTCCCGGCAATTCGGCTCCCGAAAAATCTCGATATCCCCCATTTGCGCCTGCCGAGCCGAGGACCGCCCCACTCGACGAGCACGGCCGAGGATCAAACTTCGACCCGACGTTGATCGCAACGCTCGTGTCCAGAAAAGCTCCCCAGATGCCGGCGGCGAAGGCAAACACGTTCAACCGCTGTTGGCCGCGCGTAGCACCCGTATTTCCGCCTTCGGGGCTTGCGAACGCTGGATTGGGGTCGTTAAAGCCGTCGTTCGGTTCATCGTTGTTCACGATGTTTATCGTCGCGGCATTCGGCGATGCCAGGCGATGCTGCCTGGCCTGTTCGATAAGATTCGAATAGAAGTCAAATTCTGCCTCGGACATCCCGTGGTCAGCCGCGATCTTTGCTTTGCTCATCGACGGAGCGGGAGTGCGGGGCACACGCTGGCCCGTGTCAAGATTCCTGCCGAAAAATGAATTTGCCTCCGCGATCGACGCGACACAGGCTGAGGTGACGGTGCCGTCGTCCTCGTTTCGGGCGAGGGCAACATTCTCGAAGCCTCCATCGAAATCCAGGAACACTCCGTTTTCCGTATACTTCTCGTTCAAAAACGTGACGTCGCGCTTGGTACGGCGACGGATCTCGGCGGCAAGCTTGCTGTCGTCGATAGAAACCGCCCCGACGGACTGCTTTTTCGACGAGACCTGGGCGGAGGCGGCGTCACCGGATAAGGAATAGATCGCGGTGAGGCATCCGCAAACGGCGAGGAGCACAACGGTGGTAGCTTTGGTTCTGTACATAACGTTTTTCCTGAAAGTATCGTCAGTTAGAATCTGACCGCGGGAGCTGCAGGGCCGGCGGGTCGCCGGATTCAAGGCATGGGACCAATCAGATTGTAACAAGATTGTTGTACATTGCACAATATTTTTATTTCGTCAAGGGCCATTGGCTCGCGGGGCCAAAACGGCTATCCTTTATCGGGTCCCCACGATGGAGAACAAGCGACAGGAGCCGATCGGGATATTCGACTCAGGGGTCGGCGGATTGACCGTTTATCGGGCACTCCATAACCGGCTTCCGAATGAGCGATTCGTCTATCTCGGCGACACGGCGCGCGTGCCATACGGTACAAAATCGCTGGAAACGGTCGAGCGCTATGCGCTTGAGAATTCGATATTTTTGGCCTCAATTGGCGTCAAGGTCCTGGTTGTCGCGTGCAACACGGCCTCAGCGTTGGCGCTGCCGAAGATCAGGGCCCGAACGGGTATCGACGTTGTCGGCGTGATCGGGCCGGGAGCGAGGCGAGCGGTAGAGATTACAAAGGGAAGCCTTGGACCGAAGATCGGCGTGATCGCGACCGAGGCAACGATCGCAAGCAACGCCTATTCGGAGGCGATCAGGCGCGCGTCCGGGACGGCAATGATCGTTCAGGCGGCCTGTCCACTGTTTGTCCCGCTGGCCGAAGAGAATTGGCTTTCCGAACCGGAAACGTTCTCGATCGCGGCAAAGCATTTAAGGAGCATTGTTGAGTTCCGGCCCGACGCTCTGGTACTCGGCTGTACGCATTACCCGATCCTCCGCGAGGTCATTCAGCAGACGGTAGGTGAAAATGTTAAACTCATCGATTCCGGTGAAGCGGCGGCGGAGGAAGTGGCGCTTCTTTTGGAAACAAGCGGCCTTGCCAGTGAGGTGTCGGCTGAGGGGGCCAGGACGCTTTGCGACGACCTCGACCATTTCTACGTCACCGACGCGGCGGACCGATTTGCCCGTGTGGCCGAGCGGTTCCTCGGCTCACCTCCGTCACGCCTTGAGGCGATCGAGATCTACGAAGCCGATGAGATTAGGCGGTCGCGGACCTGACATTTTATGAGTTACGAAAGATTAGACGGCCGGTCGCTGGACCAGCTGAGGAATACCAAGATCACATCGAATATTTCGCCTTACGCCGAGGGTTCCGCATTGATCGAGGTTGGCCGGACGAAGGTGATCTGCACGGCCTCGGTCGAGGATCGCGTACCGCCATTCTTGCGCAACAAGGGCGTCGGCTGGGTTACGGCCGAGTATGCGATGCTGCCGCGGGCGACCAGTACGCGGACGCAGCGCGAAACCATGCGCCCGTCGGGCAGAACGCAGGAGATCCAGCGCCTGATCGGCCGCAGCCTGCGTGCGATTGTCGATACCAGCCTCCTCGGCGAGCGGCAGATATTCGTCGATTGCGATGTGATCCAGGCCGACGGCGGCACGCGCTGTGCGTCAATAACGGGAGCCTATGTCGCGCTGGCGCTCGCGTGTCGGAAACTCGTCAAACAGGCGACCGTCAAGACGAATCCGATCTTGAGCGAAGTTGCCGCCGTAAGCGTCGGGATCGTCGAAGGAACACCGGTTCTTGACCTGGCCTATGCCGAGGATTCAAACGCCGACGTTGATATGAACATCGTCTGCACCGGCGCCGGGAAGTTTATCGAGCTCCAGGGCACCGCCGAGCGCGAACCATTTTCGCGCTCGCAAATGGACGAGATGCTTGTATTGGCGGAAGCGGGGATCAATAAACTGTTTGAGATTCAGCGGATTGCGCTGAACGTCTAACCCGCCGGAACTTGTGCTAAATTAGATCTGATGGGACTTGCTCAGAAAAAGCCGCAGTTTGTTACGCCTCAGGAGTACCTCGCCCTTGAGCGGGAGGCCGAGTTCAGGCATGAGTATCTAAATGGCGAGATATTCGAAATGTCGGGTGCAAGCAGGCGGCACAATCTAATTTCTATCAACCTGATCCGGCTTATTTCCACTCACCTTCTCGATCGCGACTGCACGGTTTACGGCGCAGATATGCGGATAAAGATCCCGAACGAAAATTATACTTATCCGGATGTCGTTGCTGTTTGCGGGGAAGAGCTGTTCGAAGATAAGACGGAAGACAATTTACTTAATCCGTCGGTCATAATCGAGGTGTTGTCGAAATCGACCGAGGCCTATGACCGCGGGGCGAAGTTTGAGCAGTATCAAACGATACCGAGCCTTCGCGAGTATATCCTGGTAACGCAAGAGCCCTTCCGGGTTGAGCAGTTCGTGCGTCAGGATGTGAGCGCGTGGACCTATCTTGAGTTTCGAACCGAAGCGGATGTTATCCGGCTCGAATCCATCGGCTGCGAACTTCGTATGAGCGACATCTATTTCAAGGTGGAACAGACGTTCCCAAAAGAACTCGATTCTTGATCTACGCTATTGATTTCTGAGTATTCGGCCCGGCAGTTGACCGCTCGGCTTCCCCTGATCCCAAACCTTGGTCCCGTTGACGAAAACCATCCGAATCCCTTCGGAGAAAACCTGCGGTTCGCCGAACGTCGCGCGGTCGATGACGGTGTTCGGGTCGAACAGCACGAGATCAGCTTTCATCCCTTTTTTGATCAGGCCGCGGTCTTTCAGGCCCAGTCTTGCCGCGGGCAAGGCGGACATTTTTCGGACGGCATCTTCCAACGACAGCCACTTGTTTTCGCGGACGAATTTGCCGAGAACACGCGGAAAAGTCCCGGTCCCGCGCGGATGGCGGCTGCCGATTCCGCCGTCACTTGAGACCATTACCCACGGCTGCTGATAGAAGGCCTTCACATCACTCTCGTTCATCGAATTTCCGACCACGCCGGCACCGCCGTCCTTCACGATCTGAATATAAACATCGACTGGCGAAGTATTTTGCGATTCGGCGATCTGGGCAAGCGTCTTGCCCTCGTAATCGCGATGAGCGGAGCAGCTCGTTATTAAAACTTTGTCCGCCCCGCCGACGTTGCTCAGGCCCTTTTCCACCTCGGCACGGTCGTCGTGCTTGCGGCTGGGAACAAGCACCGTGATAGTCGAGGCCCACGCGGTGTAAGGATATGCATCGGCCGAAATATCGAGGCCCGATCTGCGAGCTTCTTCGATGAGCGCGATCGCCTCGGCCGACTTGCCCCAGACATTTTTGTTCCCCATCTTGATGTGCGAGATCTGAACCGGAATTTTGGCCTCACGTCCGATCCTGATCGCCTCGCGGAGCGCATCGAGCATTCCTTCTTCCTCGTCGCGCATATGCGTCATATAGACGCCGCCGTGTTTGGCAGCAACTTTCGCGAGAGCTATCAGTTCCTCGGTCGATGCGGAGTATCCTGTGTCATATTCAAGTCCCGACGACAATCCGAACGCTCCTTCCCGCATTGCATGTTCCAGAAGCTTTTGCATCTCGGCGATCTCAATGTCGGTGGCCTTCCGCGCGAAACCGTTCTTCATCACCTGCTCGCGAAGCGTCGCATGGCCCATGAACGCCCCAACGTTGACCGCGACCTTGCCCTCGAGCTTCGCAAAATAATCTTTCAGCGACGACGGAGAACCGCCGTCCGGCCCGACGATCACGGTCGTGATCCCCTGCGAGACCTGATTCGCCGCCGTGCCCTCGCGGAGCAAACCCGATTCCGAATGATTGTGAATGTCGATAAAACCCGGCGCCAGCACAAGGCCCGAAGCATCTATCACTTCGTCGCGCGACGACACCTTTATCTTTCCGATCTTCGTTACCTTTCCGTCCCGGATGCGGACATCGCCCGAATAAGCCGGTCCGCCAGTTCCGTCCACGATCCTGGCGTTTCGAATCACGATCGCGCGATCTTGGCCAAGCAATGGCTGAAAAGAAATAAGAGAAAAAAGCAGCAATGCAGGAATTGAGGTTCTTAAGAGCATAGATATTCCGTTATCGAAATTCGTTAGTTCGTCACTACACGCGAGATTGTCGAAAAGTCGGGGAGAGGAGTTTTGAAACCAATTAACAATTCAACAATGTACAATTTACAATTGTTCGTTAAAAGCAGGAAATCCCGCTGTCTTTTTTTGACGTGAGGGCGGTGCATACCTACAATCAAGGTTTTATAAAGGAGAGGAAGAAATTGGGCGATAAAGATTTTGAGGGACGATCGGCGATCGTTACCGGAGGGACGCGTGGGATAGGGAAGGCGATCGTGCTCGAGCTGGCGGGGCGCGGTGCAAATGTGGCGTTCAATTATTCTAAGAGCGCGGACGAGGCTGAACGGCTCAAGGCCGAGGTTGAGGCCCTAGGCGTTAAGGCATTTGCGTCCCAATGTGACGTGGCGAACACCGAGCAGGTCGCGGCCTATGTTGGCCAGGTGAAAGAGGCGTTTGGCTCGATCGACATGCTGGTGAACAACGCCGGCATCACGCGCGACCAGTTGATCCTTCGGATGAAGGAAGAAGACTGGGACGCGGTGATCGACACGAACCTGAAAGGGGCGTGGAATTTCTGCAAGGCGGTTCTCCGTCCGATGATGCGGAATGAGAACGGCGGGTCGATAGTGAATATCTCATCGATCAGCGGCGTTGTCGGAATGCTCGGACAGTCAAACTACTCGGCGTCGAAAGCCGGCATGATCGGGCTGACCAAATCGCTTGCAAAGGAAGTGGCGAGCCGCCGCATCACAGTCAACGCGGTGGCATTTGGGTTGATCGAGACAGAGATGGCGAGCGAGATGAACGCGGATTATCGCGAGAAAATACTTTCGCAGATCCCGCTTGGGCGATTGGGCAACGTGCGCGAGGCGGCCGAGGTAGTCGCGTTTTTGCTGTCTGATTCCGCGCGGTATATTACGGGCCAGGTTATCCAGCCGGACGGCGGACTGGCAATGTAGGTTTCCTGATGTCGCTCGAGCAAGCAGAACAAGTGCAAGGGGTTCCGTCAATCGACGAACGATCGGGCCCGCGGCCGGCCGCGATCAAAATTCCCATCCCGAAGTATACGGTAATTATTCTTGTCCTGCTCGCCGCCGTATTTGCCGTTCAACTTTGGGTCGATGGTTACCGCCCGAACTCGGTGTCCGATCTATTTTTTCACGAACTCCTGACCTCGGCCCGATCGGCCGGGTTTGTCAAACCCGACTTCTTCAACGGCGAAATTTGGCTCATCCTGACCGGTGCGTTCCTCCACGGGTTCGTCGCGCACTTTGCCCTCAACTGTTACGCTTTCTATAGTTTTGGAAAGCTTTTCGAACTTCTGACGAACCGCGCTCACCTGGCGATCGTTTTTCTTTTGTCCGCGATCGGCGGGGGATTGCTTAGTGCGTACTTTATGCCGTATGGGACCTCGATCGGGGCCTCCGGCGGGATCGTGGGGCTGATCGGCTATCTGTTGATCTACGCCTTTCGTCGCCGGGCATTTGTGTCGCCGGAGTTTCGCAAAAACCTAATGCTGAACATCGGGTTCATCCTGCTTTTCGGCTTCTTTCTTTACGGGATCGTCGATAACTGGGGCCATATCGGCGGACTGCTTGCGGGAGCGGCTTACGCGCTCATTCAAGTGCCCGCCGATCCATACAAGGATCCGCGGGAAGCCGGCGCCGTTACTGAGACACTTGGACTTGCGGCCCTCGGCGTGTGTATCGCGACGGCGGCGTTTAGTATTTACCTGATGCTTTACTAACTTGGTTTTTTTATTTCCGCTCAATGCCCAGAGTTCGCGTCCATCAACACGTCAATCCGCTCTCGCCGTTCTATCGACAGTCGCCCAAGCCGATCGATCTCGAAGAGGCCTTCGCCGACCCGCGGATGCCCCTGCACCTCGATATCGGCTGTGCCCGCGGAAGGTTTCTGCTGCGAATGGCCACGGTCGCGCCTGAATGGAACTTTCTTGGCGTCGAGATACGCGAACCGCTGGTGAATGAGGCCAACCGACTTGCGGCTGAGGCCGGGCTGGACAATCTGCATTACTCATTCTGCAACGCAATGCTGTGGCTCGACCGCCTGCTTGAAGGCGTACCCGAAGGCACGCTGCAGATGGTCACCATCCAGTTCCCCGACCCGTGGTTCAAGAAAAAGCACGCCAAGCGGCGAATGGTGAATGAGGAGATGGTGGATACTATCGCGTCTCATCTTGCTCCCCAGGGTCAGGTGTTTATTCAGACGGATATTGAGTTCCTCGCGGAAGAGATGTTTGACCTGTTTAGGAAGGATGGGCGCTTCACCAAGCTATCTGCGGGTGCCAATCCGTTTCCGGTGAAGACGGAACGAGAGAACGCCGTTGAGGAAAAGGAACTACCGGTATTCAGATCTTGTTTTGCTCGCCGGGACCAACATGGGTCTGATCATAATTGTGAATAGTTCGCCAGTGGATGATGAAAAGTTGAAAACTACATTTGTCATTTCCAACTCTTTTCCTTTCTGAATCTCTTCACGACCATCTCGCGCCGTAGCTTCGGCAGGTGATCGATGAACAGCTTCCCGTCGCAGTGGTCGGTTTCGTGGAGGAATGCGCGGGCGGCATAGCCTTCCGCTTCGCGTTCGAACCATTCACCTTTCTCGTCCTGGGCTTTCAGGCGGGCTTTCATCGCGCGAACGACGACCGCGGGAACTTTGCCGACGGAGAGACACCCTTCCTGGCCGGATTGCTCGCCTTCAGTGTAAATGATCTCGGGATTTGCGGCTATCAGTTTGATGCCGTCGCAGTCCATCACGAACAATCGCAGGTTCAATCCGACCTGCGGTGCCGCCAAACCAACGCCCTCGGCATCGTACATCGTGTCGAACATATCGGTGCAAAGTTCGGCGAGTTCGTCGTCGAACGCGGTCACCGGCTGGCCGACCTCGGCTAGAACTTTTTCAGGATATTCGGTGATCTTTCTAACGGCCATAAAGAGTTTGCCCGCGAAACACGCGAAAAGACGCGAAAAACGACAGTTCTGCTTTTCGCGTGCTTTCGCGTAATTCGCGGGCAAAAAACTATCTCGGTATATATCCGCTTCGGGCGCCGCGTCGGAAGCCGCGATGGGCGAAGAAGCCTTTTTCCTGGCGGGCGGTGCATTCCCAGCACACTACGCGCTGGTCGCCTCCCGGTTTCAGCCAGACGTTGTAATGCTCCATCACGCGATCGCATTCCGTGCATCGCATTGGCGGCCTTTCCGTGATCTTTGGATCGATCGATTCGATCATGTGAATGATCCTCGCTGCTTATTCGGGCTGGCCCTTGCAGCCGGACGCAAAAAGCGCAGGCTGCTTCGTACTGATGATCGGGTAATTTTCGGCCTCTTTATTGATCTCAAGCCAGTTCAGATATTCTTCCGGTATCGACATATCCGAAAAGATCGCTTCTACGGGGCATTCGGGAATACATGCGTCGCAGTCGATGCAGCTATCGGGGTTGATCAGCAGCCGGTCCGGCAGTTCGTGAAAAGCTTCGACCGGGCAAACGGCCGCGCAATCCGTGTATTTGCAATCGATACAGGGTTCGGTAACGATATAGGTCATAAGGCTTAGACGCCGCCCTTGTGAGGCAGTTGGTGATTCTACGTCGGACGCTCCGTTGCTGATACACTCGCGTGAAATGCAGGGACTCCGAAACAAACGTAAAACCGTAATATCCTGAGGATAACTTGTCAAATGAGGTTAGACAAGTGGTAGAATGCCACCAATACAATATCGCAGAAGTTCGTTAAACATAAGGAAAAACAGATGAAAGATAACAAAGCCGAGCGGGAGTTGTCGCTTGACTTCCTACGCGTCACTGAGGCTGCCGCGATCGAGTCGGCCAAAACAATGGGGCAGGGCGACCGCAAACACTCGGACCACGTTGCGGTCGAGGCGATGCGCGAGGTGATGGACACCGTCCCGATGCGCGGCCGCATCGTGATCGGCGAGGGCGAGCGTGATGAAGCGCCGATGCTGTACATCGGCGAGGAAGTTGGCGGAGGGACATTCTCGGACGACGCTCGGGCCGAGTTTCCCGAAGTCGATATCGCGGTCGACCCGCTCGAAGGCACAAACCTTTGCGCTCTCGGTGCGAACAATGCAATTGCCGTGTTGGCCGCGGCTGAACGAGGCGGACTCTTGAACGCGCCCGACATCTACATGGACAAGATCGTCGTCGGCCCTTCATGCCGCGGCTCGGTGGATATCGAAGCTCCGGTGGCCGAGAATCTGAAGAATATCGCCAGGCGGCTCGGCCGCGACGTGGACGATCTTACGGTCATCTGCCTCGACCGTTCGCGGCATAAGCAGCTTATTTCGGACGTTCGGGCAACCGGCGCTCGTATAAGGCTGATCTCCGATGGCGATCTTTCGGCCGGCATTTCGGCGGCGGTCGCGGGCACGAATATTCACGCGCTCATGGGCATCGGCGGAGCTCCCGAAGGCGTCATTACCGCCGCCGCAATGAAGTGCCTGAACGGCGAGATCCAGGCGAAGTTGATCTTCGATCCGGAACGCCTCGGCGTTGATAAATCGAAGGTCCCGCCGGCCGAGAAGGTAAAGGAACGCCTCCGGGACATGGGCATCAGCGATCCCGAAAAGATCTACGATACCAACGATCTGGCACCCGGCAAGAAGGTCATTTTTGCCGCCACCGGCGTGACGGACGGGGCCCTTCTCCGCGGCGTCCGGTTCTTCGGGGCTGGAAAACGGACGCATTCCGTTGTGATGACCACTGATTCAAAGAGCATCCGCTTCGTCGATACGGTCCACGTCGAGGGCGGCCCGGACGCGGTGATCCGGTTTTAGTTTCCTGTTTAACTACATGAAACTATTGCTCCGCATCAGTTTAACCGCAGATGAAGCCGATGACGCAGATTTTTATTGGATATGCCAAACGAGCAATTTCTTCACTCAGACCTGACCAAAACGATCATCGGAACCTTTTTCGAGGTTTACAACGAGTTGGGTCATGGATTTATTGAGTCGGTTTATGAGAGTTCGCTTGCCATCGCTTTGCGTGGTAAGGGTTACGAAGTTCATCAGCAGATCGCAATACCGGTGTGGTTTCGCGGTATAAAAGTTGGAGATTTTGACGCGGATATGCTAGTTAACAGGCTGGTTTTGCTCGAATTGAAAGTCGCCCGATCGATCGAGGATGCCCACATCGCCCAATTGTTGAACTACCTGAAGGCGACGCCGATCGAGGTAGGGCTTCTTCTAAACTTCGGTCCGCGTCCAGAATTTAAACGAATGGTGTTTGGTAATGGCCGGCCTCAACGCCCATTGAGCCTCCATCTGATCTTTTTTTATCTGCGTCATCTGCGTCACCTGCGGTTTAATTATCTCCGAGTTCGACGGATCCGGCATACGGTGTTTAGGAGTAAAGGCTATGCAAATGTCCAGAACGATCGTTTTTACACCGGACGTAAAACGGCTCGCTGATTTCTACCAGATGTGCTTTGGGCTTGAGCCGATAGGTGAAGCGGACGAGACATGGACGGAACTCAACGCCGGCGGCTGCAATATCGCGTTCCACAAGATCGATGAACACTCGGAAATTCGCGACGGTTGGATAAAACTGGTGTTCGGATCGGGCAACGTTGACAACGACAAGTTGCGGCTGGAAGGCCTCGGTGCCGAGATGTCCGCGGTGGTCAAGTTCGGTGATATCGAGTTGTGTGACGGCCGTGATCCGGACGGCAACTGGTTTCAAATCTCGTCACGCGGGATGCAATAGGAGATTGGTGAAGGTGGTCAGCAACAACGGAAATTCGACAAATGGACACAAGGCCGCTGCAGTGAACGGCGGCAAACTGATCGTCCTGACGGCCCCGTTGACCGAGGCGATCGACCATGCGGGTTATTTTATCCAGATGGCAATGGCGTCGCTGCCGGTCTGGCTCGAATGGATACTAAACCGCAAATATCCCGAATGGCGAAAGGTCGAGCATAACCCGGACGGTTCGGCAAAGTATATGCCCGCCGGGGTGCGGTTGGTCGAAAAATCGCTCCAGCGTGTTTACGATTCCGGCGATATTGTCGCCTGTTTTCCTGACGACCTCGAGAAATTTATCGGCCCGCGGACACGCGTCGTCGGTGTCTCGACGCATAACCCGCTCGGCGTTACCTTCGCCGCCGGCGTTTACACGTCGATATTCGGCTCGTCGAAGATGCCGATCAACTCGCATTACTCACGCCAGCTTTTCGCGCAACTCAAGAACAATCAGCACCGCGACAATTTCAAAGTTATCGTCGGCGGTTCGGGCGGTTGGCAGATAATCCAGACGGACATGTACGAAGAGCTCGGCATCGACTGTGTTGTCGAGGGCCGCAGCGAATCGCAGGACACGCTGGATTTGTTTGCAAAGGCCGTCGCCGGCGAAGATCTGCCGAGAGAAGTAACCGTGATCCACCCGAAGGAACGCGATACGATACTTTTCCCCGACACTCGAACGACATTCGGCGTGGTCGAGATGACGACCGGCTGCGGCCGCCGATGTAAATTCTGCGTGCCCGATCTGAATCCGCAGATCGACCTGCCGAAAGACAAGATAATGGACGCCGTGCGGGCCAACGTCCGCGAGGGCAATAGGCAGATATCGCTCGCGACCGAGGATATGTTCATCTGGGGCCAGGTGCACACCGACACGCCGTTCTATTTCCCGAACCGCGAGGCACTGCTCGACCTTTACGGCGACATCGTAAACACGCCCGGCGTCGAGCAGCACGTGCTCAGCCATTCAACTATCGCACCGGCGGTCGTCGATCCGATATTGATAAAGGAGCTTTCGCGCATCCTGCTGCCGAAAAGCCCGATACATTTTCCTTACCTGAGCAGCCACCCGGAGAAAAAGGCGCTTGCGCCCTTGATCGGCCTTGAAACAGGCTCGGTCCGCATGGCGAAAAAGGTGATGGCGTCGAAAGGCGTGCCGTTCTCGATCGAGCACTGGCCGAGCGTCGTGCTCGAAGGGCTTCGCGTACTGAACGAAAACAACTGGTTCCCCGCGATGACGCTCATCGTCGGCAACCCGGACGAGACCGACGAGGACAACATGGCCACGCTCGACCTCGTTTACGAAATGGAACGCCGCGGCCTGTTCGCGTTTCTCATCCCGTCCATCTTCACGCCGCTGCATGACACGCGGATGGAAATGGAGCGGGGCGTTACGCAAACCCGACAGCTTACACCGCTGCAGTGGCAGTTGATGATGAAGTGCTGGAAGATGAACCTCCGGCCCGGCCAATACAGTTGGTGGGGCCCGACGGCCTGGCGAATTGGCTCCATTGGTATGTGGCTATACAAACTTCGCAGGCTAAATGGTCCAAACTTTACATATCCGCTGCTTATGTTTTCAGGAGCGTTGAGCGAGAACCGGCTTGCAAAAATGGGCAAGATCTACCCAGGCAAGCCGCTCAAAACACTTAACCGCGAAGAGCTGATCGCAACGCTGAAGCCTAATCAGCTTAAGCACCTCAGGGCAGATAACGGCGGATTGCCGGCGGAGTATTTGGCAGTCGCGGCGTGATCATTGGATTTTAGCCATCGGAGATGGTGGCAGCATAAAGCCCAGGGCGTGAGCCCTGGGTAAGATCGCGATAGCGAAACGAGCTATCGTAGATAGCGACAGCGATGTGATTCTGTCGGCTGTCGCCCGTTTCACGGGCTTGCGACCGTTGATGCTGATGTACCCCGCCCTTGCGGACGGGGCTTTATGCTGTCGCCCGCACACGCGGGCTGGAGGGCAGCTTTCATTTGACGAATCATCCAGACACCATCAGGGGCCAACGATTGTAATGACCAACCCGAAACCATACGTACTAGATTTCAGCCAGGTCGGCAACAAGGATGTCGCCCTTGTAGGCGGCAAGTGTGCCAGCCTCGGCGAATTGTTCCGCGAGTTGACCACCAAGGGCGTCCGCGCGGTCGATGGATTTTCCACGACGAGCTATGCCTACGAACTGCTTCTCGAAACGAATGGCCTGAGAAAAAAACTCCAAAAGCTTCTCAAAGGCCTGGATGTGAACGATCTTGACGAGCTTGCCCGAGTCGGCAACGAAGCTCGCTCGCTGATGCTCGAAGCGCCCTTTCCGCCCGACGTCGAGACCGCCATTCACGATGCGTACAAGCGTCTCGGCGAGCGGATCGGCAAACGCTCGTTCGAAGTTGCCGTGCGCTCGTCCGCAACCGCCGAAGACCTGCCCGACGCATCTTTCGCGGGCCAGCAGGACACCATCCTCAATGTCCGCGGCGAACAGCGGCTGATCGACGCCTGCCACGAGTGCTACGCATCGCTCTGGACCGACCGCGCCATTTCTTACCGAACCGCGAAAGGTTTCGATCATTTCGATGTCGCATTGTCCATCGGGATCCAGCCGATGGTGCGCTCGGACGGTGCTTGCTCCGGCGTGATGTTCACGCTCGACACCGAGAGCGGTTTTCGCGATGCGGTGGTCATAAACGGAGCCTGGGGCCTGGGCGAAGCGGTCGTTCAGGGCATGGCGACGCCCGACGAGTGGATCGTTTACAAGCCGACGCTGAAGCTCGGGTTTCGCCCGATCGTCACCCGCAAACTCGGTGTCAAAGAAGTGAAAATGGTCTTTGCCGACGACGGCACCGGAACGCAGGTGCGCGATGTGGTCGAGTCGCAGCGGAACCGGTTCTGTCTTGCCGGATTTGAAGTTCTGCAGCTTGCTAAATGGGCCTGTGCTATCGAAGACCACTATTCCGGCCTTGCCGGCCACCACCAGCCGATGGATATCGAGTGGGCAAAGGATGGGATCACCGGCGAGCTGTTCATTCTCCAGGCCAGGCCCGAAACCGTTCATACGCAAAAGGACGGAGCATTCATCGAGACCTATACCCTGACCGGCAACCACGGGGCACCGCTCGCAAGCGGTGTTGCTGTGGGTGAAAAGATAGGCCACGGCAAGGCCCACGTCCTTCTCGATCCGGCCAAGCTGAATACCTTCCAGCAGGGTGAAATACTGGTTACGACCATGACCGATCCCGCGTGGGAGCCGATAATGAAACGGGCATCGGCGATCGTCACCGAACGCGGCGGCCGCACCTGCCACAGCGCCATCATCAGCCGCGAACTCGGCATTCCGTGCATCGTCGGCACGGGCAATGCGACCGAGGTGGTCAAGAGCGGCACCGACATCACGGTCTCGTGCGCCGAGGGCGACCGCGGCAATATTTATTACGGCAGGATCGATTTCGAGGTCGATCGGCGTGAGATAACCAACACCGAACGCCCCGAAACGAAGGTGATGATGAATGTCGGCGACCCCGATCATGCCTTTTCGGTTTCGCGTATGCCTAACGACGGCGTCGGGCTGGCACGGCTTGAGTTCATTATCAACAATCACATCGGCATTCACCCGATGGCACTCGTCAAATATCCCGACCTGCGAAGACGCGAGGATATCGAGACGATCTCAAAGCGGATTCGTGAAGAAGACCCGAAGGAGTTCTTTGTTCGTTCGGTGGCGGAAGGTGTCGGGCGGATCGCGGCGGCGTTCTATCCCAAGCCCGTGATCGTCCGGATGTCCGATTTCAAGTCCAATGAATACGCAATGCTGATCGGCGGCAAGGAGTTCGAACCGATCGAGGAAAATCCGATGATCGGCTTCCGCGGAGCGTCGCGATACTACGATGACCGCTATCGCGCCGGGTTCAAACTCGAGTGTCAGGCGCTTTGCCGCGTCCGCGACGACATGGGCCTGACGAATGTGACGCCCATGATCCCGTTCTGCCGAACGGTTGAGGAAGGCGAACGGGTCATCGCTCTGATGGCCGAGTACGGCCTTGTGCAGGGCGAGAACGGCCTGCAGATCTATGCCATGTGCGAACTGCCGGCCAACGTCGTTTTTGCCGATGAGTTCCTCAAGGTTTTCGATGGATATTCGATCGGCTCGAACGACCTCACGCAGCTCGCGCTCGGCCTCGACCGCGATTCCGAGATGGTGGCCCACCTTTTCGACGAGCGAAACGGCGCCGTCGAAAAAATGGTCGCCATGGCGATAGATGCAGCTAAACGCAGCGGCAAAAAGATCGGCATCTGCGGCCAGGCGCCGTCGGATTACCCTGAGTTCGCCGAGTTTCTCGTCAAACGCGGGATAAATTCGATCTCGCTTAATCCGGATACGGTGCTCCAGACCACGCATCATATACTCGAGACCGAAAGGTCCCTCGCCGGGGCCGCCCCTCGGACCGCGGGCGGCTCGCCCGCATCAGGTTGAGCGAGGGTGTCCGCCGCATCAGGTTGAGCGAGGGTTCCGCCGCATCAGGTTGAGCGAGGGTATCCGCCGCATCAGGTTGAGCGAGGGTATCCGCCGCAGCGGACTTGGTATCCGCCGCAGCGGGCTTGATGCGGGCGAGCCGCCCGCCCTCCGAGCATGACTGAACCAGCCGAAAAGTACACTCCCGTCGATCTTTCGCGGCATTTCCGTTCGCAGGCGTTTCGGGTCTGGAGTGTCACGGTGGCGATAGTTCTTGCGTGGGTGCTCGCCATTGTGCTGGCTCCCGTCGCCCGCGGCTTCGGTTGGGGAATCGCCTCGCCTCTCTACGAGTTCTTCAGTTATATCTGCCATCAGCTGCCTGAACGATCGCTGTATCTTCTACACCACCAGTTGGCCGTCTGCTCGCGGTGCTTCGGTGTTTATTTCGGGCTTCTGGCAGGCCTGATCGTTTATCCGCTTTGGCGGCGTATGGATGACATCGAGCCGCTGCCGCGGATCTGGCTGTTCGCTTCGCTTGTGCCCATCGGGATCGACTGGTCGCTGACCGTTTTCGGAATCTGGGAAAACACCCATCTTTCCCGCTTTGTCACCGGCCTGATCCTCGGCGTCGCCTGCGCCACCTACATTGTTCCCGCCATCGTCGAGATCCGCCGAAACCTGAGCCTTCGCCGCCGATCCCAAGCATCTTGACCAACTCCCCTCTCCTTTTTCTCTATTTCTTTCTTTCTTATTTCGTGGATAATCCTTCTCTGTCCATAAGACTAATGACGAAAAGAATGGTCCACGAAATAAGAAAATAAGAAACGCGGTGCATTTCGGACGTGTTGCAACAATAAAATGTTGACACAAAGATGCAACTGCGATACCATACTCCCGGCTTGTTTGATCTTTGAAAATGCACTGGCCGGAAACATCGAAAAAAGCCCATTTTTGTTCCGCCTTGTTCCGCTTGTTCCGTAACTCGCGGAACGGAACAAGAATCGCAGATTTTGCCGTGGTTTTGGCGATCTGCACGCGGGTACAATGCGGCCCTGAGCTAACGGCGGAATAGGGAACTTTCATTGACTTCTAAGCGTAGAAAGAGCAAGATTATTAACGCTGAAACAGAATATGAGTTTTACTAGGGAAAGTGCCGTTGAACGGGCAAAACAGGACTTGGCGGACCGGCTGAAGGTCGGTGAAAATGACATCCGGGAAGGTTCGGTCGACAAGGTCGATTTTCCCGATATGTCGCTTGGAGCACCTGCCGATGGCGAAATGTCGGCACAGATGATCTCGACCGGTTGGAAGATCAACCTTAGTGCACAAGGTAAGAACTACGAGTATCGCGCCGACAAATACCAGCTTCGGATGAAAGGTCCGGACGGCAGCAACCATATAATCGTCTCGTAGGGTAAAGGCCTCGTGAAATTGACAGGTAAACAATGATGATTCAGGAGCTGTAATTATGAATCGAAGTAATTTCTGGATACGCATCGGTATCGTAGGCATCTTGATCGTGACGGCCGCCGTTCTTGGGCAGATCCGGAGGTGGCAGTCAAAGCCCTTTCCGCACGTCGAGGTCGATCAATCGGCGCTCCAAAAGCCGAGAACGACTGCCAGGAGCCAGAAAGATGCGGAGCCGGAAGCCCTCGTCCGCTTTAAGCCGGGGGTAAAGCTCACGGAGATCAGGAAGATCACGGGCCGGTTTAACGACCGCGTCGAGGACAACCTCGAAGCTGTCAAGGGCCTTATCGCGATCGACGATCTTGACGGTGCCGATATGGACTCGGTCGCCCGGCAGTACGCCGCGATGACCGATCTGGTTGAATATGCGGAAGCGAACAATGTTATCCGGCTGGACACGGCCGTTCCGGAGGTTTCCCGCAACGATGCACTTTACCGCGAGCCGAACGACAATGTTCCCAACGATCCGCAGTTCGAGGAGCAATGGGCACTGAATAACGACGGCCGCGACGGCGGAAAGGCCGGGGCCGACCTCAAGGCGCTGGAGGCATGGACGAGATCGAAAGGAAGCCGGGATGTCGTGGTTGCGGTTCTGGATACCGGCGTCGATTACAATCACGTCGACCTGGTAACGAACATGTGGGTAAGGCCGGACAATGTTCCGCAATACGTCGATTCGGAACTCGGCCCGTATAACGATCTCCAGGGATTCGACGCGAACTCAAATGTCGCCGACCCGATGGACGACAACGGGCACGGCACCCACTGTGCCGGTATTCTCGGGGCCGAGGGAAACAATAGCGAAGGCATTGCGGGCATCAACTGGAACGTGCAGATCATGCCGCTCAAGTTTCTCGGCCGCGGCGGTTTTGGTTCGACCAAGGACGCGATCGAGGCGATCAATTACGCGATCGACCGAAAGCAAAAGGGCGTTAACCTTCGTGTCATAAGTGCCAGTTGGGGATCGACGCAGAACTCAAAGGCATTGGAAGATGTGATCCGGGCCGCCGGCGAGAACGGTATCCTGTTTGTGGCGGCTGCCGGCAACTCCAGCACCGACAACGACAGGCGGCCTCACTTTCCGTCGAATTACGACCTCCCGAATGTGATCAGCGTTGCCGCTTTGGACAGGGCTGACACGCTTGCGTCGTTCTCAAATTTCGGGGCCAAGTCGGTCCACGTTGCCGCCCCTGGCCGTGAGATCGTTTCGACCTGGCTGGGAAATGCTTACCGCGAAGCGTCCGGCACGTCGATGGCCACTCCGTATGTCTCGGGCGTTGCGGCGTTGATCGTGGCGAACGAGCCGAACATCTCGGTCGAAAAGCTGCGTGAGAGGATATTAAGATCGGCCGACAAGATCGACTCGCTGAACGGAAAGACCGTCAGCGGCGGACGGCTCAACGCGGCTAAGGCTTTGGGCCTTCGGTAAGAGGTGCTGATCACCGACGTTTTGGTGGATACTCTCACCGAAAACGTGCGGCAAAATGCGAAATGGCAGTCGTGAGTTTGGAAAGAGCCCTGTTAATCAGGGTTCTTTCTTCATTTTGAGCGTTGGCACGGCCTTTGCAATCGTGTTCTTCAGCAATGCTGGTCATTGCCTGAGACTAATAATGTTGGAGACAAAAATGAATAAAATCAAAGGGTTGGTCGCGGTCAGCGCTTTTTCCTTATTACTTTTGGGCTTGCCGGCAGTTGCTTCGGCACAATGGAACGGCGGATATGGCGGCAACGGTCGTTACGGCGGCTATGGCAACAATCGTGGGTACAACCGCAATATCAAATCCACGGTGAAGAATCTCAAAGAGCGTGCCGAAAGATTTGAGAAGGCTGTTGATCGGCGGGACGACGACGACCGTTATGGCCGCGGCAGATACGGCAACTGGGGCGGGAATCGGAACGGCAATTACGGCCGTGACCTCGAAGATCTTGCCGACCAGTTTGCGGACGCAACGGACGATTTTGAGGATGCTTACGGCAACGGCAGGAATCTTGATAATAGCGCCGATGAGGCGCGTCGGGTCCTGGATATTGCGTCGGCCATTGACCGCGAGATCTACAATCGAGGCGGACGACGCGGTGGGCTTCAGGGCCAGTGGAACAGCATCAGCCGCGACCTTGATATCATCGCCGATACGTACTATGGGTACAATGGCAATTACCGAAACAATCGAAACAATCGCCGCAATCGCAACGGCGACTGGCGCAACAACATTCCGTTCCCGTTTCCTTTCTAACGCGGACGCTTCAATTTTGATCCGAAGCCTTATCATTCGGAGGCCCGGGCCATTTCGGCTCGGGTTCTTTTGTCTTAGCGGTCGTTCGCTTCGAATTGCTTCCTCGCGTAGAATTAGCGAGACAATGCCTGGAACCCTCTACCTTGTGGCGACGCCGATCGGGAATCTGGCCGATATGTCGTTTCGCGCCGTCGAAACGCTTAAAAACGTGGCCTTGATCGCATGCGAGGATACCCGACACACGCGAAAGCTGCTAAATCATTTCGAGATCACGAACAAACTCATCAGCTATCACGATCACAACGAGAGGGAGCGGGCCGAGGAGATAATTGGGCTGGCCGAGCAGGGAGGTTCGGTCGCCGTTGTTTCCGATGCGGGAACGCCGGGGATAAATGATCCGGGATATGTGATCGTCCGCCGGGCGATCGAGGCGGGTTTGCGCGTGATTCCGGTGCCGGGAGCTTCGGCGTTTGTGAGTGCGGTCACCGTTTCGGGGCTGCCGACGGATTCGATCTTTTTTGGCGGATTTTTGCCATCAAGGTCGGGCGAGCGGCGACGGCGTCTGGAAGAAGTCGGCAGCATTCCGGCGACGCTGGTTTTCTACGAGTCGCCGCACCGAGTGGCCCGGTCATTGGCGGATTGTTTCGAGGTGCTGGGCGGGCGTCGGGCGGCTGTCGTTCGGGAACTGACGAAGGTGCATGAGGAAGTGGTTCGCGGAACCTTGGATGAGATGGCCGAGCACTTTTCGGACACGACGGCGAAGGGAGAGTTTGTGCTGGTGATCGATCGCCCCAGGGAAGGTTCGCGGCCCACTCCCAGCCGTTCGGTCGCTGAGCGTGTCAGGGAGTTGGAAGACTCCGGGATGGCCCCGAAAGCTGCCCTGAAAGCCGCGGCGAAAGAATTCGGAATAAGCCGATCGGAGGCATATCGGAGGCTGGTGTGAAGCCTCCGAAACTTTGAACTGATGGGGAATGTAGAGCGAGGATGTCTGAAACGTCGGCTAATCGGTTCCGTCGGAGCCAAATGTCTATAGACCAAAGACGTAGTTCTTTTGGTCCAAGCTCCGTTAGGAACGACATAAGCCTACGGATACGGGAAATGCCGCTCCTACGGAGATTGATCGCCTATTTGCATTGTATTCTATAAACATACCGCTCCTATCAGAGTTAGGAAGTACGATCGTGCTTTTTCAAGCATCCTCTTCTATCGATATGACGCTCTCGATCAACGAACCCGAGTTTTTTCGTTCATCGCTGAGTCAACTCCGGCGGGAGTTTTTTGTCTACTGCGGGACGTTGCTTTAGATCGGCTAGTTCGCTCAGCGTTAGGAAAATTGTACGTGTCACCTTTTCCATTTTCTGGTAATCGATTTTGTCCGCCGTATCGCTTGGCTGATGGTAGTCTTCGTGGACACCGTCGAACCAGAACACGATCGGGATACCGTTTTGGGCATAGTGAAAATGGTCCGAGCGGAAGAAGAACCTGTTCGGATCATTCGGCGCGTCGTATTTGTAGTCGTAAACCAAATCGAGATATGCGTTGTTCGTCCCCTTTGTAACCGCACCGAGGGTCGAACTCATCATCTCGGAACCGATCACGTAGATTGCGTTCGGCCCGCTCAGTTCGGCGTTCTTGGGATTGGTGTCGCCGGGCTTTTTGCTTCGGCCGATCATGTCGATGTTCAGCTGAGCGACGACCTGTTTGATATCGACAGTTGGAAACTTGTTGAAGTACTCCGATCCCCACAAGCCCTTTTCCTCGCCGGCGTGCCAGACGAAAAGTATCGAGCGTTTCGGACGCGTTTTCGCCTTTGCCAGGGCTTCGGCGATCGCCAATACGGCAACCGTGCCCGAGCCATCGTCGTCCGCTCCGTTCCAGATCTTGTCGTCGCCAGGAGCGCTTGGCCGGGTGCCGTCGTGGTCGTAGTGAGCACCGATCGCGATCATTTCGGATTTCAAAACGGGATCGCTGCCTTCCCACAAAGCAACTACGTTTTGAGTCCAAAGCGTCTCCTTACTGCTTACCGCGCTGACCTTCGCGGTTTTCTTCAATTCGAAGGCCGCCGCCGCCGTCTTCCCGTCGGACTCGCCCGCGAAAATGGCATCGCCGACCTTTTCGGAAACGAGAAATGCCGGCGGTGTGGTGCCAGGATCGTTTGGTGTCTCGCGGAGCTTTTCTGGATACGTCGTCGAGCGTCCAAGGAAGTTTCGCAGCCGCGGCCACATGCCCTGCAACTGCGGTGGAGCGATGACGATCACGGCGGCCGCGCCTTTTTTCGCTGCATACTCCATCGGGCTGGCCCAATCGACGCCGGCCTCACCTTTAAGATCGTCGTCTGTCACGCCCGCTGGTCTGGGAATCATTGTCTGCTGGCTGAAAGTCGGACTGTAAAGAACCACTATTTTACCGGCAACATCAACTCCAGCATAGGCGTCGATGCCTTTCGATTTCACCATCCAGCCGTCCTTTCCGAACACGATCGGCCCGGTCGCAGCGCCGCTGCCTCTGACGCGGAAGAAATCGTCAGCATAGGTATAGCTATGGCCGCCGACCTCGAATCTGGTTGTTTCAGGGGCCATGGATTCGCGTGTGAGTGCGATCTTCTGAAAGAAGGTACCGTTGTCGCCGGCGGGTTTGAATCCCCATCGTTCGAGATTCATTTTCAGAAACTCGGCCGCCACGTCCAGCCCCTGAGAAGGCGTGTCGCGCCCGCCAAGTGCGTCGGAGGCGATGAAGTGAAGATACGAGCTCAGTTGCGAAGCGGTGATCGCCTCGGCCATCTCGCGCTCCTTTGGCGTGATCTCCACAGCCACCTGACCAAACGCAAGAGTCGGCAGCAGGAGGGCAATAGCAAGAAAGGAAGTTAGTAACGTTTTTCTCATTTGTTCTCCGTATTTTGGGTGCCGCAACGATACCGCGGCACAGGATACCTTAGCTTAGATGCGAGAAACCTGTGTCGGGGTCGGCTCGGCATATAAGGTGTTGTGTAGTTTACGAATAGCGGCTGAATTTGTTTCGGTCGTTATCGATCGTTCAGGTGGGAGGGGCGGATTCATAACGCAAGGAGAGAGCGTTGATTGATTTTAGATCGAGAGCTCTGACCCAACGATCGCAATCTTGGCTCGATTTGCGGCTTCGAGCATTCTGTCGCGATCGAAGATCAGGGTCTTGCCGGCCGTGACCGAGAGGCAGGTGGCTCCGGCTTGGGTCATTACCTTGACGGTAGGCGGGCCGACGACAGGTACGTCGAAACGCATATCCTGATCAGGTTTGGCGACTTTTACGATGGTAAGCTTTCCATTTGCGAGCTGGCCCGCACGGGTGATCGTAGCGTCGGTGCCCTCCATTGCTTCGATGGCGACGCAGGCCTTGGCTCGGACGACGATGGTTTGGCCCAGGTCGAGCCGTGCGATCTCATTTGCGATCTGCAGGCCATATTCGATGTTGGCAAGCTCAATATCGTTGGGATCCCGTCTTGTAAGCACTCCTGTGGATGCGAGGTGGTCTTGGAGGAAGTAAGTGGAGTCAATCAACTCGATGCCGTCGTTTTCAAGTTCCGCCGCGATACCTGCGATCAACGAATCAGTGTTGCGGCGCGGGAGGTTCCAGAGCATTTTCAGCATCCGCACGTCTGGCACGGCCCCGGAAAAAAGTTGGACGTGCTTTACCTGGCCGGCCATCATCACCTTGGAAACACCGGCCTTCTTAAAAAAAGCGATCATCTTACCGAGTTGACCGATGCCGACCCATGCCAAGGTCTCGGCCGATCGTTCGATGCGTTTGTCTGTTTCTTCTTTTATCGCAGCGACCGCAAGCGGTTCGCCCGCCTTGCGAGCGCCCTCGAGAACGAGAAAAGGGAAATCCCCATTGCCGGCGATCAGTCCATACTCCATAGCTTTACTGCGGACTATTATCCGGAAGATGTGACGAATTTGTAAATCCGGCAAAGCAGAAACGGCGCACCGCCCCGGTGGCGCGGTGACTCTCGGCTCTATTGTTCGATCGAGAAGAGCTTGAGCCGGTCATCGTTCATGTACACTTCGCCTTCTAATTCGAGGCCGATCTTCGCGAGCAGTTGGCCAGAGTTTTCGTTGTCGTACGTCGTGATGGCGAGCACGCGTTTCAGCCTTAGAACATTGCGTCCATATGCCATAACGGCGTTTGCCGCTTCGTAGGCGAAGCCTTTTTTCTCGAATTGGGGCAGCAATGCGAATCCAATATCCGGGTCCGGGAGTTGGCTGCGTTTTACAAACCCGCAAACGCCGATCGGGGTCGCGTCCGATCTCAATTCTACAAGCCAGAGTCCGAAGCCGTTGTCACGATAGCTTTGCGTGAAGCGGGCGGCGATGTACTCGCGAGCGCGTCCGAGCGAGCGGACGCCGCGGTCGCCGATGTATTTTTTGAAGGTAGGCTGGTTGAGCAGATCAAGGACGAAGGCGGCGTCGCTTGATACCGCTTCACGTAGGACCAGGCGTTCTGTCTCGAGTATCGTCACGGCCGTTACTCGCTAAATGGACTGATCTCGCCCGGTTTCCGCAGCATCTTATTCACCTCGTCAAGATGCATTTCCTCGAGCAGGATCATCTCGCGTGCGTATTCTTCAAGACTGACGTCGTTCCCCTCGGTCAGTTTTAGCAGCTCGTAATAGGTCTCAAGCGTCGATCTTTCCTGCTCAAGGCTCTCTCGCAAAATGTCGCCGATGTCGTGCTTATGGGTCTCAAGCAGCGATCCGATCTTCAACGAAGGATGCCCGCCCAGCATCGTCACAAACTCGCCCGCCTTATATGCATGCTGCAGACTCTCATCCGCATTCCCCTTAAGCCACGAGACGATCGGGATGCGGTTGTAGCCGAACACCATCAGCGAATAATGCGTGTAGCGCACCACTCCGGCAAGCTCCAGTTCCATGATCCGGTTCAGGATCTCGATCGCATTTTTATTATTGGTGTCGTTCATGGTTTCTACCGTTCCGCAAAGGGACCGCGGATGTGTAGTATGGTTACCAACTTTCCGTCAAGATGAAAAAGTACATTGTAGCGATCAATTACCAACACCCGGGTTTCCACCTTGTACCGTTGCTGTTGCGGAGCTAGTGGACACCCACGAGGCGACTTGCTGAGTAGTTCATTGATCGTATCGCGCATCTCAAAATACCATTTCGCCGCCTGAGGTGGTCCCCACATCTCGCAACCCCACTCAAATGATGCGTCGAGATCGGCAATTGCCGCTTCGGAAAACTCGACCTCAAATCGTTTCATTTGCCGAGCAGGGTTTTGTATTTTTTCTCGAAGTCCCGAAAGACTTGCTGGGCCGGCTTGGTTCGCCCCGCACGCATATCGTCAATGCCGCGGTTTACGCTCGCGATCATGTCCATACGATCCTTCTCGCGCAGATACTCGTCATAGGAATCGGCGTCGATCACGACCATGTCCGCCTTTCCGTTGACTGTGAGCACAATCGGCTGCTTGGTCTTCTTTAACTGCCGCCTGAATTTTGCGGTGTCTCTTTTAAATACGCTGAGGCTTTGGATATCCCGGCTAAGCTTCATTAATACATTCTACCACACATTGCTAAATCGAATGCGAATAAAGCAACTAGCAAAAATTGAACTCCCATCGCATTTTGATCAACCGATTTCGCTTGAAGTGAAGGTGCGCGTAGCCGTCGATAATGAAGTGCGGACCGCGTCCGAACTTGGCGACAACCTGATTCCAGCTGGCTCCGATACGCAGGCCGGATATCGACCATTTTGGCGAAGTAACTTCGACGCTGTACAGGCCAAGCGGGTCGAGACCACCACTTTCGAGCCTTAAAACCAATCCCTTGTACCGCAGAGTTCTCATCGGTCCTCCGCACGGAACCTCGCCGGAAACAGGTTTTGCCGAGTTTCTTGACGATTGCAGAATACGTCGCCCCAATTTCGGGTCCATTAGGCGAGGGTCAATGACGTCAACATTCTGGGCGTTTAATCCGCCGGCCGCAAGCAGGATTTAGAAAAAAATGCCTGTTCCGTATGTCTGGAGCATGGATCCTAACTCAACCGTTCGCTTATCCATTCGGGGTCACGGCGACAATCGATGACCGCGTCGACCAGTACCTCATCGTTCTCGATCAGGTAGTAGACCGCGTAAGGAAACCGTCGCGTGAACATTTGGTGATAAGGTTCATGATAGATTGGGTGAATGCCGCCAATAACTTCAAGTTTTCTTATATTGGCGAGGATTGATCTGAGGAATTCCGCTCCCAAACCCGCCTCCTGCTGCTCGTAAAACCAATATCCGTTAGCCAGGTCTTCCTCGGCGCCGTCGAGAATATGAACATTCATGAGAGTTGGTTCATTAATCTCTTTTCTACTTCATCCAAAGATGAGTATCGAGCCTCTCCGCTTAATACCGATTGACGCCGTTCATCAAGAATTTGCTTGTGCCAGTTCAAAGATGGCAGGCTATTCGAGCGTTGAAGCATGTCTTCCCAGAGCGCTTCCATTAACTCGACTTTTTCGCCGACCGACAATTCTTCAAGGACTAGTCTATATTGCGGATTCATGGGCGAATTATAGCATAGCTTTTTTGATCATCCGTTCTTATTCTGCCTGCTCTCTCGCGTGATAAGAGCTTCGAGTTAGCGGTGAAGATTCTACATGTTCGAAACCCATTGCCTCGCCGATCTTTTTCCATTCCGCGAATTCTTCGGGCGTTACATAGCGTTCGACCGGCAGGCGTTTTTCGTAGGGCTGGAGGTATTGGCCGATGGTCATGATGTCGCATGAAGCGTCGCGGAGATCGCGCATGAGGTCGACGACCTCTTCGAAAGTTTCGCCGAGGCCGGCCATGATGCCGCTTTTGGTGAGCATTGACGGCATTTGCGTGTCGCGGAAGTGCGCGGCGCGGGTCAACAGCTCCATCGACTGGTCGTACTTCGCATCCGGCCGCACGCGGCGGTAGAGTCGGGCGATGGTTTCGGTGTTGTGGTTAAGCACGTCAGGTCGGGCGTCGAGGACGTTGTTCAAGGCCTGTTCGTCGCCGTTGAAATCGGGTATGAGAACTTCGACCTTGCAGTCGGGGTTCATCTCGCGGACCTGTGTGATCGTCTCAGCCCAGTGCATCGAGCCGCCGTCGGGCAGGTCGTCGCGATTGACCGATGTGATGACGGCGTGTTTGAGATCGAGATGTTTTACCGCCTCAGCCACATGCGTCGGCTCGAGCGGATCGAGGTCCATCGGCTTGCCTTTATTGACCGCGCAGAATCCGCAGTGACGCGTGCAGGTGTCGCCGCCCAGCATGAACGTCGCGGTTTTGTCCGTCCAGCACTCGAAGATGTTCGGGCATTTTGCTTCCTGGCAGACGGTGTGCAGGTTCAGGCCGTCGATCAGGCTCAGAACCTTGTTCTGGTTCGACGGGTCGCCGAGCTTTATCTTAAGCCAATCGGGCTTTTTCAATCGCTCGCGCTGCTTGCGGTTGAGGAATGTTTGTACGAGGACCTTTTCTTCGATCATATAGCCGCGAATAGTGTAGCGCCGTCAGAACCGGGAGCGGTAGCGACTGGGTTCCTGTCCGGTACGAGTAAAGAACCCAGTCGCTACCGCTCCCGGTTCTGACAAAACAGTTGACAACCGCCCCACGATTCACTATTTTAACAATATAGACTTTTTTGTAATGATTCAAATATGAGATCGACCAAGCCAATCCATTGCATTTGTTATTGCTGCGGAAAGTGCGCTTGTACGGCGTCGCGGCTGGGCTGTTGCGTTACGTGAAAGATCGATCGCAATTGATATCCAAAGGGCCGCGAACGCCAAATTCGCGGCCTTTCTGTTTTTGGGTTCACGCTTTCGGCGTGCCCCCGTCAGAACCGCGAGCGGTAGCTTCGAGACACTGTGAGAAAGCAACCTGAAGCTTGGAACTCTGAACTTATGCAGCAGACGGCGATGAAAGAAATGAAAGTGGCAAGGTCGTTTCGGGCCGATGAGATATCGAAGGGATTTCTCGAAGCGGCGGTCGGCAACACGCCCTTGATCAGACTGCGGAGCGTGATTCGCGGCTTGCCTGACGGCGTAGAAATTTACGCGAAAGCGGAATTCATGAACCCTGGCGGATCGGTAAAAGATCGTGCCGCTCTGGCGATGATCCTGGCCGGAGAAAAAAGCGGCGAACTGACATCCGAAAAAACTATCCTCGACGCCACGAGCGGCAATACGGGTATTGCCTACGCGATGCTCGGATCGGCACGCAGATATCCTGTCACGCTGACACTGCCGAAAAACGCCAGTGCGGCTCGCAAGCGAATCCTAAAACTCTACGGAGCCGAGATCATCGAAACCGATTCGCGTCAGGCGACTGACGGTTCTCAGATCGTCGCACGCGAACTTGTCGCGAAGTATCCCGAAAAATATTTCTATCCCGACCAGTACAACAACGAAGCCAACTGGAAAGCGCATTATGCTACCACCGCACCTGAGATCTGGTGGCAAACACATGGCCTCGTCACGCATTTTGTCGCGGGACTGGGCACGACCGGGACATTCGTTGGAACCGCCCGAAGATTGAAGGAATTCAACCCGGAAGTGCGTGCGATCTCGATCCAACCTGAATCGCCGATGCATGGCCTCGAGGGAATGAAGCACCTCGATACGGCGATCATCCCCGGCATTTACGATGCGACCGTGGCCGATGAAAACCAAACCGTCTCAACCGAAGAAGCCCAGTCGATGACGCGGCGGCTCGCCCGCGAAGAAGGCCTTTTTGTCGGCCCAAGTTCGGGCGCGAATGTTTTCGCGGCGATACGGCTCGCTCGTGAGATCGGCCGCGACGCGGTCATTGTGACGATCCTTTGCGATGGGGGAAGCAAGTATATGCATGAGGAATTCTGGAACGAATAGCTGCACATTTCGCCGTATTCAACGCATTATGATCTTTGAAAATTTATAAATTTCGGTTTTGGGCTTGACAACGTCGAACCATTGACCTAAATTAGCCACAGTTCTTTTACAGCTTTCTTCGGAAAGCGCATACAGTGGCGATTTAAGGTTAACTTGCTCCACTAAAAAAACTGCTAAACAACTGCAAAGAGATATTAAAAAGCTCTCGTGCCGTATTTGGCACGAGAGCTTTTTTCGTTTTGTTCGGAGTTCCGCCTTTAGGCGGCCCGGCCCGCTGAAGCGGGAACTCCAAGCGGAGAGTTGAACATGACCGATTTTTCATTAGCGACGCGATTTGTACACGCTGGCGAACGGCGAAACGCCCCAGCGGGCGTGCCGGCCTCGACACCGATCTACGCAACGTCTTCGTTCATCTACGAAGAGGTAGAGGACATCGACCGGATCGTGGATGGCGAGACGAGCGGCTTTGTGTACAGCCGTTACGGCAACCCGACAGTAGCGGCGTTCGAAGAAGCGATGGCAGCGATCGAGAACGGAAAGTTCGCGTACGCCTATGGTTCGGGCATGGCAACGATCCACGCGGCATTGCTCGCGTGTGAACTGTCGAGCGGCTCTGTGGTGCTTGCCTCACGTGACGTTTACGGCTCGACGCTGGAGCTGCTGCACAGTGTTTTCCGTCCCTTTGGCGTCAAGACCGTGAGTGAAGATTTCAACGACATCTCGGCCCTGCGGGCAAAGGCATTCGAGATCAAGCCGGCCGTCCTGTTTTGCGAAACGCTGTCGAATCCGCTTTTAAAAGTTTGCGATATTGAGGAATGTGCCGTGATCGCCCGTGAGGTTGGGGCGAAACTGATCGTTGACAACACGTTTGCCACGCCGTACCTATGCCGGCCGCTCGACCTCGGCGCCGATCTTGTCGTACACAGCGCGACCAAATACCTGGGCGGACATGCCGACGCCACGGGCGGCGCCGTTGTGGCGAAAGAGGAATTCGACCGGCCGGCATTGCTCGGGGCATTGACCCTGGCAGGCGGTGTGCTCAGTCCGTGGGAAGCTCACTCGATATTGCGTGGATTGAAAACGCTGGGCTTAAGGATGGAAAAGCAATGCTCGAATGCCGAACGTCTGGCGAATCAGATGCGAAAGCTGCCGCAGATCAGCGAAGTGATTTATCCGAAATTCTTTGAAGGCGAGCAGGGGAAGGCTCTCGACGCGGCGTTTCATGGCTCAGATTTTGGAGCGATCGTGACGATCAGATTGAAAGAGGATACGCGTGAGGCTTCCTACAGATTTTTGAACGCGCTGAAGCTGTGCACGCGCGCCGCCAGCGTAGGCGATCTGTTCACCGGCATCGTTCATCCGGCGACGGCGACGCATCGTGAACTGTCGCCGAGGAAGCGAGCTGAGATCGGGATCACGGAGGGGCTGATCAGGATCTCGGTCGGCATTGAGGATGTGAACGACATCCTGGCAGATATTGAGCAGGCTTTGCGTGCCGCGGAAGTGTTTAGCCGCGGATCTTCGCGGATGACGCGGATTGAAGAAGGGGAAATTGTAGTGGGCTAAGTCCGAATCTGATCAGCCTAATCCCGCGAAAATCCGCGGCAAAAAAAAATCGATGATCATCTTGAATGGACACACAATTAACGCGATAAACGCTCACGCCGAAAAGGATTACCCGCACGAGTGCGGCGGCATGCTGATCGGCAAGTTCGGAGCGGACGAAAAGACGGTGCTGGAAACGTTCCCGCTCGAAAATGCCCGCGAAGAAGATGCGAGGCACGATCGTATTCTGATCTTGCCGAAGGACGTTCTCCGTGCAGAGCTATATGCTCGCGAGAGGAAACTGGATGTCGTCGGGTATTACCATTCGCATCCTGACGACAAAGCGGTGCCGTCGCAATACGATCTCGACCACGCGCTGCCCGTTTGGTCGTATGTGATCGCGTCGGTGATCGAAGGAAAGGTCGTCGATATCAGATCATGGGAGATGGAGAACGACCGGTCGAAGTTCAATGAAGAGGAAGTTTTAGAAAGCAATTTTGAAGAACAGCTAACAGCCATTAGCTGACAGCCATCAGCCAGAATTTGGTTTTAGGAGAGATAATTCATGTCGGTAACGATTGTAATTCCAACTCCGCTTCGGCAATTTGCCGGCGGTAATTCCGAGATCGAGGTACAGGCCGCGACGGCGGGCGATGCATTGCTTGAGTTGACTACAGAGCATGCCGAACTTCGCAAACATTTGTTCAACGAGCAGGACAAACTGCGCAATTTCATCAATGTCTATGTTGGCGATGAAGACATTCGCCACCTGGATGGACCGGCGACGGCCGTTAAGGATGGTGAGACGATAATGATCGTTCCGTCGATCGCAGGCGGCAGCACGGGAACGCGGACACTCATGTCCGCAACGCCGGTTCCTCCGGCGAAAGAGCTTTCATTCATACCTACGGCCGACGAACCGTCGTCCGTTGCGGACAAGAGTGTCCGCGCTCCGCTTTCAAATGAAGAGATCGCCCGCTATTCGCGGCACCTGATCCTGCCGGAGGTCGGGATCGAGGGCCAAAAAAAGCTTAAAGCCGCTCGTGTGCTGACCATCGGTACTGGCGGGTTGGGGTCGCCGCTTGGGCTTTATCTGGCGGCGGCGGGTGTCGGCACGATCGGCATTGTGGATTTCGATGTCGTTGATGAATCGAATCTGCAGCGGCAGATCATTCACGGTACAAAGGACGTCGGACGGTTAAAAAATGAATCTGCCAAAGAACGATTGCTGGATATAAATCCGAACACGAATGTCGAATCGTTTGATACGCGACTGACGAGCGAGAACGCGCTTGAGCTCTTCCGAGAATTCGACGTGATCGTCGATGGCACGGATAATTTCCCGACGCGTTATCTCGTCAATGACGCCAGCGTTTTGACCGGCAAACCGAATGTTTATGGTTCGATCTTTCGTTTCGAGGGCCAGGCGAGCGTATTCTGGGCGGAAAAGGGTGCATGTTACCGCTGCCTCTATCCTGAACCGCCTCCGCCAGGCCTCGTGCCGTCATGCGCCGAAGGCGGCGTGCTCGGCGTATTGCCAGGCATTGTCGGCACGATTCAGGCAAACGAGGTGATAAAAGTTATTCTCGGAGCCGAGGGAATTTTGCTCAACCGCCTTCTGCTATTCGACGCGTGGAAGATGACGTTCCGCCAATTGAAACTGCAAAAAGATCCAAACTGCCCGCTTTGCGGCGATAACCCAACAATAAAAGAGCTGATAGATTACGAAGAATTCTGCGGCCTGAAGGCTCCGATAGAAGAAAAGCCGGCGTTCGAAGAAATAACCGCGACCGAGCTAAAAGGATTATTCGACCGTGGCGAAGATTTTCAACTGATCGACGTCCGCGAACCCCACGAGTATGAGATCGCTCGTATTCCGGGTGCGAAGCTGATCCCACTTGGCGAGATCGTGAACCGGATCTGCGAGATCGAGAAAGGGAAGACAACGGTCGTTCAGTGCAAAGGCGGTGTCCGAAGCGCAAAGGCGATCGGGTATTTAAAGGATGCCGGATTTGAGGGAAGATTGATAAATCTAAAAGGCGGCATCGGCGCGTGGTCGCAGGAGGTCGATTCGTCGGTGCCAAGGTATTAAGTCAGAACCGCGAGCGGTAGCGACCGGGTTCCTCGCAACATGGCGATCACGAACCCCGCCGCTATCGCTCCCGGTTCTGACTTATGGTTGGTCCCTATGCCTTGGCGCTGCCGGCCTTGGTGAGGCGGCTGCTTACCGCGTCCCAATTGATGTTGGCGAAGAACGCGTCGATGTATTTCGGGCGTTCGGCGGGTGCGTAATCCTTGATCCAGGCATGTTCCCAAACGTCCATGATCAGGATCGGCGTATAGCCGGCGACGTTGCCGGTCTCATGCAGATTGATCCAATGGTTCGAGATGGCTCCATTCGATGGATCTTGATAGGTCGCGGCCCAACCGACGCCTCGCATCTTGCCGGTGGCTACGAAATCGGCCTTCCACACTTGATAACTGCCAAAACTTTCTTCGGCTGTCTTATGGAATGCTGAATCCTTTCCCGGGTCGCCGGTACCATTCTTGACCATATTCTCGAAATAATATTCGTGCAGCACCATGCCGTTATACTCAAAGCCGTAACGGCGTCGCAGCTCCGAAAACGCGGCCATCTTGGTCGAATCCAACTCGCCGCCGCCGATCAATTCGGAGATCTTTTCGTTAAGCTGATTGGTATTTGTTACATAGCCTTCGTACAGCTTGAAATGCATTGCCAATGTTTCGTTGGAAATGCCCGTCAGGTCGCTCAGGTCGAAAGACCTGGCCTTATATATGGTGTTCAAACCCATCGTACTTTTCTCCTTTTCAAAATGGCTGAAAGTTCATTATAGCAGACGATCGCAGCGTGTTCCGAATTTTTAGGTCGGCCGGCCTGCGAACACTGCGGCCTGAAAGCGGTGCACAAGAGTTTTACGGCGTATCTTCATCAGCCGGCCGCGGCCCGGCGTCGATCCCCTTGACGCTGACCTGATTGATCACGCGAACGTGCAGGTCGTCGATGACGCGGATCTGGCACGAAAGGCGCATATGATCGGTCATGTCCTCTTTGGTCGCCATCACTGCCTTTTCCGCGTCGCGGATTGGGCCGGGATCGCCGTGCAATATCTCGACGCGGCACGTCGTGCATCGGGCATTGCCGCCGCAGCGGTGCAGGATGTCAATGCCGCTATCCTCGATCGCGAGTACGAGTTTACTTCCTTTTTCACAGTCAAATGGAACAGTGCCGGTCGCGGTGTCCGCGGTTATTCTTAGCATTTAGGAATGTCTCTCCAAAAATTTAGTTTTTAAGGGCCGTGCTTTCTGAATTTGGCACAAGCCGGAAGTTAACGCAAGCAAGTCAGCTCACAGGTATTACAGCCTGCTTGCCGGACGGGGCCTTGTCGCCTTTGTAAAGGGCCTTTTCCAAAAAGAGCCCGGACGGCGGAGCGGTAAATTTGGCGGCGGCGTCGGACTCGAATTTGAGAAGCCGTGCAAAGGCATCAAAGGTCAGGCTGCCGCGGCCGACCTCGGCCAGCATGCCGGTGATGCGGCGGACCATCTTCCATAAAAAGTGCGACGCGCCAATCCGAAAGCAGATCAGATCGCCGTCTTCGAAAATCTCGGCGTGGATGACCTGTACCTTTGTCGATCGCTTTTTGCCTTCTTCAAGCTCGGCAAACGATCGGAAGTCGTGGGTTCCGACCAGCATTTTTGCTGCCTCTGCCATCGCGGCCGCGTCGAGTTCATCCTTGATCCACCAGACAAAATTCTTTGCCATCGCGGAACGTCGGCGGGATATTTGATAGATGTAATACCGCGCTACAGCATCGTGCCGGGCGTGAAAGTTGTCCGGTGCGTTCGACACTTTCAGGACATTTATGTCGTGCGGAAGGTTGTCGTTAAAGCCGAACTGGATCTGCTTTGGCGTTACATTCACCCGCAGTTCATCGACCTTAAGATGAGCGGTTTGCCTGATCGCGTGAACGCCCGCATCGGTGCGTCCGGAACCGTAGATCTCGAATTTTCCGGCAAACAGTTGTCTTGCGGCATCCTGCATCTCGCCCTGGATTGTCCGTGCATTGTGCTGCATCTGCCATCCGCGATAGCGTGTGCCTTCGTATTCGAGTTCTAATTTCCAGGTTGGCATTGGCGGGGCCTTATTTTCCTATCTTCACTTTTTCACGAAACTGGTTGATCGCGACGTATGTCACTTCGGCCTCGGTCACTTTCACGGTCTGTCCCTGGCCGCCGAATCGTTCGGCTTCGACCTCTACATGGATAGTGATCGACGTGTTGCCGACCCGGACCGTTTCCGCATAAAAGCTGACGAGGTCGCCCATGAAAACCGGTTCATGAAAAATTACCTCTTTCATCGCAACCGTAACGAACCGGTCATGTTTTGTATGCCTTACCGACTCAACACCGCCCGCAACGTCGATGTAGCTAAGGATAATGCCGCCAAAAACGGTTCCATGTGCATTAGTGTCCCGCGGCATCATCGTCAAGCGAATTGCGGCGTCGCGGACAGATGTAGACGGTGCTTCTTCTTTAGTTTTTTCCATTCCCTTTTTATCCTGATCCAACCCCTTTGCGCCCCTGGGTCTTCAACTTTGTCCCTTTGTGTTTAAATATCCTCAAACCTATGGAGCACAAAGGCAAATCACGGCGTACTAAGATGTCGTCCTGCCCAGTTTTTAACGGTGACTCTCAACTCATCGAGGTGCTCGTCGAAAAAATGTCCGCAATCTTTGAATACGACCAGTTCAGTATCCGCCGATCTTGAAAGTTCATCGACAACTTTTTTCACGCGTTCCAGAGCGCCGAACTCATCTTGGTCGCCGTGGATGAATAGGATCGGTTTACGCAGGCCGATGAGGAAATCGTAGTCGTATTTATCGACCGGTGTGCCGATGCTGATCAGGCGTTTGACGCGTTCGTCGTCTTTGCCGACGGCCAGTCCGGTCCTTGAACCGAACGAGAATCCGGCAAGTGTCAGATCTTCGCCTGCGTATTCCGCGGCGAGATATTCGAGTGCGTCCCGGACGTCTTCCATACCGCCTTCGATCTCGTTATGCACGCCGGTTGATGCTCCGACACCGCGAAAATTGAACCTAAGAGTTGCAAGGCCGGCATCGACCAAGCCGGCAGCGGCCCGGAAAACGACTTTGTTGTGCATTGTCCCGCCGCCGAGCGGGTGAGGATGGCAAACGAGGGCGACGCCGCGCCGTTCACCGGCGGGTTCTTTTAATATGGCCTCAAGCTGCCCGTGCGAGGCGGCTATCATAAGGTTGCCTTTTGGGTACATAGACGAAACCTAGATTTTAAGTATTGCTCGAACGGTTGGCAACCAGGCATGCAACCGAGATTTGGCTGCTGATCCGTGGTCGCGTTTTTCATCGTCGGAGTTCGGTGAATCGACTTTGCCGACCTGGAGGTCCCTGTCTTCCCGGAAACGGCTGAGGTCGCCGTTCCGGCATGCCGAGGCGACCAATTGGAAAAACGAAACACGTTTATGGTACTTTTTGAACTTGTCCGGGTCGTAACACACACGCAAAGAAAGAGCATTAAATGGACGAAGTTACTGAGCCAAAAGCGGCGGAACAGCCGATGCCCGAAGTACAGGCAAAGCCCGCATGGCGCGAATACCTCGAGACGGAGGACGCGACGCGTTATGTTTACCTGGTATTCGCATTCATTGCCATTGCAATGGTGATGAGCTTCCTTCAGTTTCGCACCCAGGCCATCTGCTGCGGCGATTGGGACGGCTACTACCACATCAAATGGAGCAGCCTGCTGTGGGAAAATTTCTCGCAGGGCAAGTGGCTGCCGACGTTCGAGTGGCTGCCGCTGACGGTGCTCAATCCTGAGCATTATAACGACCATCATTTCCTGTTCCACCTGCTTCAGATCCCGTTTCTGTGGTTTTTTGAGCCGGTCACGGCGGCAAAAGTGTCGGCCATCGTATTCTCGACGCTGGCCATATTCTCCGTCTATTGGCTCATCCACCACTACAAGGTCAAGTACCCGCTCCTTTGGCTGGCGGCGATCTTCACCTGCGCCAATATGTTCTATTACCGGATGAACATGGCAAAGGCCCCGCCGCTGACGATCATCATCACGATCGCGGGTATCTACCTGCTTTTCGAGCGCAAGTATAAGTGGCTCTTGCCACTCATGTTCGCCTTCGTGTGGACCTACAGCCTGTTCCCGCTGCTGCTGATCGCTGCCGTGATCTGGGCGATCATCATTGGCTGGAATGAACGCAAGATCGAATGGCAGCCGGTCGCGTACACGTTCGCGGGAATGGTATTGGGGAACCTGATCAACCCGTATTTCCCCAACAACCTGCGGCTTTTTTATGAGCACGCCGCGACCAAGATCAAAATAGGCAGCGATTTCGCGGTGGCGGTCGGCGGCGAGTGGTACCCATACACCGGAATGGAGCTGCTCACGCATTTTCCGGTTGCGATGATCGCAATGCTGATCGGTTACATCCTGTTTATGCCGAGGAGCGGAAAGCTCCCGGAAAAGGCGACGTTCTTTCTGATCTTTGTAAGCATACTTCTCGCCGCGCAGTTCAGGTCGAAGCGCTTTGCCGAATATTTCCCGCCCTTCGCCGTCTTGTTTGCGGCATTCAGCTGGCAGGCGTTTTTCAAGCCAAGCCGCCCCGAACTGCCGGAAGATTTCCGGCGCGAGATCGAGCCCTTCCTCGATGCCGAAAAGGGAACGGAAAAGGACGAATGGCTGCGCTCCGCGAAGACGGCCGCGGTGTGGGTGATCGGAATTGTACTCATCATTTATTTTTACGTGAACACGGTTGGCCTCGGATGGCTCGGTGTCGATCAGCCGGGGCTGATGAATACCATTGCCCAGAACGAACCGAACGATAAATACCGCCGCGCGATGGCGTGGGCGACCGGCGTGGACGCGAACGGCAGCGAGAATATTCCGACCGGCACGCGGATATTCAATACAAACTGGGACGACTTTCCGAAGCTGTTCTTCTATGACACCAGGCACAGCTATGTTTACGGGTTGGATCCAAACTATCTGTATTCGGAGAACCCCGACCTTTACAAACTGCTGCTCGATATTACCGCTGGAAAAACGGAAGATGCGGGCCCGATCATCCGTGAGCGGTTCGGAGCGGATTTCATCTTCGCGGACGCCAAGGAAAGCGAAGATATGATCGCCAAAGGCCTCGAGAGCGGATGGATGGAGCTTGTCTACGAGGACGACGAGGCACGGATCTTGAAGATCCGTCAACAAAAGGGCGATCCCGCTTCGGATCAGGTCGAGCAGGAGCCGGAAACACCCGAAGAGAAAATGGTCCTCGATGAAATGGAGGCGAACGACGCCAGGAATGGCAGCGCTAATGTTTACGAAGAAGAAAAATAGGGAATCGGCAGGCCCGTCAGACCCCGAGGGCACCCGTCCAGATCGACGCCGGACAGGATCCGGGATGCCGTACCTATCATTCTGCCTCGCGATCGCCATTTGCGTCGCGGCAATTGCGGCCGCTTTATCCGCCTGCACGCCCAATCGCCGCATAATCGAATCTGCCCGCACACCCCAGCCTCCGCCGACGAGTTCGATCCCCGCGGAATCGGCTTTTGATTCGGACCTTGAGGCGATGCGAAATGCGGATTTCACGTTCATTCTTGTATTTCGGCGCAAGGACGGCGAAAAGCTAACCGCTGAGGACAAGTCGTTCGTCAGTTCGAATACGCCGGACGCGAATCGTCGTCGGCTCTCTGATGATGATAAGGCGGTCATTATCGGTTCAAATTTTCCATTTGTGCCGGGTACGATCGAGAAGCTGACGAGCCGACTTGTGATGGAGGACCACTCAAAGCCGGACGCGGGGCCGATCGAGGCGGACAGGAACGCGAATGTTTCGGCCAATACACCCGAAGACGGCCGCGGGGATCGGGGCCCAACCGGAAAAAAATGAGCGAAACCGGTGACATCAACGAAGCGGCCTCGATCATTCCAGCCCAGGCAGCTGAGACCGGAGCCCAGGGGCCGTTTATCGTCACGCTTGACCGCTCGGCCACCTCTGTCGGCACGATCATCCGGATCGTGGTGGTCACGCTTGTACTGTTGTTCATCGGCGGATTCCTCGCGAGCATCATTTCGTCCCTGACATACCTGTTCTTTCTCCTGGTACTTTCGATCTTCTTTGCGTACCTCATCGATCCGCTGGTCCGGGTTATCCGGCGTCCATTCAGAGGTAGCCGGGCAGACCGTTTTATGCCGCGGTCCCTTGCGATAATGATCTCGTATGCGATCGTGTTCTCCGTTCTCGGCGTCGGCATTTGGAGCATCGCTCCGATAGTGTCGGAGCAGGGCAAGGAGTTCGGTGCCAGCCTTCCGGGCTATGCCGCCGATATCCGGCAGTCCGTGAACGACCTCAACCGGCGGTTCGATCGGATGCGTATTCCGCAGGATGTGCAAGATCGGATCAACCTTCAGGCCGCGGCGCTCGGCGAACGGATCACGGCGGCGTTCGGGAGCTTTCTTCTCGGCTTTGCGGCCTACTTGCCTTGGTTCGTGCTGGTGCCGATACTTGCGTTCTTCTTTCTCAAGGACGTGAACCTGATCCGCCTGGCCGTTCTGCGCGTTTTCCCGGCAGGCCCATGGCGAATGCGGGCCGAGGCGGTTATGCAGGATGTCAATTCGACCCTGGCTGCCTATACGCGAGCTCAACTCATCTCCTGCATGCTCATCGGCACGTTGTGCTCGATCGGGTTCTACTTGATCGGGCTCAAATATGCGTTGCTTCTCGGGATCCTGGCGGGAATCTTCGAGTTCGTTCCGCTTCTCGGCCCCGCGGCTATCGGGCTTCTGGTCGTTACCATTCCGCTGCTCGGCGAGAACCCGTGGCGGGCGCTCTATGTTCTGGTATTCCTGGTGGCGCTTCGCATTGTTCACGACTACTTCACGTATCCGCGTATCGTTCGCGGCGGGCTTCATCTTCATCCCGTGCTGATCATTCTTTCGGTCCTGGCGGGCGAGCAGGTGGCCGGCATACCAGGGGTATTCCTTGCCATCCCGCTGGTCGCTCTCGCTGTCGTGGTATACCGCCACATCGTCGAGCATAAGGGCGGCAAGGGCTTGGTTGCCGAAATGATCGAATCGACCGCACACAAAAGCGAGGAGGCCGAAGCCTGATGTCCCCAACGGCATGGTTGGTAGTGTTTTTTTTCATCCTGCTTGGACTGAACATATTGGTTTATGTCCTGGTTGTTCGGCGCTATTACTGGGGCGATCGAAAAGGGCCGCCGACGAAGAAGCCTAAGAAGAATGAAGACTAGGCCGATGTGATCATCGCGCGAAACCGATCGATGTTGTCGATCCGCGGTTCAATTTCGACGACATAGCAGGGGAGTTCAACTTTCAGGTTCCTCAATTTGCCCGCGTCCTTGGCGGTAGTCAGCAACGCGTCTATCCCGCACTCGCCTGCCTGTTTTTCAAGTTCATCGATATCCCGCTGGGAATAAGAATGATGGTCCGAAAAGGCCTTTGCGATCGAAAGGTCAAATTCAGTCATTCCTTCCTTCTCAAATTCGCCATTGAGCAAATGGAAGAAGTTCGCGGGATTTCCGAGACCGCAAAAGGCAAAAAGCCGAACCGTGCCGCGATCGTCGGGCCGCAACTTTTTCCAGTCTTGAACAAGATCCCCGTCCTTCGGCCCCGAGCGATATTCATCCAGCGGTGTGATCCTTGAAATTTCATTTTCCGCACGGAAGATCAAGGCGGCCGGAGCGTGATCTGAGATCCGAACATTCAGATCTTCGACGCTCGCAACAAGATCGGACCTGGTTATAACGACGGCATCGGCCCGCCGTAAATGCTGCAGAGGTTCGCGGAGCCGCCCCGCGGGTATCATCGCATCCAGATCCTGTGTCGCGTCGATGCACACGATGTCGAGGTCCCGTTTCACCCGCCGATGCTGGAACGCATCGTCAAGGACAAAGGCGGTGATGCCGAACTTATCCTTTGCCCATTTAGCCGCACCGACGCGATCGGCGTCAGCAACGACGACGCCTTTTCCGAGCAGTTTTCGGGCGAGTTCAACGGGCTCGTCGCCGCCCTTTGCGGCATCCACGAGGACCGAATCACCATCGGAAACCAGGACCCGTTCGCGTTCGTTCCTTCGTCCGTAACCGCGAGTGAGAACGCAGACCTTCTCACCGCTTTCCGCAAGGATCGCGGCCGTCAGGGCGACCAGCGGCGTTTTCCCGGTCCCGCCCGTCGTCAGATTCCCGATGCTGATCGCCCTCGCCCCAAGCGAATACGACGGCAAGATCCCGGCATCGTACATCCGGTTCCGCACATCCATCACCAAGCCATATAACATTCCAGCAGGCGTCAAAGGATTCACACCGAAGAGGTTAGCGAAGTCCCCGGCCAAACGCCAACGCACCAAGCACGCCTTCGCGCTTTGCCTGCGGGAGCAGTTTGTGCGGACAGGTGTCCCGAGGGTGTCCCACGGATGTCCCAGCGGCTAAACCACTGCAGCTATTGGTGTTATCGGCTGTCCCACCAATTTGCACAAAAACTTTACATCTGAAAATGTGTAAATACTGTAACAAAAGGACTTATCTAATCGCCCTCTCGTCCCAACCGTGGGACAGTGAACGTAAGTCTAATAGACGTAACAGTTTGCGAAATTTTCAAAGAATGAAGGAGTATTACACATCCTGTCATGGAACAATGTAGCATAAATGCAACGTTGTGTCACGTGAATTTTAATGGATATCCTTTACAAACCAGGCGACGTACTGACGGCAGGCCGAATTGCGGCGGCGGGGCGGGTTGGCTTTTTTCTGTTGTTAGCAAATGAAGATGTCCTATTTTGTTAGCACATGAGATGTCCGGTTTTGGTTTTAGATTTTTCTTTCATTTTATTTATCCAGTAGCAGCAGAAGCTGTGGGAATGTGGGAAACTTGCG
>JBFWPK010000012.1:0-132001 GCA_050250045.1 Pyrinomonadaceae bacterium | reverse complement strand
CCAGCAGAGCTCGCTTCCGCTTCGTCTCCGGCATCAATCGTAAACCAGTTCTAGGATTATCCCAAAAACGTAAACTTATAGGAGGACAAACCATCAAAAAGTGTCAACTTTTTTCAGGACGAGTCACGAGGTCTTGTTTAACCAAAATGTTGCACTTATCACTTGAATCTAAGCTGGGACAGCGGGACAACTGTTGAAACGGAGGTGCAAGTGCAGATATGACAAGACTTACGGGGCCCTCAGGTTGTCCCAGAGTTGTCCCAGGATCTGGGACAAGTGTGACGAATCCGGGAGACGGTTGGGCAACGGCTGTATTTTCCGCCTGGAAAGGTCTAAATTATTAGGTTTGTGGGTTCTCGCCAAAATGGATTCAAAAGAAACAACGCAACCCGAACGCCGCCCGGAGCTGTCGCTTTTTCTGCCCGTCTTGGATGAGGAAGAAAACCTCAGGCCAATGTACGAAAAGATCAAAGCCGCCCTCGGCACCCTGGGCAACTCGGCTGAGGTGATCTTCGTCGATGATGGCTCAACTGACAAAAGTCTCGCCATCTTGAAAGAGATCGCTGCGTCGGACGACCGCGTCCGCGTCATCAGCCTCCGCCGCAACTACGGCCAGACGGCGGCAATGTCCGCCGGGATCGACGCCGCCCGCGGTACGATCCTGATCCCGATGGATGCCGACCTGCAAAACGACCCGGCGGATATTAAACGGCTCTTGGATAAATTGGACGAAGGCTACGACGTCGTCTCAGGCTGGCGAAAGAATCGGCAGGACAAGCTTATCTCGCGAAAGATACCGTCGCAGATAGCTAACCGCGTCATCTCATGGATCGGCGGCGTGCACCTTCATGATTACGGCTGCAGCTTGAAGGCCTATCGCCGCGAGGTCATCCAGGACGTGAGGCTCTACGGCGAAATGCATCGCTTCATTCCGATCTATGCGTCCTGGGCAGGTGCCCGCGTGACCGAGATCCCGGTCGATCACCACGCCCGCACAATGGGCAAATCGAAATACGGCATCTCACGGACGATCAAGGTCATCTTCGACCTGATGACCATAAAATTCATGGCGTCGTACCAGACCAAACCGATCTACGTTTTCGGCACGTTTGGAATGCTCGCGTTTTTATTAGCGATGATCGCCGGCATCTGGGCCATCGTCCTAAAATTCTATGGCACGTCCTTCATCCTCACGCCGCTGCCGGTGATAACCGTCGTGATGCTGGCTATCTCAGTGCAATTCTTTTTGATGGGCTTGCTCGCGGAGTTGCTCGTACGGACGTATCACGAGTCGCAGGACAAGGCGATATATGCGGTAAGGGAGAAAATCGGGTTTGATTGACGGAACGCGGACGCCCTCGTCCGCAATGAGGGCCGCTTCGGCCCGAACGTGACTTGGTTGTCGGCTGCTCATTGAGGCCGGCAACGACCCCGTCGGAACCGGCGGTTGCGGACGAGGGCGTCCGCGTTCCATGTATGTGCGGAATAGCAGGTTGGATCAACCTGGACATAACTAAACCGAACCACAACGCCGAGATGGTGTTGCACTCGATGTGTGAAAGGATCGTGCATCGCGGGCCGGATTCGGAGGGGTTGTGGACAGATGAGACGGTCGCGTTGGGGATGCGGCGGTTGTCGATCATTGACCTGAAGACGGGCGACCAGCCGGTGTTTAGCGAGGACAAGTCGGTCGTCGTGATGATGAACGGTGAGTTGTACAACTATCGCGAGGTTAGGGCGGAGTTGGAAAAGGACGGGTTTAAGTTCGTCACGAACACGGACACCGAGATTCTGCCGCATCTTTACGTGAAATATGGTGACGCTTTTCTCGATCGCGTCAATGGGATGTACGCCTTTTCGCTTTGGGATTCGCGGCAAAAAAAGCTCATCATCGCCCGCGACCGCTTTGGTGAAAAGCCGCTGTATTATGGCCTCTTTCAAGGCAAACTGATCTGGGCTTCCGAACCAAAAGCAATTCTCGCCCACCCTGCCGTAAAACCCGAACTCGACCTAAACGCCCTGCGGCACTACGTCTCCTTCGACTATGTCCCGGCCCCGATGTCCATCTACAAAGGCATCCACAAACTCCCGGCGGCGCACGTACTGACGGTCGAAAACGGTGAAGTAAAAACACGAAGGTATTGGGATATCAATTGGAACGCGGACACTCCTGTCCGCATGAGCGTCGCTTCGACGCGAACGAGCGCGAATGGCCAAGACAGCTTCGCCGGAGGAACCGGCGATGCTGACAAGAGTGTCCGCGCTCCGTCTGTGCCGCAAAGTACGCGAAGCGGACAGGCAGAAGAGCTTAGAGGTCTTCTGTCCGACGCCGTTCGGATGCGATTGGTTTCCGATGTCCCGCTCGGCATTCTCCTCTCCGGCGGCATCGACTCATCCACTGTCGCGGCATTCGCCACTCAGCACGCGACCGAGCCCGTCAAGACATTCTCGATCGGCTTTGAGGAAGATTCTTTTGATGAATCAAAGTACGCAAGACAAGTTGCTAAACATCTCGACACTGAGCATTACGAAGACAAACTCTCCGCCACAACGGCCGGCGATCTGATCTCTGAGATCGGCAAATGGCTCGACGAGCCGATGTCCGATGGCTCGCTTATACCGACATACCTGCTGGCGAGATTCGTTAGACAGCACGTCACGGTAGCGCTTGGCGGTGATGGCGGCGATGAGCTTTTTGCCGGTTACCCGATGTACTATGCCCACACGCTGGCGGCAAAGTACAACGCTATTCCGGCGTTAGTCCGCAGCGGCCTGATCGAGCCGGTCGTCAATGCCCTGCCCGTTTCGACCGATAATATGTCGTTTGATTACAAAGCGAAACGCTTTGTCCGGTCGGCGAAATATGACGACGTAACGCGGCATCACGGCTGGTTCGGGTCGTTCTCGATCGATCAGCACAATAAGCTTTTCACAAAGGATTTCCTCGCCCAAACCGACGACGACATCTATCGCGGCGTCCGCGAGCTCGTTGATGCCTCAGACGCGAAAAACGTCATCGAACGCGCCCAGTACGCCGATATCAACTACTATCTCGCCGAGGACATTCTGACCAAAGTCGACCGCTCTGCCATGGCCGTCAGCCTGGAAACCCGCGCTCCTTTTCTCGACCCGCGAGTCGGGCAGTTCGCCGCGTCCATTCCCGTCGAATACAAGCTAAAAGGCAAAAGCGGTAAGGTCATCCTAAAAGAAGCGATGAAAGATCTGCTCCCGCAGAATATTCTTCATCGCCCGAAAAAAGGCTTCGGCATCCCGATCGCCGAATGGCTAAAAGGCCGGCTGAACCCGCTTATGCACGACATGCTCTCGCCCGAGCGTTTAAACAAACAAGGCTTGTTCAACGTCGACTACGTGCAGAAGCTGATCAAGGAACACGAAGACGGAGCCGCTTCGCATCACAAAGAGTTGTGGACACTACTGGTTTTCGAGCTTTGGTGGGATAGATTTTTGTCAGTAGCCCGCACGTAAGTAAGGGCTCAACGTTGAGCACTGAGCGTGTTGAGCCCTTACTCACGTGCGGGCTACTGACACGTCGCGGGTTTCTGCAACGAGGTGAAATCACGTATTATCAACTCATATGAAATCACTTTATCCCGAGGTCGAACCATTTGATTCAGGCATGTTGAAGGTGTCGGATATCCACGACATCTACTATGAACGCGTCGGAAATCCCGACGGCATTCCGGTCGTTTTCCTGCACGGCGGGCCGGGCGGCGGGTTGATACCGATGTACCGGCAGTTCTTTGATCCGAAGGCTTATCACGTCATCCTCTTCGATCAGCGCGGCTCGGGCCGTTCGACGCCGCATGCGGAGCTTCGCGAGAACACAACATGGGATCTGATCAAAGACATCGAGGCGCTCAGGGAAAAGTTCGGCATCGACAAATGGTATGTCTTCGGCGGCTCGTGGGGCAGCACGCTCAGCTTGGCCTATGGCGTCACGCATCCTGATCGATGCTTGGGCCTGATACTTCGCGGGATCTTCCTGACGCGGAAGAAGGAGCTCGCGTGGTTCTATCAACACGGAGCATCGGAGATCTTTGCCGATTTCTGGGAACGATACCGCGACGAGATACCCGAAGCCGAACGCGGCGATTTCATCACCGCATATCACAAGCGCTTGACCAGCGACGACGAGGCCGTGCGTCTCTCGGCTGCACGCGCGTGGAGCACATGGGAAGGAGCGACCTCAAAGCTTTATCCCGACCAGGACCTGATGGAGCATTGGGAAGGCGAGCATGAGGCTCTAAGCCTGGCCCGCATCGAGTGCCACTATTTTATGAACGGCTCGTTCTTCCCGTCGGAGAATTACCTGCTCGACAACGTCGATAAGATCCGACAGATCCCGACGGTTATCGTTCAAGGCCGCTACGACGTCGTCTGCCCAATGACCTCGGCGTGGGACCTGCACCGGGCGTTTCCCGAAGCGGAATTTATTCTTGTGCCCGATTCAGGCCATTCGGTCTCGGAAAAAGGCATAACAGCGGCCCTGGTCGACGCGATGGACCGATTTAAATCAAAGGCCCAGGCCGGACAGGCGTGAGCTTTGCGTGGATTGATTCTTGCAAAAGCGGTATGATGCTGAATGGAATCGAGGCCGTAATCTTATGAACTTTGGAACCACAGAAATTATCCTGGTCGTCGCGGTGCTGTTTCTCCTTTTTGGCGCCTCGCGGCTGCCGCAGCTTGCGAAATCGCTCGGCCAGTCGCGCAAGGCGTTCAAGGAGGGCATGCGCGAGGCTGAGGAAGAAGAGGCGGCCGAAAAGGCCAAACTATCAAACGCATCCGCTCCGCAGATCAATCAGATGAGCGACGATGCTCTCGCCGACGAGATGCGCCGCCGTGCCGAGGCGAAACAGTCCTAGTGATGGTGGCTGCGGACGGGCAAATTAGGACAGTATGATCTTTCAGACTTCTCACCTTCTCAAGCCTTTTCACCCGTGACCACGGTCGCCTTCACCGAGAACCTGAATGACATATCACCGTCCTCCGAGTCGATAAGCTCTGACAGTTTGGCCGATACGCGTTCGTTTTCCTTTTCATTCAAGGTCTTAAGCCAGGCGGGCAGCAGAAAATCCGACACCAATGGTGATGCGACGAACTCGCCGCCGTTCTCGAACTCGAAAACTTCTCGTGCGCTGTAGGTTCGGATGTTGACAAGGCCTGCGTTCGACGCGATCTCCTCAAGCCGATCTACCGTCGGAATTTCAGTTATCATCGCTTCCGCCGCGTGGCCATGCTCGCCGAGGTCCTCATTGAACAACACCTCCCAAAGCAGCGAAAAGATCTCGCCGAAGCTGCCCGCGGACGGCAGGAAAAATGCGGCGGTACCGCCGGGTCGGGTAACCCTAACGGTTTCGCTCACGAATTCTTCCAGGTCGCCCGGTTTAATAAAGCTCGCATCCGCCAGCACGAGATCGAACGCGTCATTGTCAAAACGGATCATTGAAAAATCAACATCGGCCTTCACCGCCATTGCCTTGTCACGAGCGATCGAAAGAATATCTTCATCCTCGCACCGGCCAAAGACGCCGACCTTTTCATCGAGCTTTTCGCGAAGTTGAAAACAATGGTTCCCCGTTCCCGCGTTCAAGTACAGGAGGTTTTCTAGGTCTTTCAACTCAACGTGTTTGTCCACCAGATCGGCGAACCGTTTTGTCCATTCAGAATCGATATAAAGATCGCGCAGAAAAGCGCGCTCCTTTTGCGTTTTCTCCATACGTCTATTAAATCGAACCGCCGCCGAATAGTAAAAGCGCGAGCCTGCCGCCTGCAAAGTTGTTAAACAGGCGGATTTGCTATTAACTAGTTCGATATCGTCATGACAAAGCACATCAAAGAACTGTTCGATCTGACCGGCAGGACGGCGATCGTTACCGGCGGATCACGCGGCATCGGCAAGGAAATGGCGGAAGCGCTGGCCGAAGCGGGAGCCAACCTTATGCTTTGCGCCCGACGGCGAGAATGGCTGGATGAAACGGTAAATGAATTTGCCGTCCACGGATACGCGGTCGAGGGAATGGTATGCGACGTTACAAACCCCGATGAAGTTCAGGCGGTCGTCGATGAAACGGTGGCAAAATTCGGCGCGGTCGATATACTCGTCAACAACGCCGGCGTCTCATGGGGAGCGGTGCCTGAGGAAATGCCGCTCGAGAAATGGCAAAAGGTGATCGACGTAAATCTGACCGGATGCTTTCTTTTCGCGCAGGCCGCGGGTCGGGAAATGCTGAAGAAAAGCAGCGGCACGATCATCAATGTCGCTTCGATCGCGGGACTCACATCTTCGGCGAACGGGCCGTTTTACGCCGGATATGTCGCGAGCAAGGCAGGCCTGATCGGCCTGACCCGCGAGCTCGCGGCAAGCTGGGGACGGCGAGGAATTCGAGTCAACGCCGTCGCTCCAGGCTTCTTTCATTCGCGGTTGGCCGATTCCGTGATAGACATCTACGAACGTTCGATACAGGAGAATAATGTGATTCCCCGAATCGGCAATCAAGGCGAGCTGAAGGGAATAATCGTCTTCCTCGCATCCGAGGCCTCAAGCTACATCACCGGCCAAACGATCGCTGTGGATGGCGGAATGACCGTGTAGGAGTTACGCCTCCCGACGTGAAGCCACACTCCACATTGACCCACGCTCTTTCACCAGCGAACGCGTAACTCCCACGACGCTTTTGATCCTTCAAGCAACAAATCTGAATTCGCCAAATCGTTCGGGAACGTGAAAGTTCGGTTCATTCGTAAAGGTCGGCCGCCACGCAAGATATCCGCGCCCCGGATCCTGACCGACACAGCGGAAAAGATTGCCGAGCCAGACATCGCCAACCTTCGGCATTCTCCCAAAAGCGGTCCACGGGATCTTCATCGCCGAGATCACCTTCCCTGGTTCGACAGACGCGAATGATTTGAATTCAGACCTGTAGTCCCAGTCTGGAATACGCGTACCGCTCGTGGCGTCAAGAGCGACATCCAGCCACTCGCCGGTCGGAGCAACCTCAAACTCGAAATACTTTCGCGGCTCCATGGCGTTCGGCGCAACAAATATCTCGCACACGTCGCGGTCCCACAAACCTATCGACTTCTTTGTCAGGTCCGGCCTATCGCTGGCAATTAGCGGGACTTCCTGATTCGCAGTGAATAAAATGTAAAGTGAAGTATCTGACCAAAGCAGAATGGCGGAAAAACACCGGCCCGCAGGAGCCTCGGCACCCGACCAATAGCGGTCCACAAAAATACTCTCGCCATTTTTCCAAACGGCATTCGATACGTCGGATACTTCGATGTCGGCTGCAATATGCGTGATATTCAACGCGGTTTCGAAAGAGGCTGTGTTGGGTGATGTTGCCATGTGGTTTGATCAGTTTGGTCTCGATGCTCCTCCCCGCGCCGTTTAGAGCCGATATCAACAATATTTATAGCTGCGGAGCGGCGAAAAGCATGTCGCCCAGTTGGAGCGGTGCCGCCGCGGCTTCATGCAGGTCTGGCACAACCCCTAAACAAATCACAACGCAAAAAACGTCAGTAGCTTACGAAGGCTATCCGAATAGATCTCAACATCACCTGTTATCAAAAACCCGCATAGATCTTTTTTCGCAGGGTTCGTATCTCAGCCGCCGCGGCCTTGCCCAAACCGCCCGCGATGACGCGGAACGGGTGATTCTCGGTAAATGCGAGCGCAATCGAATACAAGGTGCTGCCTGAAAACTCGGGTTCATTTGAGACGGCGAAAACGGGTTCCCAATATTCGGGCGTCATCTTGGCCTTGAAGGAATCAAGGCCGTCGAAATTATAGAACCTCTGACCATGTTTTCGCATCCACGCGAGCAGTACCCGCAGCCACACCGGATTGTCGAACTTCTCGATCTTCGCCCGTTTCGACAACGGCGAGAGGCCGAGCGTTACATACTCGTCACCCTCATCACACAACCGCCCCACCGCGGTATCCATCATCAATTCGACTGTCCCGTTCGGAGCATCGGGGTGATGCGGAAACTGTTCGGTCAGCCAGCCTTTGCGTGTTGGAATAGGTGAAAGTACAAGAAATGCCGCAACGCGCGAATCATGCTCGGCAACGAATATCCGCCGATTCTCAAGCCGCCCAAGCGTTTCCGGCTCGATCACAAAATGCAGCGGCGGCAACCCCTTCAGCGTAAACCAGGCCTCAAGACATTCGTGAAGCAACGGATTGTTCTTTGCCCGCTCAACGCTCCATTCGCTGACCGTCACTCCCTTATTCCGCGCACGGTTGAACTGCGCCCTGAGCGATGCCCGCCCCGCCATTATCCTCGCCCAATTTGCGGGATGCCAAACCGGCTGTGCCCCAAGCAGAACGCGGGCATGATCATTCGACCCGCGAAGAACATTCTCCAGCCGAGCCTCGGCCCCAAAATAACAGACGCCCAGCCCGTTTGCGCTCGCGTCGCTCTCAAAAGCCTCAACAACCGCCGGCAAACCCGCCTCAGAACAAACCGGCGCGCCCGCAACGACCCGCGATTTCCCCGACGTCACATAACCCACAACCGATTCGCCGTCGCCGCCAAACCAATATTCAATTCCGGGATTTACTATCTGAAAACAAGTCGTGTTCCAGCCGTGTTTGAGAACAAGTTCGCGGGCGCGTTCGTAATTCGGCATTGGTGTCGAGCCTGTTGGTTCCGTCTCGTGCCTTGTATCTGCGGTTCCCATTTTGCAAATGCGGCCGTGCGATCTAAGAGACAAGAGCACTCCGAAAAGCTAAGTTCCAGCGCCGGCTAGGCTCAGTGCCTTAGCAATGTCTGGATCCGTGCCAGAGCATACGTCGGTAAGTGTCCACTTCGTTTCGATGCGAGGTTTGACGGGTTGGTCAATAACGGGTTTACCGTCGGGACCCCAGCCTGAGTGTGTGGGAACACCGAGCCGCCAGCCGCCGGGGAGAGTGAAGTATTCCGCCCCGAGCAGTGCTCCGGCCGTTTTCCGGCCTATCAGTGTCGCATCTGTCCTTTTCTTCATGTGCCATGCGAAGCCTTCGGCGGCGCTGCCTGTTTCTTCATTGATCAACACTACAACCTTTCCCCGATAGCGATCCTTGCCGAGGTCTTCGCTGTAAACCGCCACTGCCCCGCCATTCGAGCCCAAGGCGGAAAGTACCTTTTCGGTCGTGTAAGTGCGAGTTGCCTTTGGCAGATTGTTCACGTCGATCTGAGTGGGCGTTGTGCCCCGCGAGTCAAGATAGGGCCGTGAAACCAGTGCTGCAACGAGGTGTTCACCTTCGGAAAAATAGCTGCTCAGCCTGACAAACGACATGTTTCCGCCGGTGTTGTCGCGAACGTCAATGATAAGTGTCGCGGCATCTTTCAACTCGGCCATCGCTGCGTCTATAAGCGGGGCCGCGTCGTCATCAAAGCGTATCGCGCGAAGATATCCGATTCGCTGACCTTTCGTTGTCGAAAAAGTTCTCCAGCGTATCGACGGCCTTTCCGGCTGCGAGTGCGATTCGCGACGGACTTCCAACGAACGTACTTTGCCATCGCAACCTTTCACTCTCACGTTTGCAAAGCCGCCAAGACGTCCGACCTCCTTCGCAGGGTCGAGCAGTTCGTCGCCGAGCCGGACGCCCTTCGCCTGTGCGTCCGAACCCGGAGGAACGAAAACAACGATCTGCCTTCCGCCTATCGGCCACGTCCGTACGCCGATGCCGGTCAACCCGGACTCGCGGGGCATTCCGATCTGAAGGTGCGAAACCGGAAGCTCCTTCAGCATCTTTTGCATTAGCGCAAGGAATTCGCGATCGTTTCTGACACCTTCAGCCTGCTTTCGGTATCGCTCGCCGACAGCCTTCCAATCGACACCGACGAAACCTGGATCGAAAAAATTCTCGTTCACTCTCGACCAGGCCGCTTGGAATATCTCCGTATAAGCGGGCTTTGTCGAAACGGCCTGCCCGGTTACGGCAAGCCCACTCACGAATGCAAACACCGCAGTGAAAGAGATCCTCAAAAATACTTTCATCAGTTGCTGCCCGAAAGGACCGTCTTGAATGCCATTTTTGCCAGTTTCCATGTGCGGTCCCAGTCGATCTTGCCGTTCTCGTCGCGGCCCATAAGTTTGTTGACGAACATTTTGCGAAAGTCCTTGCCTTCGCGGCGGAGCATGAATTCCTTGGCGTAGGGCTTGGCAGTTTCAAAGAAGTTGAACTCGGGGTCGGTGATGATGCCGATGCCTTCGAGCGTCATCAGCGCACGCATTATGTATGTAAAATTCGACGGCAGGCGGAACGGATAATCGTACATCACGTCCGCGAGGTCGTAGGTCAGTTCCTTGAAATTAACGTCCTTCAGTTTCAGGTTCAGGTGAAACTCGAACATCTTCTCGACCACCGGCCGAACGACGTTCGGGTTGGTTCCGGGTTTTAGAAAATCGAGTGCGATCAGATCGTCCGCGATGCCCGCCGGGTCTTTACCGACGACGTGGAAAAATGCGTCGATCATCTTTGACTGAAGCTCCGGCGTGATGCGGCCAACCATGCCGAAATCGAAGAACGCCAGGCGGCCATCGGGCATCACGAGCAGATTGCCCGGATGCGGGTCGGCGTGGAAGAATCCGTCTTCGAGAAGCTGTTTGAGATAGGTTTTTATCAGCAGCCGGTTTACCTTCGGCGGCGAGATGCCAAGGCGTTCCTGCTCATCAAGATCAGTAACCTTTGTGCCGTGGATAAATTCCATCGTGAGCACTTTTGACGTTGTTGCGTTCCAATAGATCCTCGGAACGTGTATATTGCCCCAGCTCTTGAACGAATCGCGAAAACGCTCGGCGTTGCGGCCTTCGGCCTCGTAGTCCATCTCTTCGTGGATGGTGACGTCGAACTCGCGAAGCATGCCCGACCAATCGGCGTTTTCATTCAGTTGTGGAAAGCGTTCGGCAAAGTTCGCAACCTTTCGCAGTATTCCGAGGTCGCCCTTGATGATCGCTTCCAGATTGGGCCGCTGAACTTTGACCGCGACCTCTTCACCGCTGTGAAGACGGGCCCGATAAACCTGCCCAAGCGATGCGGCGGCGACCGGCTCAAGCTCGAATTCGGCGTAGAATTCGTTGATCTTTTGCCCGAGATCTTTCTCGATCCGTGCAAAAGCGATCTCGTTCGGGAACGGCGGCACGCTGTCCTGCAACTCTCCCAAAGCGATAACGAACGGCAGCGGCAAAAGATCGGGCCGCGTTCCCATCGACTGGCCCATTTTGATAAACGTGGGGCCGAGTTCGATCAGCTTTTCTTTGAGCCACAGGGCCTGCTTTTTCTGATTCGCTTCTTTGTTCGATTCGCTGCCGAGAAAAAATCGGCGAAGCGCGAGCATAAAGACGTGAACGAACCACATTCGCCATGCAAAAAGCTTCTCGCCGTAAACAGCCGCCCGCGTAAGGCGTTCGGCCTTTTCCATACGCTTCTGCTCGTGTTTGAGCTGGTGAGCGCGATGCATATCATATTGGTCAAGATAGAGATAAAGCGAAAGCATCGCGATAACGCGCGTGACACTGAAAAGCCGCAGATATCCGCGAAGACCAATGTAGCGGCGGCCAACCTGTGTTTCGATCGCGGAAAGTTGGTGCTCTTCACCGGCCTTTGCGGCCTGCGTCACGTTCTGTGTCGCCAGTCGCGTCTCTTTCGGAGCTATTGGCTGCGGCCCGTTGCCATTCGCCGGCACAAGGGCCGCTTTTTCCTTCACTAAACTCTGCTTTTCCAATACTTCGTTCATCCAATACCTATCTCATTACAAACCAAAGCAACAACCTCAACCGTTCCATACCACTAGGGAAATATTTCGAACGCTTCGCAATGAGTCGGACGAAAAATGCTGAAGTGCCGGCGGTCAACTGTAAGGATCTTTTGAATGTTCATTCGCTCAGCCATTGCAACGATACAAGCATCGACGAAATCAATATTCGCGTCATTGTATTTTCGAAGTATCTCGGCGGAACGAGTGTAGTCCTGATAGATGGGATATTCAATTTCGAGGTTCGATCCCGGAAGACTTTCAATAAACGCTATCGCGGCGTTATGGCCAATTCTGCGGTGAAGCAGGTATGCGATCTCAGTTATGGCCGGCCCGGGCAGTATCAATCGTTCCGTTTCGGCGATCAACGTAGCTTCGGCAACTCTTGTGTGCCATTTGTCTTTCCCATTAAGCTGGGCAAAGACGAAGCCGGAATCAAGAATATATGCCACAGCTAATTCCTGCCCAACGAATTTTCACCCATATCCGCTCTCATGATCTCGGAAGCCATTTCCGCAGTATCTTCATCACCACCGTAAAACATCCCGGCCATATCGGATAGTTTTCGTCGCCCATTTGTCCTCTGTGGTTCACGTGCGATGCCCTCTTCGATCATTACACCAGCGAGATCGGCTGCGTCCTTCCCTTGTTGCCGAGCAATTTCCCGGAGTTTTGACTCTGTCTTTTCTGAAAGATTTATGTTCATACGATCGGCCTCACAGCAAATCTAGCATATTCCGTACGCCCTCATGCCGGAAATAGTTCAATGCTGTTCGCGAGTCCTTCTCGATCTGTGTCTTTAACTCGTTTATCCCGCTAAACTTACGTTCATCGCGGATGCGATGGAGGAAGCGGACGCGGAGGACGTCGCCGTAAAGTTCCTGGTCAAAATCGAAGATGTAGGTTTCGATCGATGGCTCGGCGTCCTGTTCGAAGGTCGGCCGAATGCCGATGTTAGTCACGCCTCGCCGCCAGGTGCCGTCCACCAGCGTGGCGGTCGCGTAAACGCCATATTTTGGGGTAACTCGATTGTGCGGTTTGAGATTGGCTGTTGGAAAGCCGATGGTGTGTCCCCGGCGGTTTCCGCGAATGATAACGCCCTCGACCCCATATGGCCTGCCAAGCATACGCCGGGCCAGATTTACACGGCCTTCGGCAAGGCGTTCTCGAATACGCGATGAACTGATCCTCTGCCCGCGAAGCCTCACTTCGGGAACTTCGTCGGCGACAAACCCGAGTTCCGCGCTCATCGTCCGTAATAGATCTATATTCCCGCTGCGGCCGCGGCCAAATGCAAAGCCTTTGCCCAGGTAAACTTCCTTTGCGTGCAGCCGGTCGTGGACAATATCTGCAAGAAAACCCTCCGCGGCCAGCGACGCAAATTCTCGGGTGAACGGTATGACGATCGCCTGTTCGATGCCCAGAACCTCAAAATTCGCCAGCCGCTGGTCGAGCGTTTGCAGCAGCGGTGGGGCCGAAGCGGGATGAAGCACGGCTCGCGGATGCGGATCGAACGTGATGGCTGTTGGAACAGCGCCCACTGCCTTTCCCCGCTCGACCACAGTTTGCATTATCAGCTGATGCCCGAGATGCAGCCCGTCAAAAACCCCGAGCGTTAGTACCGTCGGCCGTTGAATATTCGCGTTCTCGGTGCCGTGAAATATTTTCATCATCATTTTGCAGGAGTTCGCGATCTTGCGGAAGCCCGCGCCTTAGCAAGGGATTAACATCCAGCTTGAGCAAAAATCCCTTGCCAACCCGCGGGCTTCGGCATTCAATCGCCAAGATGCCGGCCTGTTTGAAGATAGTTTCGCACATAATCGGCAACGGCTGTATCAAGCGGCGTTACGTCTGCGGTGTATCCAGCTTCGCGAAGCCGCGTCACGTCTGCCTGCGTATGATACTGATAACGGTCGCGAAGGTGCGCGGGCATGTCGATGTACTCGATGTTCGGCGGCATGTCGAGCGCTTTGAAGATCGCCGCGGCAAGTTCGTTCCACGTCTGCATACGGCCCGATCCGATGTTGAAAAGCCCTCCCGATCGGGTGTGACCGTTTGAAAGGCCCGTACCCGTCATGAACGACAGCGTCATATCGACCGCATCTTTCACATAAACAAAATCGCGGCCAAACTCGCCATCTTTGTATTGCGGATCTGCACTCCTGAATAATTCAAGCTTTCCCGACTGGTTTATCTGGTCAAAAGCCTTGTTCACCAGCGAACGCATGTCGCCTTTGTGGTTCTCATTTGGGCCGAAGACGTTGAAGTATTTCAAGCCGACAATGCGATCGAACATTCCGTTTCTCGTGGCGTACTGATCAAACAGGTGCTTCGAATACCCGTAAATATTCAGCGGCCGCAAGCGGTCCAAACTTTCCGTTCCGTCTTCCATTCCAGCCGACCCATCGCCGTACGTTGCGGCGGACGAAGCGTAAATAAAGCGAATGTCATGCTCAACAGCCCAGTTGCAAACCTTGGTCGAGTAGGTGTAATTGTTCTTCATCATATAAGCGGCATCGTTCTCGGTTGTCGAAGAACACGCACCCAAATGGAAAACAACAGCCGGTGCGAAGAGGTTTAGATTTTTCAAAAACTCATCGGCGTCGATAAGCTCCTCAAACTTGAGCGGGGCAAGATTCTTCCACTTATCAGATTCATCCATCCGGTCAATGATCAGAATATTGTCGTACCCCAGGTCATTCAGTCGCCAAACGACCGCACTCCCAATGAATCCGGCCCCGCCGGTAACGATGATCCTTGTCTTAGCCATAGATAATAATGATACTTCAACGAGCCGTCGTGAAGGTGTCAGCGAACGCAGTCCAGCCCCGGTTTTATCGCCTGGACACACAGGAAAGGCCGTGATGCCATCACGAAAAACCTCGGCGATTCAGATTTGGCTAGTGCACAAATTGACCCTTGCAAGTGTAGAGAAATTGAGAAGCATGTCATTCTGACATTTACTCGACAGATCTAATTTGCATCTTGACAACTTGCCGCACCCACCGGGCCTGGCGCTTTGTTTCCGAGGGGACGACCAACCGCAGTTTTCCCTCTTCGCCTGACAGCGGCTGCCCGTTGCGTTCGTCGGCAAGGATCACGGTCAGGTCGGAGAAATCCGGGTCGAGTTCGGCAAGCGTGAACGAGGCCTGGTAGCCGTCGGCGCCCTCGACGATCACATAATCGGAAACGCTCTTGCCACGCAAGGCGTCGCCCGAGGGGGCTTTAGCGAGCCGTAAAACATTGGTCAGTTCAACTCCCGTATAGCGGGAGGTAACGCCGCTTTTATCAGTTGCATCAACGGCGATCCGCGGAAGCCCGGTGAGGTCCATTGCGGATAGCGATAGGCTTTCTCCGTTTTGGTTCTCAAGCTGCAGAACGACGTCCGAATCCGAACTCCAAAAACAACCGCTGGACGCGGCGAAGGTTATACACAACAAAACGTAGATCAGATACCGATTCGTCTTCATACTCTTCCTCATCGGGTCGAAAATTCAAACAAGCAGATCGATCGCTCACTGCCTGTTTCGCGTTTTTTGTTACCAAATCTTATCATATGTGAATCATGAACGGGCAAATTACTGACTTTATAAAACACAACTTCCGGCACTTTAACGCGGCGGCCCTGGTAGATGCCGCCGAGGGCTATAGAAAGCATCTCGATAGCGGCGGGAAGATGATGATCACGCTCGCGGGGGCGATGTCCACCGCCGAGCTCGGTTTGAGCCTTGCCGAAATGATCCGGCAGGACAAGGTGCAGATCATCTCTTGCACTGGGGCGAATTTGGAGGAAGATCTTTTCAACCTTGTCGCTCACGATTTCTATGAGCGTGTGCCGCACTATCGCGATCTCACGCCCGAGGACGAACAAGGGCTCCTTGGAAGGCATATGAACCGCGTCACTGATACATGCATTCCCGAAATGGAGGCGATGCGGCGGCTCGAAAAGGCGATGGTCGAGGTCTGGACGCGGGCCGAGGCAGAAGGCCAGCGATACTTTCCGCACGAGTTTATGTATCAGGTTTTGCGAAACGGCTCGCTCGAAGAGTTTTATCAGATCGACCTGAAAGACTCGTGGATGTACGCGGCGGCTGAGAAAAATCTGCCGATGGTCGTGCCCGGTTGGGAAGATTCGACAATGGGCAATATGTTTGCCGGCCATGTCATCACCGGCGATGTCGAAAATGTCCACACGGTGCGTACCGGCATCGAATATATGACGATGCTCGCCGATTGGTACACGAACAACGCGACCGAAGATTCGACCGTCGGATTCTTTCAAGTTGGCGGCGGAATAGCCGGCGACTTTCCCATCTGCGTCGTCCCGATGCTCCATCAGGACCTCGGGCGCGAAAACATCCCCGTTTGGGGCTACTTCTGCCAGATAAGCGATTCAACGACGTCTTACGGCTCCTACTCCGGCGCTGTCCCGAACGAAAAAATAACCTGGGGCAAACTTGAAGCCTCAACGCCAAAATTCATCGTCGAATCAGATGCATCCATCGTCGCCCCGCTTATGTTTGCCTTTATTCTGGGATGGTGATCGCGAACTGCTCCGCCCGCCTCGACCCAGAGCCGGAGTTAAACTCAAGTACGGACACCTTATTTCAGGCGAGGAGAATTTGGCCGAAGCAAGCTGGCCGAATTATCATCATACTATTAAAACCGACGCGGTCGGAACAGGCTTGGTAGATGCTTCGCGACGCACACAATCGAATCATTCGCGATCTGCGGATCTCGCTGACGGATCGGTGTAACTTTCGCTGCTTTTACTGCCTGCCGCACGGCGAGCCTTCGTGGGCGAATAAGGAAAAACTGTTGACCTTCGAGGAGTTGGAGGTTGTGAGCGAGGCATTTGTCTCGCTGGGGATCGAGAAGATACGCCTGACGGGCGGCGAGCCTTTGATCCGCCGCGATGTGCCGGTGCTGGTCGAAAAACTGGCGCGGCTTAAACCACAACTTGCCGACATTGCTCTGACAACGAACGGTTACGATTTTGTGCGGCATTCCGAAGCTTTGAGATCTGCCGGTCTTGACCGAGTGACATTCAGCCTCGACAGCCTGCGGGCCGAGAGATTCCGGGAGATCACAGGCGTTGACGGATTGAACCGCGTATTCGATTCGATCGAAACCGCGAAACGTCTGGGCTTTCATCCTGTAAAGGTAAATGCGGTCATCGCTCGCGACAGGAACGATGATGAAATAGTCGATTTCGCTCGATTCGCTCGGGAGAACGATGTTAGTTTTCGATTTATTGAATTCATGCCGCTCGACTCCGGCCATGAATGGAGCCGAGAAATGGTCGTCGCTGGACGCGAGATACGGGATGCGATAAATTCCGTATTTCCACTGCGCCTGAAAGCCGCCTCACGAGGAACCTCGACCGCATGGAAATACGACTTTGCCGACGGCTCGCTCGGAGAGATCGGCATTATTGCACCTGTAACCGAAATGTTCTGCGGCGCGTGCTCTCGCATCCGGTTAACGGCCGACGGGCAGATCCGCACATGCCTGTTCTCGACTACCGAATACGACCTTCGCGGCCTGCTTCGCGACGGAGCATCGCGCAGCGAGATCATCGAGTTTATCCAGGCTGCGGTCCTGAAAAAAGAACCGAGCCATCGAATAAATGACCCGGCTTTCGTTCAGCCAGAACGGACGATGAGTTTTATTGGCGGCTAGCTACGGACCGAGACTGGGGTATGTTGAAGAAGAGACTTCTCGATACGTACTTCGGTTCTCCTGCGTTCAAACGCAATGGCTCCAACCGGAATTCTCCAGACGCGGTACATCACCCAATCTGGAACCGGGCTAACGAGCATATGACACCTGCCACATAGTGTTATCAGGTTTGAAAAGTGGTTAGTTCCACCATTTCTCCGCGGTACAACATGATGGACCTGTCCGCGGGTGCGCTTGCGGCAGGCACGGCATCGGTACGAATCTCTGCGCAAAATTCGAAGTCTAATTTCGCGCCAAGCTAAAACTGGGGATTGTCCCGCTCTCAACTCTGTTTCCTCCCCATCATATCCAGCCCGACGGCCGCGACGAGGATCGAGCCTTTGATGATGTCCTGCATGTAGTCCTTCACGTTCAGCAACGACATCCCGTTATCGAGACTGGCCATGATAAGCGCTCCCAGACACGCGCCGAAGATGGTACCGCGGCCGCCCATGAGTGAGGCTCCACCGATGACGCAGGCGGCAATGGCGTCCAGTTCTTTAAGCGTTCCGGCGTCGGGCGAAGCGCTGCCGACGCGGGCGGTGAAGATCAATGCGGCCGCACCGGTCAGAGCGCCGAGAAGGGCGTAAACCTTGAGTATATTCCCCTTGTTGTTGATCCCTGACAGCCGGGCCGCATCGGCATTCCCGCCGATCGCATATAGATAGCGGCCGAATGTCGTCGAATTTGTCAGAAACGCCCCGAGAAGGGCGACGGCAAGCAAAATAAGTACGGGAACGGGCACCCCCAGATAGGAGTTCATCACCCAGATAAAGGCGACCACGCCCGCAATCGGAAGCAGGGCTTTTAACAATTCTGCGCCCCAATTTGGCTCGCCCAACCCGTACTGCTTCACCGAAGCAGCCCGCCGATAGGTCATAAACAAAACAAACAGGATCGCAACCGCCGCCAGTATCCAGCCGATCGTCCTCGGCAAATTGCCCTGACCGATCGCCTTAAACGCTTCGCTCGATATCGGGATCGTGTTGCCCCCGAGCAGCCATTTGGTCGCACCGCGCCAAGCCAACAGGCCGCCCAGGGTTACAATGAATGCCGGGATATTCAGGTACGCGATCAGGACCCCATGAAAGATTCCAATGACGACCGCCACGCCGATGGCAAGCAGAATCGAAACCGAGAGGCCGTATTCCATTGTCGTCATCGAATAAGCGGCAAGCGCTCCGGCAAAGCCGAGGACCGAGCCGACCGCGAGATCGATATTTCCTGAAACAATGACCATCAGCATCCCAACCGCAAGGATCGCCGTCACGGTCATCTGCGTCATCAGGTTCGAAAGATTGCGAGATTGAAGAAAAATAGAGTCGGTCGCCCAATGAAAATAGAGCCAGATAAGGCCCAACACAAAGATCATCACATACGCCCGAAGCGCCGATGCGGATATTTTCTTTTCGCTGGTTTCGCTCATTCTTTTGTTGGGAGTACCTGCTTGAGCAGGCCTCCGTTGAAGGTAGAGAATCAAGAACTCTGTCAGGCCGCCTAAGGGCGGTTACTCAAAAGCGCTATGCCCTGTCGCTGCCGTCATCACTTTTTCCGGCGTGGCTTCAGCCCGCGTGAACTCGCCGGTGACACGTCCTTCGTGGAGGACAAGAACACGGTCCGACAGGCCCAAAACTTCCGGCAGCTCCGATGAGACGAGCACAATGGCCAGGCCTTCCCTCGCCAGTTTATTTATCTCGGCGTATATCTCCTGCTTGGCCCCGACATCGATGCCGCGAGTCGGTTCGTCGAGAAACAGTACCTTGGGGCCGGTGAGAAGCCATTTGCCGAGCACGACCTTTTGCTGATTGCCGCCCGAAAGCGTTCCGGCGATGGTCAGCGGCGAGTTTGCCTTGATTCGCAGCGACTCCATTGGGCCGCGTGTCGCGACCAGTTCGCGGGTGCTATTGGTCAGAAACTTTCCGACGATCATTTTGAGTCCCGCGAGAGTCATATTGTCCATGATCGTCTGATCGAGGATCAGGCCGAACCGTTTGCGGTCCTCGGTCACAAACCCGATGCCATGGTCAATTGCGTCCGAGGGCGAATCGATGCCCGCCAGCTTGCCTTCGACAAAAATCTCGCGACTGTAATTCCCTTGCCATGCGCCGAAAATGGACATCAGAAGTTCGCTTCGCCCGGCGCCCATCAACCCGGCAACCCCAAGAACCTCACCCTTTCGGACCGAGAACGAAACTCCATCGACTACCTTCTTGTCCGGATCATCCATCGAGAAGGCCGTCAGGTTCCTGACTTCAAGGGCCGTTTCGCCCAATTCGTGAACGACCTTTGGAAAAATATCGCCGACCTCGCGGCCAACCATCAGTTGAATCACCTTCTCTTTGTTCAATTCGGCTGCCGCGTGGGTCGCGACAGTGCGGCCGTCCCGCAACACGGTGATGCGGTCGCTCATCTCGAAAACTTCATCCAGCTTATGCGAGATGTAGATCATGCCTACGCCGTCTTCCTTGAGCTTTCTTAGTATCGTGAAAAGGGTTTCCACCTCCGATTCGGTCAAAGCCGCCGTAGGTTCGTCGAGGACGAGGATCTTTGCTTTCTTCGACAACGCCTTCGCGATCTCGACCAGTTGCTGCTGCCCGATTCCCAGGCTTCCCACTTGAACCCGGGGATCGATCGGGAGATGAAGGTCCTGCAGAAGCTTCGAAGCCCGGTGGTACAGTTGGGACCAGTCGATAACGCCAAGCTTCGAAGGTTCCTGTCCCAGAAAGATGTTTTCGCCTACGGTGAGTTCCTTTACGAGCGACAACTCCTGAAAGATGATCGCCACGCCTGCGTTCTCGGAATCGCGAATGCCGCGAAAATGCTGCGGCCGATCGTCGATCAGGATCTCACCCTCGTAAGATCCCGCCGGATATACACCCGAAAGCACCTTCATCAGCGTTGATTTGCCGGCACCGTTCTCGCCCACAAGCGAATGGAACTCGCCAGCTTCAAGTGTAAGACTGACGCCGTCCAGTGCCCTTACACCTGGGAACTCTTTGACGATGTCCTTCATTTCGAGTAGAGACATACGGCTCGCTCGTTGCAGCTAACTGAAAGATTTCTTTTAGACCGAAGTTTTAGGAAAAGTGCCTTTTCGAGATTTTACACACATCTTATATCAAACCCAAACGCTTAAGTAAATCGTTTTTCTAAACGCATCCGGCGATTGCGGAAAAGGGGAAAGCGGCCGATGCCCCGGTCAATATCTGATCGAGGCATTGGGCCGGGTTAAATAATTGGGCCGGGTATCCTATAATTTGACCTATGTCCGAACGTACAGCCATTGAATCCGTTTTGAGCGAATCGCGCGTGTTCCCGCCGCCGGCCGAGTTTGCTGCAGATGCCTACATCAAGAGTTTTGAGGAATACGAACGGCTCTATGCCGAAGCCAAGGCCGACCCCCAAGGCTTCTGGGCCCGCCAGGCCGAGGACCTTCACTGGTTCCGAAAATGGGATCAGGTGCTCGAATGGAATGAACCGTTCGCAAAATGGTTCGGCGGCGGGAAGATCAATGTTTCCTATAATTGCCTCGACCGGCACCTTGAAACGTGGCGGAAGAATAAGGCGGCGTTCATATGGGAGGGGGAACCGGGCGAGCAGCGGACTCTGACCTACCTCCAGCTTCACCGGGAAGTTTGCAGGTTCGGCAACGTGCTGAAGGGCCTTGGCGTGCAAACCGGCGACCGCGTTGCGCTCTATATGCCGCTTGTACCCGAGCTGGCGATAGCAATGCTTGCCTGTGCCCGGATCGGAGCAACCCACACCGTCATTTTCGGCGGATTTTCGGCTGACGCCATTCGCGACCGCGTGATCGATTGCGGCTGTAAAGTGATCGTGACGGCCGACGGCGGCTACCGGCGGGGCCGAGAGATTAAGCTGAAACCGATCGTCGATGAGGCCGCTGCTCAAACGCCGACAGTGGAGAACATAATTGTCTACCGCCGGACAGGCACCCAGATCGGGATGGAAGATGGCCGCGACCACTGGTGGCATGACCTGATGCAGACCGCCAGCACCGAATGCCCGGCCGAAGAACTGGACTCGGAACATCCGCTGTATATCCTTTACACCTCCGGAACGACCGGCAAGCCAAAAGGGATACTGCACACGACCGGCGGCTATCTGACGCAGGCGGCGTATACAACCAAAATGGTCTTTGATATGAAGGACGAGGACGTTTATTGGTGCACCGCCGACATTGGCTGGGTTACCGGACATTCGTACGTCGTTTATGGCCCTCTCGCGATCGGGGCGACGGTTTTTATGTACGAAGGAGCGCCGAATCACCCGGACTTTGACCGTTTCTGGGACATTATCGAGCGGAACAGGATCACTATTTTTTACACGGCCCCTACCGCGATCCGGTCCTTTATACGTTGGGGCGAACAATATCCGCTTAAGCACGATCTTTCCAGCCTGCGTCTTCTCGGGACCGTCGGCGAGCCGATCAACCCGGAGGCGTGGATGTGGTATCACCAGGTTATAGGCAAGGAGAAATGCCCGATCGTGGACACTTGGTGGCAGACCGAAACTGGAACAATGATGATCTCACCGCTGCCCGGAGCCACGCCGACCGTTCCCGGTACCGCAACCAGGCCGCTACCGGGAATTCTCCTGGACGTCGTTACTAAAGCAGGTAAGTCGGTAGGTGTGAATGAAGGCGGTTATCTCGTTGCCACGCATCCGTGGCCTTCGATGCTGCGGACGTTATGGGGTGACGATGAAAGGTACAGGGAAGCCTATTGGTCCGAGATCCCCGGCTATTACTTCGCAGGCGATGGCGCGCGTCGTGACGAGCGGGGATATTTCTGGATAATGGGCCGCGTCGATGACGTGATAAACGTTAGCGGCCACCGGCTGGGGACAGCCGAGATCGAATCGGCGCTGGTCTCGCACGAATCGGTGGCCGAAGCGGCCGTTGTTGGTCGTCCCGACGATCTAAAAGGACAGGCTATAGCCGCGTTTGTTACACTTGAAGGTGGGCGAGACGGCGGTGACGAGCTGAAGGAAGAGTTGAGGGCCCACGTCGCAAAAGAGATCGGGGCATTAGCAAAACCGGACGACATCCGCTTCACCGACGCGCTGCCTAAGACACGCTCGGGCAAGATCATGCGAAGGCTCCTGCGCGAACTCGCAACTAGCGGAAACGTGGCGGGAGACGTCACGACACTTGAAGATTTTTCGGTGCTTGAGAGACTGAGGCAGGACGAAGAATAGAGATGGCCGGAAAACCGGGAATTACAGCATCAACAGTCGAGTTGGCCGAGGCCGGGCGCGAGTTTTACCGTCGCGGCTGGGTGCTGGGTACGAGCGGGAATTTCAGCATGCTCCTCGCCCGCAAGCCGCTGCGGATCTGCGTGACGGCGAGCGGCATCGAGAAAGGAAATCTTGACGAAACGAATTTCCTGGAGCTCGACGACGACGCCGAGATCCTGCAAGGCTTCGGCAAGCCGTCGGCCGAAACGCTGCTGCACCTGACGATCTATCGCTTTATGCCAAAGGCGAGGTCGATCCTGCACACGCATTCGGTTTGGGGAACGATCCTGTCCGATCATTTCTTCGAGCAGGGATCGATCGAGATCGAAGATTATGAGATGCTGAAGGGCCTTTCAGGCGTACAAACTCACGAACACACCGAGCGGGTGCCGATCGTTGAAAATTCGCAGGACTACATCGCTTTGTCGCACGTCATCGAGAACGTCATCCGCGACAACGACGACATCCACGGCATCTACCTCCGCCGCCACGGCCTCTATACCTGGGGCGAAAGCGTGGCCGAAGCTCGGCGGCACGTTGAGATTTTCGAATTTTTGTTTGAAGTGATCGGGCGGCAGTTGAACTAAGCCAGAAACACGACCGATAGGGAGTGTGCCCTCCGAAAAATGAAAAGGCGGCCCAAAAGAGCCGCCGATCTTATCAGAAGGTCACATTCAACTCCCGAATGCTCGAGCGAATGAGCCTTGATTCGCACTTTTAATGTTAAATGAAATTTAGCATTATTGTCAACTAATAGAATACATGCACCCGGCGGGACTCGAACCCGCGACCTTCTGAATGCGAATCAAGAGCTCTATCCACTGAGCTACGGGTGCACGAGCCAGATGGTAACATAGTCAGTGTCCAATAAGAAACAAATGGCAATCGTAACTATTCCAAATAAAGACTTAACATTTGACGAAGCGGACGCGGTCGCACAATATCTCGACAGTATCGGCATCGACTACGAACGCTGGGAGAACTTGAAGCAAGTTCCCGCGGACGCGACAGATCAGGAGATACTTGACGGCTACGCCGACGAGATAGAAGTATTGAAACAAAAGGGTGGATATGTGACCGCAGACGTGATCAACATTATCCCGACAACCGAAGGGCTCGACGCTATGCTGAACAAATTCAACAAGGAGCATTGGCACGACGAGGACGAGGTTAGGTTCATCGTAAAAGGCCACGGCCTGTTCCACATCGCGCCCGAGAACGGCGATGTGGTTTCGATCGAAATGGAAGCCGGCGACATGATCCGCGTGCCCCGTGGAACACGCCACTGGTTTAATCTCTGCGGTGACCGAACGGTGCGGGCGATCAGGCTTTTTCAGGATCAGTCCGGCTGGACGCCGCATTATACCGACAGCGGCATTGACGCCGGCTACCAGCCGCTCTGTTTCGGGGTTTCATATCTTCCGGCTTCGAATACGATCTAAGCGCGGAGACGCACAGGTAATTTGAACTGGATTGGCAGGGTGGACAAGATCGAAACAATGAATCGGCCAGTTGCCAGGCCATCGGTCCTATCCTGTTGATCCTGTTGAATTCCGTAGACGTCTCAGCGTTGAACAATGACCAAAGCAATCCTCCTCGACATCGAAGGCACCACCACGCCGATCAGCTTCGTTCACGATACGCTGTTTCCGTATGCAAAGGCCCGCATCCCGGGCTTTGTCCTGGATAATTTCAGCGACCTTAAATTCGAGATAGAGCAGCTTGCCGAGGAGCACGAGAACGACGATGGATACGGCGGCGATCTCAGGCCGGAATCGGCCAACTCGGTTTCAGATTATCTGAAATACCTGGTAGATCAGGACCGCAAATCGACGCCGCTCAAAGCGATCCAGGGAATGATCTGGCGATCGGGCTACGAGTCGGGCGAGATCGTGTCGCCAGTTTTCGCCGATGTTCCCGAGGCGATGAAGCGGTGGAAGGCAGCGGAGAAAGTGATCTCCATTTACTCGTCAGGAAGTGTGCTCGCCCAGCAATTGCTCTTTCGTTACACGGAGCATGGCGACCTTACGCCTTACATTTCAAACTATTTTGACACCAACACGGGCCCAAAACGAGAGGCAAAAAGCTATTCTGACATCGCGGCTAGTCTGAATGTTGAACCGGCCGAGATGCTTTTCGTTTCAGATGTCGTAGCCGAACTCGACGCGGCAAGGGAAGCCGGCGTCCAAACTTCGCTCGCGGTCAGACCGGGGAATGCGGCGGTGCCCGATCACGGCGTTCATGACGCTGTTACGACGTTTGATTCGATCGACGAGTTCGGCTGAGCGCCTTACGTGCCCCTGACCGTCCGCACAACCATCTGCTGGAGTTCGCTCGGACAGCCCTTGATCTGATCGATCCGCGGCCAAAGTGCCATATGCCGGTCCTGCATCGACTCGTTCAAGTGAACGATCGTCCACGTGCCGCTGCCATACGCATAGCCGCCTTTTGCCGGACTCACGCGGCCATCAATGACACCGGTACCTCCTTTGCGGTTGACCTCAACCTGAGTCGCGCGGATGGCATTGAGGGTAGCTGCGTCTGCTGTGCCGGTCATCTTGACGGCAGCCGCGGCGGCGTTGAACTCGGCGCTGGCACCGGGCGTTGGGCTTGCCGCGATGACCGTAAAGGCGAACTGGACCAGGAGTACGTCTTCTCGCTTGTTCGCTGCCGGAGCAGAGCCGACGACGCCGTCAACATTGAAGAAAACAGGAAGGGTCGGAAGCGATGCTTGTGGTGCAAGTAAATGGGCCATAGGATTTGTCCTCACATCTTATCCTGACATTTACGTCAGTTCGGCAACAGTTTTGCGGAAACTCCACTTCCGCGATGCGTTGCCGAAGTTGATTTACGCCCGCGGGTTTGGTCTCATTTAGATATGGAAACAGCAACACTGGCCGCTGGATGTTTTTGGTGCGTTGAAGCCGTATTTGACGACCTGCTCGGAGTTGAGGACGTGGTCTCGGGCTATTCGGGTGGGAATAAGGCAAATCCTACGTATCAGGAAGTATGTTCCGAAACGACCGGACACGCCGAGGTTGTTCAGATCAAGTTCGATCCGGCAACTCTCTCTTACGCCGATCTCCTTCGTGTCTTCTTCTCCGTTCACGATCCCACTCAGCTCAACCGTCAGGGCAACGACATCGGAACGTCGTATCGGTCAGCGATCTTCTACCACTCGGAGGAGCAGAAAAAGACAGCGGAATTGGTTATTGAGGAAATATCCCTTGAAGGCATTTACGACAAGCCGATCGTCACTGAAGTGGCGGCGTTCGACAAATTTTGGCCCGCCGAGGACTACCATCAGGAATACTTTACGAATAACCCAAATCAGCCGTACTGTGCGGCGGTCGTAGCTCCAAAAGTGGCAAAGTTTCGGCAAAAGTTCATCGACCGGCTGAAGCGTCAGGATCCGCAACAATAATGTTTGACAGAATTTAACAAAGAAGTATAAGCTAGTAGCAGTCGCATCTCTGCGGCCCTCGAATCTCCCGCAACTGTCGGAAATCCAGATCACCACGCCTCGCCAATGTTATGCGAGCCAACCTACCTGCCATGCTAGATCTACACCTTCGCGCGGTCGTCCGCGTCGGTTCGCCTGTCGTCGCGGCCGCCGTGTTCTTTCTGCTCACCTTTTCAAATAGCTTCTTCCCATCGAACGCTCAAAAATTTTCCTTAATGTCGGGCACGATCAGCGGCAGGGTGTTTCACGACTTCAATTCGAACGGAGCATACGATACGGCCGGCGGGCTCAGTTCGGTAGATGCTGGCGTTGCCGGCGTAACGGTGACCGCGTACGATTCGCTCGGAGTGTCACGCGGCAGCACCACTAGCGGGGCCAACGGGACATATTCGCTGGCGGCGACAGGAACCGGTCCGTATCGGGTCGAGTTCACGACACTGCCGGCGGGCTATTTCCCCTCGGCGCGTTCGGCCAACTCGGTTTTCGGCGGAACGGCCACGGACTCCGGCTCGTCGGTACAGTTTGTCGGCGATGGCGGTACAGTCGATGCAAATCTCGCACTGAGCAGGCCCGAGGAGTTCTGCGAAAACAATCCGGAACTGGTCGTTTCCCGGTTTGCGTTCGGGGCCCAGAATGGTGTTTACGGCGCCAACGCGGCCCTTCGCGATTTTCCGTACGATGCCGGAACCGATTATACCGATCCGACCGTGTCGAATTATGACTCTCCGGCGGCCGCATCGCTGACGACGTCGATCAGTTCCGTCGGAACCGTGCTCTCGCTCGCATACAACCGGACGAACAACCGCGTTTATGCTGCCTCGTATTTCAAGCGGCACGCGGGCCTTGGGCCCGGCGCCGACGGAACCTATGGCAACAACGACGACCCGGGAGCGGTGTACCTTGTAGATCCGTCAACGAGCGCCGTAACCGCAACATTCACCGTTCCAAACGCCGAGTCGAATTTACATGATCCGACGAACTATGGGAACGACAATATGAGCGCGGGTTGGGATGCGGTCGGCAAGACCAGCCTTGGCGGGATGGACCTTTCCGATGACGGAGCTACGCTGTACGTGATGAACCTTGAGAACCGGCGGCTGTATGCTCTTGATGCAGCAACGGGAGTTGTCCTGGGGAACAGCGTTCGGATCAATACTCTGACACTTCCAACGCCTGGCGGATCCAACACCAACTGCCCAAATGGATCGGGCGGTACGAACAAGCGGCCGTTCGCGGTCAATTATTACCGCGGGCAGGTATATCTCGGCGTTCTCTGTACGGCGCAGACCACGCAGGACGCCGCTGATCTATTTGCCTATGTTTTTCAGGTTGACCCTGCAACGCTTGCGATCACTCCGACCCCGATCTTTACTGCTCCTCTCAACTATGATCGCGGGCTGGCCGATCCAGGCTGGGCTGCGGAATGGCAACCCTGGCGAACGACGATCACGGACGATTTCGCGGCTCCCCAGCCTCTTTTTACCAGCCTCGTGTTCGAGAACGACAATCTGGTTCTGGGGCTCCGCGACCGGGCCGGCGATCAGGCTCTCGACAACGGGCCGAACCGGAAACGCACGGCTGGCGATACCCTGAAAGCGTGCGGTTCGTTCGGTTCATGGACGCTTGAGAGTAACGGCCGGTGCGGCGGCGACGGTGCCGCTCCGCAGGCAACGGGCCAGGGAGCCGGTGACGGCGAATTTTTCCACCAGGACGATTTTTGCACCAGCCCGAACAACGGCAACTATCATGACGAGGTGTCCTGGGGGGCGATGCTTTACATTCCGGGACGCCAGCACGTCGTTACCACCGTACTCGACCCGATCAGCCGGGTGGTAGCCACGAACGCCACTTTTGACGGCGGGTTTCGATATTTCAACAACACCACCGGTTCAACCGAGCGGGCCTACCGGGTTTACAACGGTAACGGCGGGCCGAATGTACCCGACTTTGGCAAGGCAAACGGCCTCGGCGGCGTGACCGCGATGTGCGGCCGAGCGCCGATCGAGATCGGGAACCGCGTTTGGCTTGATCTGAACGGGAACGGCGTTCAGGAGCCGAATGAATCGCGCAGCGGAGCGCCTCCCGTTTTGATGTCGGGCGTAACCGTCCGGTTATATGATGCGGGCGGCAACCTGATCGCTTCTGCCTTGACCGATCAGGACGGCGAGTACTATTTCTCCTCCGCTCCGGGCACAAGTACCGGGAACGCGATCTACAATCTTGCCCTCGCCCCGAACACCACGTATCAGGTCCGGTTCGACAACCCGGCGGATTATGCTCCGGGCGGGCCGCTCGCAGGCCTGTCGCTGACGCTCGCCGACCGAACATTCCAGCCCGGCGACGATGATGCGTCCGATTCGGACGCGTCCGACGTTGTCGATCCACCCGGCTCACCGGCCGGAACCTTCCCGGTCATTACGCTTACGACCGGGCCCGAGGGGGCTAACAACCATACGTTCGACGTCGGTTTCCGAGCCGGCCCGACCGCGGCGGACGCCTTTGTCGCTGGTCGGGTGACAACATCGTCCGGCCGGGGCATTCGGAATGTCAGGCTGTCGCTCACGCTTGCGGATGGGACGGTGATGAGTGCGATAACCAGCACGTTCGGCCACTATCGATTCGACGGAATTCCCGCCGGACAGGCTGCCGTTCTCCGTATCAGTTCCAAGCGGTTCCATTTTCCGAATCCGGTTGTATTCATGAACGTTAGCGACAATGTAACGGGGGTCGATTTTGTCGCAAACTGATCAACCCTAGAGCTTGCCGAACAGCATCAGTACACCGATCGCGATAAAGGCAACAGCCACGATCCGCTGAAGCCATTCGACCGGTACCAGTTGTGTGAGAACGCTGCCCAGAACGACTCCCAGGAGAGTCACCAGGATCAGAGCAAGGCTTGCACCGAGAAAGACCGCCAGCTTGTTGCTGCCGTCTTTTGCGGACATCGTGATGACGGCAAGCTGCGTTTTGTCGCCAAGTTCGGCCAGGAAAAGGGTCAGGAATGCCGTACCGAATATTTTCCAATCCATATGGATCGATTGTATTAGATGCGGATGCGGAGGTTAAGCCCGGCTTGCCACTACCGGCGGCTCATATGCCGGTTATCTTTTGCAGTTCTACATCAAGCCCGAACATTTCGAACTGAAGTTTCCGCCGGTTTGCCAGGACGCGGATCCGGTGCATCGTCTGATGATACAGATTGCCGAAATACGGGTCTTCACGGAGCCGCTCGGTGATCCGGACCAGCGCCGCCATAATGCCGCTGATGAATTCGCGGCTGGGAAGTCGTTTACGAACGCTGATATAGCCGTCACTGTAAGCAAAGACATCCGAATCGGGGTCGAGGAAGGGATACTCGAAGCTGATGAAGCCCGATGCATTTCGGAAAAGGTCGGCAAAGCGAATATTGCCCTTTGCCAGCGATTCATCGATCGTTTGCAGCAGTTCTGAAACGAGCGCGAGAAGTTCGGTCCATTTTTCGGTTGATTCACACTCGAACAGAACGTCCGGCTTGGGTATCGGCGTGTCTGCAGGAGCGGTCCTTTCTTGATGTCCGTCCGCTATACCGCTCACGGTTGTTATGCCGCGCGGCGTTGTTTTACGATTTACCGGGCTTTGCTTTTGCACCCGAACAACTTTTGCTTCCGGGGCGGCCTCGCGCCCGATCGAATCGGAATCGCCTTTGTAGACGTTGATCCTTCCGCCCGGCTCGGTCGATCGGATCATGATCCGGTGCAGCGCATCCTCGCCAAATGACAGGCGTCCGGCGATAAGGTCCTGCTCGCGGGCCGCGATCGAGCCGCCGTCCGCGAATTCGATCTCCGCCTCATAGCTGCTCAACTCGATCTGAACGCTGCCTACGAACTGCAACCCACGCAAATGCCGAACCAGTGAAGCAAGGTTCACGAACGAGGTATTGAGGTTCGTGTGAATGGGGTAACTAGTCATTGGATCAGGGCCATTGGCCGCGGCAAAAGGTACCATAATTGAGTTCAACGTCTGCTGTTTGCGTCTAGCAAATGACCAATCCGGGCCGGTTTCCATTGCAACTTTTTCGATTTTCATTCAAAATTCGCTAGTCGCAGTCTTTTAAAAGGCAATTTCCCGCATTTTCATCGGCCGAGGCTCACCACCGTATCGGCGAGAAGTTCTATGTTCAACAAACTTTTTCGAAAGAAATCCATCGCCCAGATCCAGGCCGACGCGGCCGCGGGTTTTAGCGAAGAGGTCCTCGTTCCCGGTCAGCCCGGCGAACAAGCGGTCGCCGTCGGGCTTCGGCGAAGCCTCGGCATATTTGACCTGACCATGCTTGGCATTGCGGCCATCATCGGTGCGGGGATCTTTGCGATGATCGGCCAGGCATCGTTCAAGGGTGGCCCCGGCGTTGTCTTTCTGTTCATCTTCGCGGCGATCGCGTGCGGGTTCGCTGCGCTCTGTTACGCCGAGTTTGCCTCGAAGATACCGATCGCGGGTTCGGCGTACACCTACGCATACGCAAGCTTTGGCGAACTGCTGGCGTGGATAATCGGCTGGGACCTGCTGGTCGAATATGCGATCGGCAACATCGCGGTTGCGATCTCGTGGAGCGATTATTTTACGAGCCTCCTGGCCTCGAACGGAATCAATGTACCGCTGAGCTTTACGATGGATTTCCTCACGGCAAAACGTGGTTTTGCGGCGGTTAACGAGGCGATCGCCGGCGGGGTCAGCCTCGAGGCGCTCGAAACAGGCTGTAAGGCCGCGGATGCTGCAATATCCTGTGCTCAGGTTGAAGCACACTCTGCGTGGGTAAATGCGCCGCACATCGCGGGCCTGCCCGTCGTCGCCGATATTCCCGCGCTTGGCATTGTACTGATCATCACTGCACTCGTGTACATCGGTATTCGCGAGTCAAAGATCGCATCGAATATCATGGTCGGTCTAAAGCTGGCTATTATTCTGATGATCATCATTCTCGGTGCTTTTTACGTTAAAACCGATAACTGGAGCCCCTTCCTCCCGAACGGCTTCGGCGGAATGATGTCGGGCGTTGCGGCCGTGTTCTTCGCCTATATCGGCTTTGACGCACTCTCGACGACGGCTGAAGAATGCAAGGACCCGTACCGGACCCTGCCGCGCGGAATGCTCTTTTCGCTTGCGATCTGCACAACGCTTTACGTGACGCTCGCTCTTGTGCTCACGGGAATGGTCAGCTACACCCAGCTTAATGTTGGCGACCCGCTTGCATACGTTTTCGGCCCCGAGGGTGTGAACCTGCCGTGGGTTGCAGGTATCATCGCGGTAAGTGCCGTAGTTGCTCTGGCGACCGTACTGCTCGTTTTCCAGCTTGGCCAGCCCCGTTTGTGGATGGCAATGAGCCGCGACGGCCTGCTGCCGAAGATCTTCTCGTCGATACATCCAAAATTCCGCACACCGTGGTTCTCAACCATCCTGACCGGTGTTTTTGTTGCAGTTCCGGCCCTGTTCATGAACCTCACCGAGGTGACCGACCTTTCGGTGATCGGAACGCTGTTCGCATTTACCGTCGTTTGTGCCGGCGTGCTCGTCAAGGACAAGGAGTTTGCGGGACAGAAGCGGTTCGTCCCGTACATCAATTCGATGTTTGTGGCGCCGGTGCTCCTGATCGGGATCTGGTCACTCGTTTTGTTTTACAACCATGATGCAACGCTCAGGTTCTTTACGAATTTCACGCCGACGGCCGACGATCTCAAGATCGGCGTAGACACGGCCGCAGGCGTTTTCTTTGAAAAGCTGCCGTATTTTGTTTTCGTGATCTTCTCGCTCGTGATGACGGTGTTATGCGTTCTTAAACGCCTTACGCTGATCCCGGTCCTTGGTGTGATGTGCTGCACATATCTGATGACCGAGCTCGGGTGGATGAACTGGCTCCGCTTCGGCCTTTGGCTGATCGCCGGCCTGGTCATCTATTTCGTCTACAGCTACTCACACAGCAAACTCAACAAAGCCGAGCCCGCCGTCGAGTAAAATTTGGACCCGAACGGCATTTGTATCACCGATGTAGCAGGTTGATACAACATAAACGCGTCATCCCATTAGGTTTAGACGGACATTTGCGACATCTCACCGTGAGACCGGAGGTGTTACAATTGACTCGTGCCGAAAAAAGCCAGGTCACCCGCGGCGACCGCCGACGGTTATGGCCGAGACAGTATGGCTCTCACCGAAACGATCTTCCTGACGGGTTTTCCAGGCTTTATCGCCGGGCGGCTGGTTGAACGCCTCGCTGCGACCGATCGGCAGATCTTTTTGCTGGTCCAGTCGCATTTCGTCGAAAGGTCCGTCAAAAGTGTCGAGGATATCTCCAAACGGACGAATGTTCCGCTTGAGAATTTCGCTTTGATCGAAGGCGACATCACGACGCTCGGACTCGGAATGCCAGAAGAGGACGCCGAACTTGTACGGGAAACGACGACCGATGTTTTTCACCTCGCGGCGATCTATGACCTGGCTGTTTCAAAGGACGCGGCGCAAAGCGTCAATTTGAATGGCACGAAGAACGTCAACGCATTCACCGCCGCGATGCCGAAATTGCGGCGCTACAGCTACATTTCAACCTGCTATGTGGCGGGAAAACGCGAGGGCCTTGTACGCGAGGACGAACTGGAACACAATGCGGGATTTCGAAATTCTTATGAAGAATCGAAATATCTTGCCGAGCTCGAAGTGGAAAGGCTGAAATCCGAACTGCCTGTCACGATATTTCGCCCGTCGGTTGTAGTTGGCGATTCGAGGACGGGCGAGACCGCCAAGTACGACGGCATCTATTCGCTGATCCAATACATCCGAAAAGCACCGCGGCTGCTGAGGATAATGAACGTGGGGAACGCGGCCGTTAGATTGAACCTTGTGCCGGTCGACTTCGTCGTTGACGCCATTGCGGCTTTGGCGTTCGACCCCGAGGCGGAAGGACAAACCATTGCCCTGGCGGACCCTGCGCCGCTCTCGACTCGCGAACTTTTCGATGTGATCGCCGAAAAGCTTTCCGGAAGCCGGTCAATAATGACGCCTCCACCTGCCCTGGTCGAACGCTTCCTGCTGCTGCCCATTTCGCCGCCGCTAACGGGACTTCCACACCATGGCGTGCCCTATTTCTTTCTTTCGCAGACGTACGACACGAGCCTTGCGGGCCGCCTGCTCGCGAAACACGGAATTTCCTGCCCAGATTTTCGCGATTACGCGGGAAATCTGCTCGATTTCGTAATCGAGCATCCGGAGATATAATTTACTCATCCTATCTATAGGCTTGTTCTCGGGGGACATTATGTTTAGATCGGTTTCGACTTTGCTGTTTCTCATCGGAATTTTTTTCGGTACTAACGTCGCCGCCCAAAGCGGGCGGGTGGCGCCGACACCGACGCCGGAGCCGCCCGTCAGGGTCGCTACCGAAGAGATAAAACTGAACGTGCTTGCGTTCGATACCGATGGCAAGTTCGTCTTCGACGTCACGGCCGATGACCTCGTAATAAATGAGGATGATATTCTCCACCAGCCATCGAGTGTCCGCCGGATGCCGGCGAACGTGCTAATCCTCATGGACACCGGCGGCGAACTGCGGTCGGTAAAGAGTCTTGAGCAGACGCGTAAAGTGGCAAACGCGATCGTTGCCTCGCTCAAACCCGAAGACTCGATCGCGATCATGCAGTACAGCGACAAGCCCGAGATCGTCGGTGAGTGGACCACCCGAAAAGAAGAGGCTTACGCGGCGATCAAGCGGACCAATTTCGGGAAGAACGACGCTTTTGTGAAAGCTCTTACCATGGCCCGCGATTTTCTTGACAAGGAATCGCTGGACAACAAGCATCTCGTAATGATCACCGACGGGACCGACAGCTTCAATGGCTATGCGGGCAAGCGTCGGGCCATGCGCAATTTGCTTGCCGAGGACATCACTGTCCACGTGCTCAGTTATACTCGCCTCGAATCGAACGACATTGAGCCCCGCACGAAAGCACTCTCCAATACTCCGCCTCCAAAAGCGATGCCTGACGAGGTCGCCGCTACTCTGCCGAACGGCGTCCGCGACATTGCCCAGGCACCAAAGGTTGGGCCAACGATAAATCTCGACCGCAAGCTTCTCAAGACGATGCGGGCCCGGCAGGCAGATCTTGAGGCTAGCGAAGAACAGCTGACCGAGCTTGCTCGCAATTCGAACGGCGAGATAATTATCCCCATTACCAGGGAAGAAATGGTTGAGAAGGCCGGCCTCGTTGCGAGCATGATCGATTCATCGTATGTGGTCACATATACGCCAAAGATCCCGGTTGAAGAAAGCGGCGGAGAACGAAATATTACCGTCACGTCCAAAAGGCCGGGCCTGATCGTGGAGGCTCGTCGTAAATTTGTCCTCCCGCAACGCAAATGAGTTTCGTTCAAAAAACCAGGCGTCGGGGTTTACAACTGTGGGATTCGGGCTTATTATCGTCTCTAAAACACGACAGTTCAGGCCGTGATGGTAGATGCGTTTCGCAGCGCAGAGTTCTGCGTTGGCCGCTCACTTCCCGGCAAAAGGAGGCCAATCCATGTCATTTGAGTGGGAAGAGTTCACCCAGCGATCTAACTACCGTGCCGAGATCCTGCGGGTGTCGCTGAATGCCAAGGGGCATTTCGTCCTGAATCAAAAAGCGGCTGAGGCGTTGGACGGCTCCGAGGCGGTTGTGCTCCTTTATGAACGGGCCGGGAGGCGAATCGGCCTGAAACCGAGCTCGACCGATGTCGAGCACGCGTACGAATTGAAGCGTCAGAGTTCTTCTCAAACCTGTATTGTTCGCGCCAAATCGTTCTGTGCCTATTACGGCATCAATATCGGCGATACCGTCGTGTTCAACGATGTCAGGGTTGAGGACGGTATGATCGTCCTGAGCCTCGACAATGTTACCGAGGTCGTCCGCCGGGCGCGGCTCACTGAATTTCCGGTCCGCTTCCCAGACCGCGTCAAACGTGCTAAGCCGTCGAACTTCAGCACCCTACTTCGTATGCAGCCGAACGACGAAGAGTGATCTGCCGTCGATCTTGTTTACACTCGATCGTTCCCTGCTCGGTTCCGCAAACCTGCCGCACACTTCCTGCGTAAAAAGAATTGATCCTTGGAAACACTTGTAACCGGCAAGGGGTGAGGCGCGTCTTGACGATCAAGCGGCCAATATTTTCCTATCAGATATGGCCCGGAATGAGCATTGTAGAGAGGGCATTGCAAAGTGAAACACTAATTCGGCCGGCCGAGGACGATGGTCTCGACGCGTTCCGGGCGGAGCGGACGGATGCGCAGCTTGTCGAGATCGTACTTTGCGGTGACCAATCTGCCTTCGAGGAGCTGTTTGACCGACACAAAAGACTTGCCGCCTCGGTCGCATCGCGCTATGTGAGACGGCCCGAACAGGTCGAAGAGGTCATTCAAACGGCATTTGCAAAGGTGTTTGTCGAGTTAGATCGTTTTCGCGGCGAGAACGATCTTTCATTCGCAAGCTGGCTTGCCAGGATCACGAGCAATACCTGCCTCGACCTGCTTCGCCAGCAAAAACGACGACCCGAGGACCTGGTCGAAGATCTTGCGGGCGTGGAACTTCGACAGACCGGGATCGCCCATCACCGAAACACTGAAGACAAAGTGATCAACCGTGACCTTGCCGCGAAACTGCTCTCGCACGTTCCGGCGGACGACCGTGCCCTGCTTCATATGCTTTATGCGGAAGAGATGAGCATGGCTGAGGCGGCGGAACAACTCGGCTGGTCGGTCTCGAAAACGAAGGTGCGGGCGTGGCGGGCCCGCCATAGCCTGCGGCGGACCTTGAGGCGTTATTTGTAACCGCCAAACGAGGCGAAACGTCTATAAAAGTGGAGTGATGAATCGAGAGCGGCTGACAAATCGGGAACTTGATGAGCTGGGCAGAAAGCTCGTAGTCGCCGCTGCGCCGGATGAACGAGAGATCGATCATCTGGTATCGAATCCGCGGCTTTTTGACGGCACGCTGGCAAAGATAGCGGCGTCAAATGTTGCGGCCCGCGAGCCGCGAAGACGGCCTTCCTTAGTGCCGGTGGCTGCGGCAGCGGCGGTCGTCGCCGTATTTTCGATCTCACTTTTGGCATTTCTGAGATATTCGGACGCGAACGAACCTGTGCTCACAAAACAGATCGATCGGCCCAGCGAGGTCGTAACGAAACCGTCCGTCCGGGAGACCAACCAGCCCACGGCCGTCGTTGCTCAGGAACCTGGGCCGGTGCCGGTTCCGGCGATATTTAAGAGGCCGGAATCGACTAAAACTCGACCCTTGCCCAAAGATCGACTGCGGAAACCGGAGCCACAGCCCAAACTCGAACCGGCCTTTCATCCGATCGGGTTTGCAGAAAGAGCACAGGAAACAGTGATAGACGGACGCGTTGTTCGGGTGGACATGCCAAGGTCGGCGCTATTCGCTCTCGGCATAGACCTGCCGCTTGAAAATGGTATGCATGCTGTGAGGGCCGAACTTCTGGTCGGGGCCGATGGCGTACCAAGAGGGATCAGGCTTGTTGAGTAGGACGTAGGAGAAATATATGAAGATATCAGGATGTTTGGTTCTATTTATTTTGCTTGGGGTTGCGGCGAACGCCCAGCAGGCCCCGGCCCCGCCTCCGGCACCTAAGATACTGACGAAAACTTTGTTCGTGTCGGAAGATATCGTGAAGGGCTCGCCCTTCTCGGCGGATGCTATCAATGAAAGCGTCCAAGTATTGGCGGACGGCAACCGTATCGTACGCAGTTCCTCAAATAAACTTTACCGCAATAGCGAGGGGCGTTTTCGCCGCGAGATATCGGGCGGGTCAAGCGGGTCGATGGGCTTTTCGTATTCCGTCGGGCCGGGCATAACGATCCTGGACCCGGTGGGCAATGTTCGCTATATGCTGGACTCGAACGCGAAGACGGCCCGGGTCGGAAAGTTCATGGCCCCTCAAGCCAGGGCCGCCTACGAGGCCGACAAACTTGTCGTTGAAGAAAGGCGGCAGGTCGAAATGAGGTCCGCTGCTCCGGTATTGCCGGGCGAGGAACGCACCATCGAGGAAATGCGCGAGGTTGAGATTGGAGTCGCCGCTGCCCCCAAAGTTAGGGTCTATGGGGACGCGGTCAAGGCCTACTCTGAAACGATAACGGCGACGCCCGGAGCACCGTTCGTCTTTTCTTACGCAGGTAAATCGAAATACGAAACCAGGACTGAAGACCTTGGCGTCCAGAATATCGAAGGCGTCGCGGCGATCGGTACGCGGACGATAACCACGATCCCGGCCGGCGAGATCGGCAACGAGAGGCCGATCGAAATGGTCTATGAGAAATGGTATTCGAACGATCTTCAATTGGTGGTGATGTCAAAGCACAGCGACCCGAGGTTCGGCGAGCAGACCTATCGGCTCACCAATATTGTCCGCAGCGAGCCCGATCCGTCGCTGTTCGAACTGCCGCAGGGCTACAGAGTTCTGGCTGAGCCCGCGGGCAGTTACAGGATAACCACGGTGAACGGCAAGGACGGAACACACAAGGTCTGGGTCAGATCATCGTCAGACTCGGGCGGCTCAACGAATGTGCGGGCCAAGAAACCCTAACCGCGTAATAGCTTTCGCGCGTCGCAAACGCTCCTCCACGAGTAAGACGCAAACTAAGAACCCGCTGGTCCGCCAACCCGCGGGTTTTTACTTTGGTCCAGCAAGAACTTCCCGCTAAGCGTACAAGTTTCTTTCCACCTGTGTGTGCGGAACTGGAAAGCGTTGACCTGTTAGTACGTTGCGGGCAAACTTGTCTGACAACGCACAGGTTCCCACGGGATGAGACAAATTTCCGTAACGTACCTAGCCCACAAGGGTTAGGTTCTTTCAGCCTGAAAGATCTGTTGAAGTCGGCTGGAAAAGACGCGGCTCGAAATTGGCACATTCTCGCAAATGCTTTAATCAACCGTCGTGCGATGTACAAAAGCCTAAGATCTTTCCAGAGAGATCAGTTTCATCGCGCGGCGGATCTCGTCGTTTTGCATGAACCAATACCACACCTTGCCGCTGCGGAGGTTTTCGGCACTCAGCAGCGAGATACCGAGATCAATACCGATCACGTCAGAATCTACCCAACCGTTGTTGGGGTTGAAGGCGTCCGCAAAGCCGTATTTGCCCCACGTCTTTCCGTATTTGTCCTTGATCTCCTTCAGCACGGGCAGAGTGATGTCCGGCGCGAACATCAGCGAACCGGCCGGCGCGCACGGAACGACAGTGCCGTCGATCGCCGGATGACGCGGCGGAGCTCCCCACGCGACATAGCCGCGCTGGCTGTCCGAGGCGGTCAGGCCCCACATCGTCATTGAATATTTGGGAAAATCTCTGGATAAAACATTGGCGGAGAAGAGCTGTTGAGCACGAGTCGCTTTGACGGAATTTTCGAAATAATCCACATACGGCGGCTTGGTCTCGCGTCGGCCTCGAAAATCGACCCATGCGTGCGAGAACTGGTGAATGAAAAGCGGCGGAACAGCAGCCAGGTACCGCTGGCCCTGATATTCCTGCCAATCGCGTTTCAGAGCGTACCAGGACTCCGGCGGGATCGGACTGGACGGCGAACCGATCGCCAGCAGGTAAAGGATCATCTGCTCGCTGTAATCGTTCCAGCGGTTCGATATCCAACCGCGCTCGGGCCGCCAGCCGTGCGAAAGAAGATAGGGATGCCCGTTGAGCATCCAGTCAAAATCCACACGGGCATAGATCTGGTCCGCAAGTCGAACGATCTCTTTGTCGTCCTTAAAGCAGTTCTTTGCGGTGAGGACGCCGCCGAGCAAGAGTGCCGAATCAATGGAGGAAATTTCGCTGTCCCATCGGCGCTCGCCCGTTTCGTAATCCATCCAATGGTAGAACCACCCCTTCTGATGCGGGGCCCGATTTGCAAAAAAATCCAGGGCCTTTCGCGTTCGTTCGATGATCTCTTCACGCGGCATCCATTTGCGTTCCGCCGCAATACAGTAGCCAGTGATGGCAAATGCCGATGCCCCCGAACTTGCGATGTTGTGAGAACGATGACCCGGCGGTTTTGCCACTCCGGCGGTCGATGCGCGGTCGAGCGTCAGGCCGTTGTTCGGGTTAGTATGGTCCCAAAAATACTGAAACGTCCGCCGCTGAAAGTCTTCGAGGAAAGCCTCATCCTCCGGCGAGATCGCAGCGGTCGGAATCGGTTCGGCCGGCGGCGGATCGACCGGAATCGTCGAAACCGGCGCTTTCGCTCGCGGCGGCGAGTAGCGATCAACTACCGCGAAAGTGCTTTGCAGAACATTCTCACTGCTGTTGCCGACAAATACGCGAAAATCGCCCGTCTCGAGAACAGGTTTCATATCGCGGCCGAGAAGCTCCAGATCCTTTCGCCCTAGCGTAAATTCTACGGTTTGCTGTTCGCCCGGCTGAAGCGTGATCCGCTTGAATCCGCGAAGTTCCTTGACGGGACGGGTAACTGTCGCAGCGAGGTCGTGAATATAAAGCTGTACTACTTCGTCGCCGGCTACCTTTCCAGTATTGCGTACATCCACCGACACCTTCACGCGTCCGTTCGGAAGTATTTCCAGTTTGTCGAGCTTAAGATTCTCGACGACAAACTTCGAATAGCTTAGGCCATGGCCGAACGGGTAGAGGGGCGTGTTCGCAATATCGAGATATTTCGATGTGTATTTATTGCTCGCCTGAAACGGCCTTCCCGTGTTTTTGTGATTGTAGTAGATCGGTATCTGCCCTACCGAACGCGGGAAAGTTATGGGCAGCTTCCCGCCGGGATTCGCATCGCCAAAAAGCGTATCGACAATTGCCGGCCCCGCCATTGTGCCGGGAAACCAGGCTTCGAGAATTGCCGGTGAGTTGTCGGCCATCCAGTTTATCGTCAGCGGCCGGCCGTTGATGAGCACAACTGCGTACGGTTTGCCTGTTGCATGTACGGCCTTGACCAATTCGAGCTGTCGGCCCGGCAGATCGATATTGCTCCGAGACGAAGCCTCGCCGCTCATCGCCGCCGATTCGCCGATGACGAGCACCGCGAAATCCGAATCCTTCACCGCGTCGACGGCCTTTGCAAATCCCGCATCGCTTTCGCACTGCGGATCGCAGCCCGGCTCGTATCGAAGGTTCATTCGCGGATACTTCCGCCGCAGGGCCTCGACAACGGTTATCGGATCGTTCGGCTGGCCGTCGCCGGCCCAGTTGCTGTTCATCTCAACCTTGCTGTTGGCCAGCGAGCCGATCACGGCGATCTCGTCTATGCTCTTGCTTATCGGCAAGGTTTGATCATCGTTCTTCAAAAGGACGAACGACTTTTCGGCGGCGACCTCCGCCAGATCGCGATTCGCTTGCTTGAATACCTCGTTTTTCTCGCGAGCTTCGTCCGCGAACGGATCGTCGAACAGTCCGAGGCGATATTTGATCCGCAGCACATTCCGCACCGCGTTGTCGATCGTCGCCATCGAGATCTTTTTCTTTTTAAGGAGTTCTTCGCCATGCTCGTTGTAAAGACGACTGACCATTTCCATATCGGTCCCGGCGTTAAGGGCGTACATCGCGGCAGACGCTTCATCCTTTGCCAGGCCGTGAAACATCAGTTCCATCACGGCGGTGTAATCGCTTACGACCAGGCCATCGAACTTCCATTCCTTTCGAAGAACATCCTTCAGTACAAATGGATTCGCCGTAGCCGGTACTCCGTCCAGATCGTTGAACGAGGTCATGAACGAATCGACTCCGGCATCGACCGCAGCTTTGAAAGGCGGGAAATAGATCTCGCGCAGGGCCCGCTCGGTGAGGTTCGTCGTGTTGTAATCGCGGCCCCCTTCAGCCGCTCCGTAGCCGACCCAGTGCTTGGCCGTGGCGAGGACCTTGTCCGGGCGGCTATAATCGGTCCCCTGAAATCCTCGAACTCTTGCGGCCGCAGCCTGCATTCCGAGAAAAGTATCTTCGCCTGCCCCTTCTATGATCCGGCCCCAACGCGGATCGCGCGCGACATCGACCATCGGAGCAAATGTCCAATGCACGCCCGCCGCCCGCGACTCGGCCGCAGCGACCGCTGCGGACCTTTCAAGCAGCGACATATCCCAACTCGCCGTCTCACCGAGCGGTACGGGAAAGATCGTCCGATATCCGTGGATCACGTCGAACCCAAGCAGGATCGGGATCTTTAGCCGCGACTCAAGAGCCGCCCGCTGCAGCTCGTTCGTCATCTTCGCGCCGCGCACATTCAGGGTCGAACCCAGCAGGCCTTTCCGCGCCATCTCAAGATGCTCCGGCCTGTACTTGCCGTTCGCTTCGCCATCGAGCTGCTGCAACTGCCCGAGTTTTTCTGCCAACGTCATCCGGGCGAGCAGAGCGTTGATCTTCCGTTCGATCGCTGCGTCCTTTGGCGATAGGCGCGGCGTCTTTCGCTGGCCCGGGCCCGACACCGAAAGCAAAAGCAAGAACGCGAGCGTAATCGCGGCCGGCCGAATTATTTGTCTCATGATTGGTCCTGTCATAACTGTCTGGATAAGAGCGGTCCCTTCGGGATTCTCTCTATCGGCTAAAGCCGCCAGCCTATTGCACTAACCACCGAACCCGTTGGCCGCCGTTGATCGGCTGCCCGGTCCGGCTGGAGATCGATCCTTATCCCGTAACTACCGCGTGCCGAAATCCGAAAAATTCGCGATATGTTTGAGAGCGATTGGCTGCATGGATATGAAAGAAGTCCAGTTAATATTAGCTAATTTCTAAATAAGCTGCGTGTCTACCGGAACGCGATCTCGGCCAGCACGGGAAGATGGTCCGAGGCCCACAGGCCGTCCCAGTTGTCAGACAGCACACCGTGTTCGATCACCGCGATCCCGGACGTTACAAATATGTAATCGATCTTCCGTGCCGGCTGCATTTCCTTAAAAGCGTTGAAGGTTGATGTTCCGCCGAAGTGTCCGTTCTGGCTGATGTAGCGTGCATCCTTGAGCCCGCTCTCAGGGGCCGCGAGCGTCTTATAGGCTTGGGTATCCTCTGTAACATTCAGGTCGCCGGTCAATATCGACTGTGCTCCATCCGAGGCATCGCGAATTCGGCCTATTATCATCTTCGAGCTCTCGAAACGTGCTTTTTCGCCGACGTGATCGAAGTGAGTGTTGAAGTGAAAGAACGTCTTCTTCGACCGTTGATCGCGAAATTTTGCCCATGTGACGATCCGCGGAAACGCACTGTCCCAACCCTTGCTGCCCGGTGTTTCGGGGGTTTCGGATAGCCAGAACGTTTTGCACTCAAGGAGTTTGAAGCGCTCCTTCTTGTACAGAATTGCCGAAAACTCGCCGTCGCGTTTTCCGTCCGTCCGTCCGACGCCGCACCACGCGAAATCGGGGAGCAGTTTTTCAAGGTCTTCAAGCTGCCCGATCTGTGCCTCCTGCACGCCGACCAGATCGGCCTTGTGAAATCGAATCACATCCGCAACCTTCTGCTTCCGGTTCGGCCATGCGTTGATACCGTCGCGCGGTTCGTTGTAACGGATGTTGAACGACATCACGCGAATATGCGCACGGTCATTCCTACGTTGGCCCTGCGAAAGACCGCACAAGGTCAGAACAAGAATTACGAGAAGTGTGAGGGGTCTAAAGCTCATTTCGATTAACCCAGCGAAAAAGAACATCCCATTCCTCTTGTTCATCCCGTTCTGTGGTTAGATCATCTTCACCACCGAAAAAGAGGATCAAGAAGGAATAAGTGGAAAATAATCTATGGCTTCCTTACCAACTGCGGCGGGAACTCGGCCGCTTTCTTCTTATCTTCGCGCCGAAGGTTCTGCTGGCCCCAGCGTTGTTCCTTGAGCGGGATGTACATTCCGCCGGTACGCTGCATCACATCGAACAATTCGCGCCGCATTCTGTCCACGGTTTCTCTATGCTCCGGGTCCGAAACGAGGTTATTCGATTCCAGCGGATCGGCATCAAGATCATAGAGCTCGTTGATATCCCAAAGGCCGTAATAATTTATGTACTTGAACCGAGGCCCGCGCAAGGCGTGCATGGTCGGAGTTTGCGGGAATGCATACTCCCAGAAATATTCGTACAACAGGTCATCACGCCACGCGATCTTTTGGCCGCGAAGTATCGGCAGATAGCTCTTCCCGTCCATATCCGGCGACGCCCTGAGGCCCGCGAGTTCGAGGAACGTCGGTGCGATGTCGATATTCGCAACGACCTCGCTCGGCCGCGAGCCGGGCTTGATCATCGACGGAAGCTGCATCACCAGCGGGACTCGCATTGATTCCTCATAGGCCGTCCGCTTGTCGATCAGCCCGTGTTCGCCAAAGGCAAAACCGTTATCGCCCATCACGGCGATCAGCGTATTTTCGTAAAGGCCTTTCGACTTTAGCATCTCGACGATCTGGCCTATCCCTTCGTCAACCGCGAGCAGCGTTTCGGCGTATCGCTTATAGTACTCAGAAATATTCAGTTCGCTGTGATACGGAAAATCGACGCCGTGCCATGAGTTTCGCTGATTCCGAACCCACATCGGAGCTCCGCTTACATTTGCCGGGTCCTGCGTTTTCGGCTCAACGAACTTTTCATTCTCATATTTGCCTCGATGCCGCTCGGCCGGGATGAATTCGGCATGGACGGCCTTGTGCGACAGATACAGCATGAACGGTTTGCGCTTCGTCCGGCCCTTTAGCCAGTCGAGCGCGTACCCGTTGAGTTCGTCGGTGATGTAGCCTTTCTGCGGAACCCTTTTACCATCGACATTAAGCCCGTCTTTGTGGGGCAGATAATGGCCTTGATTCTTAAAGGATACCCAGTGATCAAACCCCGGCTTCGGGTCGTCGCTGCCACCACCCATGTGCCATTTTCCGATGAACGCGGTTTCGTAACCCGCCTTTTGCAGCGTCTGCGGGAAGAACGTCAATCCCGGCGGGAGCGGGCTGTCATTATCGACAACCTTGTGATGATGCGCGTACTGTCCGGTCAAGATCGACGCCCGCGACGGCGAACACAACGCCGTGGTTACATAAGCGTTCGGCAAATAGGCCCCATTCCGCGCGATCGAATCCATGTTCGGAGTCTCGAGGAACGACTGGCCATCCAGGAATCCCATCGCGTCATAACGCTGGTCGTCGAGCAGGATGAAAACGATATTATAACGCGTTGCGGGAGCGCGTTTGCCTTGCGCTGTTACCCACGGCAGCATCACAGCCGCCAGCATGGCAACAACGCCGACGCTGCCGCATACTCGAACAGTCATCCTGCCAGAAGAAGATTTCGGCTTATCCCACACCATATGATCTGATCGACGAACGAATGATGAACCGTCTACGGAATAACTGAAAGCTGATAGCTGATAGCTGAAAACTGATAGCTGTCCCAAACCTTCTTCAGCGATCAATGCTAGTCATGGAACGGAATAGAAACACGATCTATTTCAGCCCAACCCTGTCAAGAGCGTTGACGATCTCTTTATTCTGCATGAACCAATGCCAGACCTTGCCGCTGCGAAGATTCTCGGCCCCGATCAGAGTGATCCCCAGGTCGATCCCGATCACGTCGGGGTTGACCCAGTCGTTGTTGGGATTAAACGCATCGGCGAAGCCATATTTGCCGTAGATCTTGTCGCCGAACTTCGCCTTCATTTCCTTAAGCGCAGGAAGCGAGATATCTGGCGTGAACATCAGCGAGCCGGCCGCCGCGTAGGGCACCACCGAGCCATCGATCCGCCGATGCCGCGGCGGGCCGCCCCAGCCGACGTAACCGGTGGCGCTGTCAGACGCGCTTATTCCCCAGATATTTTCGCTGTAACCGGGAAATTCGTCCTTCAAACTCAGGCAGAACTCGCGGTGTGCCCGTGTTGCAGTGACCGAATTCTGATAAAAATCAAGGAACGGCTCACGCGAATCCTTTCGCCCTCTTAGATCGAGCCAGGCCTGCGGGTATTGATGGACGAACAATGATGCTCCGCCCGAATACCATTTATATTTCCCAAACTCGGCAGGGTTACGCTCCCACGCGTGCCACGCCTCGGCCGGGATAGGTTTTGTTCGCGATGCAATGGCGAGGACGTAAAGTATCGGATGTTCGCTCATCCGGATCCATCGGGCCTTTGCGAACCCGTTCTCATCCCGCCAGCCATGCGACAGGAAATGTTTATCGCCATTCAGCATCCATCGAAAGTCGATCCGGTCATAGATCGCATCCGCCAGCCGGACGATCTCTTTGTCCCTGCGAAAGCGCTGTTTGACCGTAAGGACGCCGCCCAGCAAAAGTGCGGTGTCGATCGAAGATATCTCCGATCTTCGATGCCGCGTGCCGTCAGCCTGGTTGGTGAAATGATAGAACCAGCCTTCCTTGTGCGGCGATCTTTCAGCGTAAAACTTCAGCGTCGCCCGAGCTCGGTCGATGGCCTGTTTCTTCGTTACCCAATTTCTCTCGGCTGCGATGCACAGTCCCGTCAAGGCGAACCCGGTCGCGGCACTGCTGGCAACAACGTACCCTTCGCGAACGGGTTTTCGCGTCCCGTCCGATTTCGTCCGATCAAGCGTTAGACCCGTCGTGGGGTCGGTCTGCTCCCATAAATACGAAAATGACCGCCGCGACAGTTCCTCAAGAAAACGATCGTCTTCCCTCGAGATCTTTGCCGCCGGCACGGGCTTTTGGTATTGCCGCGAACTTTGCGCCGCGGTCACACCGGCGACGGACAAAATTGCGGCAACCACCAGAAGGCTTGTGAAATGTTTGAGCTGTGAGATCTTTACCATGACCCTGCCTTGAGCCGCAGGGGAGAAGGCGGGCGCGAACTTAACTTCGCGCCCGCGTCAATGGGTGAATTTAGAAACTAAACCTCGCCTGGATCTCGCCCGTGCGGCCAGCCAATCCTGCCGTCGGGATGCCGAACTGAGCACGGTCAACGTGGGTCGGATTGCTGTTCGCGCCAAACGGAGCGAAGTTCAACTGATTGAAAACATTGAAAAAGTTGAGCTTGATGTCCAGGCCCGCGGTCTCACTCCAAAGCCCGAATCGCTTGCCGATCGAAAGGTCGGTAGAGAAATACTTCGGGCCAAAGAAAACATTTCGGCCGACGCCTGGTGGATTTTCGAACGGTTGGTTCGAATTGAACGGCGTCGTGAAGACGCTGTTGCATCCCCCGGGATTGGTTGTCGGATTGTTGCACGCTCCGCCGATAAAGCTTCCCGGGAAAGGCCCGCCGTTTAGGAAATCCTCATCCGAATTGCCCAGCGGCTGCGTGCCATCGTAACCGATCGGACGGGGGTCGCAGAAGTTCGAGCTGCTTGTCGTCGCGCCCTGCAAACACCCTCCTGTTCGCGGCGTCCAAGGATAGCCGGTGTTGTAAGTAACGATGGTGCTCACCTGCCAGCCGCCCAAAAGCTTTCCGGCCAGAGAACTCTGGGTCCTGTAGAACGGAAGGTCCCATACGGCGCTGAAATTGAAGTTATGGCGGGTATCGAAATCCGACCTGCCGTATTCCTCATCCTGATCGACCGGGAATGTCTGATTGGTACACGCGCAGGGAGCTTCCCACGAAACCGTGTCAAGGCTCTTCCCGAACGTGTAGTTCGCGATGAGGCTCAAGCCTTTGTAGAACCTCGTCCGCAGGCTTGAGATCAAGGCATTGTAGTCGGTTTTAACGTCGGGCATGGCAAAGTATACCGCCCCAAATTGATTCTGGCCGGCCGCTTCGCCGGGGCGAGTGATGTGGAGCGGTTCGATACGGACAAAATTCCGTCCGCGGCTCCCCGAATAGCCGAGTGACGCAACGGTCCGCCACGGCAGTTCGTACTGAGCATCGACCGAATATCGCAGCACCGACGCGTTTGGAAGATCTCGCGGAGCCCCATATATTTCAACGGCTCCCACGGCGAGCAAATTGTTGTGCACCGGGAAGCCGAAGATCGAACCATCGGAGCTGAGATTAAAGTTCATTGCCTGGTACTGGGCTGACGTGGTCGAGCCCGGACAGCAGATGTTGAATAGCTGGGTAGGTGCTCCGGGGTTCCGGCGAGCGTTGTTCAGCAGCGCATTCGCCAGGCGGTCATACGCAAGGCCAATGCCGCCGCGAATGACAAGCTTGCTGCTAAACCGATCAGGTGACCATGCGAAGCCGAATTGAGGGCCGAAATTATTCCAATCAGGATCGGTCAGTGTGTCCTGAACGTCGATGAACGAGCCGTCGAGTCCGCCGTTCGGCCCAAGGATCAGATTGCTGATAATGTTCCTGTCCGGCGTTATCGGCCCGAGAAACTCCCATCGCAGTCCGAGATTGAGCGTGAGATTCGGAAGTGCTTTCCAGTCGTCCTGAACAAAAAGCGCCCCGGCCGAAGTGTGATAGATGGTGTCGTCCGGGGTTGGCTTGCCTGAAGGGGCCAATCCGACGGATTCGAACACCGGCGTGCCATTCGCAAAGTTCCACGGACGCACGAACGAGAAGAGCGGCCTGGCCCGACTTACCTGTCCGCCGGAACTCTTGCCAAGAGAGTATTCGCCGCCGAGTTTCAGCACATGATTGCCGAATATGGTTGTGAACGTGTCGCGGAAGTTGTACTGACGGTCCTTAAAGGTTCCCGGCTGCGGAACGCCCCAGCGAAGACGGCCGCCCCAGATCGCTTCTACTTCAACGCGAGGAATGCCGAAATTTGCATTCGGGTTTGATTCGATCTCATCGAAGTCCCAACCGCTGTAGCTAAATCGGGCCTCGTTGAGCGTTGTTGCATTGAACGTGTGGTTCCAGATCGCGGCAGTCGCGAAATTCAGCCGGTCGGAGGTGAAGTCGGCTTGCGGCCTGCTCTGCGATGAGCTGTTCATTCCGGTTGAGCTAAACGGAACGATCGTGGCCGTGAACGCGAGCCTCGATCGGTCGGTCATTTGAAAGTCGAGGCGGCCAAAATATTGGTTGCCCCGGTTGCTGTCTTCAAGCGGAAGTTGGGCACATTGCAGGTCCGCCACTCCGTCGAGCCCGTCGCCGGCGGTGTTGTTGGCGGCATAATTTCCGTAGGTGCCGGTCAGCGATCCGAAGTCGATGCCGTTGCCGACCAGCGTGGACGTAAAGTTATTCAGCAGAACATCATCAGGCCCGCATGCCCAGCGATTCTGGGCCGTCAAGCGCGGCGTCAGTAGCTGCAAGGTCCGCGGAACGCCGCCCGGGGCCCCAACGATACCCGCGGTGGGTGTTCCTGCCCGCTGAGTCAGAATTGCGTTCCGATATGCCTCTGTCTCGATCCATGAGTAGTAAGGAACATTGGTGTTCTCGCGCAAGCCTTCGTAAGCGAAAAAGAACCAGCTTCGGTCGCGGCCCGAACGGAACATCCCGCCGTCATTCTCACCAAAATTAAAGAACGGAAGCTGGCCGCCAATACTTCCCCCATAGCTTTGGTACTTGCGCTCAACCCGACGCGGGCCTTCGACGCCGATACCTTGTATGGTGTCCGGCATTTTATTGAAGGCGTTCATCGAAGGATCAGTGTGCTTGAAGAAAAGGCTCCCGTGCCAGTCGTTGGTGCCGTTCTGCGTAATGGTCTTGATCTGGGCTCCGCTGTTGCGGCCGTCTTCCGCGGAATAGGTTGAGGTCAAAACCTGAATTTCCTTGACGATCTCCTGTGACGGAGTAACGATCGCCGAGCCGCCCCAACTCTGGCTGTTCACGCTGACGCCATCGATCTGAAAGTTGTTCGAGCTTCCGCGCTGCCCGTTGGCCGAGATCGGAACGGCGTTCTCCGTCTGAAAGATCGAACTGTTCGAACCGCCCGGTCCTGATGTGTTGGGCAGGCCGACCGAATTTCCGTTACCCGCCCGGGCTCCAAGGCCGACGATCCCCGGAGTAAGACGAATCAGTTCATACGGGTCCCGCCCGATCTGGGGCAAGCCTTGTATCTCTTCACTGGTCACCGTTTTTCGGATGCTTGCATCTTCGGTTTGCAGCGCGGCGGCATCCGCCTCGACAGTGACGGTTTCCGAGATCGCCCCCGCCTGAAGGACGATGTCCTGCCCTTTGATCGCTTCCGCATCTACCTTGACGTCATCTACCAACGCCTTGCTGAAGGTCTCCTTTTCGACCGAGATCGAATAGATCCCAGGCGTAAGTGACGCAAATCGATAAAAGCCGTCGTCGTTAGTTTGAGTCGTTTGCGTCTGGTTGGTGTCTTTCTTCGTAAGCGTTACGGTCGCCCCGGGAACGATCCCACCGGCGCCGTCTGTAACGACACCCTGTACACCCGCCCGGAACTGGGCGAGGGAAGCAACGGAACACGCCATTACGACCGCCGTAATGAGGAAAAACCTAGATAGTGAGTTAGGTGCGGTTTGCATAGGATCCTCCATTCTGATTCGGGAATGATTGCTTGCTCGCGGCCCGCAATGAACGGCCCGAATTTATGCTATACTTTGGGTAAATCGATTGAGTAAATCGTTTTAGTAGTAAATTGATAGCATTACTAAGTTTTCCCTGTCAAGGCTAAATTTGCTAAATTTCAGAGGTTTATTGGTGAAACCAATTGCCGGTTGCCAATTCTTCGAGATAGGTGATATTGTTCCGAACCTAAAGAGTTTGGACCAGAATTCTGGCAGAGATGTGATCAGGCGATGCCCGAACCCCCGAAAAACAGTAAAGCGAAGAACACCGCCCCCGCTCGGGCGGCGATCAGCTTGAAGCAACTTGCCGCACACCTGGGACTGTCGACGACCACACTCTCGCTCGTGTTGAACAAACGTCCGTCGGCGGACTCGATCCCGGAAGAGACAAAGAAGCGTATATTTTCGGCCGCAAAGGAGCTTAATTACCGGCCGAACTATCTGGCCCGTTCGCTTCGGGCGCAGCGAACGCACACACTCGGTGTCCTGGTCCCGGAACTTAGCGACGGTTACTCGGCAATGGTGCTCAACGGCGTCGAATCTGCGCTGACCAATGAAGGATTCTTTTATTTGACGGCCAGCCATCTGCATCGCGACGATCTGCTGCAACGGCTTCCGGACGTATTGGTGGAACGGCAGGTTGAGGGCATTATCGCAGTCGATACGCCGATCAGGTTTGATCCGAATTTGCCGGTGGTAAATGTTTCGGGGCATGAGGCGATCGCGGGCGTGACAAATGTGATCCTGAACCATGGACATGCGGCTGAACTGGGGATCGGGCATCTTTACGACCTGGGACATCGGAAGATCGCACTCCTGAAAGGCCAGGTTTTCAGTTCGGACACCGAGGAGCGGTTCGACACCATCATGAAAGCCGCTCGAGCGCGCCAGGTGCGGATCGGCCAGAAACTGATCCGGCAACTGGAAGGTGACCTCCCGTCACCTGAGGTGGGCTATGCCGCGACCAGGAAGCTGCTCGCCGCCGGCGAAGGCTTTACGGCATTGTTCGCCTTCAATGATGTATCCGCGATCGGTGCCATTCGAGCCCTTGAGGAGGACGGACTGCGAGTCCCGGAGGACGTTTCGGTTCTAGGATTCGATGACATTTACGGCGCCGCATTTCACAATCCGGCCCTGACCACCATTCGCCAGCCCCTGTTCGAGATGGGCCGCTTGGCTGCGAAAACGGTCCTGGAAGAATTGACCGGCGAAGCCAACGGTAACTCGGCAAAGGTCCTAAGCGTCGAACCCACTCTAATTGTGCGGAATTCGACGGCACGGGTTTCAAAGGCTAATATTTGAACCCACCTTCTCAGCCACGCGGGGAGTTGGTCGAATGCATCAGCGGACCAACAATATCTCCTTTTCATCGCCTCGCAGCCGAAAACTGAGGCTCTTTGTTTCCGGCTGAAAATCGAATTCCACGCTGCGGCCATCGGCGGTTATCGACTTTGGCTTTTCGCCTATCCCGCGGACTTCGATAGACGCAAGCCGCTGCCCTTTGAAGCTTCCGTTCCGTTCGATCGAAAGCGTCCCTCGGCGATGGGTGATCTCGATCTCACGCCACGCATCGCGACGATATCCGTAACCGTCACCGGCGTCCTGAAACACCACGGCGGTTTCGGCCGCACCAGGCTGAATACCGGCGGCGATGTTCAATGTGAGAGGAGCACTGGGCATCTCTCCAGTGTGCTGGATGACGCTCTGGGTCGGCACGACCGACCCGACCCGAATGAACAGCGGAAGGCGGTCGAGCGGCGTTTGCAGATAGTGGGTCTTTCCGCTTTCGAGCTTTGCGCCGGTCCACCAGTCGATCCACTCGGCACCTTTCGGCAGATAGATCCCGCGCGTACGCATACCTTCTCTAACGACTGGAGCAACAAGGATATCGCCGCCGAGCATAAACTGGTCCGCGATCAGATATGTCTGGTCATCGCCGGGAAATTCGTACCAAAGCGGCCGCATCACGGGTGCTCCGCTGCGTTCGTGTTCGCGAAACAGAGAGTAAATATATGGCAAGAACCGATATCGCAGTTCGACTGTCGCGCGGTTGATCTTTGTGAACTCTTCGCCGAACTCCCACGGCTCTTTGTTGCCGACCCAGCCGACCGAGTGCGAGCGGAAGAACGGCGTCAACGCCGCTGCCTGCAGCCAGCGTGCATAAAGCTCGCCGCTCGGCATCTCGGCAAAACCTCCGACATCAGCACCTACGAAAGGAACGCCTGACACGCTCATATTGGCGAGCATCGGGATCGTCAGCGCAAGGTGATCCCAACTCGCGTAATTGTCGCCGGTCCAAACGGCGGCGTATCGCTGTACGCCTGCGAATCCGGCCCGCGTAAGAACAAATGGGCGTTTTTCAGGCTCCAGTTTCTTCACGCCCTCGAACGTAGCCCGCGCCATCTGCATCCCGTAAACATTGTGATACCGCCGATGCGTATCCGGCAGGCCATCTCCTGCGTGCGGTGTATCGTATGGAAAGGTTTTCTCGGGATGATGCATTATCGCGGGTTTCGCCGAAGTTTCTGTGAGGAATACACCCGGCTCATTCATGTCGGTCCAGAATCCCGCAACGCCTTCGTCGAGATGCCGGCGATAAAACGACGCGAACCATTCGCGAGCTTTCGGATCTGTGAAGTCCGGGAAAGCCGACGCTTGCGGCCAGACGTTTCGATTAAGCTCGGAACCGTCGGGATTCTTTACGAAAACGCCCTTGCTTTTCCCATCGGAATACACATGATAATTCGGGTCGACCTTGATGCCGGGATCGATTATCAGCACAGTTCGAAACCCGTCATTCTTTAGGTCGCCGACCATTTTCGCGGGATCGGGAAACCGCGTCTTGTCCCATGTGAAAACGCGGTAGCCGTCCATATAGTCGATGTCGAGGTAAATGACGTCGGCGGGTATTTTATGCTTGCGAAATCCTGCGGCGATCTCCCGCACACGCTTCTCGGGATAGTAAGACCATCGCGACTGCTGGTTCCCAAGCGACCAGATCGGCGGCAGCGGTGTCCGGCCCGTTAGCCGCGTGTAATCTTCAAGCACCTTTTTCGGCGAGCGTTCCCGCCCGCCGGTAAAAACAAAATAATCCAGCTCACCGCCATTTGCTCCGAACGAATAGCGCTCGGGCGAGGCCTTTCCCATATCGAAGAATGAACGAAAAGTGTTGTTGAAATAAAGCCCGTATGCCTTTCCGTTACTTAGAGCATAAAAGAACGGAACAGTCTGGTAAGTCGGGTCAGTGCCGATCGGGTAGGCAAAGGTATCCGTATTCCAGTTGGAGATAAACTTACCGTTCCGCGACATCTCCGGGAATGCCTTTTCACCAAAGCCGTAATAGGTTTCGACCTCGCTCGAGCGCAGCTTTGTCGAGACCAATTCACCGGTCGCCAGATCGAAGCGAACCGCGTTCTTCGGATCGTCGCCGACAATGAGCTTCGAGTTCGCATCGAAGATATCAACGCGGAACGGTTTTCTTGTTATAACAACCTTGACGCCGTCCGGGCCGGCCAGGACGATCTGCGTCCGGGTTTGAGTAAACTTTACCGCGGGCCCTTTTTGTCGGATCATCGAAGGATCGAATGCGTACGAAAACTCACGCTCGAACTTGCCCGACGGAGCGACACGGACGCGAACCACGTTCGGCCCGGTAAACTCTATCGATGCGGCCGCACGCGAAGTGGTGCCAAGCACTACACGATTCGATCCCGGCCGGGACACCGTGACAACATTGCCGATGCCCTGCCACTGCGCGGCCGCTGTGACGGCAAGCAACAGGAGGGAAAGGGCGATCGCCGCAACTCGGCAGGTTAACTTTTTGGTCATTGGGTTCAACATGGGATACATCGAATGGAAAAAATAGCTGACAGCTGTTAGAGAGCTTTGAGAACACGTTTCGCTCCGTTAGCGGCGGCATGTTTGTAGAATATCGGGCATCTGGTTCGTATGCCGCTCCTAGCGGAGCTTGTGCTTTTGGTACCCGGCTTGTTTCTACAGACAGGGCCGTCCCTACGGGACTACCTTAAACGGAAGCAGGGTTTTCAAGAACTCTAACAGGGTTAAAGCCCTTTGGGGCGGCCTGTTAACATCCCGCTCCTACGGAGCTTGCGACTCTGGTACCCGGCTTGTTTCTACAGACAGGGCCGTCCCTACGGGACTACCTGAAACGGAAGCAGGGTTTTCAAGAACTCTAACAGCGTTAAAGCCCTTTGGGGCGGCCTGTTAACATCCCGCTCCTAGCGGAGCTTGCGACTCTGGTACCCGGCTTGTTTCTACAGACAGGGCGTCCCTACGGGACTACCTTAAACGAAAAAAGGGATTTCAAAGAACTCAGTTAGCTATTTTTCAAATGCATGGCGGCCACGGCCTTTCTAAACTGGCCGCGTAGGCCGCTATTCGAGCTCATCTTCGTACCAACGCCATGCCGAGCCGATTATCTCTTCAAGCGATGCGAGGCGCGGGGCCCAGCCAAGCCGTTCGCGTGCTTTTGTCGCATCGCCGACGAGACGTGACGGGTCGCCGGCCCGGCGGGGTCCCATAACCGCGGGAATCTCCCTGCCGGTCACTTTCCGCGCAGCGTCGATCACCTCAAGAACGGAAAATCCCCGGCCATTCCCGAGATTGATAAATTCCGAACAGCCGCCGCCGATCAAATGATCAAGCGCAAGCAGGTGAGCCTGGCTTAGGTCCGAAACGTGAATATAGTCGCGGATCGCCGTCCCGTCAGGCGTTGGATAATCGGTGCCGAAGACGGCGATGTGAGCGCGTTTGCCGGCAGCCGTGTCCAGGATCAGCGGGATAAGATGCGTTTCCGGGTCGTGGTGCTCGCTTCGCTTATCGGTGGCGCCGCAGGCATTGAAATACCGCAGGGCGACAAAGCGAAGGCCGTACGAATGATCGTAGTCCTTCATTATCTGCTCGACAAAAAACTTCGACCAGCCATAGGGATTTTCCGGCTTTTGCGGATGATCTTCGGGGATCGGTATCTGCCGCGGCTCGCCGTAGGTGGCGCAGGTTGACGAGAAAACGAAGTTCTTTACACCGTTGTCGATCAGTTCATCAAGCAAATTCAGCGTCGCGACCGTATTGTTGCGATAATAAAGCGCCGGCTGCTCCACCGACTCGCCAACGTAAGCAAACGCAGAGAAATGCATTGCGCCTTCGACCGCATTCTCGCGGCAGATGCGCCCCACCAACTCCCGGTCGCCGATATCGCCCTCGTAAAATTTTGCCTTTGGGTTGACGGAATCGCGATGGCCTCGCGATAGGTTGTCGAGAACGATAACGTCCCGCCCAACGCCGATCAGGTCGTCAACAACAACGCTGCCGATATAGCCCGCACCACCTGTTAAAAGGATCGCCATGTGTTATCACACCCTTGTCATGCGATATTTTAGTCGTTCTTCTCAATTTATAGCGGATGCGCCGAGTTTCACAAACTCCGGCGATCCGCCGGGCCCGTTCGCAACATTCGAGTTTTGCTGGACTGTCCAACGTGTCCCACTACTGTCCCACCGGCGTTTAAACATATTGACCATTGAAAACACAAGGGTTAGCGGCCGTTTGGGGAGTGTCCCACGAGAATTACAAAAAAAAATACCCAAAAACCCGCTAAACCCTTTATTTGCAACACCGGCGTGCGCCACAGCCGTGGGACACTCAGAAAATCCGCAGCGATGACGGATGTTTTGAACGCGGATCAAGCGGATCGGGCGGGTTTTTGCGGATCTGAACCGTCATACCCATCCGGTTCGTGACTTTTCAGACATCATCCTCGGCGAGGGTGAGTTGAAGCAGTGATTGTCAAAGAGCATCCATCCGGGTTAAATGGATGGCGGCGCATTGTTGCATATATGATACAAAAATGCAAGAGAAATTCTTGACTTGATAGTGGGCCAGTTTGAAATTATTCCTTATGGCCAGCCTTGCAGTAATGCAGGGTGGTCAGGCTTGCCTGTCCGAGGCGGCCCACTGAAACCGGCCAAGCCCGCTTTGTAGCGGTGCGAAAGAGCGTCGCAGGCACAGCCTGTTCCGGCGATCATGAGCAAGTCGCCCGGTCAGGCAAGCCCAAGTAATGAATGCTCAAACGGCCCGCTACTTTTGAGTTGGCGTCAAACGGGTCAGAAACTTCCTGATTGCAGTATCTTCGGGCCTGGTGTATTAGTAGATTAAATGAAACGAGTCGATACGGGCCGGTTAAGAATTGTCGATATCAACGATATCCGCAACATCAACCAAACCGTTCTCCTACACCTTATTCGTGAACGGCAGCCGATCTCCCGCGTGCAGATCGCGAGTATTACCGGCCTGCGGCCCGGCACGATATCGACCATTGTGAACCGCCTGATCAAAAAAGGCGTGATCTACGAAGGGGCGGAAGGACCCTCGAGCGGCGGACGCAAGCCTACCTATCTTTACATAAACGGCGAGAATGCCTACATATTGGCGATCGATCTTGGTGTCCGCGAAACGGTTTATGCGGTAAGCGATTTCAACGGCAGGATCCTGAACCAAAGGGCCATGACGACACGGGGAGATCCACGAGACTTTCTTGAGTTCCTCGCCGGCGAGATCGAGGCCACGGTCAAAAAGAAGTATCCGCGTGTAAGGTTTGCCGGCGTAGGTGTGAGCGTCCCGGGGCTGATCAAACGCGAAACGGGTGAGGTGGCGGTTTCGCCGAATCTTGGGTGGAACGACCTGCCCGTTAAATCGATCCTGGAATCGAAGCTGAATTTGCCCGTTTTTGTCGAGAACGATGCCAACGCAGCGGCGTACTCTGAGCTGTGGTACGGGCCGCTTGAAGAGATCCGGGTAAAGACACTCCTTTACATTTTGGTAGTTGCGGGGCTCGGGAGCGGGCTTATCATCAACGGCGAGCTGCATGTCGGCTCGAAGATCGGCATGGGAGGATTCGGCCATATGTGCCTCGAGCCGAATGGCGAGCTTTGTTCGTGCGGCAGAAAAGGGTGCTGGGAAACGCTTGCATCCGAAAGCGCCACGATCGCCCGTTATCATCGCTTGATGAGCAACCGTGACGGTTCCGTTTCCGCATCGATGAGCGACATTATCGCAAACGCGAACCGCGGGGACGAGAACGCCGTCGCGGCCCTGACCCAAACGGCGGAGTATCTTGGCGAAGGCATCGCTAATCTGGCCCACGGGCTCAGCCCTGAGATCGTTGTCGTCGGCGGCGACATTGCGGCGGCGTGGAATTTGATCGGCCCGGTGATCAATGAAAAGGTCAAAAGCCGCTACATTGTCCCGGAAGTGGCGCGCATCGACATTCGTCCCGGAAGTGTCCCAAGGCCGAGCCTCTTCGGCGCGATCCCCGTCGCCCTTCAGCATTTTTTCTAACCGTCTTTCAACGCTTGCACCCATGCTCGATACTCCCCTCCGGCGGCCAACCAAAATTGGTCACACCAACTAATGCGTGGTACTCGGTAGTCGGTCAGTTTGAAATCGAAATTGGTTCGCCCCGACTGCATAAGCCCGCACGCAGTAAGGGCGATGTCCGGAACGTTGAGTGTATCGCTCTTACTTCGTGCGGGCTTGTGCACTATCCGTTCTTTCCAAAATCCGCGAATTGATTTCAAAACGTTGAGTGTATCGCCCTTACTGCGTGCGGGCTTGTGCACTATCCGTTCTCTCCAAAATCCGCGAATTGATTTCAAACTGACCCACTAGCCGGTACTTGGCCGCGTTCCGAGAAAAAACGGGTTGACATTCACCGAATTCAGTGCTAATACTACTTAATCAATAGCCAAAACAAAGTTTTGTTTAGGTTGCCTCTTCAAGTAAACGCTTTAGGAAATACGTGACTGTTCTGTGTGGCAATGATCGGCCGGTTGAGCCATTGTTTCTTACACAAAGCTTAAAACAAAGGCGGACTTTATGCAGCTTTCCGTTGTTGACATGGTAATCGTTGTCCTGTATCTGGCGGCGATCATGAGCATCGGTTTCGCGATGAAGCGAAAGGCGGCGAAGGGAATGTCGTCATACTTTCTCGGCGGCCGTCAATTGCCGTGGTGGGCGTTGGCGATGTCCGGCTCGTCGAGCTATTTCGACATTACCGGAACGATGTGGATCGTTTCGACCTTCATCGCGCTCGGCCTCAAAGGGATGTGGGTACACATGCTGTGGGGATTTCCGATCACGGCCTTCTATCTCGCCTACATGGGCAAGTGGATCCGCCGTTCGGATGCGATGACCGGGGCTGAGTGGATGAAGACGCGCTTCGGTTCAGGCAAGGCCGGCGATCTCGCTCGATTCTCATACACACTCTTCGCGATTCTGACGATCACTGCATTGCTTGGTTACGGCGCGATCGGAATGGGCAAGTTCGGATCGATCTTCCTGCACTTTGAACCGTGGGTGCTCGGGTCTGGCCCGGACCCATTCACACTAACGTCCGCAAATATCTGCGCGTTTCTAATCCTTGGAATAACAGGAGCTTACGTCGTTCTCGGCGGGTTTCATGGGATCGTGAGAGTTGAGATCATTCAGACCATTGTTCTCAGCACGGGGGCGATCATATTCGCGATTCTCGGTTTTACTCATTTCAACGCGCCAGAATTTGCGTCGAAGATCCCTGCGACGTGGGGAGATATTTTACCATCGTGGCGGCCTGAGGCGTTTCAGGGATTGATTACCGGCGGGACGGATTATTCGCTGTTCGGAGCATTGGTCGCCGTGTGGGTTGCGAAAGGCCTCCTGCTTTGTCTGAGCGGGCCTGAACAGCTTTACGATTTTCAGCGATTCCTGGCGGCGAAGGATGAGCGGGACGCGGCGAAGCTCGGAGCGTTGTGGGGATTGATCCATACGGTCCGCTGGCCGTTCGCAATGGCGATCGCGGTGATGGCCATAATGGGCATCGGCAATGCCGCTCTCGACGAGCAGCTTCGGTCGGATCCCGAAGCCGCGTTACCTCTTATTATCGGCTCTATGCTGCCTGTCGGACTCGTGGGTTTCATGCTTGCGGCACTGCTCTCCGGCTTCCTTGCGACTTTCAGCTCTACAGTGAACGGCGGGGCCGCATACCTCGTCAAGGATGTTTACCAGCGATACATTAATCCCAACGCCGACAATAAGAAACTCGTTCGTATCAGCTATCTTTCCTCGACACTTCTCATCCTGACAGGGCTGATCATCTCTATCTTCGGCTCGTCCATCAACACAGCCTTTCTGTGGATCTTCGGCACGCTTGCGGCGGGAATTTTGCCGCCGAACGTGCTTCGGTGGTATTGGTGGCGGCTGAACGGCCAGGGTTACGCCGCCGGCGTTTTCGGCGGAATGGTATTGTCGCTGGGCCAGGTCTTCATCGACACGATGTATCTCGAAAATCCGCTCCCGCTGTACATCGGTTTTCCCGTGATCGCTCTGGCCTCGACGCTGATAACGATCACCGTATCGCTGATGACGCAGCCGACGGATATAGAAACGCTCAAAGTTTTCTACCGGAAAGTTCAGCCCGCCGGACTGTGGCAGCCGGCGAAAGAAGCTCTGCTTGCGGACGAGCCGGAATTCAAGAAGCAGCTGCCGTTTTCGGTCGAAGCATTTAATACGCTGGTGGCGATGATCGGGATCACGGCGCTCTATGTGTCGATGCTCTATCTCGTGCTGAACCGGTTGACGGTGGCATTTGGATTGATCGGAACGACCGTGGCGGCGGTGATCATTCTCTATTTCACCTGGTACAAGACGCTGCCCCCACCGTCTGGACCGCCATCTGAGGAAGCAGAAAATATTGCAGAACAAAGGGACGAGATCAACGCGGGCCGCGTTGCAGAAGCTGCATGAGATTTGACGGAAAAACTGTTGTCGTCACGGGCGGCGCTCTTGGTATTGGGCGTGCCGTTTGCGAACTGGTGGCCGAGCGAGGTGGGGCGGTTGCGATACTCGACCGCGATGAAACAGCCGCACGCGAGGTTTGCGACGGTATCGAAAACGGCGGCGGCAAAGCGGTGGTGTGCTGCGTCGATGTGTCGAACTTCGACGAAGTCGTATCCGCTGTGGAATCGGCACACACTGCGTTCGGTTCGGTCGATTCATTGATCGTCAGCGCCGGAATTCAACGCTATGGCACAGCGGTTACGACGGATGATGCGCAGTGGGACGAAGTGTTGAACGTAAACCTGAAAGGCGCCTGGAACGCGGCAAAAGCGGCAATACCCTTTATCCGGCAGGCCGGCGGTGGAACGATCGTCAATGTGTCGTCCGTGCAGGCGTTGGCCAGCCAGCAGAATGTGCTTGCTTATACGGTAAGCAAACACGCATTGATCGGCCTGACCCGCTCGACAGCGATGGACTTTGCGAAAGACAACATCCGGGCCAATGCGATATGTCCGGGAACGGTCGATACGCCGATGCTGCAATGGGCGGCGTCGCTTGACCCGAACCCACAGTCGGTTTACGACGCATGCAACGCGATGCACCCGCTCGGCCGGATCGCCCAGCCGCGCGAGATAGCGGAAGTCGCGGCGTTTCTCGCGCACGAAAGGTCGTCTTTCGTTACAGGGGCCGTGTGGACAGTTGACGGCGGCTTGCTGACGCAGATCGGCGGTGTGCCGAAGACGGATTAGGTTTTTCACCGGGGAGCAGCAGGAGATGCTAAGAAACAGGATGAACAAGATTTACATGATGGAATCACGGCCCGAAGCTTTCAGAGCATCCTGGTCATCTTGTTCATCCTGTTAAGTTTCTTCTCCCGCGTCTTGGCGGTAAACAAATTTGGAGGAATTTATGAGTACAGCAGCAGAAAGTTCAGAACATGCACCGGTAACGCCATACAACCCGCCGCCGGGATTGGATGCGGCGTTGGCTGCGGTGCCATTGGTCGAGGCGTCGAAAAACCCGGCCAGGATCGGTTATCTGACGAATTACAGCTTTCACATCTGGTATCAGATCGTCATCGAGGTAATGAAGCGCCGCGGGAAACAGTACGGCATCGAGATCGAGGTACTTGACGCGGAGCTTTCGGTCGAACGGCAGATAGCGCAGGCTCGCGAGATCGTCGAACGCGTCGATGTGGTGGTACTGACTCCGGCGAATACCAGCGGGCTGGAAGAAATTCTCTCGATAGCCGCGGCGGCGAACACGCCGGTCGTTGTCGAGGCGAATCCAGTGGAAGGAATGGCGACGATGGTAGCGATCTGCGATTACGATGCCGGTTTCGATCTTGGCGTTTGGGTTGGCAACAATGTTCGCAACGAAGACGGGTCGCCCCCGAGAATTCTCGATGTGGGCCTGCCCTGGCTGCGGCCGTGTCTTCTTCGCAGCGAAGGATTCGTCGATGGCGTGCGGAGCATCCAACCCGATGCTGTCGTGACCGCATCCATTAACGGAGAGGCAACCCCTAGTATCGCACGGAAGATCGCCGCTGAGACGCTCGCCGAGAAAGGTGATGTCGACGTTATCTTTGCGATGGACGACGAGACCGCGCAGGGGGCGTATCAGGGATATCTCGACGCCGGCTTCGACGCCAACACAGTAACCATCGCCGGCTTTGGCCTGTCGGGCGAGCACGAAAAGGATTGGCTGATGCGGCGTGAAGCGCTGAAGGTAAGCCAGGGGATGTTCCCTGAGTACGTGGGCTTGAAATGCGTGGACGGCGCCGTGAAATTGTTTGATGGCCAAGCCGTCTCTCTACGCGACGAAACGCCGACCGTTTCGCTCACCGCCGACAATCTTGAAAAATACTACCCAAAGAAAGACGGTGTGTGGACGCCGGACCTTGCGGCAATAGCGGCGATCGCGACCAAGGGAACTTGTACAAAAATCTAAGGGAAAAGTTCGAAATAATTTCGGAGGATCTGATGAAAAATCCAGCAATGCATATCATAAAACGAGCGGTTTCCCTTGCGGCGATCGCCATCATTTTTGTCGTTGCCGCTTTCGGCCAATCGAATACCGGTGCGATCACCGGCGTGGTCACCGATCAGGCGGGAGCGATCGTACCGAACGCAACGGTCATCGTGACCAATCAGGGCACAAACGAGAAACGTACCGTTCAGGCGGACGAGGCGGGGCGGTATGACGTCCCGTCGCTTTCCACCGGCGTTTACACCATCGAGGCATCGGCCAGCGGATTCTCTGCCACGTCCATCAAAGACTTGCGATTGGCGGTCGGTGAGAAGGCGCGTGCGGATGTCGCTCTTGCGGTTTCGGGAGTTGCGGCGACGGTAGAGGTGGTGGATCAAACTCGCGTCGATACCGAAACACCAACCATCGGCGATACGGTAACGTCTGAGCGGATCGAGGACAATCCGGTCAACGGGCGCGACTTCACTCAGCTTCTTGCGACGGTGCCGGGTTCGGTCCAGACGACCAATCAGTTCCAGACGAGTATCAACGGCATACCATCGACATTCGGCGGGACGAGCGTCCTGGTTGACGGGATCGACGCCGGCCGTGTGGACCTGAACGGAACCTCGAACGTCCTCGGCCGAGTCGAATCGCGTGTAAACCGCGTCAGCATGGACAGTATTCAGGAGGTCCAGGTGCTGGAGCAGAACTACTCCGCTCAATACGGCCAGGCGATCGGGGCGGTCATCAACCCGATCACAAAATCGGGCACCAACGATTTTCACGGCGGCGTGTTCGAATATTTTCGTAACGAAGGCCTCGATTCAGAGGACTATTTCGCCGGAAAGCAAAAGTTTCGCCTGAACCAGTTCGGCGGCAACATCAGCGGGCCGATCGCGCGCGACAAAGTTTTCTTCTTCACCAATTACGAAGGCGTGCGGCAGACACGCGGGATCCAGTTCAATTCGCTTGTGCCGACGGCCGCATTCAGGTCGGAATTCGTCCCCGGCATCGCACCGGTGATCGCTACCATGCCGCTGCCGAATGCGATCGAAGACGACCCCGGTGTTCGCGACCCCGACAATGACGGGATCGACGAGCTGAATCGGTTCATCGGCCAACGTGACGGCAAGCTGCGCGAGGACACGGGTTCGGTAAAGATCGACTGGATGCATACCGATCGGAGTCAGTTCTCGTTCCGCTACAACATCAACGATTCGAAAACCGACACGCCATACGGAGTTGCTTCCGACCAGATCGCACCCGCAAAACTTCGGGTGCAGCTGTTTAAGGCGTCGCACAATTACGTCGTCTCTCCGACCTCGGTGAATGAGTTCGCGTTTGGCATCAACCACAATTTCACCGACGTGAGCGCCGGGCCGTCCACACTGCCGCGATTTGACCTGTCATTTGTGAATCCGTTTTATGCGGTGCCCGGCCCCGCACAGTTTGATCAGAAGCGGACCGGCATCGTTTACCACTTTCTGGATACGTTCAGTTTCGTGACGGGCGACCATTCGATGAAGGCCGGCATCGATGTCAGGCTCAATCGCCGTTCGGCCGAATCGGCGGTCCAGGAAACCGTGCAGTTCTTTGGCCTGAATGATTTTGCCAATAACGCACCGTTCGTGCTTTCACGGCAGGGCCATCCTGAGCTGAACTTCGCAAACGAGAATTTCTCGTTCTTTTTCCAGGACGATTGGAAGGCCCGCCCGCGGCTGACGCTTAGCCTGGGACTCCGGTACGATGTGAGCACGGTGACACGCGAAGAAGACGGCCTGCTTCAGAATTTTGATATCGACACATTAAGCTTTTCACCGATCGGCGAGAAGATACACAATGCTGACAAGAACAACTTCGGCCCGCGAATTGGTTTTGCGTTCGACGTGTTCGGCACCCAAAAGACGGTGCTCCGCGGCGGCTATGGCGTTTTTTACAATCGCGAGCTTCCCGCGAGCTTCGGTTCCCCGCATGCTAACACTTTTCCGACGCAGTCGGTCGATCTTTTCCAATGGCTCGGCGGCGTTTTTGGCGGCACCTGCGACGGCGGATCGACATTTCAGTATCCGATCGACCCGCGCGTGTTCAATTGCGGTGTGCCGGCGGCATTTGCGATCGAGCGCGACCTGAACACCGCCATGGCCCAGCACTGGTCGCTGAACGTTCAGCAGGACCTTGGCTTTGGCGTGCTTTCGGTGGGCTACGTCGGCAACCACGTTACCCACATTTTGACCGATGGCGTTGTTAGCCCGCGCAACATCAATCGCCGCGATCCTCTTACCGGGCAGCGGCCGCTTTCACCCGATTTCGGCGACATCTTTGTGGTTGGCGGCTATCCGAGCTCAGGCTACAACGCACTGCAGGTAAATTTCCGCCGGAACCTCGCAAATGGCCTGCGGTTCAATGGCAACTATACATGGGGCCACGCGATCGACAACATTGCCGGCTTCTTCAAGGACTATCAGGATCCCGACGACATCAATGCAGACCGTGCAAGTGCGGACGCCGATGTTCGGCACAACTTTACGCTTGATGCGGGATATGAACTCCTTTTCCGAGACTGGTTCGGTGACGGCCCGAGATGGCTGATCGACGGTTGGAACGTCAATACGATCACACAGATCCGCAGCGGCCTTCCCGTAAACCCGACGGTGCAAGGCGGCATTTTCGGCGGGTTCTCATTCCGCCCGGATCTCGTGCCGAATACCGATGTCCGCTGCCCGAACTATTCGCTTCCCGGCTGCCAGTTCAATGCTGCCGCCTTCACGATCCCCGCGGCGGGCGTTTTCGGCAACGCAGGGCGCAATATCCTGCGGGGGCCAAGCTTTGCTCAGGTGGACCTGTCTTTTGGCAAGAACACCCGGCTGACGGAGCAGACTTCCTTGCAGCTTAGGTTGGAGTTCTTCAACATCTTCAACCGGGTAAACTTCGCCGATCCGTCGGGCGGCCTCTCGTGCGGCGGCGCCGTGGGCGTTTGCGGAAACTTCGGGGAGAGCATTGCAACGGTCGGGAACCAACTCGGCGGACTGCTTGGCTTTGGCGGGCCAAGGCAGGTGCAGTTGTCTGCAAGGTTTAATTTCTAGCAGACAAGGGTTACGCCGCCAGGCGTAAAGAACAGGTGAGAGTTACGCCTTTAGGCGTGATGAAAACGTTGAATAGATAAGATTGAATTGTGATTGCTCAACGCAGCTTCACGCTTAAAGGCGTAATTCTTACCTTATTGGCCGGGGCGGCATTTTCGGTTGCTGTCGGGCAGGCAGATCTGCCGGTAAGCCCGATCAAAACGATCTATGTGATCCCGTCGTCTCATTACGACTTTGGATTTGTCGAGCCGCCGAACGCTATTCGCGAACGTGCGGCCCGTCATATTGACGAGGTCATTCGTGTTGCCGAAAGCGACAAGGATTTTCGCTGGACGATCGAGAGTGTTTGGCAGATCAACGAATGGCTAAAGCGGCAGAAAAAGCCGTCAAGCGTTTTGCCGAAAGACAAGGAAAAGATCGCCCGGCTGATGAATTTGATCAAGTCCGGGCAGATCGTGGTCTCAACCGCCTGGGGCAGCATGCACACGGATTACATGGGTGCGGAAGAGCTGAACCGGCTGGCTTATGGCTACACCGCGCTTCATAAGACATACGGCATATCGTCCGAGTTGGCGTATATGAACGATGTTCCCGGCCATCCAATGCCGGTCGCGTCAGTGCTGGCTGACAGCGGGACCAAGTATCTGGTCACCGGTGCCAACACTTTTCTAAATAATGCGACCGATCTGGCGCCCGGAAAAGTGCCTTTCTATTGGCAGGCTCCTGATGGCCGCAAGGTTTTATTGTGGATCAGCCAGGGAAACCGCGGTGCGTATGTCGAGGCGTTCGCGCAGTATTATCTCGATCCGTACTCGCTTGACCCTTACACTAACCGTAAGCCGTTCTATATGTTCAACCCCGAACTTGCGGGGAAAAAGTCTGACATCGAGGAAATGGAGATCGGCATTACCGATCTGCTCAATACCTACAACAAGGCCGGCTATAAGTATGACGCCGTGATGGCGATGTACGCCCACGATTTTTTTGAACCGTCGAATGTTGCGAATCTTGAACGGGCCGCAAAGCTTTGGAATTCGAAACACGACGAGGTAAAGATCCGCATCGGTACCGCGCCGGAATTTTTCAAGTACATCGAGGGTAAGTACGGTACCGAGATACCAACCTACCGTGGCGATTGGTCCGGGCTATGGTCTGAGGCAAAGACCGCAAGCCCGCGCATTTCCGCGGCCGGCCGATACAACCACGATCATGCACCCGCGGCCGAAGCGTTGTGGAGCGCCATCTCAATGACGCGGCGGATCCCGTATCCGGCCGGAAATTTCGACCGTATTTACGATCTGATGTTCACATTCGATGAACACAGCGGAGCCGGCAACACAGGCTGGCCGCAGCTGAACAGCAGCGAACCGCTGGAAAAGCAGAATCAGGAGTATGTCGAATTTACGGGCCAGGCAAAGGCCGAAACGGACGAGATGCTGGCCAGTGGAATAAATATTCTCGCCGAGCCCGGCCGATACGCGTCTCCAAGCCCGGACGCTGACGGGAACACGCTTCCCCTGATCGTTTACAACGGCCTGTCCTGGGAGCGAACGGACGTTGTGCGATTCAAACCGCCGGTTAAACACGCCCGCGTGACCTCGATCAAAACATCCGCCGGGACGCCTGTTCCGTTCGACGTTGATGAAAGCGGCAATGTGATATTTGTCGCGAAAGCTGTTCCGTCGATGGGCTACGCGAGATTCGAAGTTTTGACAACTCCCGGACAGGCCGCAACTACGATGAAGCCAGTCGCCGGCCGATCGGCGGAGAATGCAAGGTTTGCCGTTGATCTCAATGCCGACGGCACGATCCGCAGCATTCGCGATAAGCAGGCGAACCGTGAGTTGGTCAACACAAAGGGCGAAAGGCCGTTCAACGACCTGCTTCGTGTAGAAGGCTCGGATGCTTCGGCAGTGTCATATCCGGTCACGCCGCGTATCCTTGTCAAAAAGGGCGCGCAGATGACGGAGATAACCGTCATGCGTGAACGGTCCTCATTTCCCCTTTCGCGCATTACTATCTACGACGGCCTTGACCGTGTCGATCTGCGTAACGAGCTTGACCCAAAAGCAATGCCGTTTCCCGGCGGCAGCGGCAACTGGAGCGATTCTTATTACTTCGCATTTCCATTCAACCTTTCAAAGGACGGCCTGAAGGTGATGCGCGGCGGGCAGCGATATTTCGACCGGCTGCCGGATGACTATCTACCCGGTGCAAGAAAGGATTCGGTCTCGACACAGCACCTGTTTGGATTTACTGACGGGCGTGGGAGTGCCCTGATCGCGCACCGGCAGGCGTTCCACTGGGCCTATCCCGGCTATGTCGCGACCAAGGTCAAGCCGAAAGGTGCTCCGGCTGATTTTCCGGCAATGTACACCGGCAAATTTCCGCTTCCCGAAGCAACGATCTATTCCCGTGCCGTTCGTCTTGGCCGACAAGCTGACACGCACGATGTCGGCATCTTCAATCTCGCAACGACCGAGCCGGGCGTGAAAGGGAATATGGTGTTCGAATACGCCTTTGCGGCCGATGGCGTGTTCGATCCGGTGTATGCGTGGCGAATAGGTGCGGACTTTAATGTTCCCCTGCGGGCACAGCTTGTCGGCGTTTTGCCGTCCGACGCCGAACGATCGTTCTTCTCGGTTGATAAGCCGAATGTGCAGATCGTGACAGTCAAAACGCAAGCGGAAAATGTGATCCGCGGCGAGGTAAGTTCGACCCCGCTGAATCCGCCGGTGAACAAGATCTTTGTTATTCGCCTGCAGGAATTTGCGGGCAAAGGCGGGCCAGTTACCGTTTCGGTTCCGGCAAAGCCCCGTTCGGCGGTGTTGATGAACCTGACCGAAAGCGTTGAGATCGGCCGCGTTGAAAAGCTCGATCCGCTGACGGTGAATATAAAGCCATTCGAGGCTGCGACGGTGCGGATCGAGATCGAATAGGATTTGAACTGCGCCCGGCTGTCTGCGGCACGGCGGCAGAAACAGGATATAAGAATGAAACGAAGAGACTTTTTGAGATCCATCTCCGCGGCAGCTGTCGTGCCGGCGGTCGTGCACACAGTCGGCCGTGACGCAGCGGCCGAAACATCTCCGCGTTTTGCGGCTGCGGCACTGCCTGATATTCCAACCTGCGAATCAATGCGCTCGGTCACGATGACGCATAAATTTCTCGATCTGTACGCCTGGCCGGGACTGACAAATCAATGGGGCTGTGCACAGGCTTCGATGGATGTAACCGCAATTCGAAGCATTGCGTTTCCGCCCTTTGCTCAAGGCGAAATGAACGTCGCTCCGCTTGGTGCCGGCGGCGAACTGCTGACAGGTGTACTGTATGTTGACGGTGAGTATTTCACCGCCACCAAAACGCCGATCGAGTTTGTCTGGCAGCCTGACCGCATAGAACGACGTTCGGTCTATAAAGGCCTCGAACTAAAAAGCACGACCATCGTCCCGTTCAAAACGATGTCCGTTGCGGTAAAACTGACGGTCTCGAACATGGCAAAGGCGCGAAAAAAGACCGAGATAAAGCTTGCCGTTAACGGCGGTGTTACCAAAAGCGTAAAGCCGTGGAATGCCGCGTATTCGCCGGGCGAATACGACAACGAGCGCTCTATCGACAAGGCCCGCAATGCGATCCTGTGCAGGTCAAAGCACACGGAGGCATTCGTGCTTCAAGGCTCGTCGCCAAAGCCCGACAAGATAGAGCCGTCATGGCTTGTTTACACGCTCGATCTTGCCCCGGGACAGTCAGCGTCGATCGTTTTCGTGAATTCCGTGGGCCGGAACGCGGCCGATGCGCAGAAGGATTTCGACGGTATCATTGGCAGTTTCGACGCAGCCGCAAAAGTCACGACCGATGAATGGAATAGGCAGCTAAAGGCGGCATTTACGCCCGGCAATGATGTGTTCTCGGGCCACGTCCCAACGCTTGTTACCACTGACGACAACGTCAAGCGCATCTATCATTCCGCCGTGATGAGCGCGTTGTATTTCCGCCGCACATCGCCGCACTCGGTTTATGGCACTACATACGTAACGCTGATGCCGCGATATTGGGAAACGACCACGTTCCTCTGGGATATTTCGTTGAGCGCGATGCTCCTGTCCATGCTCGATCCCGACATCCTTAAACGGATGATGGAAACATGGATGACGCTGGATGTTTACAAGCATTTCGGTACTGAATTCCTGACCGGTGCCGGTGTCGGGCCGTGGTATTCCGTAAACGATTACGCGATGTCGCGGATGGCAAAGGAGTATCTTAGATGGACGGGCGATAAGGCATGGCTCGACAAGGTCGTTAATGGCAAAACTGTCTATGAAACATTGCTAAGCTATGCCGAGCACTGGCGCGCGCTGGATGTGAACAAGCATGGCCTGGCCGATTACGGCGGCGTGACGAATTTGCTCGAGGCGGTTTCAAGCTACGTTCACGAGGTCGCCGGACTTAACGCCGCAAACGTCCACAATCTTCGCTTTGCCGCCGAACTTGCCGAATACAAAGGCGACCGGGCAAAAGCGGAAGGATATCGCGATGAAGCGGTCGATCTAGGCAGACGCGTGCAGGACCTATATGTTCCGGGCCGCGGCATTTGGAAATGCAAATTGCCGGATGGAAGTTACAACGAAGTCCATCATTGCTACGATTTCGGCGTAACGCTGATGACGATCGGTGATATGATGCCCGCGACACAAAAGCGTGAGATGGTCGATTTCTTTGTCCGCGAACTGCAAACTCCGACGTGGATGCGTGCGCTCTCTACAAAAGATCTTGACGTGACATTCTCCATCCGGCCCGATCATCAATGGACCGGCGCATATTGCTCATGGCCGGCACTTGCGTTGAGCGGACTGTTCGCCGCCGGTGCGGTCGATATTGCCAACGACTGGATGAACGGCCTGGCGAAGACCAGCATGCAGGGGCCGTATGCTCAGGCCCATTTTACCGAGAGTTTTTACACGCCCGAATCGAACGGCGCGGCATCAAAATCGCCGTCCGATCAGCCCTATATCAACGACTGGGCGTGCGTTTCCGGGTGCAACTATCTCGAACCGATAGTTGATTCGCTCTTCGGCGTGAACGCGGGCCTGTTCGACGGCATTACGGCAAAGCCTCAATTCGGCAAGTTCGATCCAAAGGCTGAACTGCGTAACATAAACTATCAGGGCAAACGGTACACCGCCGGCAAAGATGGCGTCCGGCCCGCTTAGAATTTATTTGAATCGCCTCTAGCTTTTAGCTGGTGGATAGTGCAGAGATGGATTGCCACTAGCTTTAGCTAGTGGACCAAAGCAAGAAAATGCTTCCGGCTTTATCCGAATTTTGGCTGAAGCCAAACGGGGCCTTCTTGTTTGAAGTTCGGCTAAAGCCGTTGCCCATCCTTGCACTTTCCCAATAGCTAAAGCTAGTGGAAATTGATAAAAGTATGAAGATCTCGCTTATTCGACTGACCGCTTTTCTTACGTTGCTATTTGCAGCGGCCAATCTGTTCGGACAAACTACTTCGCCTTCGCTTCTTCAGATCGGCGACCGATACTGGATGCAGCCGGATGTTGTGTACGGCAGTGCCAACAACACGCCGCTCAAGCTGGACATTTGGTATCCGCGCGATAATCCGAACCCGACGACCACGGTTGTTTATATTCACGGCGGCGGATGGATATTTGGATCAAAAGAAGGCGCCGTCTATCAGTTATTGCCGTACCTTGAACGCGGCTGGCGCGTTGTTAATGTCGAATACAGAATGGCCGGGAACTCGCTAGCTCCCGCAGCGGTCGAAGACACGCGGTGCGCTCTGCGCTGGATCTATCGAAATGCGGCCCAGTACAAATTCGATACATCGAAGATCATTCTCACCGGCCACTCCGCCGGCGGGCATCTCTCGCTTATTACGGGAATGCTGCCGGATGGAACGGCACTCGATAACCGCTGCTACGGCGACGCCAAGTATGGCGACGTTCCAATGAAGGTCGCCGCGATCGTGAATTGGTACGGCATCAGCGATGTGAACGACCTGATCGAAGGCCCGAATGTGAAGAACTACGCGAAGATGTGGATGGGCTCGATGCCGAATGCCGCCGATGTAGCAAAAAGAGTCTCGCCGCTGACGTATGTTCGCGCCGGGCTCCCGCCGATCATCACCATTCACGGCGATAAGGACGACGTTGTTCCATATACCCAGGCGACCCGTTTGCACGACGCCCTCAACAAAGCGGGCGATGTTAACAAACTGATAACCGTTAAAAGCGGCGGCCACGGAATGTTCTCTCAAGCGGATTACGCCAGTGCTTATGACGAGATCTGGAAATTTCTGAGAGATAACAAGGTAATGGAAAAGTAATAAGACCTTAGGTTGGGTATTAGAACAGCTATCAGCTTATAGCTGTCAGCTACCAGCTATATTTTAACCGCTTAGGCAAATGAAGATCACAGACATTAAAGCAACGACCGTAACCGTCCCGCTTGAGGCTCCGCTGCGGCATGCGGCCGGCTGTCATTGGGGACGATTCGTCCGAACGATCGTTGAGATCGAGACCGACGAAGGCATCACGGGCCTCGGCGAAATGGGGGGCGGCGGCGAATCGGCCGAGGCTGCGTTTCGGGCGATGAAGGCCTATCTTGTCGGCCACGACCCGGCACGGCTCGAGGAGATGCGGTTCAAGATCGCAAACCCGACGGCATCTCTTTACAACAATCGAACACAAATTTTGGCGGCACTGGAATTTGCTTGTCTCGACATCATCGGCAAGAAATGGGGCGTGCCTGTTTATGACATCCTCGGCGGCAAATTACAGGACGAGGTCCCGTTCGCGTCTTATCTTTTTTTCCGTTTTCCGAATCCCAAAGACGGAAGCGGAGAGGTGCGGACCGTTGACCAGCTTGTTACGCACGCGAAAGATCTAAAAACAAAGCACGGTTTCTTCGCCCACAAACTGAAGGGCGGCGTTTTCGATCCGGTTTACGAATTGAAATGCTATCGCGCGGTCGCCGAAGAATTAGGCAGCGGCCCGATGGAAGGCGACTGCTTCCGTTTCGATCCGAACGCTTCATGGTCAACCGAGCAGGCGATCTGGTTCGGCCAGCAGATCGAGGATATCAATAACGACTATCTTGAAGACCCTGTTTACGGCCTTCACGGGATGCGGCGTACGCGTGAGAAAGTGCGAATGCCGTTAGCGACAAATACGGTCGTGGTAAATTTTGAGCAGCTTGCCGCTAACGTGCTGGATACGGCTGTTGACGTCATTTTGCTCGATACAACATTTTGGGGCGGCATTCGGCAGTGCGTTAAGGCGGCAGGCGTTTGCGAGACGTTTCAGCTTGGCGTTGCCGTACATTCATCGGGCGAGCTTGGGATACAGCTTGCAACCATGCTGCATCTCGGAGCCGTCATACCAAATCTGAGCTATGCCGCCGACGCTCATTATCATCACCTGACCGACGATATCATCGAAGGCGGATTGATGAAATATGAAGGCGGCAAGATAAAGGTGCCGACCGGCCCGGGGCTTGGCGTTACGCTTGATCGAGACAAGCTGGCAGAGTATGCCGAGCTTTACAAACGCCTCGGCGGCTATCCGTACGATCAAGACCCGCTCAGGCCGCACTGGACGCCGACCGTTCCGAACAACCGATGGGCCGATCCGAACGACGCCCGCCGGCCCGAGATACCGTACTGACGATCGCGGCCATATCAAAAAAGGATGTCTGAAAAGTCGCGAACCGGATGACCAGGTTGCTCCAGAGGAGCGAAATCTTTATAGAAGCGATAGAGAGAATTTCTGCCGCTCCTACGGAGCTTCTGCAATTTTTCGAATCACGTCTATAGACATACCGCTCCTCCGGAGCTAGTTTATGAAGCAGGTTTTCAAAAGCGTTTTTCTGATCGGTCTGGTATCAGCTTTGTTCGCTAATACCGTATTTCCGCAATGCGGCATAACGGTTGGGCAAGGCGAGCCGGCGACGGAATGGAACGACATTTTCACGCGCAACGGCCCCGGTTGGACCGGCGGCGATACGACCGTTTCGATCGAGCTGCCGAATGGCGATTCGGCATTCTTTTTTTCTGATTCATACATAGCGGAAGACCCGCAACTGCCGGGCGATGGTTCGGTCTATACGAACGAGAACGGGCTTCGCTTGCGTAAGCCAAACTGCCTGCCGCCGATCTGCGGACCAAGACCGGAGGTAATCCATTACGTTTACAACAGCATTGTTGTCCGTTCAAAAGACGGCAAGACAATGCGGACGCTGACCGGGCCGAAGGACAAGAACGGCTATTCAACATCCTATTTTAAGCCCAAAAGCGACAGCCCGAACCATATGTACTGGCTCGGCGATCCGATCATCGTCGAGGTCGGCGGCAAGAAAAAGATCTGGATGTTCCTAAACGAATGGGACGTCGCCAGGCCATTCGACAAGGCGTTCTGGATCAAATACCGCGCCCAGGCGATCGTCCAAATGGACGCGGACACGCTTGTGATCGAAAAGATCGTTGACCTGAAGAATAAGGCGGACGAGGCCGTTTGGGGCATCTCGCTTTGGCTCGACGACAAGAAGGAACTGTATATTTGGGGAATGCGTAACGAGGGCGAACTAAAGACCGCTAAGAAGTCATCGGTCGCTGTTGCCAACAAATACAAGAAGCTCTACATCGCCAAGGTCGATGCGTCGAAAGGCCTTGAACATGCGGTCGATCTTAAGAATTGGACAGCGTGGGACGGCAAGTCGTTCTCAAAGAACCTTGACGCCCGCAAGTCGATCATTCCCGAAAAGGACAGCATCAGCGACGAGTTGACCATTCGCCGGCTGAACATAAACGGAAAGCCGACTTTTGTTATGGTCACGTTCGACACATCGGTCGGCTATTCGGACTGGAAAGATCTGTACCTGTATTCCGCATGCGAACCGCAGGGCCCGTTCACGGCCAAGCACCATTTCTATCGAACGCCGACCGCCGGAATGACCAAATTGCCGGGAATGACCGAAGGCCAATCGCTGCAAAGCGGGTTGAGCGTTTATAATCCTCATATGCACCCGCAGTTTATCAAGAATGGAAGAATGCTTGTCTCGTACAACAGCAATCTTCCGTTCGGGTCGAAGCCGGGCGATTCGATATATGCCGAATTTTACCGCCCTCGGTTTGTCTGGGTGCCGATCGAGGGCCTGCAAAAGTAATGAAACTCGTTTGTTTTAATCCGAAAGATATTACACACGCGGGCGAACGCCGTTACCGCATTGGAGCGTTGATCGATGACGATCAGATCGCGGATCTTACACCCTCGATCCTGCCAATGGGCCTCAGCGCGTCCGAGATATTGCGGTGCTACGATCTTGCGACGGGCTTTGCCGGCCCCGCGATGGATGCCGTCGGGAGCGGAGAACTGCCGATCGTAAACCTTGACGATATTAAGCTTGAAGCACCGGTGCCGCGACCGTCGAAGATCATCTGCATCGGGCTGAATTATCTCGATCACGTAACGGAAAGTGGTGCCGAGATACCGAAAGCCCCGCTGATATTTTCAAAGTTCGATACCTGTGTTGCGGCCTCCGAGGATGCGATCCTGCTTCCCGTCGGAAGCGAACAGGTCGATTTCGAAGCCGAACTTGCTGTCGTCATCGGCCGCCGTGCAAAGAACATAGATCTTGAAAATGCGATGGACCATGTTTTTGGCTACACCAATTTTAACGACGTCTCGGCCCGCGACATGCAGTTTGCCGATGGGCAATGGCAGCGTGGAAAATCCTGCGACACATTTGCCCCGTTCGGTCCGTTCGTCGCGACAAAAGATGAGATCGTTGACCCGCATAAGCTGCAAATTCGATTTCGGTTGAATGATGAAACTATGCAGGATTCGAACACGAACCAGTTGATCTTCAAAATACCGGAACTGATCGAATATCTATCGCGTTCGATCACGCTCGAACCGGGCGACATCATCGCAACAGGAACGCCGCCGGGCGTTGGATTCGCTCGCAAACCGCCGGTGTTTCTGAAAGACGGCGACGTTTGCGAGGTCGAGATCGAAGGCCTTGGCATTTTGTACAACGTCGTTTCGGCGGGTTAGCGGAGAATCCGCCCGTTCTGATCGAGATATTTCGCGCTCATGCTCGGTTGAAAAGTTTTGTTTGATCTAAGTGAAAAAACTGCGCTCGTAACCGGTGCCGCTTCGGGCATCGGCGAAGCGATCGCTTATGCGCTCGCTGAGGCCGGAGCCTTTGTTTACGTCGCTGATGTTGACGAAGATAACGCCGGACGTGTGACCGCGAAGATCAAGGACTCGCGCGGCGGAGCAGAGTCATTAAAAATTGATGTCGCGGAGAGCGAGGATTGCGAACTTGCCGCCAAGGAAGTGATCGCTGGCCGCGGGCGGCTGGATATCCTTGTAAATAATGCGGGCATAGGTCATGTCGGCACGATCCTTCAAACCGACGCCGAAGATCTCGAACGCCTGTTTCGCGTCAATGTGCGGGGAATCTTCGATCTGACAAAGGTCTTCATCGGCGGAATGATCGAGCGAAAAAGCGGAGCGATAATCAACATTGCTTCGATCGGCGGCATCGTCGGAATCCGCGACCGCATTGCATACTGTACGAGCAAGTTTGCGGTTGTTGGTATGACAAAATGCCTCGCTCTCGATCATGCATTGGACGGCGTCCGGGTTAACGCCGTATGTCCGGGACGTGTGGAAACGCCTTTCGTAAGATCGCGCCTGGCCGAATATCCCGACCCCGAAAAGGCCTACCGCGAAATGGCCGCGACCCAGGCCGTCGGCCGGATGGGAAAACCGGAAGAGGTCGCCGCGGCGGTACTCTATCTCGCAAGTGATGAGGCGGCATTCGTCACCGGTACGGCTCTCGAGATCGACGGCGGGTGGGCGGCTGGAAAATAGCAGCGGAGGGCAGACGGTCCTCGTTTGTGTATTCGTTCGGCCTCGATCCAGAACGCCCGCGGACGTGGACTGTCAGTCTCGCTATTGCTTGACTTGATATCCTTTTCGCGTAAGAATCGAGAACGGTTCAGCATTCACAATTTTTCAACCGGCGCTTGGCCTGCAACGTCCGCAGTCCGCGTTCCCAGCAAATCCCGGGAGGCTCTGACACCTTAACGAATGGCTTCTAATCTTGTCTCGATCACACGCCGCGGCTTTGGTGAAACCTCACGAAAAGGCGCGTGGTGGCTGCCATCATTGCTTACCTTCCTCGGCTTTTCGGCATTCATAGTTTATTCGACCTGGGCGGCGTTTCAGGGTGAGCATTATTCATTCGGGCCGTACCTTTCGCCGATGTACTCACCCCTTATCTGGGAAGCCGCCGGTCAGCCCTTGTCCGGGCATTCGTGGTTGGGCGCGTGGCCCGCGTGGCTGCCGGCCTGGATACTGGTACAGCCGATCACGCCCGCGGTTTTGATCCTCTGGGCACCGGGCGGATTTCGCGTTACTTGTTATTACTATCGCGGCGCTTACTACAAAGCCTTTTGGGCCGACCCTCCGGCGTGCGCCGTCGGCGAACCGCGAAATGAGTATCGCGGTGAAAAGAAATTTCCGCTCATATTGCAGAACGTCCATAGATATTTTCTTTACGTCGCGCTTCTTTTTATCGTCATACTCGCCTACGACGCCATAGCCGCTACGCAGTTTGCGGATGGTTTCGGTATCGGCGTCGGGACGATCGTGATGACGATCAATGTGATCTTATTAGCTTCGTACACCTTCGGCTGCCATTCGCTCCGGCATCTGGTCGGCGGCCGCTGCGACACAATTTCGAACAAACCCGTCCAGCACAAACTTTGGCAATGGGTCAGCAAGCTCAATGGCAATCACATGCTGTTCGCCTGGTTGTCGCTATTCTGGGTCGGATTCACTGACTTTTACGTAAGGATGTGTTCGATGGGCATTTTTACGGACTACAGATTTTTTTGAGTGTTTCAAATCTTGCTCTTTTAAGTTGCCTCCAGCTTCAGCTGGAGGAAAAGATACAAAGTAGGAGGAGGCTTTAGAGACATTTGAACACGACGTTCTTGTCATCGCGGCCGGCGCGGAGCGCGGACACTCTTGTCCGCATGAGCGTCGCTTCGACGCGAAAAATTGCTTGCGGGAAAACGATTTTCGCCGGAGGAACCGGCGATGCGGACAGGAGTGTCCGCGCTCCATTTAATGACTGATTACACAGCATTTGAACACGACGTTCTTGTCATCGGTGCCGGCGGTGCGGGGCTGAGGGCGGCAATAGAGGCGAGTGCGGCCGGCGTTAGCGTCGGCTTGATCTGCAAGTCGCTGCTTGGCAAGGCGCATACGGTGATGGCCGAAGGCGGCATGGCGGCGGCGATGGGGAATGTTGACGACCGCGACAATTGGAAGGTTCATTTTTCCGACACGATGCGCGGCGGCCAGTATGTGAACAACTGGCGGATGGCTGAGCTGCACGCAAAAGAAGCGCCGGAACGCGTTAGAGAGTTGGAAGCCTGGGGCGCCGTTTTCGACCGGACGAAAGACGGCAAGATCTTGCAGCGAAATTTCGGCGGACACCGTTATCCGCGGCTTGCTCACGTTGGTGACCGCACCGGGTTGGAACTTATCCGCACCCTTCAGGACCACGGCATCCATCAGGGCATCGATGTAAACATGGAAGTCACGGTGATCTCGCTTCTGAAAGACGGCGACCGCGTTGTGGGTGTATTGGCATACGAACGCGAGCACGGACGATTCCGAGTGTTCAAGGCAAAGGCCGTAATTCTCGCGACCGGCGGCGTCGGCCGGGCGTTCAAGATCACATCGAACAGTTGGGAAGGAACCGGCGACGGCCACGCCCTTGCTTATCACGCGGGTGCGGAACTGATCGACATGGAGTTCATCCAGTTTCATCCGACCGGAATGGTTTGGCCGCCGTCGGTTCGCGGCATTCTCGTCACGGAAGGTGTTCGCGGCGAAGGCGGCATCTTGAAGAACAGCGAAGGCAACCGCTTTATGTTTGACGACATTCCGCCGCTTTACAAAGATCAAACCGCGAGCGACCCCGAGGAAGGCTGGCGTTATACGCAGGGCGACAAGACCGCCAATCGTCCGCCCGAATTGCTTACCCGCGACCATGTCGCCCGCTGCATCAACCGCGAGGTCAAGGCCGGCCGCGGTTCGCCGCACGGCGGTGTTTATCTCGACATCGCGTGGATAAAAGAAAAGCTCCCAAACGCCGCCGAGCACATCAAGAAAAAGCTTCCCAGCATGTATCACCAGTTCATGCAGCTTGCAAATCTTGATATCACGACAACGCCGATGGAGGTTGGCCCGACGACGCATTACATCATGGGCGGCATCCGCGTCGATGCGGACACGCAAGCCTCGACGTTGCCCGGCCTATACGCCTGCGGCGAATGCGCATCGGGCATAAACGGAGCGAACCGTCTGGGCGGAAACTCGCTATCCGATCTTATAGTTTTCGGCAAACGCGCCGGCGAATTTGCCGCCGAGTTCGCCAAACAAAACGGACATGGCACGATCGCGCAGGAGCAAATTGAACAAGAAACAAAACGTGCGCTCGAACCATTTGAACGGACCGGCGGCGACAATCCGTTCGTTGTCCAGCACGACCTGCAGGACATGATGCAGGCAAAGGTCGGCATCGTCCGCATCGAGGAAGAAATGCAGGAAGCGTTGGCGGGCCTAAAGGGGTTGAAGGAAAGGGCCGAGAAATGCTCGGTCACCGGCAATATTGATTACAATCCGGGCTGGCATACTGCCCTCGATCTGCGAAATCTTCTGACCGTTTCAGAAGCGATCACGCGCTCAGCCATCGAACGAAAAGAAAGCCGCGGCGGCCAGTTCCGCGAAGATTACCCGAACAAGGAACCGGAGTTTGCGAAATTCAACGTCGCCGTGAAAGAGGTAAACGGCGAGATGCAGATATCGCACGTCCCGCTGCCGGAAATGCCGGCCGAATTGAAACAGGTGATAGAGGAGATGGGCTAGAAGGAATTTTGCCGCGGATTTACGCAGAAAACGCGGATCAGAACTAAGAAATTCCTATCTGCGACATCCGCGTTGATCAGCGGCAAAAGCTCTTATGGCTGCCGCATCATTTAGCATACGGTGCAGCGGAAGCGAGTGTGGGTCACGCAGGTAACGCGGATCATTGCTGAGAAATTCCTATCTGCGGAATTCGCGTTGATCAGCGGCAAAAGATTCTTATGGCACAAACAACATTCAGCATAAGACGCGGCGGGAGCGAGGGCGGTGAGTTGGTCGATTATCGGACCGAGGTGACCGAGGGCATGGTCGTGCTTGATGCGGTTCATCAGATCCAGGCCGAATCGGCGCCCGACCTGGCATGCCGCTGGAACTGCAAGGCCGGAAAGTGCGGCTCGTGCTCGGCGGAAATAAACGGCATGCCGAAGCTGATGTGCATGACGCGCCTCGACACGATCGATATCACACAGCCGGTGACGATCGAACCAATGCGCGCATTTCCGCCGATCAAGGACCTTGCGACCGATGTTTCGTGGAATTTTGAGGTCAAAAAACGCATAAAGAAATTCAAACCGCGCAAGCCCGACGCCGAAGACGGCACGTGGCGAATGCAGCAATCAGACGTTGACCGCGTACAGGAATTTCGCAAATGCATCGAGTGCTTTTTGTGTCAGGACGTATGCCACGTCCTCCGCGATCACAACAAGCACGCCGAATTCGCAGGGCCGCGGCATTACGTTTACACCGCCGCATTGGAGATGCACCCGCTTGACACTGAGAACCGGATCGACGAATTGAAAGACGAAATGGGAATCGGCTATTGCAACATCACAAAATGCTGCACAAAGGTTTGCCCGGAGCATATAACTATCACAGATAATGCTATTATTCCGCTAAAGGAACGCGTGGTTGATGAGCATTTCGACCCGCTTGCGAAGCTGGTGAGGATATTTAGGAAAAAGTAGCGTATGTTCGAGCTCAAACCTCTGTCGCACGAAGCCGTTCCCGCCGCCCTTGAAAAGGCGAATCGCTATCGCCTGCTGAACGAACCGGGCGCGGCCGAAAGCATTTACCTGGACATCCTCGCTGTCGAGCCTGACAATCAGGAGGCGCTCCTGAACATTGTGCTGGCTATGAGTGACCGCTTTGGGAAAGACTACGCCGTCGGCGATGCGCGGGTGACCGAGTATCTTACGCGGATCAAGGGTGATTACGAGCGTACCTATTACTCCGGCATCATGTACGAGCGGCGAGCGAAGGCGACGCTTGAAAAGGAAGGCGTTGGTGCCTATGAACTTTTCCGGCAGGCAATGGAATGCTTTGAAAAAGCCGAGTCAATGCGTCCGGCGGGAAATGACGATGCTATCTTGAGATGGAACGGATGCGCCAGGATCATCAACCGCAATAAACTCGAACCCATTGAATCGGCAAGCGATTTTATCGAGTAGCGTCGGGAAATATCCGCATTGCGTTCCACGATCACTTCTCCTGTGATAATATTCTCGGAGAAATTCAAAAACTGTTCTCAGAACAATTCTTCTATAACAAGGAGTGAAAATATGCCAGGAAAATTTGAGATAAAATCCGGAAGCGGCGGCAAGTTTCGTTTCAATCTGAAGGCGTCGAACGGCCAGATCATCCTCAGCAGTGAAAGGTACGAGACGCGCAAGGCGGCGGAAGCCGGCATCGAATCGGTACGCAAAAATGCGGTCAACGAAAAGCGCTTCGAACGCAAAACTGCCAAGGACGGCTCGCCGTATTTTGTACTGAAGGCCGCCAATGGCGAACCCATCGGAAAGAGTGAAATGTATAAATCGGCAAAGTCGATGGAGAACGGTATTGCGTCGGTGGCAAAGAATGCTCCGACCGCGGTTGTTGCAGATGCGGCCGCCGCTGCCGCAAAGTGAGTTGAATAACCGAGACTAGAGTGACGGTTCGCTGGATCGGCCCTGGCTTTGAGCCGGGGCTTTCTTTATACCCGACACAAAGATGACCACAAAAAGAACAAGACCCGGCATCGAAGTCCTGTTTCACGACAAGCTCGATATTCTAAAGGCCCAACGCATTGGGCTCGTTTGCAATCAGGCGTCCGTATTGCCCGATCTTCGTCATACGGCCGACGTTTTCTTCGAGCATCCTGAAATCAACCTGACGACGCTCTTCGGCCCGCAGCACGGCATTCGCGGTGATGTGCAGTACAACATGATCGAGACGCCGCACGTCCGCGACACGCGGACCGGCCTGATGGTCTATTCGCTCTACAGCGAAACGCGTGTGCCGACCGAAGAGATGGTGGCTGACATCGACACGTTCGTTATTGATCTGCAGGATGTCGGCTGCCGCATCTATACTTACACCTACACGATGGCGAACTGTATGATCGCCGCTGCGAAATTCGGCAAACGCGTCATCGTCTGCGACCGGCCGAATCCGATCAACGGCGTCACGGTCGAAGGCAACGTTACCGAAAAAGAATTCACATCTTTCGTCGGCCAGTTCGAGCTCCCGACACGGCCCGGCATGACGATCGGCGAAATGGCAAAGATGTTCAATGAGCATTGGAGCATCGGCTGCGAGCTCGAGATCGTTCAGATGGAAGGTTGGCGGCGCGAGATGTGGCATGAGGAAACAGGCCTGCCGTGGGTTCTTCCGTCGCCGAACATCCCGACCATCGACACCTGCGCCGTCTTCCCCGCAACCGTCCATCTCGAGGGCACCGAACTAAGCGAAGGCCGCGGGACCACGCTGCCGTTCGAACTGAATGGCGCTCCGTTTATCGACCCGTATGCGTGGGCCGCGGAATTGCGCAAATTCGATTTTCCCGGCGTCGCTTTCCGTGAGGCCTACTTCCAACCGACCTTCTGCGAGTTCGCCGGCCAAACCTGCGGCGGCGTCCAACTCCACGTCACCGACCGCTCAAGCTTTACCCCAGTCATCGTCGGCATCGCCATGGTCAAGACCGCCTACGATATGTACCCCGAACATTTCCAATGGCGCCAAAACGCCTATGAATACGAATTCGGCAAGAACCCTTTCGATGTCGTCTGCGGCACGGACAAGATCCGGAAGGCGATCGAGGCAGGCGAGAGTGTCGATATGGTGGCCTCGTGCTTTGGGGCAAAACTTGCAGAGTTTGGTGGACTACGTAAAAATTACTTGTTGTATTAGAATCTCTGGAATGAAAGTTTGGCGCGATTACCGGGTAACGATACCTGTCGAGATCCGACGAAAACTTGGACTGTATCCCGGCACTGAAGTAGATTTCATCGATCTCGGCAACGATACCTTCGAAATCGTCAAACTTTCGCCCGGGTCTGGTAGATCGCGAACAAAGCGAGCTTCGAAAACACCACTAAGAAATTCGAGGCGGGGCTAAACACGGCAAGTACATGATCCGATCCGTCAAAATAATTTCTGCTTCGGGGCACGCTCCCAATCTTTGCATTTTTCTTTGTCCCCTTTTCGGCCAATCCCAGTAGTAAAGAAGGAATCCGGGTTGAAGAACCCGGTCGCTACCGCTCGCGGTTCTGACAAATCCAAAACCGAGAATCCAAGGAGGCACACTCGCTACCGCTCGTGTTTCTGCCTTAGGGCTTTGAGTATTTTCTGACCGCGGGGCGAGAGCCGGTAGCCGACCTCCAGACTTTCGGTCAGGCCGAGGGCTTTTAGTTTTCGGACCCATGGTTTGAATTCGGCTTGAGAGAGGCCAAGGTAGTTTGCGAGCAGGCCGGAATATGTTCCAGGCATGTCGAGGATAACTTCGAGGTATGAACGGGTCCAGGCCCCGCGTTTACTTGTACGATCCATTTTGTCGAGCTTGACGATGACCTCGTTCAGCTCGGTCTCCGAGAGATCAGCGTTCTCTCGCAATGCGATCCGCGGGTCTTCGCCGGCGAAGTGGATACGAATCCGGTAGATAGGATCGTCGCGATAGCTCAGGTGAGCGAGCAGGTCGGCAACGGACGGGAATCCTGCTTCGCGGGCTTCCATTTCGGTGATGTCGTTTGGTTCGACGACGTCGACAGAATCAATGCCGATAACGCCGCCCTGCGTCATCTGCGTTCCGCCTGCTTTCGCACCCGGACGGCTCCAGCGGCGGAAGAGGATGGTTATTTCGCCGCTCTTGATGCGTTCCAGGATCTCGTCTTTGATGAGCATTCTTTCGTGCTTCGCACTGATGCGGACAAGAGTGTCCGCGATCCGCCTAAGGCGTGAGGCCCGGTTCGTAGTGCATCATGAATTCGAGAAACTTTGATGTTTCGATCATGTCGCGGCCTTCAAAGCGTATGCTGTGTGCGTCGGTGCGTTCGATGATGGAAAGATAGCTCAACACCTCGGCCGGGCGATAATTTTTGAACCGCACCTCCAGCTTAACGGGTGTTGCGATCTTGTAAGGTTTCAACTCACCGATCCGCCCGATCGCGCGTTTTACTTTTTCGCGAATAAGATCTTGCGCCGCTTCGGGCATCATGGTCCGGGCGGAGTGGAATCCGTAGTTCCACTTCACCACCGCACCTTCGATCGGGCCGAGAAGCGCGGTCGTTTCCTTGACCGCGGCGTCGTCGCCGGAGACCATTATCACCGGCACATTAAAGTGGCCGGCGATCGCGGCGTTGATCCCAGCCTCGGGAACCGAGACGCCGTTCAGCCTGACATCGGCCAGATTAGCGCTCGACATTGTGTGGGCACGCACGCCGTCCGGATTTGTTGTCGAAGAATGATAGCCGATAAAGATCGCGCCGGCGAATGTTTCGTCAATGCCCTGCATCATCATCAGCGGCCGCGGCCAGGCACGAACGAGCGTGATATTCTTTGGCAGCTTTTCGATCAAGAGATTCTGGCCGTTGCCGTGCGAATCACTGACCATGATCTCGGTTGCACCGGCGGCAAACGCGGCCTCGATCGCGGCGTTTACCTCCTGCGTCATAAATTCGCGGAAGCGCTGATATTCGAACCCCGGCGGCGACAATTGCTCGCCCGTCACAACGCCGGTGACGCCTTCCATGTCGGCCGATATGTAGATCTTCATTTTCTTTGCCTGAGCATCTGCCGGCAGAACGATTAAGGGGATGACGAAAAGTAAAAGCCATGAAGCTTTGCGGCAACGTCTCATATTGTTTCCTAAAACTAAATACAGACCCGGTCACTATCCGCCACTGACCGCAACAATTCGGTTTCCAAGCCAGTTATCAGCTATCAGCTTTCAGCTTTCAGCTTTCAGTTATTCGCGGAGCGTAAAATTATCCTAGAACCAACTGCTTTTCTTTTTCGATCCGCCGCCGAAGATGCTGCCAAGTACGCCGCGGACGATGGAATTGCCGATCTGACGGCCGATCGAACTGCTGGCGGAACGAGTGACGCTCTTCGTGATCGACTCGACCAGCGTGTCGGGAGCCCGGGCGGCTGCACGTTCGGCTTTGGCTTGCTTGTCGGCTTCTTTCGCGGCTTGCTCGGCGGCCTTTATTTCGGCTTCCGCGGCAAGTTTTTGTTCGGTGATCCGCGTCAGCATCTCGTATGCCGATTCGCGATCCATCGCATTATCATAAACACCGGCGACGAGCGAGTTGGCGAGCAACTGCTGCCGCTGTTCGGCTGTGATCGGCCCGATGTGCCCAACCGGCGGAACGACAAAGGCGCGTTCCACCATCGTCGGTACGCCTTTTGCGTCCAGCGTCGAGATGAGAACCTCGCCGACACCGAGCTCCGTTATTGTTTTTTCGGTGTCGATCTTTGGGTTCTCGCGAAACGAAGAAGCCGCTGCCCGGACGCCTTTTTGCTCCTGGGGCGTGTAGGCACGCAACGCATGCTGGATCCGGTTGCCGAGTTGCGCCAAAACCTTTTCGGGAATATCGGCCGGGTTTTGGGTTACAAAATAAACCCCAACGCCCTTTGAACGAATAAGGCGAACGACCTGTTCAACCTTTTCGATCAACGCTGGCGGAGCATCCGAGAACAGCAGGTGGGCTTCGTCGAAAAAGAATACGAGCTTTGGTTTTTCAAGATCGCCGGCCTCGGGCAGCGATTCGAAGAGCTCGGAGAGCAGCCATAAAAGGAACGTCGAATATAGCTTCGGCGCGTTTATCAATTCGTCAGCGGCGAGCAGATTGAGCACGCCCTTGCCGCTGATGGTCTGCATAAAATCGTCGAGCTTAACGGCCGGCTCGCCGAAGAATAGATCGCCGCCCTGCTGGTCCAGCTGCAGCAGGCCGCGCTGAATGGCTCCGACGGATGCGGTGGAAACATTGCCGTACTTTAGGGTTAGCTCGTCGGAGTTGGAGCCGACAAACGTCATCAGCGACTGCAGGTCCTTCAGGTCGAGCAGCAGAAGGCCGTTGTCGTCGGCATATTGGAACGCGATCGCCAGCACTCCTTCCTGTGTATCGTTCAACTGCAGCAGGCGCGCCAGCAGTATCGGCCCCATCTCGGAGACAGTTGCTCTGAGCGGATGGCCCTGTTTGCCGAAGACGTCCCAGACCGTGGCGGGGAAACCTTCGAAAACGGGAGTGATGCCGAGGAGCTCATTGCGGGCGTCTATCTTCGCGTTCCCGCCGCCGGGCTGGGTCACGCCCGTCAGGTCGCCTTTGATATCGGCCATAAAGACCGGCACGCCGCGGATGCTGAAGCCTTCCGCCAGCCGCTGTAAAGTAACGGTCTTTCCGGTGCCGGTCGCCCCGGTAATCACGCCGTGCCTGTTTGCCATCTGCGGCAGCAGATCGATCTCAGCCGCATCCTTTTTTGCTACTAGAATTGGTTCTGCCATAAAGTGGATTATAAGGCGAAAACACGGGCGGTAGCGAGTGTACCCTCTGAATCATGCGTTATGAGTCGTGTCTTTCCTGCAGGACTCAAGACTCAAAAGAGGCACACTCCCTACCGGTCGTGTTTCCGCCTTCGATCATGCCGCTGCCTTTTCGGTTTCGGTCTGCGGGGTGTCGCAGTTGACCATCCAGTTGATGCCAAACTTGTCGGTCAGCATTCCGAACGCCTCAGCCCAGAACGTCTTGTCGAGCGGCATGGTCACACTGCCTCCGTCCGACAGGTTGTTGAACAGACGCTTCGCTGTTTCTACATCATTCAATCCGACCGCCAGTGATATGTTGCTGGCCGCCGGGGTCTCAGACCGCGGGTCGTCGCACATCATAATGTGAGAACCGCCCACCTTGAGCGTGGCGTGCATTATCATATCCTCTAGGCCAGGCTCCGACATTGGCGAATCGCCCCACGTCTGGCTGTACAGCAGTTCGGCGTCGAGGGCGCACTTATAGAAATCAATGGCCTCTTTGCAGTTTCCCTTAAAGGCGATATACGGGTTCACTCCCAACATAGTTTTTTCTCCTTAATCGTTTTCGAAATTGCCTACGAACCGGACCGGTAATCAATAACTGAGCGATCTTACTCGCCCGTTGTTGGAATGCCGCCATTCCCACTTTTCCTCAACGTTTAAGCACAGGCGCCTCCGGCCCGAAGGGCGACTCAGCGGGAAACGGGATCTTTTCGGGACCTGGAGATTATATCCGATTCCAGGCTCGAAAAACCAGTTTCGAGCCAAGCGGATTGCCAATGATCCGCCGCCCGCGAAAAGATCCCGGCCGCGATGTCAAAAAAAGGCGGGTTACGGCAGGTGGGAGAATTGCTGGTAAACTTGAAAGGATACCGACGATCGATAGGGGGAATTTTTTGATGAACAGAACGATATTCGGACTTATCAGTCTTGCATTGATACTTATTACGACCACACATGCCCAGAACAAATTCAACGGGTATTCGCTGACCGTTGACGCGAACAATTCCGGAGCCTGTCCGGTCCGTTTTTTGCCGCAGGAGAGCCAGTTGAATCATATTCAGGTATTCTTGCCCGGCACGGACCTCCAGAAACCTGCGATCGGCCTCAAATCGTGCGACGGAAGCCGCGTCACGGGCAGCCGGGTGGCGCCGAGTACCGCTGACCAAAAGTGGTGCTTCGAAGGGCCGGAGGAGCTTTATGAGATCAAGCTCAGCAACGGCGAGTCTTACCTGTGGCCGACGATGTCCGGGCGTGAAATAGGCATTTACAATATCAAGGACTTTCGCCCGATGCGGCGGATCGAAGGCCCGGAGCCCAAGTACGTCTTCAGTGAGCCCGCCGACTATACCAAGGCGATCAGAAACGCAATGATGATCATGGCCAGCCGGCAGGGCGGCACGCTGATCTTTCCCGACGGCGATTATATCGTGGGCACGACTGACGGCAATACCCGCGATCCCGATTACGAGGCGATCACAGTTCCCTCCGGCGTGACGATCGTCGGCGCCAGCGGAAACTTCTCGGTCCCGACGACGAATATGCCGAAGCGAGCCGGAGCGACACGGATCAGGCTGCGCAACAACAAGCAAACCATCTTTCGCATCGGCGGCTGTACGAACGCGGTGACGGTGCGAAACATCGAACTCCTCGGCAACACCGGGCTTTTTGGCGAAGCCCGCCGCGATGCGACCGGGAACTATGGCGTCGAGGCGCTTGGGAAATGGGCTCTCGATCCCGTCACCAAGGGCCATACGCCGAACTCGAGTCAGTTCTTCAGATTTGAGAACGTAGTGTTTCACAACCTCGATACCGGCATCATGGTCCACAACGTGAACGCCGCCAATTGCGATTCGAGCCGCCAGGCATGCAACCAGTGGCAATTCGACAATATCCGCGTGGACCACGGCGTGTTCATTAACAACAAAACTGGCATTTCGATCGATACGTTCAACACCGATTGGACGATAGCCAACTCGCAATTCAATTTCATGGCGGCGAACGCTCCCGGATACGGGATCCGAATAAAACGGGCGGCGGGAATTCTGATCCAAAATACGTTTGGGGGCGGTTACGATTACGGATCGGGGATCGGCGGCACGTTCCTCTATGTAGATTCGGTCGGTACGATCACGATGATCGGAACGTCGTCAGAGCGGAGCCAGCGAAGCATTCATATGGTCTCGACCGGCGGTACGTCATCGCAGATGCTGAACATCATCGGCGGGATCTTTCTCGATGCGGTAGAACTTAACGGCCGGATGAATTTTACTTCGACAGGCAGCCTTTATTTTGCCCGCACCTTCAAGGTTGCTCCTCAGGTTGTCATCAACTCGATCGGCGACAAGTTTTGCCACGACCCACTGGTTTATCCCGGCCATTGCCGAGATCAGGTCAACGGCGGCAAAACGGTGAACGCTCCCGGGTTTAACGGCGGGCAGATAATGTTCCGCACGGGCCGGCTGCCCGAATCAAGCGGCGCCGACCGCATCGACCGCAAGCCGAACCTGTTCGGCTACGATGTCGAGCTCAACAATGGGCTGATGCAGTACGACCCGGACCTCACCTTCCGCGACATCACCGCGATGGCCGAGCCGGTTGATACGGGCACTCGCGTCAAGGACGGAGCGTTCCTTTATTGCAAGGATTGCCGCAAAGGCAACTCCGGCGTGTGCACACAGGGCCAGGCAGGAGTCGATGGAGCGTTTGCAAAACGAATTAACGGGCAGTGGAGATGTGACTGAGAGAGGAAATTATCGAATGGTCATCACGATCGTCCGTTCACGGGGGCCGTCAAATTCGAACAGGTAGATGCCTTGCCATCGCCCAAGCTGCAGCTCGCGGTCCTCGAACGGAACCATCACGCTGCAGCCGATAAGCGACGCCTTGATATGCGCGTCCGAGTTCGGCTCAAAATGCCGGAACGACTGCCCCGTCTGTGGAATTAGCTTTCGAAGGAACGAGATCATGTCCAACTGCACATCGGGATCCTCGTTCTCATTGATCGTGAGCCCGCACGTCGTGTGCTTCACATAAAGGAAAACCAGCCCGTCTTCCATTTCGGAATCACGCACGAACGCCTCGACCGAGCTCGTAATGTCGATCATCTGCTCCCGCTGGTCCGCCGTTATCCTGATCGAATGCACGAGTGGCAACTTATCACAAAACGCATGCAAAAGCCCGTTTAGAGCGGCTGTGCTGCCGCATCTTTTAACGCCTGCCAATTCTTATTCTCTACCCAGGCAAATCGGCAGTTGCCGTTGCTCCGCTTCGCCCAAAGCTCACCGATTTGTTTCTTTTCCCGACTGTCGCGGCTGTCCGCGAGATGAGCGCCTTTGTACTCGACCGCCACTGTAACTTCACTGGCAAGCCGTATAATGAAATCCGGATAGAATTTGTCTCTCGAGGTCTGCAGCCAGAACGAACCGGGTTTCCGTTCCACGTTTCGCAGCCACCATTTAACGTTGGGCAGGTGGTTCGCAATCTCTTGTGCACAATCGAACTCCTCGCCGGAATCCTTCAGATTTCCGATCACTGGAAAGAAGTGTCGCTTCAGTCGAAAAATACCGGCATACGGAAAGTCATAGGCATAGCGGCCTTGCTCAAAAACGATGTTGTGTTCGTCGCGGGCCTCAAACATTGATTCATCAGAAAGCAACCCGTCAAATACCCGCTGTTTGGCCTGGACAAGCCCGTTCGCGAGTTTTCGCTCGATGGCCCCGCGAAGCCGAAATTTACGGTAGGCAAGTTCTTCGATCGAAAGCGAACGCGTTTCAATCAGAAAGTTCACCGCCGCATTGATCCACGCCACCTTCTGATCGCGGTCGGCGTAAACAAATGGAATATTTCGGTCAAGCCAAAGGACAAGCTCGGTGTTCGTCCAGCCCTTTTCCGCGTCAAAAAGCGCAAGCTGGCTGTCCAGCTTGTCGTAAACGTCGCATTCGATCTTTTCGAGCTGCGAGATTGACAGCGAAGCCCGGCGCATTGCCTCGACGTCGTGCGCGAATTCACTTTTGGAAAGTTTCGGGTCAAAATCGGTGATCTCCCAACCGGCATCGAGGAGCGGCGTTTCGTCGAACAACTCGAACTGTTCGAATTGCCGATAACTTAGAAGCGGCACCTTTGCCTTCTCGCCATTTTCAGCCGGCGTTTTTTCCCTCGCGACGGTTGCGGCAGATGCCGTGTCCATTCTTTCTCTAACCAATTTTGAGGTCTCAGGCGTTGGGAAGGTTTCGGCTATCTTTCTGATCGCGTGTGCATCGGCGCCGTTCTTAACAGTTAGGGTTCCTGATTCGGGCGAGACCTCGATGCGGTCGCGCAGTGCTTTGGGCAATGCTTGAACGGCCGCATTGTCGGGCAAAACGACCGAACCATCCGCCTCCGGCAACGGTATCGTCAGGTCGACCATTAGCGGGAACAGCGTAAGGTTGTTGCCATCTCCGCCCGGTGTATAGATCAGGTCTTTTGTCTCGATGCGTTCGAAGCCGCTTTGGACGAGGCCGTCGCGAAGGCCATTTACGGTTTCAGCCAATTGGTCGGAGACGACGTATGCGTAACTTCGGTTCAATGCTTCGCGCCGTTTTCGCGTGACGTGCGGCATTCGCAATACGCGGCCAAGAATTTGTTCGACGGCTGTTGCCGACGTTGTGCTGCGGAAAGAGAACAGCACATACGCGAATGGGCAATCCCAACCTTCGCGGAGCTTATCGACGGTTATGACAAATTGCGGAAAATCGGGGTCGCCCAAGCGTTTGCCTTCGAGTTCCTTTTGGTCGCGGTACTCAATTGCTATTGATTCGGCCGGGATGTTGAAATCGTTCACAAGAATTTCCTTCACACGCGGCGGTGTAAATCTTTCGTGTCCCGCTTGGGCACTTTCGCCCTGAATGAGCATCACAACCGGATCGATCTTTTCGCCGGTTAACTTTTGCTCTTCGGCTGCTTCCGTTTCCAGCGAACGGACGCGGTTTATCGCCTCTGCCAGGGCGACCTTGTAATCGGGGCTGATCGCGAGTTCCAATGGGAGTTTTATCATATCCTCGTTTTGGAGGACCGACGCCGAGATGCTGCGAAGGACGTTTGACGGATTCACGGCGCGGTCAGGCGTCGCCGTGAGTTCGAGGATGCAGGATGGATTCAGTTTCAGCAGCGTATCGACGGCGAGCGGCGTTCCCTGATTGTGTGCCTCATCGACGATCACAAAAGGCCTGCGGAGCTTTATCGCATCTACTAGCGAGCCTTTACCGCGAAGGTCGGGCGACACGCCCTCGAAATGAGGCATCAGCGAGCCGTTTTGCTCATATACTTTCAAGCCCGTAGGGTCGTCCCGTTTAAAACTTTGCATCGTCGAAACGATGATCGTGTTCGCCGTGTTCAGTGTCGAAGGCTGGACGGAAAGCGCTTCTTTGATGTCGAGCACATTTACCGCGCCGAAAAGGTCGCGCATCGCCTGATGCAGGATCTCGCCCGGCGTTTTCAAAACATAGAGCGTTTGTTCGCGTATCGCCTCCGACGGCACAAGCCATAAGATCAGAGATTGGTTTGCGGCGAGAAAATTATCGTTGACCGTTTTTATCGCGTGGCCGGCGATCAAAGTCTTGCCGCCGCCCGTCGGCACGCGAAGGCAGACATAGGGAATCGATTCACCGCCCTTTAGCGGAAAATACGGCTGCCCAAATTGCGTACTCTCACGAAACGCCCGGTCAGGATCGGACAATTCCCGCGTCCGTTTGAGATACGCGGCGTAATCATCGAGCAGTGATCGTTGATAATCTTTAAGAGGCATGTTTCTCTTTTCTTCGCTGCGTCAGCGACGGTTTGAATGTAGCCGTGGGTTCCAACCACGGAAACGTCGAATATACGATCCGCGTCGCGTCGGCGACGCATGAATTCGATCGTCGTTGACGGGAAATTTGTTTCCAACCACCTGTGGGTTGAAACCCACGGCTACATTCATAACACCGCTACGCGGTGAAGGCCACTGAACCTAAAACCACGTCTTTGCTGCCAGGTCGTATGGTAGTTGGTGGAACGTGAAATTCATTTTAGCCAATTTCGATTTATCAAAACGCGAGCGGGCGGCGTAGATTACACGTTCGCCTTCGAAACCTTTGGGGAGGAGGGCGTTGATGTATTCAAGAGTTCGGCCGTTTAGCACATTTCCGCCGATGTCGGAGCGGTCTTTCAAAATACCGTTAAAGAGCAGAAACACGGCCCGGTCTTTGTAGAGGCCCAGAAGCGGCGAGTCAGAACCGGGAGCGGTAGCGACTGGGTTCTTCTCTACTAAGCCATCCCGGAACCGGGTCGCTATCGCTTCCCGTTCTGACCTGCCTGATCCGGTTTCCATAAACCATACAAATTCGGCAAGTTGGGCAAATGTCACATCCTTGCGGATCGCACCGGCGGCGTCAAAGAGCGGTTCGGCGGAGAGGCGGCAGTATTGAAACCCGCCGCCCAAGCCCGCGACCTTTTCGCCGTTTGCCTTTGTATAGCCCTCGGCAACGCGCCGTACGCGCTCGGCGGTCACGTCCTTTGCGATCTTCGGGTCCATCTCGACCAGAATGAACCGCCTGTTCCCGCCGTCCTCGGCATTCTGCTTCAAAACCGCATGCCCCGTCGTCCCCGAACCCGCAAAACTGTCGAGAATTAGGGAGTCTTTGTCCGTCGCGATCTGGAGAATGCGTTGAATTAAGCGCGTCGGTTTCGGCGTAGGGAATGTGACACCCGTACGATCTTCAAAGACTTCTTTGACATTTTGCGTTGCCTCTTGAGTGTGACCGACAGCGTCGAATTCCCAGATTGTTTGGGGAATTAGGCCGCCTTCAATTTCACTAAGAAATCGCTTTAAACGTGGCATGGCGTTCCCTTTTGCTCCAAACCAAAGTCGATTGTCGGCCTGGAGCTGTTTCATTTTTTCTTCAGAGTAAACCCAGCACCTCGCAGTGGCAGGCCGAAACTCAATCCCGGATGGCGAAGAAATCTCATAGAGATTGGCGCCTTTTCCCGTTTTCTGGAACTGTTGTCCCCGTTGACCGGACGTTAAGCTAACAGTTAAATCACTACTAGTCCAAATTCCGCGCGGATCGTTATCCGGATTTCTATAACGAGATTTCTGCAATTCGCTTGTCGGAAGTCGGTGAATTGTTGTCCGTTCCAAGTTTCGAGAACAGGAAACAATATACTCGTGCGATACTGAAAACGTTGGAGCGTTATTTCTAGGTGAAAATGATTTTTGCCAAATTATCTCGGCAAGAAAATTTCCGCGTCCGAAAATTTCATCCATTACTAACCGAAGCGCAGCTACCTCATTATCATCAATCGAAACAAAAATCGCTCCGTCCTCACGCAGAAACTGTTTGAGCAGCAGCAGACGCGGGTACATCATACAGAGCCAGCGGTCGTGGCGGTCGAGGGTTTCGCCTTCCTTTCCCACAACCTCGCCGAGCCATTTTAGTATCTCGGGGCTTTTTACATTGTCGTTATACGCCCAGCCTTCGTTGCCCGTGTTGTACGGCGGGTCGATATAGATGCATTTGACCTGCCCCGCATACCGCGGCAGCAACGCCTTGAGCGCGTGCAGATTATCGCCCTCGATGATGAGGTTTGGAGCGCGGACACTCATGTCCGCATCGTTCGACGCTTCGTCGGACGACAACGCTGCCGGCCCATTTCTCGCCGGAGGAACCGGCGACGCGGACAAGAGTGTCCGCGCTCCGAGTTCCGCGACCGGCTCGATCAGTCGAAACGGAACCTCCTTATGATGCTTTACAACGGCTTCCTTGCCGATCCAGTTGAGAACAGGCATACGCGGGGGGACCAGGGGTCGCGTTCGGACCTCGGTGGCGTCGATTGTACCAACCGATCTGCCGCGGCCACAAGGAAGCCATTATTCCTGCGCCCTCGGCCCTGTCAAGTTCCATAAAGTTCTCTCAGAATCGTGCCGGGCCTGTAAACCGCCATTTGCGTCGCAAAAATGCGGCCTTTGGTCACAGTGAAATGCTCCTGAGCCGCGGCCCCAACGTGATTTTCGGCCCTTCGTTATTTGTTAAAAAGAGCCGATTAGCCCATAATCAATAGTTTTGATATCAGCGAGACTCACATAGGCTCGCGCCCCTGATTCGGAAAGGTCCATCCACTTCTTCGGCGGTCTTTGCGCGAATCGGGGGAGATCAATTAACACAACGATATGAACAGTTACGTACTTTACTTGGTACCCGCTTTGGGGATTTTTGGGTTGATCGTGATGGCGGTCAAATCGGCCTGGGTTAGCAAGCAGGATGCCGGGGACGCGAAGATGCAGGAGCTTGCGGGGCATATTGCCGATGGAGCGATGGCGTTCCTGAAGGCCGAGTGGAAGGTGCTGAGTATTTTTGTTGTGATAACCGCGGCGCTGCTGGCCTATTCCGGCACGATCCATGAGGTGAACGGGCGGGAGATCCATTCGCACTGGCTGATCGCCGCTGCGTTTGTCATCGGTGCCGTTTTCTCGGCGACGGCCGGGTTTATCGGAATGAAGGTAGCCACCAAGGCCAACGTCCGCACGACGCAGGCGGCCCGGACCAGTTTGAAAAAGGCTCTGGCCGTTTCGTTCACTGGCGGAACCGTGATGGGCCTCGGGGTTGCGGGTTTGGCTGTGCTGGGTTTGGGCGGGCTGTTCATCGTGTTTCTGGCGGTATTCGCCGGTCTGGGAGCGAACCAGGTTCGCACTGCGATCGAGGTGCTGACCGGATTTTCATTGGGCGCCGAGTCGATCGCTCTGTTCTCGCGTGTCGGCGGGGGTATTTACACGAAGGCGGCTGACGTCGGCGCCGACCTTGTCGGTAAGGTCGAGGCGGGAATTCCGGAAGACGACGTTCGCAATCCCGCCACAATTGCGGACAATGTGGGCGACAACGTAGGAGATGTCGCTGGAATGGGCGCCGACCTTTTTGGCTCTTACGTGGCGACCATTCTTGCGACGATGGTTCTGGGGCAGGAGATCAGGGCGGTTGATAACTTCGGCGGGCTTTCGCCGATCCTTCTGCCGATGGTGATCTGCGGGCTGGGCCTGATTTTCTCGATCATCGGTACGTTCTTCGTCCGCATCAGCGATGAGAAATCAAGCGTGCAGAACGCGCTGAACCTCGGCAACTGGTCGTCGATCATACTGACCGTGATCGCGTCGTACTTTGTCGTGATGTGGATGCTGCCGGAAACGATGAGCTGGACGACCGCCTCGCGTGGTGCCGATATCAGCCGTACCGGTGTGTTCGCGGCGATCGTCGTCGGGAGCCTTGTCGGTGCGATCATGAGCGTTGTGACCGAATATTACACGGCGATGGGCAAGAAGCCAGTAAACTCGATCGTGCAGCAATCCTCGACCGGACACGCAACCAATATCATCGGCGGGCTTTCGGTCGGGATGAAATCGACGGTTATCCCGATCCTGACATTGGCGGGCGGTATCATCGCTTCCTACTATTTTGCGGGACTCTACGGCGTCGCGATCGCGGCGGCCGGGATGATGGCAACGACCGCTATGCAGCTTGCTATCGACGCCTTTGGCCCGATCGCGGACAATGCGGGCGGCATCGCCGAAATGAGCCAGCTTCCGCCGGAAGTCCGCGAGCGTACGGATAATCTGGATGCGGTTGGCAACACCACGGCTGCGACGGGTAAAGGCTTTGCAATAGCCAGTGCTGCGCTGACGGCCCTTGCCCTTTTCGCCGCGTTCGTCGGCATGGCCGGCATCGAGCGGATTGATATTTACAAAGCTAACGTGCTTGCGGGATTGTTCGTCGGCGGTATGATCCCGTTCGTGTTTTCGGCATTGTGCATCCAGGCTGTGGGTAAGGCCGCGATGGATATGGTGCAGGAGGTGAGGCGGCAGTTTCGCGAGATTCCGGGCATTATGGAATACAAGGCCAAGCCCGAATACGAGAAATGCGTGGCCATCTCAACCAGCGCGTCGATCCGCGAAATGATCCTGCCCGGAGCGATCGCTCTGATCACGCCGGTGATCGTCGGCTTTATCTTCGGCCCCGAAGTCCTCGGCGGCCTGCTCGCGGGCGTTACCGTTTCGGGAGTGTTGATGGGCATCTTCCAATCAAACGCCGGCGGAGCGTGGGACAACGCGAAAAAATCCTTCGAATCGGGCGTCCTGATCAACGGCGAAACGGTCTTCAAAGGCTCGGAACCGCACAAGGCATCGGTGACAGGAGACACCGTAGGCGACCCTTTCAAAGACACGTCTGGCCCGTCAATGAACATCCTCATCAAGCTGATGTCGATCGTCAGCTTGATCATTGCTCCGTATATCTACGGGATCGGACAGTAGAACTTGAAACACCGGTCACGCTATTCGCCAGTTGGAACGAATCGTTACCGACAATCAACAGACGTTTTTGGAGGCCTGGAATGAGTATTTTGGCGACGATCGCGGATGAACGGATAGCGGACGTAGAAACAACGGACGACGAACTTCGTGTTCGTTTAATGGACGGCCGCACGATCGTCGTACCGCTCGCGTGGTATCCTCGCCTTGTCCACGCCACCCCGGAACAGCGCTCGAACTGGACCATAGCGGGAGCTGGTTACGGTATCCATTGGGAAGATATCGACGAAGACCTGAGCACAGAAGGCCTCCTGCGAGGAGCACCTGCCGCGGAAATGCCATTAGGGATCAAGCCATAGCGAGTAAGCCCTAGGTTACTTGCGAATCGAAATTTGTTCCTCAATGAACTGTAAACAGCCGGGCGTCAATTGATCGATCGGAAGGGTCATGTATCCGCTTTTCGCATAAACGAGCAGCCAAATATCGGGGAATTTGAGGATTTCTTCGAAAACTTGCCATTTCAGGTTCGTGCGGCCTAGGTCAGATTCAGTAATAACCCCGTCGTCGGTAAATTGAAACGTTACGGATGGCTCATTCGCTTTATCGAAAAACCCTTCCGCCGCGCGAAGCCGTCCGAGGTAGACAAATACAATAAATGAAAGAGCAGCTAACAGAATCACTCCAAGCACCGTTAGCGGCCAAGTCCAGGTTCCGGTGAAGAGCGATACTAGAAAAATGGCCAGTACTGCGGCTATGACTACAAAGAACGACTTGCCGAGCCGTCTTGCCATATACCTATTGAGTGCCGTTCGAACCAACTTCCTGTCGTACCTGATTGTGGCGGAGCAAGGCATTCTACCCTCTCATAAGTTCTACAAATCTCTCGAAAAGATACTCCGAATCATGCGGCCCGGGCGCGGATTCGGGGTGATACTGCACCGAAAAGACAGGTAGCGTTTTGTGTCGCAAGCCCGCGACGGTTTGGTCGTTTAGGTTGATGTGGGTGACCTCGACATCGGCCGGGAGCGAATCCGCATCGACGGCGAAGCCGTGGTTGTGGGAGGCTATTTCGATCTTGCCGGTGGTCAGGTCTTTGATGGGCTGGTTGCCTCCGCGGTGGCCGAATTTTAGTTTGTAGGTTTCGCCGCCGAAGGCTGAACCGATCAACTGGTGGCCGAGGCAGATACCGAACATCGGGGTTTGGGATGCGGCGAGCTTTTTGATCTCTTCGACAACCTTCGTCATTGAAGCCGGATCACCCGGGCCGTTCGAGAGGAAGATGCCGTCGGGTTTTAGAGCGAGAACCTCGTCGGCTGTCGTATCGCTCGGGACGACGGTGATGCGGCAGCCGAATTTTGAGAATTCTCTGAGGGAGTTGGTTTTTACGCCGAAGTCGAAGGCGACGACGTGATATTTGTGGTCGCCAAGGGACACACTCCCTACCGGTCGTGTTTCTGCCTTGCCGAGGGGCACACTCCCTACCGGTCGTGTTACTGCCTTGTAGACAAACTGCTCTTCGACAGTGACCGAGCTCGCAAGCTCGCGGTTCTTCATATCGGGCGAGGCGAGCACCTGTTCGAGCAGGGCTTTCGGGTCGAGGTCGACGGTTGAAAGGCCGGCACGCATCGCTCCTTTGTCGCGGATGTGGCGAACGAGTGCGCGGGTGTCGACGTGCTCGATGCCAACGATGTTGTTGCGGATCAGATAGGCATTTAGCGATTCGGTCGAGCGCCAGTTTGATACTATCCGGCTGGCTTCCCGCACAACAAAACCTTCCACCCAGGGGCGTCGGCTTTCGACATCTTCCTCATTCACGCCATAATTGCCGATCAGCGGATAGGTCATGCAAACGATCTGTCCGGCGTAGCTCGGGTCGGTGAGGATCTCCTGATAACCGGACATCGACGTGTTGAAGACCATCTCGCCAAACGCCGTTCCATCCGCGCCAAAAGACGCACCCTGAAAAGTGCGCCCGTCTTCAAGAACGAGGATCGCTTTTTGTGCTGATTGCATTAACGGAATTTTACCACACGTCGCGGGCAACGCAGGACTCTCGGCCGCAGTTTGGCGGCGGCCTCCTTTTGCAAACTTCAGGCTCTGTGGATACTAGCCGGTTGTGCGCGTTTTACGCTCATGCAGGCGAGGGCGCCTGCGTTCCCGGCAAATCACTCGTCTTCTTCCTCTTTCAGATCTTCAAGCGTTTTCGGCTCAGGGATATCGTATTCGCCGTGTTCGAGAAAGCCGGCTTTCGATGGGCTCCAGTAGCGGAAAAAGGCTTTGCCGTAAATGTATTTTTCTGGAACCAAGCCCCAAACGCGTGAATCGGATGAGTTGTCGCGGTTGTCGCCCATCACGAAGTAATAGTGCTGGTCGACCATCTTGACGACATTCTCACGCAGGTTTTGATTGTGGATGGTGTCGATGTACGGTTCGTTCAGCTCGCGGCCGTTGATATAAACCTTTCCGCTGCGCACCTCGACAGTTTCGCCAGGCAGGCCGATGACGCGTTTGACGTAGGATTTGTCCGGATCACTCGGGTACCAAAAGACGACGATATCGCCGCGTTCCAGATGTCCCCAGCTCACGCTTCGCCATTTGTAATAAACGAGCTTATTGACCAGCAGCCGCTCGCCGTCGTGGAGTTGCGGCAGCATTGATGTACCCTCTACAACCACGGGCTGAACGGCAAAGACGCCGATCAAAATAAAGACGACAATGATCAGAAAAACATCCCGCGCCAGACGCAGGCTCTCGAACCAAAGGCCTTGCCTCGATTCTCGCCGCATCTGCATCACGTCGATATCCGGATCGTCGGCCGGCGAAATGATCCCAAAATCGATTTGGTTTTTCTTGCGAAACTCGAACATACTGTACAAAATTGGGTACGATTCCGGCCGCCAAACGGCGTTCCGCCTTTTTAGAAGTTACATTTGGGCGAAAAGTTTGTCAAAGATTTTCGCCCCTAACCTGAATCGGCATCAAGCATCTAGTCGCTGGTTGGAGACGCTGTTTGATCAAGATCATCCGCACGGGATCGAAGTCCCTGGTTTGAGCCAGCGGCTCTGGCCTATGCTTCTGACTGCTTTATGAACGATCACATACGCTCACAATTCCCGGCAGTGGCTAAGTTCGCCTATCTGAACAGCGCCGCTGTCTCGCCTGTCCCGACGAAGTCAATAGAGGCAATAAACATTCAATTGGCGGATGTTTCGCAAAACGGGTCGAACAATTACGCCGACTGGATAGCAGCGAAAAATCGGGCACGAGAGCTCGCTGCGGCGATGCTTGGCGTTCGGGCTGAGCAGGTCGCGTTCATGCGGAACACATCCGACGGGTTTGCCTCGATCGCGAACGGGATCACGTGGCAGGCGGGCGACAATATCGTTTCCTACGAACTCGAGTTTCCGGCCAATTTCTACCCGTGGCGAATGGTTCGCGACCGGTTCGGCGTTGAGTTGAGGCTTTGTCCGGACCGAGGCGGACGCATCGATCTCGATGAGTTGACCGGCATGATCGACAGCAAGACGAAATTGGTCTCGATCAGCGCCGTACAGTATGGCACGGGCTTTCGCGCGGACCTTGAACGGATCGGCACGGCGGCTCGTGCGGTTGACGCGTTGTTCGCGGTCGATGTTATTCAGGGCCTGGGAGCGTTCGGGTTCGATCTGCCGGCCCAGTTGGTCGATATTGCTGCCGGGGCGAGTCATAAATGGCTATGCGCACCTGAGGGCTGCGGGATCCTTTATGTTTCAGATCGTGCCCGCGACCGTGTCGAACCCTCGTTTGTCGGCTGGATCAGCGTTGAAACGCCGTGGGATTTCGGCGACCGCGCCCAGCCTTTCAAGCCGAATGCGTTGGCTTGGGAAAGCGGCACCGGGACAACTTCGCTCTTTTACGGATTGGAGCAGAGCCTTAAGCTATTGAGTGACACAGGCTTAGGCGCGATCGAAGGTTATCTTGCCGGATTGACGGACGAACTGTGTGATCGGTTGGCCGGTAAGGACTACGACATTGTTAGCTCCCGACTGAAGGGAGAAAGTTCGGCGATCGTCTGCATAAAACACCGCGGCGGCGAGGCCTGCAACGCGATCGCTGAACGCCTGATGGGCGAGAACATTGTAGTCAGTCCGCGAAACGACATTCTGCGGATCGCTCCGCATTTTTTTAATAATTCCGAGGATATCCAACGATTGATCGCGGCTTTACCGTAGTTGGTCCTTACTGTTGCGTGAAGAAGCTTGTCGCTACCGCTACCGGTTCTGAATTTATTCGCTCAATTCGTCAAGGTTAAGCCGCGTCATGCCGCCAGCGTCTGAATAGGCGTGCCAAGTGGAGCGTTTTTGATCACGGATGCGGAAAATTATCAGCCCGGTCACGATTCCGCAGATCGCCGCCAAGCCAAGGCCTCCGACGATCCACAAGACCGTGGAGATCAGAATATCCCGGGTCGTAACGGCAAAATAGTGCTCGATCTTTTGAAGCAGGAATGGATCCTCGCCGAGCCACTGAATACTCTTTTCATACTTGACCTGATCCAGCAGGGCTGTCGCGGCTTCCGGATCGGAGGCATCAAACACGAATACGTTGTAGTTGCCGATCCTGCGGTAAACCGTTCCGGCATCTGGTGCCGCGGCCAGGTGCTGGAGTATCGTCGCGTCGGCGTCCGAAGATGCCTGAGGATTGGTGAACTCGACGATGAGCAGTTTGCCCTGCGGATAATTCGCCGTTACGGCCTCGGCCCCGCCCGACAGTTCGACCTGGCTAAGGACCGGCCTGTCGCCTACTGCGTTTCGCAGATCGGCCCCACTTGTCAGGAATACAGTGCTTGAGCGGACCTTTTCCCAATCCGGAAGGTGCTTGATCAGTACGGGAAGGCCGTCGTCCTCAGAAATTTCCTGGCTTCGAACCGCCGGTGTGTTCGGCTGGGCGGGCGCCGGCCCGGTGAGCAAAACGAAACCAAAAAGTAGAGCGAGGGTAAGTTTAACAATTGTCCGATCCATCTTCATTCGCCCGACCCAACGGAAAACCGAGAGTTAATATAACACTTTCGTGGACTCCGGCGGCACTATTGAACGATTTTAATACACTTTAATACACACCAAATAGTGTACGCGACAACCTAGGCCGTTAATCCGAATGCGGGCCGAATCCAGGCTAGGATGTTCGGCGAACAATAAAGTATGCCCATAAAACGCAACATTTTCGTTGTTTGGGCGTTCAATAGATAGCACTTGTTGCGACACTCGCGGTTTGGCACACCAATTGATTGCTCAACTAACTAGGGGGAACAAGCAATGACAACAGAAACATTAGAGTATCCGATATTCGCAAACAGCGTCGCCAATGTGTCGGCTGTCGGCAAAGGAGTACCGGCCCCGACCGATCTTTCGAAGATCAAGGATTTCGATCTGACTCAGGCTGCTTCGAAAGGAGACATGGCGGCTTTTGAAGAGATCTACCAGCGGCATCACCGGCGCGTTTACTCAATTTGCTTGCGGATGCTCCAGAACGCATACGAGGCGGAAGACCTGACGCAGGACGTGTTTATCCAGCTTTATCGGAAGGTGGGCAGTTTCCGCGGCGATTCGGCTTTCACCACATGGCTTCACCGCCTTACGGTCAATCAGGTGCTGATGCACTTTCGTAAACGGAACGTAAAATTTGAAAAGGTGACCGAAGAAGGCGAAACGCCGGACCAGATCGTGACGGGCACGGCGGACCCGGAACGCATGCGGATCGTGGACAAGATCGCCCTCGAAAGCGCTATCGATCAATTGCCTGAGGGCTACAAGAACGTGTTCGTTCTGCACGATGTCGAAGGTTTCGAACACGAAGAGGTCGCAAAGATCCTCGGTTGTTCGGTAGGAACATCGAAATCGCAACTGCACAAGGCGCGGCTGAAACTGCGAAAGCTTTTGAAAAAGAAGGCGAATCCGCGACTTGTTGGCCTGACGAACTGAGAATGGTGATCAAGATGGAATTGGGAGGCTGTCCGACAAGGGCGGCCTCTTTTGATGTTGGTCGCGAGTGCAATCTCGAACGAACCGCGCCCTCGAACCTATGCTACAATCGCCGAGAAATCATACGACGAGAAATATCTATGTTCCGCCCATTACGATTACTTGTTTTGCTTAATGCACTGTTCTTTTTGCTGCCGATCCCAATGAATGCTCAGGCCGATAAATTTGGAATTTTCAAGGATGCGTTTCTGAAAGAGGTCAATGATGCGGGCGTTGTCGGGAGCAGTTTTGTATTCATTAAAGATGGCAAGACCGCTGCCGAGATCCACTACGGCTCGGCCAATCTCGAAAAGAAGCAGCCGGTCAACGCGGACACCATCTACCACTGGGCGTCGAACACAAAACCGTTCACCGGAATTGCGATCATGCAGCTCCGTGACCGCGGCCTTTTGAAGCTGGACGATCCGGTGACGAAATATCTTCCGGAACTTCGTGCTGTTCATAACAAATTCGGCTCGATGGATGATATAACGATTCGCCATCTTATGACGCACTCGGCCGGTTTCAGAAATCCGACCTGGCCGTGGGATAAAGGCGAAGATTGGGAACCGTTTGAGCCTACCCGATATGAGCAGCTTGTCGCGATGTTCCCGTTCACCGAGATACTGTTCAAACCCGGCAGCAAATTCAGCTACTCAAATCCTGGAATAATTTTTCTAGGCAGGATAATCGAAAAACTCAGCGGCGACGATTACGAGGTCTATATCGACAAGAACATTCTCAAACCATTGGGTATGTATCACAGCTATTTCGACACGACCCCGCCATATTTGCTCGACCGCCGATCGCACAGCTACTACATTGAAAACGGAAAACGCACAACGGGCCGGTTCGACGCAAACACCGGCATCACCGTTTCAAATAGCGGCCTCAATTCGCCGATCTCCGATATGGTGAAGTATCTCAATTTTTTGATCGGCATGTCAGAACCGCCTGCATCAGCGGGCGGCCAAAATGTCAGAACCGCGAGCGATAGCGACCGGCCTCCTGTCAGAACCGCGAGCGGTAGCGACCGGCCTCCTGTCAGAACCGAGAGCGGTAGCGACCGGGTTCCTTATGACGCGATCCTCAAACGCTCGAGCCTCGAAGAAATGTGGCGGCCGCAGCTTCCGACACCCGTCGATGCCAACGGCAACAGCGGCTTTACCACCGACATCGGCCTCATCTATTTCCTAAACCGCCGCGACGGCCGAACATTCATCGGCCACGGCGGCGACCAGAACGGCTTTATCAGCTATATCGATTTCGAACCCGCGACGAAGCAGGCTTCGATCATTGTGTTCAATACGAACGTCATTTACCCCGATGGCACGCCGGCTGAAAAGGACGTTGTCTCGCGATTGCGAAAGACTGTTGCCGCACTCTACTAGCAATCAACCGCGTTTATGTTTACCGACTCCTGCAATTTACCAGAATGAAATACTTAACAGAGAATGGCTACGATCGTGATGCCTACGTGAGCTATCTTGAATCCATACGCGATAGACTGCCCGAACATGTTATGCAGTTTGCATCGGATCCTGACCTCTTCTACCGAAGCTTCCACGATTCGTGGCTTGATTACCTCAATATTGTCGAAGTTGCTGCTGGGGAGAGGATGGAAGAACGATCTACCGAAATCGAAGTCAGACTACTCGGACCATTCCATGATCGAAGGGTGTTTATCCGGTACAAAGGGGTGATTGAGTATCAGTTCCGGGCAGACAACGTCGAAAAAGGCCACGGAGACCTATTGTTGCATGAAGTTCACTTAGGGGACGATTCCGAATTGATCCACGAACTTGAATTCGACCGTCACCGGACCATGGTCATACGATGTCGCGATTTGATCCATTGGGAGGATCCCTACAGCTACAAATAACCGCAACATTCAACTTACACCCTTCTCCGGATTCCACGCACCTTGCAACTTTCTTAACAGCAATATCTGCCCCCCGTGATAGGCATTGTGCGCGTTGACGTCCGCTAACAGGTCAGTCCAAATGCGGCGCGTATGGGTCGGGACGGTTTCTGAGAATTTGGACCCGTCTGCCTGCTCGATCAGCAACCGCCATTCGATCATAACGGAGTCGAATTTCTCCACCTCGGCTTGCCATGCTTCTTCGGTCGGTTCGCCGCCGCGGAAGGTTTCGTCGTTGTTGTTAACGTCGTACTCAAAGTCGATTCCCTTGAAACGCTGAAGGTAGGCGTTGTTGTAATAGGTGATGTGGGTAAGCGATTCCCAGATAGAATTGTCCGAACCCTCAGGCTTCCACGCAGCCTGCTCGGCCGTAACGCCTTCGAGCGCGTTCCGCACCGCAACGAACCATCCGTTCTTGTTATAGCAGCGGTCGTATTGTTTCAGCAGCGTTTCCTTGATGTTCATACGCTCTCCCTCGATGCAGAAGCCCCGCGCGTTAGCGAGGGCGTAATGCTCAACGTTGCGGCTTAAGCCCTTGCTAACGCGCAGGCTTCTGCATCACCACCCGCGATGGATCTCCCAGCGGTCGATGACCTCGCCGTTTTCGATGACATTGTAATGCGAATGCTGGGCGGCGGAAAGGCAGGAGTGGTTGGTTAAGATTCTCAGCCGGTCGCCGACTTTGATTCGGTCAAACATTTCGCTGTGACCCGACTCGACCTCGCCGTGCTCCTGCGACAGGCCGGTAACGCGCATTCCGGTCTCGTTTCCTTTGATATCGAGCACACGCCCGTATCCGCACGACGGATCAAGCCCGACCGGGCCGCGATCTTTTGATAGCGCAACAGCTCCGGCATCTACGACCAACCGGTTTCGGGTCTTGTCTTTGTGGATCACCGCCGCAAGGACCGTCAACGCCGTGTCTTCGAAAGAGCAGCTGCCAAGCGTTGCCTGAAAATTGTCGAAGAAGATGTAGTTGCCGGGGCGAATCTCATCGATGCCCTCGAGATGATCGATCAGCGACATCGTAGGTGTCGAACCGATGCTGACCGTCGGCACTTCGATACTCTGGCTTCTTAATTTTTCAGCCAGCTCTACCATCGAATCCCGCTCATGCCGCGCGACCGCGAGAATCTCTTCTTTCGACTTTGCATCATAAGAATGCCCGGCGTGCGTCAGCAGTCCCGCAAACTTCAGTTTGCGGGAATCGAACAATAACCGCGGTATCTCGATCGCCTCCGCCGTGTGCGGCTCAACCCCGACGCGATGCGTGCCGACATCGGTCTTCACGAACACATCAAAGCTCAAACCCGGCTCATCCGCCGCCGCGTCCAACGCTTTCACCGTCTCCGCATCGTCCGTCAGCAAATTCAGCTTTATCCCGCCAAGCCGTGCGATCTCGATCGCATCCGCAAATTTCCCGCGTTCGATCGGCACCGCGTAAGTGATATCCGAAAACCCGGCCCGCGCAAAGGCCCTCGCTTCAGCCAACGTCGAAACCGTTATCGCCCCGCTATGCCCCGCCGTCTGTATCCTCGCCACCTCGACGCACTTATGCGTCTTAACATGCGGCCGCAACCGGACGTTATTGCGTTTCGCAACATCGCTCATTCGCTCGGCGTTTCGACGCACACGCTCGATGTCGAGAAGGATGCACGGCGTATTGAGATTCGAGATGTTCACTTTTCCATGTGAAGCCTGATCGGCAGGACCTTTGCGTAGTGTTTAAAATCCTGGTCCGTAGTAAAGATCGACATATTTCGACGTACGGAAGCCGCGCATATCAGAAAATCTGTGTTAGAGCCTTGAATGCCCCGCGTGCGGCATTTGTTAAAGAAGCTGGCCGCCTCTTCGTAGTCATCGGTCGTCAAAACAACATCCGGAAAGTTCCTTAAATTCTCTCGCAGCAATTTGAACTGGGACTCGATCTTCACGCCTGAAAGGATCTCTTGACGGATAGGCCCAATTATGGCGACAAGGCCGTTCTGAATTAGTTCTTCAAGCCTGGATCTGGACGGATGAGTTGCGCCGGATCGTCTCAAAGCCAGAGACCAGACGGATGTATCAACCAGGACTTTCATGATCGCGCACGCTGCTTTTTATAGTCATATGCCGGATCAAGGTCGATCTTTCCGAAGATGCTTACGATCTTAGCTTGTTTGCGACGCTGAATGTATTCAACGAGCGCTTCGGTAACAGTGGCTTTTTTCGTACGATGCCCTCCGGCCTTTCGAGCTGCTTCGATCAGTTTATCGTCGATCGCGAGATTCGTCGCCATGTGTAGATACTTACACATACAACTGTGCAAGTCAACGATTCGCTGACGAACGCCATCGCGCTTCGCAGTTTCGCTCATCCACCCGGCATTTTCTTTGACGCGCTCGATATCGTGCGAATAGGCATTGAGTCCAGGACAATGCTGAAAGGATTATCAAACAGAGTTCCCGCGCCTAACGCCTTGACGTTTTAACGTCATAACGTTATGATTTATGCTATGGCAACTCACTTAAAACGCGCCACTGTCTACTTCCGGCCCGATATTCATCAAGCGATCAAGTTGAAGGCGGCGGTAACGGACCAGAGCATTTCAGACATAGTTAACGATGCACTCATCGCGACGTTAAGCGAGGACGAAGAAGACCTGGCCGCCTTTGAGGAGCGGGCGAGCGAACCAAACGTCTCGTACGAGGAATTTCTGGCCAAGCTCAAGGCGGATGGCAAAATATAGCATCGAGTTCAAGGCGTCAGTTTGGAAGGATCTCGACCAGGTTCCTAAGATCGACCGTCGCAGAATACTGAAAAGAATTGAGCGATTGGCCGACGACCCACGACCGCCCGGAAGCAAGAAACTTTCTGCGTCGGAGCGATATCGAGTTCGACAAGGTGTCTACAGAATTCTCTATTCGATTGAAGACCGACGATTGGTGGTTGTCGTCGTCAAAGTCGGCCACCGGCGAAAGGTTTCCAAACGATGACCGTTTCCTAATTGATGTTGTATCCGAATTCTCTTGTCATAAGTGTTTTCTTCCACCAACTTTCCCTACTTATGATTACCTTATCTTCGATCGTGGATTTATAGATATCCAGTATCGAGTAATAGAAATTCTCCTTTATGTGATCAAACGTTCGTTTCTTCAATTCAACATTCCCGCCATGTCCGCATTTAACATATGAAGCCCATCTGCCGTAGATCATAGTGGTTCCGTAGGCTGAACCAACGTACATCTGGCCATTGCTCTTGTCGGTAATCAGGTAAACGCCTTTCTGGTTCTCCAAAGCCGTTTTCCAGACGCTCTTGGTCAGGACTCGGTTTAAGTCATTCCAGGACAGGTTTACATTCTCATAGCCAGGGAAAACATCATTGTCAAAAGTATCCTCGAGTATCTGACGAACGACGCAACGATCAATGACACTTTCCGCTCGCCTGACCATTTGTTGTGACCGATTCTTAAACTCAACAATCACTCGTCCGAAATATTTTTCATACTCACTTACGTGTTCGAATTCGTAACCAACCGCGTTCAATTGATTCAGGTCCTTCTTAATCTCTCCAACATCGAACAAAAGCCATTTACCACCCTCGATCCTTGCAAGGCCGACGACGGTCTGACCTTCGCGAAAGACTCTAACTCGCTTGGGATTCTTATACAGCCACTTGTCCATCTGACTTCTATCATTCTTGAATAGATCGATCGGGTTAGTCGCACCATTCGAAGTTACGAATCTGATTTTGGTGTTTCCGAGGGCCACGGAGTCGAGATCAAGAATATCGTTAAGTAGGATCATAGTCCTTTCGTCTATCTTTGCTAAGAGTATTTCGCGACCTTGACCGTTCGACGAGCTTCTTTTCGGCAGTATTGGTCAGCATAGAGAACGCTACAACAGCCTTTTCGCCTTCTTTACAACATTCTCGACCGTAAACCCATAATCCCGAAACACATCTTCGGCCGGAGCCGAGGCTCCGAAACGGTCAACGGATAGCGTTTCGCCGGAGTCGCCGGTGTATTTGGCCCAACCAAGCGAAACGCCGGCTTCGATGGCGAGGCGGGCTTTTACTTTTGCAGGCAGGACGGATTCGCGGTATTTCGCGGATTGGGCGTCGAAGAATTCCCAGCAGGGCATTGAGAGGACGCGGGTTGGGGTGCCTGAGCGGTTTAGTTTTTCGCGGGCTTCCATTGCGAGGCCGACCTCGGAGCCGGTGGCGATGAGGATCAGTTTTGGTTCGGCCTTTCCGCCTTTGGCGTTCTCGGCTTCGGCCAAAATGTAGGCGCCTTTGTGAAGGCCGCTTGCCGACGCGAATTTCTTGCGGTCAATCAGAGCGACCTTTTGACGCGAGAACGCGAACGAAGTAGGACCGTCAGTTCGCAGTAAAGCGGCTCGCCACGCTTCGCGGGTTTCGTGGGCGTCGCACGGGCGGATGACGGCAAGGTTTGGGATCGCACGCAGGGCCGCGAGGTGCTCGACCGACTGGTGCGTCGGGCCGTCCTCGCCGAGGCCGATCGAGTCGTGCGTGAACACGAACAGCACCTGAATATGCGACAACGCCGCAAGCCTTATCGCCGGCCGCATATAGTCCGAAAACGTCTGGAACGTTCCGCCGAACGGGATGAGGCTGCCGTACAGAGCCATGCCGTTCATCGTCGAGCCCATTGCGTGTTCGCGAATGCCGAAATGGATGTTGCGGTTCGCGTAACGGCCGGCTTCGAAGTTCGAAGAAGATTTGATGTAAGTATTATTCGATGGCGTTAGGTCGCCCGAGCCGCCGATCAACTGCGGGATCTTGTCAGCGATCGCATTTATCACTTCGCCTGAATACGCACGCGTCGCCTTTGATTCAGCATTATCGAATTTCGGTAGCGACTTCTGCCAACCCTCGGGCAATTTTCCGGCGCGCGTCTCGCGCAAGGTCTTGCCGAGTTCGGGAAACGCTTTCGAATATTTCTTCACCGCCGCTTCCCAATCTTTCTCAAGCCGTGCGCCGTTCTTTACGGCCTGTCGGAAGTGCGAGAGCACTTCCTTTGGCACGAAGAAGCTTTTGTTCTCGGGCCAATCGAGATTGCGTTTGGTTTCCTTAACCGCATCAACGCCGGGGGCGTCCGAGTGAGCTTTTGACGTACCCTGCTTCGGCATTCCGTAACCGATGATCGTCTTTACGCGGATCAGTTTCGGCTTGCCGGTGCTTTTTTGCGCCGCCCTGATCGCGTTCTCGATCGCCGGCAGGTCGTTGCCGTCTTCGACAACCGAAACCTCCCAACCGCAGGATTCGAAACGCTTCGTCACATTCTCCGAAAATGCAAGGCTTGTCGGGCCGTCGATCGTAATTTGATTGTCGTCGTACAGATAGATCAGGTTGTCGAGCTTCAAATGCCCGGCAAGCGAAGCAGACTCATACGACACTCCTTCCATCAGATCGCCGTCCGAGCAGATGCAGTAAATGAAGTGATCAATGACGTTATGGCCCGGGCGGTTGAACATCGCTTCAAGATGTTTCTGTGCGATGCCCATCCCGACGCCGTTCGCAAAACCCTGCCCAAGCGGCCCCGTCGTGATCTCGACGCCCGGCGTCAAAATATTCTCCGGATGCCCCGGCGTTTTCGAATGAAGCTGGCGAAAATTCTTCAGCTCGTCCATCGACAGAGCATAGCCCGTCAAGTGCAGCAGCGAATAGATCAACATCGACCCATGCCCGGCGCTCAGCAAAAACCGGTCGCGGTTGAACCACTTCGGGTTCTTCGGATTGTGCCGCAGGAACTTGGTCCAAAGCACATAGGCCGCCGGTGCCATCCCAAGCGGCAGCCCCGGATGCCCGGAATTAGCCCGCTGCACCGCATCAAGCGATAGCGTGCGAATCGTGTTTATAGAAAGCTGGTCGATGTCGGTTGATCGTTTCATTTTGGCTGCTGTGTTCATTTACCAAGTTTAGTTTATTGGAATAGTTTTTTGTAATCTGCAAATTGTGATGCACGAATGACCAGATATTCCGGAAACGACGAGACCGCTTCAGTTTCAATTGGCGATGCGGCCTGCAATCTCACATACGTTCGATCCGATTCTGATAGAAGAAAGACCACCCTTTTGGCATCGAATTTTCTAAAGCTAACTACGTGATTGCGAATCTGAGTCATCCGCAGCCGCCTGGCGATCGGTTGATCGGTTGGCCTAAAATATAAGTAAACAAGCAAGTTTAGCTTGGGACGTGTATTCATTTCAGTAATCGCCACATCCAACCGACCTCGCTCATCATTTCGGGCCATCTTGCCATATTCATCAATTATCAGCGGGGAGCCTGTCCGCTCAACTACAACGGTATGCACGGCGGCCGTCATGCTGCAGCCTGACGGTGATTTCGCGGTTGCGATCGCGGTAACGATCCCACTATCATTAGAATCCCACAGTTGCGGCCTTACAGAATCTTTTTGCCCAATCGTCTCAACCTCAACCCGTTTGGTGCGGTAGTTCTCTGTGACTAAAATCCAGTCGGCGGTTACCGATTTGCCCGTCGCGGTCTTGGCGGTAAAATATCTTGAATCCCAGGGATCGAGATATTCGGGAGAAAGGATCTTTAGGCTTCCGCATTGCGTTGACTGGCCGGAAATCGACACCACTATCAACCCGCACATAAAACCCAATAAATAAATGCGTTTCATTGTCCCCATCACTAAACACCCGTCAGAATATTGTGCGCACCGCGCAAGGTGAAATTGACCTTGCTGTTGGTGTTTTCCGTGTCCTTATTTCGCAAGCGGATCAACGATCTTCACGAAATCTGAGAACTTTCGAAAATCCTTGTCGGCGCTTGCGACGGAGGCATTTTGCTCGGCGGCGATCGCGGCAATATGAGCATCCATCACGAGATTGCCAGTTACACGCACTTCGCTCAATATCCTATTGTAGGTCTTCCAATGGTCGTCCGAAGGGCCAACGACCAACGTCATCGGATGGGCGAGTAGTTGATCAATTCGCTCGGCAGCGTCTGCAATCTTCCAGGGACGTCCAAAGATCCGCTTACTTGTTGAGATCCTAAGAAAGGCGTTTAGGACGATCCACGTTAGTGCGATCGATTCCGTTTGTCTAGCAAAAAGGCCCTCCACCCATTTCGCGATGTGCCGGTGTTGGGGCAGTTCCTCAATATAAGCGTATAGAAGTATGTTCGCGTCAAAAAGGATCATTTATAAAAATCGCCCTCGACCTCGGAAAGGAGATCCCAAACATTGTCGAAGTTCAGTCCGCGTCGGGGCTTAGCGTTTTTCATTGGTCTTATTTTAAAGGGAACCTTTGCCGCTTCTCCATCGACGGCAAGGCCTTTCTTCATAATATCGTTGACGATTTGCTTGAAAGAGGCATTCGGCCGTTTTTTCTGGATGCTTTTGATGCCGATCGCTACCTCGTCTTCCAATGTTAGTGTCGTTCTCATATGAATGACATCATAGCATCAAAAGTATCCAGCATCAAGGCATCAGTTCAGCATATGAAATTGAGTGCATTTCCCGCGCAGGACGATACGCACTTGCATTCGCTGGCTTGCTCTTGAAATTTTGGCCGCCACGTGTCGGGACTTGTTCGATCGCTTTGATACTGCCAACAGCTTCGAGCGCAAGCAGAACTGCTCCGCGGGAAGATGCTTCGCGGGTGTCGGGGAGCGATAGATCGCGGCCGAGGACGTCGGCGATGATCTGGGTCCAGACGGGCGATTCACGAAGCGCTCCGCCGGAGGCGATGATCTCGCGGATCCTGCAAACGCTGTTGAGTTGATCGAAGATCTCGGCAAAGCGATAGGCGACAGATTCGAGCGCGGCCTGGACGATATCGATCGTATCGGTCGATGTGCGCAGGCCGAGAATCGCCCCGGCCGCATTTTCGTGATAGCCGGTGCTGCGTTCGCCGGCGAGAAACGGCAGGAATGTCAGTCCGTGCCCGGCGGGCGGGCGTTTTGCGATCTCGGCTTCGGTCTTATCGTCATCGGCGAGCAGCCGGAGATTGTCCTTTAGCCATCGGTAAAGCCCGCCGCCGTCACTCAAGGCCCCACCGATGATCACGCGTTTTCGGTCGATGCGATAGCACCATAAACCGGACGGGATGTTCACGGGCGGTTCACCTTTATAGGCGACGCGCATCGCACCGGATGTGCCTATCATCAAAGCCGCCTTGCTCTTTTTTACACATCCCGCACCAATGTTGTTGGCTGCTCCGTCGCCGATGGCTGGGAACCACTCGGTTTTCTCCAGCCGGGGCCAGCGTTTTGCGAATTTGGTGTTTAACCCGTATGTCGTTTTGTCGGCTGAGATCGGCGGAAAGTTCGCGGGTTTTAGTTTCAGGAACCGGATCAGATCTTTGTCCCACTCGCATTTTCTTATATCAAAGATGCCCGTTGCCGATGCCATCGAGACTGATGTGGCCAGAGCGTCGGAAAGTCTAAGGAGAATGTAATCGCTGAGTGATAGCCAATGATCGGTTTCCGTGAACGGGGCACACGCCCTACCGGTCGTGTTTCTGCCTTTTAGCCACAACAACTTCGCGGGCCAGAAGCTGGAATGAAAACGTGCACCGGTTCGGTTGTGAACTTCGTTCTCATCGAACTTTTTTCGGAGCACCGCCACAGCTTCGCGGCTGCGGGTATCGGCCCAGCCGAAGACTTTCGTCGTCGGTTTGCCTTTCGCATCGACGCCCACAAGACTGTGCCAAAAGCAGCTCGCGGCTGCGTGGGTGATCTCGCCTTTCAACTTCGCGGCTTTCTCAAGAACATCATCTATCGCCGCGACAACCTGATCAAAAGCTTCGTCTGCATCGATCTCTGCACCGCCATCATCGGTCGCGGTAAGCGTGCGTTCGTTCTTGACCATCGTCCGGGGCAGTACATTGCCGTCATGATCGTACAACGCTGCGCGGACGCTTGAGGTGCCGATGTCGAGGGCGAGGACAAGTTGTTTCGCATCGGAGGGCATAGATGAAATAGAAAAATAGCCGACAGCTGTTAGCTCACAGCTATCAGCTATGCGCAAATAACTCCAAGGTCACTTCACGCCGAGTACTTTTTTGAACCACCACCGCAGGCCGACGAACAGGAAGCGGTAATCCTTAAAAAACTCCGGCGGTTTGCCTTCAAAATAGTGGCCAATGAATTGGAGTATCCAGCCGATGACGAACAGCCCTAAAGCGATCCGCCACAAACCGCCAACGAAAAAGCAGGCGGGAACCATCAACAGAGAAACCGCTATCATCGGAATCCCAAAGCTGTGCATTAAACGATTGGCCGGATGCTCGTGACTCTTTGAATATTCGTCGATCCAGTCGTCCCACGATCTTCCGCCCATCATATGCGTTCACCTCCAGCAATGAAGTAGATAACTCCGCGTCGATTTCACAGATTGTCAGAATTCTTTCACTGAATAATACAGCAAAAACCGTTCAGCGGCGAAACGTTTCGACCATCAGGCCTTCGCCGATCTGCCGGGTTTCGACTTTCCCATATCCGTCCAAAAAATCGGCGGGCATAAAAACGTCGGCATCAGCAACCTCAACAGGTACGCGAGTGACGATCCACGCATCTGTCGCACGGGCAAACTCGGCGTAGGTCTTCGAACCGCCGATGACAAAGAGATCACATTTCAAATATTTTGCCAGATCGAGCGCCTCCGTCTCGCTCCGGAGAAAGATCAGGTTATCAGCCTTGTCGATCTGCGCCGAGCGGCTGAGCACGATGTTCAGGCGATCCGGCAGTGGCCTTTGAAGCGAGCGCCAGGTGTTCATTCCCATCACCACAGCGTGGCCGGTCGTCGTTTGCTTAAAAAACTTGAGGTCCGCCGGATAATGCCACGGCAGCCTGCCGCCCTTACCGATGGCGTAATTCTCCGCGACCGCTACAATGCCGATGATTGCCATATCCATAACTATTCACTATTAACTTGCCACTAACCACTGGAAAGAACGTTTTTCTTCAGTGGATAGTTACAAGTTACAAGTGGATAGTTTTTCCTTTGTAAACCGAAATGTCCGAACCGAGGGCGAGGAGTGTCGAATAAGGTTTTGCCTTGTTCAGAGAAATGAAGTCCTCACCATAGGTTTTTCTGAAATCGACCTCGACCTGCGGGGTCTTCGTTGCAAAAAGTTCCCATTTTGGATGCTCGACCTTGTACTCGTCGGTGCGGTTTGGCCCACGTTTCGTGTAGCCCCAATAGTGTTCGATTATGAATTCGCCGTGCGAACCCGCCGCTGGCACGCCGAGACTTGCTCCGCGTTCGACGCTCAGAGTATTCGAACATTCGCCGCGCGACCAACTATACCTTACATGGTCATTGTCGCGAAAATTGGACATCTTCCAGCGCTCGTACGGCTCTCCGTACACGACGCGTGCGACCGCGGCGATTGCCGATCGGGGAACGATCTCCTTAATAAAAACTACGCCTCGGCGGAGTTCTTCGTCGGTTTCACGTTTCACATAGAACCGCAGATTGACTTCCTCAAAATTTACATGAAACGGCACAAGGAAATCCATCACTCGGGTGTCCAGGAACATAAATCCGACCAGACTGACGAAGCACCTGCCGTCCTGCAGATCAAGCTCGGTGCCGGCCGGAACACGCGGTTCAAGCAATGCCGGCTGAACCTCATAGTTGGCCATTATCAGATCATGCCATTTTGCGGTCAGGAACTTTTTCATTACACGATTATCCGCTTGTCGCCCGCCCTCTTCGTAACCCCTACGCGATCAAAATACTCCAGCAGCGGTATCGCGAATTTCCTCGAAACGCCTGCGCGCTCCTTGAATGTCGGCACATCGATCAGTCGGTCAGGAAGGCTGGACGCATGCGCACGAAGGTCGTCGATAAGGGCGTCGATCGAAGACCGTTCGAAATAAAAGTCGCCCGACACTTTCACCAGCTCACCGTTGTTCGCAGAAGCCGTTATGAGTTTGTGAGCATGGTTCAGGGGGATCTTCATTTGAGCGACTATTTTGGCGATTACGTCATCGATCTTCGGCGGCGCGAGACCGGCCGCGGCAAGTTCGGTCTTGACACCCGCAAGAAAGGCCATCTCATCGGCGGTGAGCTTCTGCGAATGAGCGGCAGACCTGAAAAACTCTTGCTCCGCGACGATCTTGCGATCCCGCTCAAGAGCGGCAAGGACGTTGCTGAAAACGTCCGCGGATACTTTTCCTGACACTTTCTCCTTAAGAATATCACGCGGGACTCCTTTCGAGAGCGGCTCGCGTTTGTGATGTTCCGCAACGGCCGCAAGGGCTGCATGCTTCAGTTCGCTGAAAACCGTCGGATCGATCCATTGGCCACCCGCCTCGACGATTGATCCTTTCGCTGAACTTGAAGCCAAGGCGGCGGTGATCGCGCTCGCATGCCATCCAGTGCGCGACTGCAAGCCTTGCAGATCGGCCCCGCGGACACCTCCGGCACGAACGAGCAGGTGTAGAACTTCTTCGTGAACCCTCTCCGCATCGATCAATTTAGTAAGAAACCGGCGCGCCGTTGGCGTATCGTGGCCGCGATGTTTAGCCGGAGCAGGATCGATCACGCGTCCGCCCGCGATCGTCGTTTGCGGCGAGTAGCTACGAACGATAAATGTCTCGCCCATCACGGCAGCTATCGGCATCTCAAGCCGGAATTGAGCAAGATCGCTCGAACCGGGAACTATCTCATTCTCAGCGTTTAGTACGTGAACGCGTGCGAGGACCTCTGCCGTTCCGACGTGGACCCGGACACGTTGACGCGAACGTAACGGCCGTGGGGCACTTCTAAGTACTTCAACGCGGGCATCGAAGATCTGCACAGGTTCGAGCGCACGACTCGTGCAAAGCGTCATACCGCGCACCGCCATTTGGTGATCGATTCCGGCAAGGTTGACCGCCACACGCTGGCCGGCAATTGCCGCGCGCGTCTTCCGTCCATGTGTTTGAAGGCCGCGAACACGCACCTTGCGCCTTGCGGGCATGAGTTCGATCTCGTCATCCTCGTGGATCTCGCCGCTGGCGAGCGTGCCCGTCACAACCGTGCCGAATCCCTTCATCACAAAACTCCGATCGATAGGGAGCCGCATCACTTGATCGTCACGCCGAGCCTCGACGGCATTCGCCGTTTCCGCAATCGCCCGTCGCAGTTCTTCCAATCCATCTCCAGTAACAGCGCTGACGGCTATCACGGGCGATCCCTCCAGAAACGAACCTTCGGCCAACTCCGCGGCCTCAAGGCGGACCAGATCGAGCAATTCTTGATCCGCACGATCTTTCCTGGACAGCACGACCAGCCCGTTGCGAACGCCCAGCAGCCGGCAGATGTCAAAATGCTCGCGGGTCTGCGGCATCACGCCTTCGTCCGCGGCAATCACCAGCAGAACCAGATCGATGCCGCTTGCTCCCGCGAGCATGTTCCTGACAAACCGCTCATGCCCCGGCACATCGACAAAGCCGATCCTGTGCTCGCCTAGATCAAGCTCGGCGAAACCAAGGTCTATCGTGATCCCGCGTTTCTTTTCTTCAGGCAAGCGATCCGTATCAATGCCGGTAAGGGCCTTGATCAGGGTTGTCTTGCCATGATCGATGTGCCCCGCGGTTCCGACAATGATGTTCATAACTCAAACGCGGATCTCAGGTGAAATAGATAAACAGTGTAGGAGCGGCGGCCACCAAAGCCACAAAGATGATCGAGGCTATGAACGAGAACGCCCACGGCGACAGGACCGGATGAAGCTTGAAGATTCTAAGCCCCAAACGCTTGGCCAGCGCCGACAGGACGAGCGGGAACAACGCACCAGCGATCACGGCGGCCCATAAGCGCCAGTCGTTTCCGGAAAGGCCTTCAAACGCCCCGCCGAATGCTAGCGCCAGCACCGCGGCAAAAACTACGAATGATAATGAGAATCCAACAACTACCGTGAAGATGTTCGATGCGAATGAAAAGGCGAACGCCTTGTTAAGAGATGCCCCGCCTTTCTTATTCAGCCATCCGGCCTCGCCAAGCGTGAGGGCGAAAAAGACGAAGAAAAATATAAGGATGGCCAGCCATTCAACTGTCTTTTCCGACATCAGCCGTTCCTCACCTCAGACGCAGCAGGCTCTCGACCGAAATATCCTCGTCGATCGCCCTCCATCGGATGCCCAGGCCGCCGCCTATCAGGTCCCAGTTCTTCCTGTCGGCCGCCGACGCCTCCTCAAGCCGCGGAAACCAGTTCAACGGCACCGAAATGATCCGTCCATCCGCCAAACCCACGTTCAACGCATCCTCCGCAAAGGCCACCTCCACCGCCAACGGCTGAACTTCTACTGCTGATATGCTCATAAACTGATCTGAATCTATACTTGTTCAGTATTGTACACGATTCCCCGCTTCATGCTCATTGAATGGGTGTATCCTATGAATATGCGAAACGCCTCCCTGCTTGTCCTCGTTTTCTTGGTATTGCACGCCGTCGCGATCGCGCAAGCCGAACCAGAGCCTGATTGTCCCGCGGTCGATGTGATCGGCCCAGCCGGGATCACACAGCCGGGAGATACGATGACCTTCACTGTCGCTCCGAAGCTGAAGACTGTGACGGGCTTGGGTTTTCATTGGATTACGACCTCGGGGGTGATCATCAAGGGGCAAGGCACTACACAAATTCACGTTCAGACTACTACAGAGATGCACAATACCAGCGTTACCGCGACGGTTGACATCTCGGGCTTAGCCACGGGCTGTCGGAGTAGCGCTTCCGAAACTTCATTTGTCTCGTTCGGCTGGCACCCGATCGTGATAGACGAGTTTGGGAAGCAGCCGGCCTTCGATCTCAAAACCAGACTCGACACCTTTCTCACCGCGGTTGCCGATAATAAGGGGCAAGTCGGAGTTATCATACTTCAATACCCAAAAAGCTCTCCAAAAGGCGAGCTTCAACGACGTATACGGCGCATTGAGAAACATATCTTTGGGCTCCGGCGATTCCCAAGGGAACGAATCGTGATCTTTCTCAAAATAGGCGAGATGGAATACTCAAAGCTTTATAGAATACCCCCTGGGGAGGTTGAATATATCTGCCCGGAATGCAAAATGTATTAGCCCAGAAGTAGTTTCGTTCGAAATGAAACGAAGTCAGTTTGATTTAGGATATCTGTGGAGACTCGTTGTACTCTTGATTCTCGCCGCGGCCTTGGTTGAGTCCTCGCTTGCTCAGGTCCCTCCCGCCCGATGCCCGACGCTAATCGTGTTCCCCCAGGCGTGGACAATCCTCATCCCTAGGAGGCTCGCCCACGATGGAGCCTGAACAGGTAGGTCAACGGTCGCTCACGCGACAAAGCGACATTTTTATCACCGACCCCTATTTCACCCTTGACAAGAATTAGACTTAGAATTATTCTAATACTAGATTGAGGCGGTGTGATTCCGCATCCGACATTGCATGGAGACGAAGGGTATCAAAGAATTCGGTTTAACAAAGCAGCGAGAGGTAGTCCTGCTCGTCATCCGGAATGCGCCGGAGCATTTGACGGCCAATGAGGTTTTTGGGGCGGCTAAGGAGCTGCTCCCGACGATAAGTTTCGCGACTGTTTACAACTCGCTGCGGTATTTGAAAGACGCCGGGCATATTGCGGAAATCAGTTTTGGCAGTGGTGCGAGCCGGTATGACCGCATTACGCACCGGCACGACCATGCTATCTGTACGGTGTGCGGGAAATTAGTCGATATCGAGATGGAACTGCCGGCCGAGATACTTAAGAAGGCCGCGAAACGATCAAACTTCAAACCGGAATCATTGGAGTTTACGTTAAGGGGCAAATGCCCTGAGTGTGTGAAAGAGAATTAGCCACAAATCACACGAATGATCTAAATAAGCTACTCCTTTATTCGTGTAATTTGTGGCGAAAAACAATAAGGAGACAAAATACAAACATGGCAACTGCAACAGGAACTGCGACCGAAAACACGGTCACATTGGCAAAGGTCGGTCAGCCGGCACCGGATTTTGATATGCCGTCGACCAAGAACATCGACACGCTGAAAGAGAACGTCAAGCTTTCGGATTACAAGGGTAAATGGCTGATTCTTTTGTTTTACCCGCTCGATTTCACTTTCGTGTGCCCGACCGAGCTTATTCATTTTTCGGACAGGCTCGAAGAATTTCAGGGCGTCGGGGCCGAGGTTGTCGGAGTTTCAACCGACTCGGTCCACTCGCACCGCGCATGGCTGAAAACGCCGCAGGACCAAAATGGAATTGCGGGCGTGAAATACCCGATCGCGTCGGATGTAGCCGGCAAATTGGCGAAGGCATACAACATCCTGGTAGATGAAGCGAACATTGCCCTTCGCGGCCTGTTTATCATCAACCCCGAAGGCGTACTTCAGTATTCGGTCATTCACGATCTGAACATCGGACGCTCGGTCGATGAAACCCTTCGCGTGCTGCAAGGGCTGCAGACCGGAGGCCTTTGCGCGGCAGATTGGACGCCGGGCCAGGAAAACCTGAAGGCGTAAGAGTATTTGGCCGCGGATCATTGCGGATGAATGTGGATCTGATGGTAGTCATTCTATGGCGCTTCTGTCCGCGAGATCCGCGGCTTTTTGAGGTATAAGAAAATGCCAATGAGGATTGGAGACGCAATGCCGTCTTTGGAAGGAGCTACGACCTGGTTCAATGGGTCGTGGGAAGATCTACAGGAACACATCAAGGGCAAGCCGACGCTGGTCCACTTTTGGGCTGTGTCGTGCGGTATTTGCAAGGAGAAGATGCCGAAGCTGCGCGAGATAGTCAGCAAGTATGGCGAACTCGGCCTGCAAACGATCGCCGTCCACATGCCGCGTTACGAAGCGGACACCGATCTCGATACGGTCAACCAAGCGATGCAGGAAAACAAGATCGAAGAGCCGACGGCCGTTGACAGCCTGCACAAGCTAAAGGACGTATTCCAAAACGAACAAGGCTGGGTGCCGGTTTATTATCTATTCGACGCCGAAGGCAAACTGAAAACCCGAGCGGCCGGCGAGTTTGGAATTGGAGTGCTGCAAACAGCACTGGATAAAATGTTCGCCGCACAATCAGCGGCGGCGTGATCCAAAAGGCAGAAACACGACCGGTAGGGAGTGTGCCCGTTGTTTTCCAGGAGGCACACTCCCTACCGGTCGTGTTTCTGATTCAAATATTCCCCGTATAGATCTCCCACAGAATTGCCCAGATGACATATACACTGATGAAGATGGTCGTTGCGAGCAGAAGTACCAGCAATCCCATTATCCCAAAAACGAAAAGATAATCACTCGTCGTGCCCTTGTCCTTCCCGGTCGAGCGCGTCCTGATCAGGTCCATGTTCTGTTTATTCGATTTCCAGAAAAAGTCGAACGCATCGCCCAGGAACGGAATCATCCCGACCACGTAATCGAGCCCGATGTTGAACGCCATCCGCAGCAGCGTGATCTTCGGCACGCCGTACCGAACACCCGCAAGCAAAATATAGAACGACGGGAACATCGTTAAAGTGTCGCCTACATTCGGTATCAGCCCGATCAGCGAATCCAGCCCGAACCGCCACCCAATTCCGGGGATACGAAACAGCCCATCGAGGTAATAAGCAAGATTATCGAGCCCTTCTTCGACCTCGACCTTCCGCCGTTCTTCTTTTGTCACCCCGCCGAAGGCTCGACGAGGTTCTATATTTTCCATTTGACCTATACGGCAGTTATTTTCAACTTTCGGACCTTTGCGAGTTTTGCCCCGCGTCGAGCATGCCAAAGATCATAATTAGACTGCATCGCCAGCCAGCTTTCGGGTGAGCGGCCCAATGCCTTCGAAAGGCGAAGGGCCATCACGGGGCTCACTCCGCTCAATCCATTCAAAACTCGGTTCAGTGTCGACGCCGATACATTCAAGACACCAGCCAGTTCTCGGCCGGTGATTCCGTTCGGCTCAAGGTAAACCTCAGTAATAAATTCGCCGGGATGCGGCGGGTTATGCATAGCCATTAATGATAATCCTCGTAATCCAGGACATATACGTGCCCGTCGGTGAATTCGAACGTGACACGCCAATTCCCGTTAACCCAAATAGACCAACGCCCCTTTTCCGTTCCCTTCAACGGATGCAGTCGGAAACCCGGGACGTCCATGTCCTCAACGCTCTGAGCCGTATCCAGTGCCGCCAACTGCAGCCTGAGCCGTTTCGCATGCTGCGGTTGGATACCTGTCCGACTGCCCGTTTCAAAGTACTTTCTTAGCCCCTTGTGGCGAAACGACCTGATCATCGAATACCAGTGTAGCGTGTTGCACAACACGCGACAAGTCCTAAGCTCCTACGGCTCCGTCGAGGGATGCCAATTCTTCTCGCGGTAATTTAGAACAGTTGACGGCCACTCTCTGTCGCTCCTACAGGCTTGTATCGATAACGCCTGCCCCCAGGTTCCGCCATCGCTTCACCTGGGCTAGGTTCTTCACTGCTTCGCAGCTATTTCCTTCGCCGTCGTGCCGGGCTGCCTTCGACTATTCTCACAGTCAGGATCTTATCCCCACGCACGATCTTATCTACGACTTTCATCCCCGATTCGTTCACTTTACCGAAAACAGTGTAACCGCCGTCGAGATGCGGCTGAGGCGAGTGGGTGACGAACCATTGCGAACCGCCGGTGTCTTTGCCGGACAACGCCATCCCGACCGCGCCGCGTTCGTACGAGACCATGTTTATCTCACAGCGGATAGACCAGCCCGGTCCGCCGTTGCCATCGCCGCGCGGGTCGCCGTCCTGCATCACAAAATTCGGCACGACGCGATGCACTTCGAGTCCGTCAAAATATCGCGATCGTGCGAGCTTGATAAAATTATCGACGGTCAGCGGAGCATCATCGGGCAGAAGGTCGATGGTGAATGTTCCTTTCCGCGTTTTCAGCACAGCCCTGACCGAGCCATTCTTTCGCGAGACCGCACGGCGATAATCGGCGTCGGTGTTCAGCACCTGCCCGAGTTTCGTGCCCGAACCCGCAGAGTACGGCCGAACCTGATCGTGATTATCCATACGAGCTTCGGCGACGCTCGTCTCGATCGCGGGAAACTCTTTCCGCAGTTCAGGATCGCCCAGAAGCTCGAAAGCCTTTTTCCGAACGAGATAATCCGGGGCGTTCAGCGCGATCAAAAGCATCCCGACCGATCCCTTTTTGTCCACCTTGTACATCGCGTCGAGAATCGCTATCTGCGCGTCATTCTCGTTCTTGTCGGTGATCAGGGCCCTCGGAAAGGCCGATATGAGCGCATCGAAGTTCTCTTTATTCGCTGTCCGCTCAGCCAGCAGCGACGCGGCGGCCACACGGATGAACACATTCTTGTCCAGCAAATGGCGGCGAAGCTCCGCATCCAGGCCGTCCGGTTTGAACGCGGCGTACGCCCGAAGCAGTTCAGGCACCGAAAGCGGATCAGGTGCGGACTTTTCACCGGACGAATACGCCCTCAAACCCTTTCCCAGTTCCTCGGCGGCTTGCGTCTTCAGCTCGATCTCTTCGTCCGTTGTACCAAGCTTCGCAAATTCTGCGATTCCCTGAACGGTTGCATTGACCGCCCCAACCGATGCTTTTATTTCGTCCTTCTTCGATCTCAGGTATTCCGAATACCTTTTCGGAGCTACGCGGGCAAACGCGATCTCGGTCTCCGGCGAACGGTGGTGATCGGCCTCAGATAGAGCGGTTAGAAACCTGAGCGTCCGGCCATCGTTAGTTTTGGGCACCAGGCGGCCGACCGCGGTGGCGATCTCGAGCAGTTCGCTTTTCTGGGCTGGATTCATTGTGCCCGCTCGTTTCCGCGAACTCTTAGCACCGCGGCCGCTGGGCCAGGCGCTTGCCAGCAATGCCTCGCCGTGCTCAAGCAACCGGTCGATCGCAAAAGGATCGTGGAGGACCGCCAGCGATCGGATCGCGGAAACGCGGACGCGAGCGTCTTCGTCCTCGACGGCGGCCACGATCAACATGTTCACCGATCCTTTGTCGCCCGCGGAACCGAGCGCTCGAGCGGCATTTGCCCTTGCGATCGGGTCATCATCGCTCATCAGCATCGACCGGAGGGCAGGATTCGCGGTCTTCGCTCGTAGCCGCGAAAGCGTGTTGGCCGCGTCAGACCGGATGCGGGCATCCATGTTGGTCAGGAAAAGTGCGGCAACCGTATCCGCTCCCTCAGGACGTACGCGGAGCGCGGCCGTTAAAGCAAGCCGAATTGTCTCGCGGTGCTGCTTTTCGCGGCGGCCCTCCTCGGCTTCCAGAACATCCAAGATCGCCTCGCCCAGGGCCGCGGCTTTAGGATCGCGCTCCGTGTTCGGCGGTCCAGCATTCGCCGCCGCGATCTTTCCCGCAGCCTCGACCAGCCGGGCCCGCACGGCATCAGGCACTGATGCGTCCTTCAATCCCTTCAACACCGCATCCGCCGCCTTGAGCGATTCGATCTCACCGATTGCAAATGCCGCGATCTCCCGTACTTCCACCGCATCGTCCGACAGCAGGGCCGCAAGCTGTTCGACCGCCCGGTCGTCCCCGATCCGCCCGGCGGCAAGCGCAGCACGCCTTCGAACGCCCGACGACTCGTTCTTGAAAAGCTCACCGAGCGCACCGTCAAACCGCCGTGCATCCTCAGCCTTCAATATCCGGATCTCAATGCTTCGACCATTCTGCGCAAACGTCGTCAATGCGGCTGATAGTAGGAAAATTGCCAGAAGTATTCTGTTCATGAACGTGTAGGTAAATCTCTTGGGCAGATACGCTCCATTCTACACAGCCTTCAGCACTTTTCTAAGTTGGGTGGTAAGAACCGATGCTGTCTAATCCAGCTGGGGCGCACGAAAGCGTGACAGACAATATCGGCGTCTGCCACGCTTCGCGATAGGCTGAGCCCGGTATCAAGCGGCGGACGGAGCGTTTGCGGTTCCGTTCGAGAACTCGAAGCTCCATCAACACGCTTCGCCTAGTTCTCGCTCATCTGCTGGTCGCGCTTGATCGGCGACGATGATGTAACCGTCAGCACCGAACCCTGTTGGAGCTTAAGGTCGTCGCGGCCCTGTACAATTACCGACCCGGCACCTGCCCCGCCTCCTATAACGGCACCGATCACCGCGCCTTTTCCTCCGCCCAGGATCGCTCCTATCAATGCTCCGACACCCGCGCCGATACCGCCGCGTTTCGCAGTCTCCTTGGTTTGGCTGTCGCCTTTCGCGGTACCTTCGGCGTCGATCCTGACGTCTTTGCCAGAAGTGTCCTTGATGCTTGTTAAGGTTCCGGCAAAGTCGTATTCCTTGCCATTGCGCAAGGTGATCTTCGTGAAGTTGAATGTCACATTCGAGCGGCCCGAGACTTGCCCTGAGCGTCCAACGCCCGAGATGTAGCCCTCGATGATCGCCCCTCGGAACTGGTCAGGCGATTGTACGGTCAGGCGAAAGCGGTCGTTGTTCTGCGAGACCTCGGTGTCGATCGGGTTTTCGAGGATAGCGGAGACGGTCGTTCCGTTAGGCACTATGAACTCACCGATCCTCGGCGTCACAACCGAAGGCGTATTTCCGTACTGATCGTTTGGGTCATTGCTCGAATATGCGTCGTCGGCCGGCGGTGCCGCACCGTTATCGATCCCGAGCCTCGCAATTGCGTCGGTCTTTGTGTAAACACTTTCCGCAAACACAGTTTCACGCAGGTAGCCTGTGGTGATCCGCCGTGTAACTTTCAAAGTATCGCCGCCATCTGCAGAAATAAATTTGACCGTATAGTCCGTTTCCCCGCCGAGACTTGAAACCGTCAAGTCCTGGCCGCGAAGCGTTGCCCGGACGCGGATCGTCCGTCCGTTCGAAGTCTCCGTTTTGTCACGGCCGTCGGCGACGAAACTAACGGGCGCCGCTTTCGACGATGCAAGCGTTACCTGGTTGCCGCTGACACGGATCGCGATCTCTTCCGGGGCCTCGAGCTTCGCTTCGAGCTCCTGCTGCTGGTTGGCGCCAACCTTGGCTGATGCGACGATATCCGCGACCTTCTCACTTCTTGCGTTGTCCAGACGGTAGGTTCCCGTCAAACCGGCAGTGGACACTTGAACCGGCGTGGACACGCCAGGGTCGCGCTGTGAACTGGAACCTTTCGCCGTCCAGTCCGGTGTAACGCCGTATTGAATCGCCAACGAATCGATCGTGCGTTTTACGCCGGTCCAGTTGTTCCGCATCGAGCGGTTAATGCCCACACCGCCGAGGGCCCGTTCCACATCCGTTGCCGCGGCAATGATCTCATTGATGTCGTCGCGGTTCTCACGCCGCTGCGTCAGATTACCGTCGAATGCGGCGACCTTGTCTTTAAGATTTTCAAGGCTGCGGGCCGCGTCCTGCATTCCACGCCCTCCGCCGTTGTTCCTCGCTTCAAACTCAAGGTCGTACTGCAGATCGTCGATCTGCGAATTCAGCGTACGCACGGTGTCGCGCACCTCGCGTTCACTGCGCCGCTGGGCGTCAGCCGTAGAGCTGAATCCGACGAGGACCATACTGAGAGCTGCCGCTGATAGAAGCACGTTACAAAAGCGTTTCATATTCTTATCTCCGATGAACAGGCAAAGAGTCGGCACACCACAGCCGCTGTATCGATATGAAGCATTTTTCGTTCCAAAAGTTGTTTGAGCGAGCGAGAGCCAGTTGTGTATGCTAGAATACGCTGAAAAACCGGCACTGTTGATGTTTGCCGCCGCTCAATCGCTGTCTTCTGAATTCGAGATTCCACGTTTTACAAGTTATTGAGAAATAATGATGATAGCCCCGTTTGCACCTGAAAAAGTTAAGACTTCAATGCGGAAAACAGGTTTGATCCGACGATCTCTGTATGCCAGCCAGTACCCTTAACGCCAGTGTCCACTATGCGGGCGACCAGTTATTCATCGGAACGCCGTCCAGCGGGCACGCCCAAATCATTGATACCAAAGGTGATCGAAAGCTTGCCCCGACGCCGGTCGAACTGCTGCTTGTCGGTCTCGCAACCTGTGCGGGCGCTGAAGTCGTGTCGATCCTTGAGAAAAAACGGCAGGTCATATCTGGCTACCACATAGAAATTACAGCGACCCAGGCCGACGACCACCCGCGCCGCTTTCTAACATTTCACATCAACCATATCGTGCACGGACGTACGCTTTCGGAAAAAGCGGTCGCCGACGCCATTTCGCTCGCCGAAGCCAAATACTGCCCGATCGCCGCCACCCTTCGCCCAACGGCCGAGATAGCGAGCAGTTTCGAGGTTGTTGCCGGAGACTCGGCAAAACGATAAATATGAGCAGATATCTGACGCTTGTCATTCATCACGTAGTATCGGTGCCGCATAACCAATGAAACCTCTTCCCGAAGAGATCGAACAGTATCGCGACCGCAAATGGCGGCGAGAGGAGTCACTTCGGGTGGATTCGGCCCCGGCTGTCGAGGCGATGGTCGAAGATCTCGGCTTCTGCCTCGGGCTGACCGACGCGCGGAAGAACCTGCCATCGGTTTACATTGCCGTCTGTGGACGGCGCGATGCACACATGCCGCGGAATGTGCAAAAGGACTTCGAAGCAAGCCGGGCGTGGGTGCTGAAGGACGAAGTGATCGCTCGCGGAAAGATCTACTATTCAAAACTGGTGAAGGGTAATTCAATGTTTCTTGCTCCGCGAATGATCCCGATCTTCAACTCGATCTGGGGCGTATCGAGAAAGGCGGAAAAGGATAAATTGTCCGAAAATGCACGCAAGGTTTTGAAGGTGCTCCGGAAAGAATGGGAAATGTCCACAAGCGAACTGCGAGAGGCGTGCGGGTTGATTGAAAAGGCCGACCTCACCAAGGCCCTCGATGAACTGCAAAAGAGGATGAAGGTGATCCCGCAGGAAGTTGTGTACGTACCAAAATTCACGTATATCTGGACCCTTGCCGAGGCTCGTTTTCCCGACGAGCTGCAAACGAGAATCCCGCGTGACGAAGCAGTTCGCGAGCTTGCCCATGCCTATCTTTCGATGTGCGGTATGACATTACTTGGCGACCTTTCGCGAGCTTTTGGACTCTACCGCTGGGAGTCGGGCCGTGCAAATCATCAGCTGGTAAACGAAGGGTTTGCCGAACGTCTCGGGACCGGCATCTATCAAATGGCGGACCGGTGACATCCGCATATATTTGCAAAGGAAAATCATCGACACGTGCAAGTGAGAACAACTCGCCGACGCGCCAGAGGAATCCCGCCAAGTAGATTCCGATAGTGCTTAGAAGTTCAACCATTACTGCACTTTTCGGCAGATAAGTTAAACATTGGGAAGATTTTACTTGGCTTTAGCGGGCACATATGTTACAAGAAAGAATTAAGCTCCATTGGGCCAGCCCCCAATTTGAACGGCAAGGGAGCAACACTGATTTTTCCTTCCATTACGAACTGAGGAGATACCAATGACAACTACCAAATCAATCCGCATGCGGAGGATCAGAGACTATTGCCTGGGGAGATTTCGCCAGAGACTCTGGCTCTTCGCGTTTTGTTTAATTCTCCTGCCCGCGACACTGCAGGCCCAGACTACCCTGGAGATGTTTGCAAACAGCTATACCGGCACTCCGCCGAACGGGCCAGCATCGACCCAGACGATCCAACTGATGGCGGACCCGGCGCCAGGCACTCCGCCGATGACGGTTGTGAATGTCACTGCGACACTTTCTAATCAACAATTCACGGGCGTCGGCACCGGCCCGGGAAATCCGGTCGTAGTGTTCGGCGGACGCCGGGCCGACGGTACTACAACGATGAACACCACGCCGATCTTTGACCAGATGAATACGGTCGGATCTCCCGTGGACACCCAGTTTTCCAGTGTCTCGACCGGTGCACCAACTGGAATAGCCGTGGCTGACAACCACGCTTTCGCGTTGTATAGCTCCATCCAGCATTGGGAGGGACTCGGCGTTCCGCCCACGAACAGCAGGACCTACGTCGCCGACCTTACGCTTACGTTCAGCGCACCCGTAAACAATCCGTATCTTCATTTTGTTGGCATGGGCGGGTTTATCGGCCCTTTGGGCTATGCGACCGAACTTGATCTGACCACCGCCGGTGTTACGCTTGATAAGCTTCAGGGAAATGCAACCCTCGTCGTATCCGGCAATCAGGTGAATAACGGAAACGCGACGGGAATCCTTACGAACTGCTCTGCCGAGACGGCCGGCTGCGGCACGGTAAGGGCCACTGGCACAAATATCACGAGCCTCACATTCCAGCTCTTCATTCGCGGTGACGGCGGAGCTCCCACGTGGAGCGGGCCGAACCGCAACGAAGGAGATTTCTGGATGCTCGGCGTTTCGCTTGCCAACGGAACGACCGCTGCGGATGTGTCGCTTTCGGGCAGGGCAGCACGCGCTAACGGCCGCGGCATTGGCGGAGCAAGGGTCACGTTGATCGACTCGATAGGCCAGATCCGAACGGCGATCACCAACCCCTTCGGCTACTACCGCTTCGATGGCATCGAAGCCGGGCAAACCGTTGTTCTTAGCATTAGCTCGAAGCAGCATATATTCGCTAACCCAGTTAGGACGATAAACCTGGGCGACAATGCCTTTGACGTGAACTTTGTGGCGGATAACTGAGAGTACGCAAATAAGTAGATCGAAAGTGGGCCGTTCCTTGTGACCGGCTCACTTTGTTTGCGAATCGACCCGTAGTTTGCTTAAGATCGGCCGATCGGCCACCATTTCTCGGCTGAGTTTGACAGCGAGACATACACCTTACCTTGCCTTTCTGTTGGGTGCGGTTATCTCCGCCGAAAAAGCAGTAGAACTTCTTCTGCGTGTACTGCACACGGAGTTGTCTCAACGCGCCTGCCGTCTGGGTGATTTGCTTGGTAGCAACGTGATCAGGCCACGCAACGCTTTGTTGACGGCCTCGGAGTCAGGGAAATACTTCCTAACGTCAGACTCCAGCATCACCGCTCCATCTTCGAGCGTAAAGTGCTGAACGTGTTTGCTCCCATCTGTTTTGTGAACCGTAACGGTGTGGCCTTCTCGGTATGCCTTATGATGCTTGCCGCGTACGCCGCCGCTAAAGTCGTATTCGGGCAGCATTTCGTCCTTTTCCTGTTGCGGCTTCTTAGAATCCTTCTTTTTCTTCATATATCTTCCGCTCAGTTTTAGATGCTTTTCGACAGCTTATCAGACGTATCTTCTTTCGTTCGGTATAGGACACGACCAAGACAGCACCAGCAGCCGACGTACCGATGTCGATAAATCGTCGCTCCTCGGCAGAATGTTCGGGGTCATCGATGGTAACTGAAAAGGGGTCCGCAAAGACGGTTTTGGCTTCTTCGAAAGTGATCTTATGTTTCTTAACGTTGGAAGCCGCTTTATCTTCATCCCATTCAAACTCAAGTTCATTCGGGGGCGGCATAGTCAAATTTCACTGTCAGTCCAAGTTGCATGCAAAAGTTGAAGTTCTGTTTCGCCGAGCGGAAAGATATGGTAACCGCAATGTTCGGTGAAAACAGCAGCCTCGTTTAAGGCTGAATCAGCTACGTAGAAAGCGTAGCGAAAAAATGCGGTTGAACCATCTTCGAAAAGTACTCTAACACATTGGTTCGCGGGAAAATCGGTCGCCGATAACGAGTCGCGATCATTAGCCCCCTGCCATTCAGGTAATCCCGAAGTCTTACAGCCCACCGCTCCGGCAAATCGTCCCTTTTCATTTTTACTCTAGTACTTCATCAACTCCAGCACCGCCTTCTCAACGTCGTCGCTTTGCGGAAGGATGAAGTCTTCGACCTGCGGGGCGTAGGCGACGAAGGTGTCGGTGGCGGCGACACGGCGGACTGGAGCATCGAGGTATTCGAAGAGTTCGTCCGAGATGCGGGCCGCGATCTCGGCACCGTAACCGTAGGAGAGCGGGTCTTCGTGGGCGACGATGACGCGCGAGGTTTTCTTGACCGATTCGGCGATCGCTTCCCAGTCGTAGGGGACAAGCGTGCGAAGGTCGATGAGATCGACGGTGATGCCTTGCTGTTGGAGGCGTTTTGCCGCTTGATTCGAGCGTTCCACGAGGGCGCCAAAGGTGACGATCGTAACGTCCGAACCTTCACGAACTTTGCGGGCCTTGCCGAACGGAACGAGAAAATCGTTGCCGGGATAGGCCGATTTGTTATAGACCTGCCGGTAGAGATGTTTGTGTTCGAGGAACATCACGGGGTCGTCGCAGCGGATGGATGTACGTAGCAAACCGTTTGCGTCCAGCGCGTTCGACGGGTAAACGATCCGCAGGCCGGGCGTGTGAGCGAACAGCGTCGTTCCCGACTGCGAGTGATAAACGGCACCGCCTTTCAGATAGCCGCCCACGGGAACGCGGATCACCATCGGGCATTTCCATTCGCCGTCGGATCGCCAGCGCATCACGGCCACCTCATTGCGGATCTGGTGCATCGCCGGAAAGATGTAATCGAAAAACTGTATCTCGACAACCGGCTTGAGCCCGCGAAGAGATAAACCGACAGCACGCCCGATAATATTTGCTTCGGCCAGCGGCGAGTTGAATACGCGTGCCGAGCCGAACCTGCGCTGGAGATTTGCCGTTACCTTGAAAACACCGCCTTTGCCTTTGACCTGATCGAGATACTCTTCACGCGAAGCATCGGCCACGTCCTCGCCGAAAACGATCATCGCCGGATCACGTTCCATCTCTTCATGCATGCAGCGGTTGATCAGATCGACCATTGTGCCGGGATTTCCTGAAAGTTCCGCGCCGTCTTCCGTGTCGAACAACGATCGGTCCGTCGGATCGACATCGGGCGAAAAGACATTGCGGTATGCCGTTTCAGGCGCGGGCTGCGGTGTGGCGACCGCGACGTCGGCCGCCTTGTTCACTTCGTCATCGACCTCTTTTCTTAAGGCTTCAAGCTGTTCCGATGAGCATATGCCCTCGGTCATCAGGAACTCGGCGTAGGTCTTGATCGGGTCGATGCGCGAATCGGCCTCGCGTTCTTCTTCGGGGCGATAGAGCTTTTCGTCATCCGAAAGCGAGTGCGAATATGGACGGATAACCTTGGCGTGGATGAATGCCGGTCCCTTGCGCTCGCGGCAGTATTCGACCGCTTTTTTGAACGCGGCGTAGGATGCGAGCGGGTCGGTGCCGTCTATTTTTTGGATCTGAAGTCCAGGGAATCCCGTCACCAGTTTCGAGATATCACCGCCCGCCGTATTGACCTCGACCGGCGTCGAGATCGCGTAGCCGTTATCTTCGACAACAAAGATCACCGGCAGCTTCATCGTGCAGGCGGAGCTCAGGGCTTCCCACCACTCGCCTTCGCTTGTGGTGCCGTCGCCGACGGACATATAGACGACCTCGTCGCCCTTGAACCCGGTGACAATGCCTTTGAGTTCATCGACGATCGAGGCGCGACAACTCGCTTCCGCAGCGCCAACCGCATGTAGCGCCTGCGAACCCGTGCATGACGACTGTGAAGGCACATTCAAATCCTTATGCCCCCAATGCGAAGGCATCTGCCGCGCGTGGGAATTGGGGTCGATCTCAGCGCCAACCGAACCGTACAACATTTCCTGTGCGGTCATTCCCAGCCCGAGCATCAGTGCCCGGTCGCGGTAATACGGAAAGAACCAATCATACTTCGGCTTCATCGCCAACGCCGCCGCCGTCAAAACCGCCTCGTGCCCGGCACCCGATATCTGGAAAAATATCTTGTTCTGCCCCTTAAGCTGGATCTCCTTATCATCGATCCTGCGCGACAGGTACATCGTCCGAAAAATGCCGACCAGCGTCGCCTCATCAAGGCCCTGACGATCGCGAGACCTCGCCGCGGCTCGGTCGTTCGCCGCGGCCGTCGCGGTCTGCTGCACCTTCATCTCCGGCACAAACCCGTCCGCCTCGGTAACCTCAGCGGGCTCCGCGATAACTGTCTCTATTTCCCTGCCATTGCCTTTTGTATTTAGCTTCTTTACCGATGTGGCCATTAAGCGTTGATCCTTATGATAAATATTTCTAATAGTGAGGTAAGTTTTAAGGATACCAGAATGCGGAAAATCGGGCAATTTCACTGCTCATCAACAACGTACGGCCTTAGCCGCGAGTCGCCCTCGTTGATCTCCACCATATAATCGTTCGCCCTTCGCGGTGGAGGAAGCGTTGCAATTTTGGAAACTCTCTCGTTGTGATCCATTCGATCCCGCCGGACAAGAGATCGAATATACTCGCTTGCGGAACTGTGACATCCCGCATGGACACGCTCAATAATGAACGAATGCATTTCTTCAGTCAGCGAAATATTCATGGTCTTTCTCATACCTGTTTAGTCGGCCGCCAGGATCACGTGGGACAGGCACCGCGTGCTTCCAAGGAGCTTACTCCTTTGTATACAATGGTTTGCGTACCCGCGGTGCATTTGACTGTCCCAACCGTGTCCCAACCTATTCTGGGACATGGAAACTACTGCAAATAAACAACTTATCGCATCAAATGGCCGCTGTCCCACAAAATTTGAAAAAATGCGCCACAATGTGCCACAGACTGACTCGTCCTGAAAAAAGTTGACACTTTTTGATGGTTCGTCCTCCTATAAGTTTACGTTTTTGGGATAATCCTAGAACTGGTTTACGATGGATGCCGGAGACGAAGCGGAAGCGAGCTCTGCTGG
>JBFWPK010000011.1:0-133939 GCA_050250045.1 Pyrinomonadaceae bacterium | reverse complement strand
TCGCCTTCTCCATCGCGATCTCCGGGTAATTTCTCATGACTCCTTTCTATAGCCATTTACCCTCAACCGCCGAAAGCGGACATCTCACCTGCTATTCTCGTAGGACATATGATGTGCTAACTACATCTGTATAAAATGTACTTTATTCTTGCATAGAACTGTTCTATAATTCGCTCGATAACTACCTTCAAGTCATTGAGTTCACCCTTCTCGGCCACGCCGGGACAAGAAGACGAGGGAAGAAATGAATGAAAAGGCGAACACCGCGATGGTGCGTCGTTGCTACGAAATGTTTAGCAGCGGCGACATTTCGGAACTGGTGGAGCATCTTTCCGCAGATATTGCTTTTTCAGTACCTGAAGTTGAAAATTCTCCATCCGGGGGGATTTGGTACGGCCGGGATGAGGTAACAAGATATTTCGAGATTCTGGAGCTCGCGGAAGAGACCACCGATTACGAAGTAAGGGAATTTATTGCCGAGGGAGACCGGGTCGTAGTGCTTGGCCGCTCGACGGCGACGGTGCGCGCGACCGGGCGGCACTATTCCACCGAATGGGTCCACGTCCATACGATCAAGGATAACCTGATCACCAACTTTGCCAAGTATTTCGACACCGCCGCTGCTCTGCGAGCATTTCAAAAGGTGACGACAGCGCTTACCTGATCTCGGCATTGGAGACGCTGGATGCTTACGTCGGGTGACCGGTCTGAGTGAGATCGTCGCCGCGGGTTGGCGTGCACATACAGATCGATCGCGGGGCTAGTTCGAAACCATCTCATCACACCATCTCCCGCTTGTCGTGATCACAGCTTTCGCAGCGCACGGCTTTCATGTCGCAGTGGCCGGCCATTCAGCTGCCCGCGGAAGGACGTTTGACGGAGCCGATTGATACTAAGTCGATAAACGCTACTCTCGCTCGATCCCGGATTCCTGTTGCTCTTCCTCGGCTTCGGCGTCGGCGTCGGGGGGATCAGCCGGTTCGCTCGGTCTTTCGAAATAGCTTGTCAATTGTTCATAGAAGCCAACGATCCGCTCGGATTCTTTAGCAAGCAGCGGGGCGGCACTCGCAAGGATCAGAACGTAGAGCGCCGCGAACGGCTGGATGGTCGGATCCAGCCCGCCGGTGAGCGCGAGGGTGGCGATGATGATCGAAAACTCGCCGCGGGCAAGCAGCGTAAAGCTGATGTTGAACGAAGCAACGAGCGATAGCTTCATGCGGCGGCCCACAATGACCGCGGCAATGGTAACACCGATCAGCGACAGCGATGCGGCAATCACGGCCATGCCGATCGCACCGCCGAGCGTGAAAGGATCGATAGAGAGGCCGAAACTGAAAAAGAACAATGCGCCAAAAAAGTCGCGGAAGGGAACGACGAGGTTTTCCATCCGCTGGCTGTGGCTGGTTTCGCCGAGGATCAAACCGAGAAGCAGAGCGCCGATCGATTCGGCCACATGTATCGTCTCGCCGAGTCCCGCAAGCAGGAACAGACAGGCAAAAACGACGACGATGAAGACCTCGCTGGACGCGATGCTGAAAAAGCGGTCGAGCAGCGGCGTGGCCCACCGTCCGGCAACGATGAGCCCGACGATGAAGGCCAGGGCGATCCCGCCGGAAACCGCAACGCCGCCGATGGACGTGGCAGTGCTGAGCACGATACCGGATATGAGCGAGAGGTAAACGGCGAGGAACACATCCTCGAACATCGTGATGCCGAGGATCAATTCAGTTTCCGGATTGGCCGTGCGGCGATAGTCGAAGAGGATCTTCGCAACGATGGCGCTCGATGAGATGGTGGTGATGCCGGCGACGATCAGGGTTTCCTGGACACCGAAACCGGCAAAGAAGGCGAAAGCGAGGCCGGTGAGGAAATTTATGGAAATATAGGTCGACCCGCCGATCAGGATCGACCGGCCCGCCTTGATCAGGCGCGATACATTCGATTCCAGCCCGAGGTAGAACAGCAGGAAGAGAACGCCCATTCGCCCCATAAAGGAAATGAGGCCCTCGGTCTCGACAAACCGGAAATCGAACTTCCATATCGTCGGCGCGTGCGGCCCGACGACCATTCCGATAACGATCAGAAAGGGAACGGTCGAGAGGCCAAAGCGGTTTGCGATCACCATTGCGGCGGCGATCAGCCCGAGTGCCAGCCCAATTTCCAGTACGAGATGGTCCATTTGCTATGTCGTGCCGTGCTCGAGCAGGTTCTTGAGCCGCTTTATTGTCGCCCGGTCGCCCGCGAGAATGAACGTCGCTCCGGCGTTGATAGGCGTGTCCGCCTCGGGGTTGATGCGCTTTACATGGTTCGGTTCAATGATGGAAACGATCGAGGCACCGGTCGCCGTTCGCGCATGGATCTCACGGATGGTTTTGCCAACCGTGGCAAACGTCGGCTCGATCGTGAACCATTCAAGCACGAGATCGTCCAGCACAACCTCGGTCGACTCAAGTGCTTTTGGCACATAGGTCAACCCGCCGACGATGCCGGCGATCTGGCGGGCCTCGCCGTCCGTGAGCGTGAGTACGGAGTCGGCCCGGTCGAGCACCTTTCGATCGTAGTGATAAAGCTCGCGGCGTCCGTCGTCGTGTATGACGACGATCAGGCGGTCGCCGCTTGCGGTTTCGACCTGGAACTTTCTGCCGACACCCGGCAGGTTCGATTCACTTATCGTGGACATTAAACAAAAACTCTCCTCAAAACTTCATGCCTCCCGCCGCGACAGGCGTCGAGGGCTTTGGCTGCCCGCGGCAGCGCTATCCTTATCATAGCCTTCCTGGCCGATTTCGCCATCGGGGAAAACACCCTCCGATCGATTGGTCAGGTATGCCTCTTCGGCGGCATTGATGTTTATCTTCTCAAGATCAGAGAATGCTACAACGATCAGCAGGACGATCAACGCCATGGTCGATCCTATGTAAATGATCGCCAACTGCTCGAAATAAAGAAGCAGCCCGAGGGTACCGAGAACGATACCCAGTGTAATTACAACTTTCCCCCGCCGACCTAATCGGCCGGGACGCTTTTGAGTCTGCATAAAAACCTCCTGCGGCTACTCTGGTCCCGCTTGCGAAATTGGCGGGACAGCTTCAGCGAGAAATGGACGATCGGCACAACAACGCTTCGCCGACACGGGGCGTTGTTCGATGCTGTCCATTAGTTCAGGACGTTATTAGCAGTTTGGGGGACCGCGGCTGCGGTAGCGGGTCAGGGCGCCGCTCAGGCCATGAAGGGCGGGCCAGTCGAATTTGTCCGCACGAAATGGGCCGGCAAGCGCTAGTTCAGGTTCCGCCCCTGCCGCCGGGCCGGCAATTACTCCCGCGTCGTGCCTGCTTTTGGCCGTGGTGCCGTTACCCAATTTGGTCGGCGAGCCAAGGCGGCGTGCGGCATAGTGGTAACGCTGTTTTGCCGAAGGAGATATGCTGTGGGAGCCGGCTTCGGAAACATTTCTATCAATGGCCGGGAACGGAAACAGGCTGATCCCTTCGCCGCAAGATACAACGAGCGACAGGAGCAGTACAAGTTTTGTTAAGTTCCGGGCCGTCATTACGAAACGAATCTACTTTCTCCTATTGTAAATAGTAGCAGGTTCGCTCATAATCACAAAATAAGTTACTCTTCTTTGCGGCTGACCTAGATTAGCAGTACAAATGCACACACCTGAGCTTTTAGGAGAACTCCTGATCATACTCGCCGTGTCCGTTCCGGTCGCGTTCTTCTGCCTGCGCATGAAGCTTCCGCTGCTTGTCGGGCTGATCTTGTCGGGCATTGCGATCGGCCCATACGGCTTTGGGTGGGTGAACGAGATCGAGGCTATCGAGGTGCTGGCAGAGATCGGCGTGATGCTGCTGCTGTTCACCATCGGGCTTGAATTCTCTTTGCGGCGGCTGCGAGAGATGAAAACGCTGGTCATGGTCGGCGGCGGACTTCAGGTAGTGATAACCGTCGGGGTAACGGCGATGCTTGCTGTGCTTCTCGGCCGGAGCATGGGGCAGGCTGTCTTCTTTGGTTTTCTGGTCGCGCTTTCGAGTACGGCGATAGTTCTAAAGAGCTACGTGGACCGAAACGAGGCGGATGCTCCGCATGGCCGGGCGGCGGTTGGGATACTTCTTTTTCAAGACATCAGTGTCGTCCTGATGCTGCTGCTCGTTCCCGTGCTGGGCGGCGACGATGTAGTTTCGACGACCCGGATAATTCTCGATCTCGGCGGTTCGCTGCTGGCGTTGGTCCTGCTCGTGCTAGGGGCATGGTTCCTGCTTCCCCCGCTTCTGAAGCAGATCGCCTTTCTGCGCAGCACCGAGGCGTTTCTTCTCACGGTCGTGCTTCTCTGCCTTGGGATGTCGTGGGTCACGTCACAATTTGGGCTTTCGCTTGCACTTGGGGCGTTCATTGCGGGCGTGGTGCTGGCGGATTCCGATTACAGCAACCAGGTCACGGCCGAGATACTGCCGTTTCGCGACGTTTTCAACAGCATCTTCTTTGTCTCGATCGGCATGCTGTTGTCGTTCACGACACTCCTCGCAAATCTTTCCGCGGTGATCGGCATTGTCGTTTGCCTGATCTTGGTGAAGGCCCTGATCGTTTGGGGCATCATACGCGTCCTCGGCTTTCCGCAGAGGATCGCGACGATGGCGGCGCTTGGGCTTGCGCAGATCGGTGAGTTCTCGTTCGTACTCGCGCGGGCGGGCCGCGAGCAAAACCTGCTGCCCGGCAATGATTACCAGATGTTTCTTGCCGCATCGGTACTTTCGATGCTGGCAACGCCGTTTCTGATCGCGTTTGCGCCGCGGTTGGGTTATGCGATCCAGACGCTGTTCAAGGATGGTTCGGATGTAGACATCGACAACTCGGAAGAATCGATCCACATGACTTCCAGCGGCGGCCTGCAGCAGCATGTGATCATCGTCGGCTACGGCCTCAACGGGCGAAACCTGGCCCGCGTGCTCCGGACGGTGGGCATTCCCTATGTGATCCTCGAGCTGAACGCCGAGGCCGTGCGAAAAGCGAAAGAGAAGGGCGAGAAGATCAACTTCGGCGACGCCACGCGGCGCGAGGTTTTGCTACACGCCGGCATCGAGAATGCGTGGGCGATGGTTTTGGCGATGAGCGATGCTCCAGCGGCTCGGCGCACCGTTCACCAGGGCCGACGGCTCAACGAGAAGCTGCACATCATCGTTCGGACGCGCTACGTGGCCGAGATCACGGAGTTGTTCGAGCTCGGGGCCGACGAAGTGATACCGGAAGAGTTTGAGACGAGCATCGAGATATTCTCACGCGTGCTTCACCGCTACGGAACGGCCCGCAGCGTGATCGAGACCCAGATAGAACGCATCCGGCGACAGGGCTATGAAATGCTGCGTTCGACGGCGATGCCGCCTGCGGAACGGGTACCTGAACTGGGCCTTGCGCTAAAGGCCGCGAGAACGGAGACGATCGTTCTTGAGGAAGACTCGCCGGTGATCGGCCGCTCGCTGGGCCAGCTCGACCTTCGCGGAAAGAGCGGTGCCACCGTGATAGCCGTTCTCCGCAACGGCGAAGCGACGATCAGCCCAGGCGCCGCCTATTCGCTCGAGGCCGGCGACACCCTCGTCATCCTCGGCACACCCGAAAAGATCGACCTCGCCAAGGCCATCTTTAAGCCGGCGGAACTCGCGTCCGAATCTGCGATAGGCGGTTTCAATCCTTAGACGGCCCGCCGCCAAAACCGCGAGCGATTGCAACCGGCCTCTTGTCAGAACCGCGAGCGATAGCGACCGGGTTCTTCTCGGCGCCGGATATCGGAACCCAGTCGCTATCGCTCCCGGTTCTGACTGGCATCTCGGAACCCAGTCGCTATCGCTCCTGGTTCTGACTGGAACCTGGGAACCCGGTCGCTATCGCTCGCGGTTCTGACAAGAGACCCGGACGCAAAAAATGCCATTCGTACCCGTCCATAGGTTATGGGCGAGCCGCGCCCGAAAGGAACCTCATATGCGAAAACTAATGATCCTCATCCTCGTTGCGGCGTCGGTCTCGGCGGCCGGTGCTCAGCGCAGGACATTTAAGTGGACAAGCGAACTCTGCGATATCTCGGGCGTTTACGATTCGAAGAAATACACCGAGACCCAGCTTCGCAATACGCTGACGCTGTTCGGCCCCGCGGGCGTGCGGATCGACTTTAATGCTACTGTGTGGAAACACGAAGATATTGCCAAGCTCGACATAGCCGAACTCGATCGCGAGTATGAGCGGAAATCGACGATGCTCCGCGAACTCGATATTGTGAAGACCCCATTCTTTGAGAAGCTCCGCGACGACACCTTGAAAGAGATGCGGCAGGTGTATGAGCTTTCGAGAGTTACGGCCCGAGCATACACGCAGCCGGAGTCGATCAAGGAGTATCCGCGAGCGGAGAGCTGCAAATTGAAGTACGGCGGTCCGATCATCGCCGGCGGTGAGGACCTGGCCGACGCCTGGCGGCAAGTGAACCTCGCTTCGCAAAAGGTGAACGGAAGTCCGCAATTTCTTCAAGAGCGCTTCGACCGCCAGAACGCCTCGCCGGACCGGCTGAAATTCGCCCTCGTCGAAACCATGGCGTTCGGCTGGTGGAACTGCGTTAACGAAACCCTCGAACGCCGCGACGCGGCCCGCCTTGGCGATGCAGAAAAGGAGTTCAGGAAGCTGTTCACGCGGGTGAAAGAAATATGCGACGAGCCTTGAGGGTTATGCAAGGTCAGCGGAGGCGCCCCCGCGAGGCGATCAGACACCCAGGCGATCACGGTGTTCGTCGATCTTTGCGAGAACGCCGACCGCAAGGCTGACGGCCTGCTGTCCTTGCGCTCCCGTGATCGGTGGTTCGGTGTCGTTCTCGATCGCATCGAGAAACGCCGTGATCTCGGCGCGGAGCGGCTCGATATCGTTGATCTCGAGGCGGTTTATCGATATCCCCAACAGCGGATGGGCCGCATCAGGGTTTAGCGAGGTGAGCGAGGCGAACTTTGTCGCGTAATCGAGAACGACGTAGGCGTTCGGCTGAAAGAAGCGGGTCTTTCTTATCTTTTCGGTGCCGATCCGCGATGCGGTTATATTCGCGACGGCACCATTTGCGAATTCGATCCGTGCATTGGCCGCGTCCACCTTGTCGGAGACAACCGGGATACCGACCGCGTGAATTGCCGAAACTTCGACGTCACTCCCGACCATCCACTGGACCGCGTCCAGATCGTGGATCATCACATCAAGCACAACATCGACATCCAGCGACCGGTTCGGGAACGGTGAGACGCGATGTATCTCAAAATACAACGGGTTCGTTACATGCGGGTGCAGAGCAACCATTGCCGGGTTGAATCGCTCGAGATGTCCGACCATCAGTTTTGAGCCTGACGCTTCGGCCGCGGCGATCATTTTGTCCGCTTCCGAGATCGAGAGCGACATCGGTTTCTCAACCAGAACGTGCGCGCCGCTTTCGAGAAATGCGCAGGCAATGTCGCAATGCGTCTCGGTCGGGGTTGCGATGGATACCAGGTCCGCTTTGCCGATCAGGTCACGCCAATCGGTGAAAGCTGTCGTGCTATTTTCCGCGGCGATCCGGGCAGCCGTTTCGACGCTCGTGTCGCAGACGCCCGCGAACTCGACTCTCCCCTCGCGGGACAGTTCGGAATAGTTGCGTGCATGGTGGCGGCCGAGACTGCCGACACCGATCGCCGCGGCCCTTATCATCGTTTTGGAGATGTCATCTTGCATCTGTTTGTATCAAGAACTGAATTCGGTAATACTTATCATTTTCGGCTAAGTTTCGATAAATGACAAAGATACCGTCGTCACAAGACAATCGGATTTTCTGGATCGCGGCGGGCCCCGTCATTGTCTTTGTCTACTTCTTTGGTTTGACGATACCGCTGCTTGGGCCGGATGAACCGCGTTATTCGCAGGTCGCCCGCGAGATGTTTGAACGCGGTGATTGGATCACGCCGACCCTGGGCGGTTTTCATTGGTTCGAAAAACCGGCCCTTCTCTATTGGCTTCAGATCGCCTCGTACAGCATTTTCGGCGTGACCGAATTTGCCGCCCGGTTCGGATCCGCGATCTTCGGCCTCGCAACCATCGGATCCCTTTGGCTGCTTGGCAGGAGGGCCGCGAAGGCCGCATCGATCTCAGGCGAGTTTGCAAACTTGCTGGCACTGATCGCCGCATCCACCATCGGGTTGATCGTTTTTGCTCGAGGCGCCAGTTTTGACATCATCCTTACCTTTCCCCTGACCGCCGCGATGGTGTGCTTTTTCCTGTTCGATCTTTCACAGGAAATCGGCGGTAAGGATGGGACGGCCGAGCAGCGTTCGGACCGGGAAGGCGTTCTGCCGCTTTTCGGTTTTTACGTTTTTATTGGGGTCGCCTTGCTTGCCAAGGGCCTGGTCGGGATCGTCTTTCCGTTTGCGATCGTCGCGTTTTATTTTTTGATCTCGCGGCGATGGCCGGGCAGGACTTTTCTCGTGAGCCTGGTGTGGGGCACACCCATCGCCCTGGCGGTTGCAGCTACATGGTATCTACCGATGTACCTGCGGCACGGGTGGGAGTTTGTCGATCAGTTTTTTATCCAGCACCATTTCCAACGTTACACTTCGAACAAATATCTACACCCGCAGCCATTTCACTTTTTTTTCTGGGTCCTTCCGCTGATGACCATACCGTGGCTGCCATTTTTTTTGGTTGCGGTTTGGAAATTCGGCAAACGCGCGTTCTACCGGGAACGCGAACCGGTACGAAAGGGACCTGATGCGGCTGGCGAGGTGCGAGAGCTTGAGTTGGACAAACATCTTTCCATCGCCGCTCTCCTGCGGTTTGCCGCCGCGTGGCTGCTCGTGCCGTTGGTGTTCTTTTCCTTTTCGGGGTCGAAACTGCCGGGATACATCCTGCCGGCAGTGCCGCCGGCGATAGTTATCACAAGCGTTTACCTGATGACCTTTATTCGCGGCGGCGCTCGACGAGCGGCCATGGTTAAGGCCCTCGCAATGGCGACTTTCGTTACGGTCGTCGGCATTGTGATCTTTGCGCTGCCGCGATTTGCCGATACGGATTCGGTCAAAGGCCTGATCGACGCCGCGAATCGACGCGGGTACCGAAGCGAAAAGGTCCTTACACTGCACACGGTCTCGCACAACGCGGAATTTTACGCGCCGGGCCGCCTGCTGCGCGACGATGAGGGGAAGCAGCGGCAGCTTCCTGGCCCCGCGGAGGTTTTGGAGGAGTTACAATCGACCGGCCAAACGGGTGCTCTTGTGATCGTCCCGCTTGAGCATTTGCAGCAGTTGATCGCGAGTCAGGCTTTGCGGTCGGACGTGATCCGCGACAACGGTGAGTTCGCGATCGTTTATGTCAGCCCGTCAACGCGACACCGCGCGTCGGAGACGGTCCATTAAAGCGGTGCCGATCCCAGCCTCTTCGACCTGCTGGCAATATATCGTTTGAACCCCGGCCTTGTCGCAATCGCGAAAGAATGCGAAGGCCGCTCGGGCGTAATCCTCCGTCGAAGAACATACGAGCACCTTCGCCAGGGTTGCCGGCGGACGCTCAAGGCCGATGAACCCCGCGTGAGAATCCTCAGGCACATCGGAGGCCGAATCGATAATGATCACTGCTGCCTTCGGAGCGTAATGCGTGTGCCGCAATCCGGGACTACGCGGCGAATTGAGCGTATCCCGGTTGTGCATTCTGATCTCCGCGACAACGGCCCGGAGCGATTCCAGCGAGATGGCGCCTGGCCGCAGGATCATCGGCGGCGATGTCACGCAATCGACCACAGTGGACTCAAGCCCGACCTCGGTTTGGTCGCCCTGCAGGATGCAGTCAATGCGGCCGTTGAGGTCGTCGTAGACTGCCTGCCACGTCGTTGGGCTCGGCCGCCCGGAAATGTTGGCCGAAGGCGCAACAACGGGCGTATCGCACAGGCTGAGGAACTCGTTCGCAAGATCGCTGTCCGGCATCCGCACACCGATCGTATCGAGCCCGGCCGTAGCGTTCATCGGCACGCGGGCCGTTTTTTTCAGAACCAGCGTAAGCGGGCCAGGAAAGAATCTATCGAGCAGGAGCCGAGCGTCGTTAGTGATCTCCGCCGCGAGTTCGGCGATTTGATCGACGCTGCTTATATGCGCGATCAGCGGATTGTCCGCCGGCCTGCGCTTTGCGTCGAAGATCCGGGCGACCGCGACTTCGTTAAACACATCGGCCCCGAGTCCGTAAACCGTCTCTGTCGGAAACGCGACAATGCCGCCCGTCTTGATAAAGTGCGCAGCGATTGCGGGAGAACCTGTAAGTTCTGTTTTCACATAGAGAGTTTTACGCAGCGAGGCCAAGAACGCAAAATTGGTGATGCGTGAGATCTATCCCTCGGCTTCGCGCGAGATCGCGGCTTCGCCACCGATCTTTGCGGCGGCCTTTGCCAGTATGAGCAGCACAACAACCGCAAGCAGGGTCGCGAGTATGGCATAGATGAACAGTCCGGCCAGGCTGTCGTCCTCGCCGAGGATCGCCTTCATCGCGGTTTTGATCGCATCATTCCACGCAAGTGCGCAGACAAGGCCAAGAGCGGCCGAGGCCAACGTGATCATTGATTGGATGATCGCTTTCGATTGTTCAACTGATTTAGACATATATCCCTCTCTATCTATTGGATTTACAGCAATATTATTGTACTTGAAGATGGCGCCTGGAAAAAATGTGCCGAAGTTTCTCGCAAAAGAAGCAGCATCATTCGTCTTTCATATACCGGAACGATTAGCGCGGCCGGCTTTATACCAAACGGAGGACGGAAATTATGTTACCTACATTAGTATTTACATCGGGGATCATCGCAATACTTATCGGACTTTTGCTTCCCGCCGTACAGCATTGACAAAAAAGCTGCCCCACGCGTGCCCGCCCTTCGCCTTAGTGCGATGGCGGGTCTTTTTCTTTTGCCGGGAAGTTATGGGATATAGTTTAAATGCATGACGCTCGACGAGAAATTGAAACGCCTTCCGGCAGCCGCGGGAATCTATCTGCACAAGAACGCCACGGGAAGGATCATCTACGTCGGAAAAGGAAAGAATCTGCGCAACCGCGTCCGACAGTACTTCCAATCCAGCCGCAACGCCGACTGGAAAACACGGCAGCTTCATAAACATATCGCAGATTTTGAGTTCATCGTCGTCGATAACGAGGTCGAAGCGCTCGTGCTTGAATCTAACCTCATCAAAAAGCACAAGCCGCGATTCAACGTAATGTTGAAGGACGACAAGCAGTATCCGCACCTGAAGATGACGAACGAACCGTTCCCCAAGGTTGTCATCACGCGAAAGATATTGAAGGACGGCGCCAGCTATTACGGCCCGATGCTCCCCGCGTCATTGGCCCGCCGGACGCTCGATCTTGTAAACAAGGCATTCCAGCTGCGCACTTGCGACATCGAGATCGACGGACGCCTCCCGCGCCCGTGTTTGGAATATCATCTGAAACGCTGTCTCGGCCCTTGCGTCAAAGGCCTGTGCACACAGGATGAATATCTGGAAGCGGCCCGCGATGTAAAAGCCCTGCTCGAGGGAAAGAACAAGGAACTCGCATCCGATCTGCAACGGCGGATGTGGCATTTTTCCGAGGAAGGCCAGTATGAGCTGGCGGCGAAGTATCGTGACCTTCACCGTGCCGTTATTGCCTTGAGCGAGCAGCAAAAGATGGCGTACACAGCCGAGCTCGACATCGACATCTTCGGCTTTCATCGCGAGGGGCCGCGGCTGGCTCTGCAGCTTTTCACGATGCGCGAAGGCCGCATCGTGGGCCGGCGTGAATTCTTTTGGGAAGATCTGCCCGAAGATGAAGGATTCACCGCGTCGGACTTTTTGGGCGAGGTGCTGACGCAGTACTATTCCACCGACTACGTCCCGCGCGAGATACACGTGCCGAACGATTTCGCCGACAGGCCGACGCTTGAAAAGCTTTTGACGGAACGCCGGGGAAAGCGCGTGCAGATCGTCGTCCCGAAGATCGGCGAAAAGCGCCATATGATCGGCCTCGTTGAGACCAACGCCCGCATCGCTTTTGACCAACGCTTCCGCGTGCTCAAACCGGATTCGCAAAAGGTGCTTGAGGAGCTGCAGGAGCTGCTTGAGCTTTCATATTTCCCGCAGCGGATCGAATCATTCGACATCTCGAACATCTCCGGCGCGGAGAACGTCGCTGGCATCGTCGTGTTCGAGAACGGCAAGCCCGCGCGGTCGGCGTATAGGCGGTTCATCATCAAGTCGGTCGAAGGTGCCAACGATTTCGCTTCGATGCACGAGGCGGTTTATCGCCGCTACAAACGCATCATGGACGAAGGCGGCCAGCTTCCCGAACTTATCTTCATCGACGGCGGCAAAGGCCAGCTCTCCGCAGCCGCCGCCGCGATGCGTGAACTCGACCTCGAGCAGATAATGCTCGTCGGCCTTGTAAAACCGCCAAAACGCCACAGCGAGATCTCGCACCTGCTCGTCCGCGGCCGCGAGGATAAACCCATCCCATTCGACCGCAACTCGCTCGCCTTCCGCCTCGTCCTCCAGATCCGGGAAGAAACGCACAAGACCGCCATTGAGTTCCACCGCAAACGCCGCGAGAAGCGCGATTTCACCTCGGAACTCTCGGAGATCCCCGGCATCGGCGAAAAACGCAAGATGAAACTCCTCCGCGAGTTCGGCTCGATCGAACGAATAGCCAAAGCAGCCGCCGAAGAACTAAAACCGCTCGTCGGCCCCAAAGCCGCAGCCGACATTGTCCAGCATTTCGAAACCCAGCGAAACCTCCCCACCCGCGGATGAGGCGTTCAAAGCTCGCGGCCGACGGAGCATCGCATTTTCAGATCGATGGCGCGAGAAAGGCCGTCCAGTTCGGACGGCCCATGCGTAACCCAAATGAGTTGAAACTATGCGGACGCCGCTCCGGCCGCGGCTATCTGGTCCTGGATAGACTTCATCCATTCGCGGGTCTTTTCAAGACGTTCCTTGCCGTTCGGTGAATCGTAGATGACCTTTTCGAGATTCTTAAAGGCTTCCGGCATCTCCCACTTTGTCCGGAGTTCACCAATGAAAGGCTCGATCTTTGCGAATACACCGATCTGCTCACCGTTGGCTTCATTGAACATATCGGCGTCGATCGCTCCATGTGCAACCAACGTCGCGGCCATGTCCCAATACGACATTACCATACGCAGATATGCACCCACTTCCGGGTCCATCATCGTTTTCTCGATGTCCTCGGCACTCGCTGGGTTAAACGTGAACATCCAATTGCGTGCCTTCCGCATCGTTTCCTCGCGGCGCAGGTCGTATAATTTGAGGATGAGTTCGGCTGATTCAAACTTGCTCATGAAAAAAGTACCTCCAGAAAAAATGTGTAACGTGAGTCTATTCCTGCATCCGCCGCGTGTCAATGGCCGCGATCGGTTAGGATAAATATTAAGATGAACCGCAAGATATCAGATCTTCTCCAGGACCGCATCAATGCTAACGACTTTCCGTCCGCAGTGTATCTGGTTGCGGAGAAAGGAGATATTGTATTTCAGGACGCTCTCGGCTACGCGGTTGTCGAGCCGGAGAAGATCGAGGCCAGGGTGGATACGATCTATGACCTGGCGAGTTTGACGAAGCCGCTTGTCACCGGTTTGCTGTTTGCCGGCCTGGTCGAAGATGGAACGGTCAAGGCTGATGACCGGGTTGGGAAATACTTCTCGCCCAAGGGAGTTCCGGCGAACGATCGAAGCCTGCTAAGTTTATTGACGCATACGTCGGGATTCGAGTCGTGGAAGCCGCTTTATCTGCTGCCGGACGCCCCGATTTTTGATCCGGAGGATTTCGGTTGCGCTAGCGAGAACAATGATCGGATAGGGGAGTTTGTTTTGCACGCGATACTCGAATCTCAAGGCCGCGGCAAAGAGACGGAGGTTATCTATAGTGATCTCAACTTCATCCTTCTTGGGTTTCTGCTGGAACTCCTGAGCAGTACACCTCTGCAAACCCTTGTGCTCTCGCAGATTTCAGATCGACTTGGACTTCAACGAACTTTTCCGTGCGGCGATCTGGAAACTCGTCGGAAGATCGCTGCAAGTGAGAAAGGAAACGAATACGAAAGACAGATCTGTGTCGAGTTGGGTTACTTTCCTGTTGAGGCCGGGCGTGGAAAGAGGCCGGTCGCTACGGCTCGCGGTTCTGACTTCATTCGCGATCGGTTGATCTGGGGTGAGGTTCACGACGGAAATGCGTATTTTATGGGCGGCGTTGCCGGTCACGCGGGGTTGTTTTCGACGGCTGAAGAGGTTTTCAAGATCGCTCTTCAGTTTTTGCCAAACCACACGCGGCTTCTGAAACCGGAAACCTGCGAGCTCTTCCGTACCAATTTCACAAAAGGCATGAACGAAGACCGTTCGTTCGCGTTTCAGCTTGCCTCGACAAAAGATTCCACCGCCGGAGCCAGGATGTCGCCGGAAAGCTTTGGGCATAATGGGTTTACGGGCACAAGCCTTTGGATCGACCCGATCAAGGACCGGATTTTCGTACTTCTCACCAACCGAACGCACAACCACCCGCTGCCTTTCGTGAACATAAACTCGGTTCGCCGACGCTTTCACGATCTTGCGATCGAGGAACTGGATGCGCGGTAGAACGCGGAGAGGTGGCGTTCCGCCGATGGACACGCACAAAGTTTTCCGCCCAAAATAGTTAGCAACGCGTCTAATGGGTAAATAATCAAAAGGTCACTTTCCCCAAACCAACCTGTCCTTGATGGAGATCCGGTGATGATGAGACGAATTTTTTCCCTTGCCGTGTTGTTTGGGGTTGCTTCATTGGCCGCGCTCGGCCAGAACAGCCGCTCGACCCGCCCGCGCATTGCTGCAACACCAACCCCTGCCCCGCCCGTGATCCAGAACGATACTGGTTCAACCGAGCGTCGAGGCGGGCCGCCGGTATTGAGCGGTGACACGCGGAAACGCCCATCTCCAACGGCGACCCCGATCACTGCTGATGACGGTTCTGAGATAATTCGCGTGGAGACAAATCTCATCACAATGCCGGTTTCCGTGCTTGATCGCGAGGGCCGGTTTATAAGCGGGCTTCAACAAAAGGATTTCCGGATCTTTGAGAACGGAGTGGAGCAGGACGTAGATTTCTTTCAATCGGTCGAGCAGCCGTTCACGGTGATCCTGATGATCGACGTAAGTCCGTCAACCGCGTTCCGCATCGACGAGATCCATAGCTCGGCGGTTTCGTTCATCGAGCAGCTGCGGCCCGCGGATAAAGTGATGGTGATCGCCTTCGACGAGCGGGTCCACGTGCTGTCCGAGCCGACCAACGACAAACGAATACTGCGGAATGCGATCTACCGGGCCGAGTTTGGAGACGGCACGGGCCTGTATGAGGCGGTTGACCACGTGATCAACCGCGAACTAACGCAGATACGGGGCCGAAAGGCCGTTGTTCTGTTTACCGACGGGGTAGATACCACTTCGCGGCATGCCTCGTACGATGGTACGGTCGCCGATGTCGAAGAGGTCGACGCCCTTTTCTATCCGATCCGCTATAACACCCAGCGTGACGGATTCGGCGGCGGCGGTTGGGGCGGCGGACGGGGACGTCGAGGCCAGCCATCGATCAATATAGGCGGCATTATCGGAATACTTCTCGGCGGAGGGGCCATTCCACCTGTGGGCCCCGGCGGTGGCGGACGCGGCGGCGGACGCGGAAATTCCAACGAGTATGAGGTCGGCCGCAGATACCTCGAAACCTTGGCATCGAACAGCGGCGGGCGGAACTTCGAGGCCGATACGAACGCAAACCTCGATGCGGCGTTCGTCGGGATCGCCGAAGAACTGCGGCGTCAGTACTCGCTTGGATACTACCCAGAACGGGTTGGCGAGCCTGGCGAAAGGAAGCAGATCAGGGTGCGTGTGATGCGTCCGAATGTGGTCGTGCGTGCCAAGAACAGCTATATTGTCGGCCAAACGGCCAACCGGCTTGCTGAACGCTGACCCTATCGGCCGACGATACATCTTTTTGTTGCCGGCGAAGCATCGTATACTCGATCTCGACTAAGATGCGCGCCGCGATGAAGATTTATCTCTCAGTTCTGGCCTTTTTCGTCTTAATGGCGGTTGGATCCGGCGTTTTTGCCCAGTCGCGCCGAGTTCCGCCGGCGCGCTCTAACGACAAGTCCAATCAACGCGATCGCCGAGCGGAGCCAATGCCGACGCCGACCCCGGAGGCGGACAAGATCACGGAAGAATCGGGTGAAGTGATCTCGATCGACACCAGGCTGGTGGCCGTCCCGGTTCGCGTGCTCGATCGGAAGAACCGGTTCATTGGCGGCCTCACGCAGGAAAATTTCACGATCTTTGAAGACGGCGTTCAGCAAGAGATCGGTTACTTCACCAATGAGTCCCAGCCGTTTACGGTCGCACTGGTGCTGGACATGAGCTACTCCGCGACGTTTAAGATCGACCAGATCCAGAACGCCGCGATCGCGTTTATCGCGCAGCTTCGCCCGGAAGACAAGGTCATGGTGATATCGTTCGATGAGGAAGTTCATATGCTTTGCGAGGCGACCAGCGACCGAAAGCGTATTTACGCCGCGATCCGCAGTACGCGAATTGCGACTGGGACGAGTCTTTATGAAGCCGTTGACCTGACGATGAATGAGCGGATGCGGTCCATCGAGGGTCGAAAGGCGATCGTTCTATTCACTGACGGCGTAGATACGACCAGCCGGCGTTCGCATGACGCCGCGAACATTCGCGATGCAATGGAGCTTGACGCATTGATCTACCCGATCCGTTACGACACCTACGCCGATGTTCAGTCAATGAAGAACCGCATTCCGGTCTCCCTGCCGCCTGGCATTCCGCTTCCAGACTCGGGCACAAGGTTACCTCCGGGCTCGCCTGGGAATCTGCCAATTCCGATCCCGACCTCGACACGGTCGGATCGTCCGCGAACGCCGAGGAATGATCCGAGGACGTTCCCCGACGACGATCGTCAGCGCTCGCCAACCCGCCCGCCCATCGTAATGCCAGGGCAGCGCGGGACGACGGCGGAGGAGTACAGGTTCGCCGAGGAATATCTCGAAAGGCTTGCCGAGAACACTGGCGGCCGAGTTCACTTTGCAACCACATTCGGCAATCTGAACGCGGCCTTTGCCCGGATAGCCAGCGAGCTGAGGGAGTTTTACAGCATCGGATACTACCCGCAGGCGGAAGGTGTGCCGGGGACGATGCGGAAAATAAAGGTGAAGGTTGATCGCAAGGATATAGCGGTCAGGGCAAGGGGCGGCTACGCTGTGGCAAAGAAATAAACGCTATATCTCGACGCCGTCGCCGATGGACGCGCCCTTTGGAACAATGATTATCCCCTCGCGTATGTAGTAGCTTCCATTCTCTCCGTCCTTTCGGTCGACGCCTGCAGCATTGATCAGCTTAACGTTTTTGCCGATTCGGGCATCTTTGTCAATGATCGCCTTTCTAATGAGAGTGTTCTCCCCTATTCCGATGTGGGGAGCTCCGGTGGAAAGGTTCTCTTTGATAACTTCGATCGATTCGAAAAAATCGGATCCCATAACGATCGAGTTCTCGATGCGAACGCCCGCATCCAGACGGCTTCGCAAACCTATGATGGAATTGCGGGCGTAAACGCCGTTAAGGATACACCCTTCGCTCACCATTGAATTGTCTATATCGCACGCATGCAGCTTTGACGGCGGAAGGTGGCGGCTGCGCGTATAAATAGGGGCTTCGGTGTTAAAGAAGTTGAATTTTGGGAGCGGCGAGGCGAGGTCGAGGTTTGCCTGGTAGAACGCACGAATTGTTCCTATGTCCTCCCAATATCCATTGAACAGATAGGCCTGAACATTGTACCTATTGATCGCGGCAGGGATGATCTCGCCGCCGAAATCGACCGCCGACTCGTCGGCCATGAGCAGTTGCTTGAGTTTCTCGTAGTTGAAGACGTAAATGCCCATCGATGCGAGAAACGGACGCCGGGCGGCCTCGTCTGAAGTCAGGCCAAAGCTTTTCTCCGTGTCTACCATCATCGAATCCAGCGCGGAGCCTTTCGGTTTCTCCTTAAACTCGACGATGGCTCCATTTTCGTCCGTTTTCAAAAGCCCGAAACCTTCGGCATCCTCGCGTGCCGCCGGTATGACCGAGATGGTCACGTCCGCATTTGTATCGAAGTGCCGCGCCAGAAACTTACGGTAATCCATCCTGTAGAGATGATCGCCGGAGAGGATCAACAGTGTCTTTACATCCCGGGAACGCAAATGCGGCATTATCTGTCTGACGGCATCGGCCGTACCCTGGAACCAGTCGAGGCTGTCGTTTCGCTGCTCGGCCGCAAGGATCTCAACGAAACCGGACGAAAAGCCCGAGAATCTATAGGTTCGCGAGATGTGCCGGTTGAGGGAAGCGGAGTTGTATTGCGTCAGGACGAAGATCTGGTCGATATTAGAGTTGATGCAGTTTGAGACAGGGACATCGATCAACCGGTACTTTCCCCCCAGAGGTACAGCCGGTTTTGAACGTTCACGCGTCAGCGGAAATAGCCTCGAACCGGCGCCACCGCCCAGAATTACTGCTACGACCTTATCGGAGTGACTCATCATTTATGAATTTATGCAGCTAGCTTTGGGAACACCCACAGCATAGACCGATTTGGGGAATGGATTCAAGCTGATTCTTGAAGTGAAGCAACCCAGGGCCTACCGAACGAATTCGCGAACCACGAGCATTCAAAAAATCGTATGATTGTGTTAGCGTGACTATCACGGCATTGGTTGGTTCAGTATGTGGTATTGGACAAAGGTTCTCTTTCTTGTATTCGCGGGTGCGATCGGTGTTTGGCTCCTCTATGAGGTGGTCACCTTTCCCAGCATCTCCAGTCTTCGCACCGAAAATCCGGTTACGACGTCGATGATCGAGCATCGTTTGAGCGAGGCAAAGGCCAAGAATCGCGAACCACGCAAGTTCATGATCTGGACGCCGATCGAGCAGATCTCGCCGAACCTGCAGCGGGCGGTGCTCGCGGGGGAAGATGCCCGATTCTTTGAGCATAACGGCTTTGATTGGGATGCGATCAACAAGGCATGGGAGGAAGCGGTGAAAGAGGGCGAAAAGGAGGCAAAGGCGGAAGGAGATTACGATCCGAACGACTGGATACCGCCGATGCCGAGCTTCAAGCGCGGTGCTTCCACAATAACTCAGCAGTTGGCGAAGAACCTTTATCTTTCGGAGGACCGCAATTTTCTGCGCAAAGGCCGCGAGGCGTTGTACACATACTTTATCGAACGGAACCTGTCCAAAAAACGCATCCTCGAGATCTACCTCAACGTCATTGAATGGGGCGACGGAATTTATGGAGCCGAGGCCGCCGCGCGCAATTATTTTAAGAAGAGCGCCTCGAACCTTACGCGGGAGGAGGCCGCTTTCCTTGCGGCGATGATCCCGAGTCCGCTCAACGTGTTCAACCCGGCGAAGAATCGAAAACGGGTGGTTCGCCGCCAGCGTGCGATCCTCAGGGGAATGAACGGCGTTTCTCTCAAGTATTGAAGCCGGCCTGCCCATCGATGTGCACCGCAATGCAAACTCCGGAAGATCTGGAAGGTTATGAAACTCGGTTATTCTAATTCTCTCTTCCTCTTGCTCCTTTTTCTCTGGCCGACTGCACCTGCTTACGCAGTGGTCGATGATAGAGAGGTAACGATCTTGAGTGCCAAGGAGGTTGTCTCCAAACGAACCGAGCTGATCAATTATATTTGGGGGACCGAAGGATTTCCGACGACGAAGCTCCCGAATCTTCCGGTAGTGAGCAATGACATTAGCCCAATTCCCGGCCTGGAAAACCTTGAGCGGGTGGACACATTGATCGTTCCGATCCGCCCGGATTTTTCCCCGCCGTTGAACAGCTACGCACACCACTTTATCCCGGTGCTCAAGAACGATCGGCTGGTCATCCTTCATCACGGACACTATTGGACCTACGAAGATCCGGTCGGGTATACGAACGACACAGTGTTCGGAATGAAGAACCTCCTGAACGCATTGCTTCGCGACGGCTATTCGGTCCTTGCGGTGTATATGCCGCGGAACAATGACTTTACCACGACAATCGACGTTGAGGAGCAGGGCGGAACGTTTCCGCATGACGAGTTTTTCCGGACGACCGGACCAAATCCGCTTCCAACCCCGCCGAACGGCAGCAGTCCGGTGAGATATTTCCTTGAGCCGATAGCCGCTTATCTGAACTATCTGCAGAGCCGCTCCAGCGTCGACAATTTCCCGCTCTACCAGGACTTTAATATGGTTGGGTTCTCCGGCGGGGCGTGGACGACGGTCCTGTATGCGGCGATCGATCCGAGGATAAAGCTCAGCGTTCAGATCAACGGGACACTGCCGCTCTATCTTTGGGGACAATATTATCCCGACGCCCCTCCGCCGGGAGAAAAGATCGGCGATTACGAGCAGCGGCATGTGGACGGACTGTATCAGATAGCGGGTTTTCCCGACCTCTACGTTTTGGGTGCGTTCGGCCCCGGGAGGAAGCAGGTACAGGTCGTGAGCCGCTACGACGGCTGTTGTTTTAGCCAGCACCTGCATGATACATACGTTGCCGAAGCCGTAGGAATGTCCTATGACGAGGCCATAAAGGATTATGAATCGCGCGTGAGGGCGGCCCTGGTTAGCATGGGCGATACCGATCTTTTTCGGGTCGAGATCGATGAGACCGTCTTCGGTGTCCACCGCGTGAGTTGGGATGCGGCCTTTGACACTGAACTGGCGGAGTTGAACAACGGCCGGCGCTATGTAGGTTCGGATTCGGATGATGTCGCTTTTCTGCACGGGCTCAATGGAAACCTGCATTACTACGCATTCGGCGGGATCAGGCAGATCAGATCGTCCTACTCGGTCGGAGTTCCCGGCGTGCTGCGACGGGCGTTTCATATTGACGACATATTCTTTCGACGGCAAGGCGACAACAGCCTTGTACATCGTTGGAAAGGGAACGGTGCATGGTGGCCGGCGAGGACCGTTACGCTGCGGGCGATCTCGGACCCGGCCGTTGTTTCGGATGCCGTCAACAGCTATCACGGGGCTGTGGTGACGAGTGCGATCCCGGTGGATTTCCATCGGCTTGAGCATTTTTGGTGGAACGGAAGTGATAACCAAACTGAGCCGATCCCGATGCCATCCATCAACGGAGTTGTCGTGAGGCCGATAGGAACACCCGTCATTATGGCCGGAGCGACCGGCGTAGACGTTTTTTTCCGAGGCCTTGACCGAGGGGTTTACCATGCGAACAAACCTTCCAACGGGACCTGGACAGTGAACCCCATCGGCGGTCAGATAATGGACCTTCCAACCGCGGTCAAAACGCCTGATGGCGGCTTCCGGGTTTACGTCCGCGGACTGAATTTCGGCCTGTGGGAAGCGGCGAAGCCGGCCGGCGGTGCGACCTGGGCGTGGCACGATATCTCGTCCTATTTCGGAGGAACGGTCATCACCGGTACTCCCGCGGCGATCGGAACTGCCGATGGTGTAAGGGTCTATGCTCGAAACGGGATGGGTGGGCTCTCGACCTTCGCCTTTTTTAATTCGGCCGGCTGGAACCTGACCACGGATCCGACCGTGGATATCACCGGAAGCCCAACGGTAACACCCGAGGGCGTCTATGTCCGGGACATTGCCGGAATCATACACCGTTTCGATGGTTCGATATGGTCCTCGCTCGGCGGAGTATTCGACTGAATGAATCCGCCGAGGTCCCGATCCGCACCCGGCCGGACCACAAATCGGGAACGGTTCGGGAAAGCCCACCAACGCTCCCCGCCTGCACGGATGGCCAAAATCTGCTATCATTGAAAGCAAAATACCCGCTTGGAGATATAGATCAATGAGAAAGTTTGCATATTTTATGACGCCAGTTTTGTCGGCCATGCTGGGAATTGCTTCCTTCGGGCAGGACCAATCACCCGAACCAGCGAAAGCGGCCCCCGCCCAGGCTGCCGCGCCCGCATCGCCGTGTCCGCGGATCAGCGTCCAGAGCACCGGTCCCCGGGCCGTCCGGGATGGACACATCGCGACATTCTCGACGAGCATCTCCGGCGGCGATCCGCAGACGGTGCCGCAGATCCTTTGGTCGGTCAATAGCGGTGCGATCAGGGACGGGCAGCAAACCAAATCGATCGATGTTGACACGACCGGTGCCGGTGCATACGGCGATCTGACAGCGAGCGTATGGGTTGGTGGATATCCGGGCGAATGCATGACACAGGCCTCGTATTCCATTACCGTGATACCTCCCGCGTCGAAAGCGGATGAGTTCGGTGATCTTACCGTAGAACAGGAGAATGAACGGCTTGCAGGTGCGGCGGCGGCGATGTTGCGGCCGAACGACCGCATCTACATCATCGCGTACGCCGGGCGAACCAGTCCGCGGGGCCATGCGGCCGCGGGTTTGAGGCGGATGCGTGCACAATTGGTCAACATAGGGTTGAGCGCCGGCCGGATAGGCATTGTCGATGGTGGATACAGGGAACAGGCTGCGTATGAGCTGTGGGTTGTTCCGCAGGGGGCTGAGTCGCCGAAGGCCACGCCAACCGTGGACCGGAGTGAGATCGCAACTCCGCGAAGGGTCGCTCCGACGAAGAGGCGTACCAAGCCTTAGCTTGATCTTGGGCCCGGGCGAACTCTGCGTGATCACATTCACGCAAAGCCCGCCTGGACCGTAAAGACACTTGCTCCTTTAGTTCGACGCCGCTCGGGCCTTTGGGCCGCCGACCAGTTTCATTTCATCAACAATCCATTTCGCGTCGCCGAATTTCTCGGTCACGAAGAGGACGAACCGGATGTCAACGCTGATGGTCCGGTTGACGTTCGGGTCGTAGTAGAAGTCGTTGCCGAGTCCCTCGTAGTTGCCGTCGAAGCAGAGTCCGACCTGTTCGCCTTTGCCGTTCAAGATGGGCGAGCCGCTGTTGCCGCCGATGATATCGGTGGTTGAGATAAAATTCACAACCACGCTGTCGCCTTCACCGTACCTGCCAAAGTCCCGACGGGTTTGGAGGTCCTTTAACTTCTGCGGCATATCGAACGGGTTGACGCCGGTGTCTTTTTCCCACATTCCCTTCATTGTTGTGAACGGCGTACGGAACTCGGCCTCGCGTGGGCTGTAGCCTTTGACATTGCCGTAGGTGAACCGCAGCGTGGAATTGGCGTCCGGATAGGGAGTGATCCCCTTCATTTCGGCCATGCCCTGTTGATATAGCAGCCGCAGGCGGTCGATCTTCGATGCGAACTCAGCGGCACGAGCGTTAGCTGCGTCTTTCTCCTTCTTCAAGGCAGCGGCAAACCCCCGAACATTGTCGCGTTCCGGCCTGAAGTCCATCGTCTGCGGGCCGTAGAGTGCGGCCACGGTCTCGGCCTTCCAGTAGTCGCCTTGGGCGATATTTTCGGCAAACGCATCCTCGGCCGCTCGGCGGGCGGAACCGTCAAAGGACTTGAACAGGTTCTCGGCTCCTTCGAACTTCTGATCCTCGGGCAGTTCGTCGAACTGCTTCAGGTAAAATTTGATGATCTCGCGTTCGTAGAGCGGTTCGCGGCCATCGAGCGCCTTTTGAATTGAGGCAAGCTTTGCGGCCCGCTCGGCGTCGTTCAGCATTTTGCCTTCGGCGACGGCCGAATAGATCGTTCGGAGCATGGGCATCGTGCTGTCGGGCATGCGGCGGACAAGGATATCGCGTTTCGCGTACTTGTTGGATTCGGCCGACAGGGCCGCGAGGTCTGCCAGCACGGTGCCGTATTTTTTCTGCCGTTCCGGGTTCGCCGCGATCCATTGGGCGAACCTTGATTCCTCGGCACGGCGTTTTTCGACCACGTCCGATCGGATAAGGCGAAGCCGTCCGCCGTCAAATACCTTGAAGGCATTGTCAAAGCTCGCAATGTCCGATTGATATTTGATCCGCTTGTCTTCATCCGACTTTCCTATCTCGCGAAGGGCCGAGCTCCGGGCGTCGAGCCATGCGGCGAGGAAAGGGAAGTTGGCGTCGCGGGCGTATTCGATGGACTGGCTTTCGCGGTAACGGGTGGTACCGCCGGGATAGCCCAGCACGAAGACGAACTCGTTATCCTTGAGCCCGCCGATGTTCATTGTGAGGAAGCGCTTCGGCTTGTATGGAACGTTGCTCGGCGAGTATTCGGCGGCGGTGCCGTCCGGGGCCATGTATGCCCGGAGGAAAGTAAAGTCGCCGGTATGGCGGGTCCATTCGAAGTTATCGGGGTCGCCCCCGAACACGCCGATATTGCGCGGCGGAGCGTAGACGACGCGGATATCCTTGATCTCGCGCGTCTGGATCAGATAGGCATAATAACCGTTGTTCAACACCTGGATGCGGACCACCGAACCCGCTGGGGCCTTTGCTTGCTCGGCCGCGGTCAGCACATCGACATTCTTTTTGACCGCCGTCGCGAATGCGTCTCCCGCCAGGCCGTCGGTACCCTGCATCACCGTTGACGTGACGTCCTCTTCACGCTCGGTGATGAAGATCGAGTAATCTTTGGCCGGGATCTCGCCGGCCCGTCCGTCCGTTCGAAAGCCGGTTTCGACCAGGTCTTTCCCGGGGGTCGATGCTGACACCAGGGCATCAAAGCCGCAATGGTGATTCGTCAGGATCAGGCCCTCGGGCGAAACGAACTCGGCCGTACACCCGATACTCAGCCGGATCACCGCCTCGCTCAGCCCGCCGCCCGCGGGGTTGTAGATCTCCCGCGGACTTATCTTCAGCCCCCGCTTTTTCAGGCCGTCGATCGTGGCTATCTTGTCCATCATATACATGCCTTCGTCCATCGAGGCGAAGGCGAAAGGAGCCTGCGTCAGCAGAAGAGCGCAGAGCAGAACAAACGAGAGGGCCGCATTCTTTTTCATAAACTTAGGATTCCTTATGGGTTTAGGGTTCATTTTGACCGACTTTTGGATTATATCGACATTAGGGGCGTTGTACCAATTTGGCCGGTCGAGTGCCGCAGAAGCCTGCACAACTGAGTGAGAAAGCGGGAAGTCCTGTAGTGTCGCCTTCACCAGGGTATTGCGCTAAGACGAAGCTGGCGATTCGCATAAAACCTTGAAAAAACCGGATTTTGAGAACTTTTTTGAGAATTATTGAGCGGAATTTTGAAGATTATTCCCGCAAACTTGACTAACATCTCAGTCAACTCACCACGGCACGGAGAAAATCAACCGAGCTGAATTCGATAAAGAGGAGAAACCTGAGATGTTAAAGAAGAATTTAGTCTTGATTGCGATCATAACCCTGGGCTTAGTAGCCGCAAGCGACGCTTTCGGGCAAGACCGAGGCACCCGCCCAAGTCAAAAAAGCAAAAAGAACCTTAATGGGAATGCATTACCGGAAGTTGGCGATGAAGTTCTCGTAACTCAACCGGCAGTCAAATCGAAAAAGCCAAGGGCAGCACAAAAGACTAAAAAACAAACCCGGCAACGTACTTCGACCGGAAAGACTTCTACCACCAGTAAGATAAAGCCAAAACAACCGGTGAGTTTTACCAGCGCAGAGGGCAGGAGTATGAGTTTTGAATTGTACCGGCAAAACAAAACAAACGGGAGAAAATCAAAGCCGGTCAAAAGAACAAACTTGGGTGATACGGGAACGCACGAAGTCGGACACAAACAACGTAAGAGACGCCGAAATTAACCGGCGAAAGTCTCGCTACTTCTCATTTGTTTTGAGGAAACCGGTCGAGCAGTTAAGGAGCTAAGGAATAAAATTCTTGATCGTAATGATGCTTTTCGCTCACCGAAAAAGAAGGAAAGATCAATCATCCTTACCGCTTTAGCACAAATCAGGCTAAAGCCGAAAGGACTTTATTTTAACAGAAATTCGGCTAAAGCCACTTGGCTGTCAAACTCGATCCACTAGCTGAAGCTAGTGGCAATTCATAAGACAAAACTCATTTGTTTGGAGAATTTTATGAAAGATTTGCTATTTGTTTTCTTGATCTTAATTTCGGCTCCCATCATTTTTTCCGCGCCAGGCGATTTGGATACGACGTTTGGCATTTCGGGCGGATATGTTGTTTCGGATTTTCTGGGCGGGCAGGTTGATGAACGTCCATACGATGTCGCCGTGCAGACAGACGGTAAGATCATCGTAGCGGGAAATCTCCGCCCGGGCGGGAACGATTACGATTATCTGGTGGCGCGTTACAACACGGATGGGACGCTCGACACGACTTTCAGCACGGATGGCATTTTTACTTTGAACGAAGGGCTTACTACTGATGTCGTGAACGCGTTGGTGATCCAAACGGATGGCAAGATCGTTGCTGTCGGCGAGAACGATGCGGTTTCGCAAGCCTACATTTTTCGGCTCAACACGGACGGAACGCTCGACACAAGTTTCGATGGGGACGGCATCGTTGAGATCACGAGTGCGGGCATTCCGTTGTCGGTCGCACTTCAGACCAACGGCAAGATCGTGGTCGGCACAAGCGGTTTGTCGGACGAAGCCATCATTTTGCGGCTAAACACAAATGGAACGCTGGATACGACTTTTGACACCGATGGCAGAGTTTCGTTAAGTCCGCATCTTGAATTCCCGCACGGTTTGGCAATCCAAGCAAACGGCAGGATCATCGTCGCCGGAACGAGTTCAAGCGATGATTTTTCAACCGTTCGACTTTTGAGTTCGGGTACGTTGGACACGAGTTTCGACGGCGACGGGATCGCTGTAACCGCTATTTATGCGGTGGCCAATTCTGCCCGCAGCGTTGCGATCCAGGCAAACGGAAGAATTTTGGTTGGCGGCGGTGGAGACTCCAACGTCGTCGGACTCGTTCGATACAATGCGAACGGTTCGCTCGATACTTCATTCGATGCTGATGGAATTAAAACCTTCCAGCTCAAAGAAGTCGGCAACCCGTCCGATTATATCGAGGATCTGGCGATTCAGCCGGACGGAAAAATTTTGGCGATCGCCGATACGACTTACAACATTTTGAATCGCTTTATCCCAGAATCCTTTACGCTTTTTCGGTTCAATGAAGATGGGAGTTTCGACACCTCATTTGACGGCAACGGCGTTGCACGTTCGCAATGGTGCGAGTATGGCAAGGATCTGTTTTTGCAAACGGACGGAAAGATCGCGGCGATCGGCATACAAGAACGTCCCGTACAAAATGGCACGGTTGGCTTTTGCACACAGAGATTTAACGCGGACGGTTCGGTTGATACAAGCCTGAATTTCCAGACGAGTGACGGCAGAATGAAGCAAACCGTTCTTTCCATTCAAGATTTTACGCAGGTCGAAGCGGTTGCGGGTTTGCCAAACGGAAAAATTTTGGTCGCCGGTTGGGGAGAAGTTCCGGGTCAATCTTACGACACAGCAAAATTGATTCGCCTGAACGCCGACGGCACGCCCGACACGACGTTTATGGACGAAGGCGTTTTTGAATACCGAGACGGCACCGCTTCGACATATTTTAACGATCTAAAAATTCTCTCTGACGGCAGCTTTCTCGTCGCGGGCGAAGCCAGTTTGCTAGGCGGTGTTATCGCAAAATTCACGCCAACGGGTGTTTTGGACACGACCTTCAGCGGCGACGGAATCGCGGTGATCAATGTCATTTCAAGAATTTACAGCTTGACTGTGCAGACCGACGGCAAGATTATCGGATGCGGCTCAAACGGCTCAGGAGTAGCCACGAGAAACGGCAAGATCATTCGGCTTTCGGCAACCGGAACACTCGAACTAGACGGTTCTGCCATCGTCGGCAGCGGCAATAACGAGATCTTCGAATGCGGCTTGCAATCGACCGGAAAACTGATATTGGCGGGCTATGGCAACGACGGCACGAGCGATTACGTCGCCGTTTCACGCCGTCTTTCGAATTTTGGCGCTGACACGACCTTCGGCACAAATGGCACGGTGACGACCGATCTATCCACCACGCTCAACGATCGTGCCACCGATCTGGTCATCCAACCCAACGACAACAAGATCGTCGTCAGTTCGATGGGATTAAATGGCGGCGGCGACCGCGATTTTGCCGTTTTGCGTTACGATGCCAACGGCATCACGTTAGACCCGAATCTCTACGAAAACTTCGGCACGGGCGGCATCTCGCTGATAAATTTCGGCGGGACGAATCCGAATGACGAAGCTAACGCCCTCTTGCTCCAACCGGATGGGCAGATCATCGTTGGCGGGTTGAGCGATGACACGATTGAACAACGATTTGGCGTGGCAAAACTCAATTCAGACGGCTCGCTCAGGCTAAGTTTTGGTACATTAGGGCGAGCAGTTACGCCCTTTCCCAATGGCGACGCCCAAATCAGTGCTTTGGGACTTTACACAAACGGAAGGATCCTCGCCGCCGGGACGAACTGGAACGGAACGGACTATGACTTCGCCCTTGTTCGCTACGAGAACGAGTTTATACCGACAGCGGCCACCGTTTCGGTCTCCGGCAGAGTTTCAACGGCGAACGGCAGGGGCATCCGCAACGTCAATGTATCGCTGCTTGCGTCAAACGGCAGCGTTTTGACAACGCGCACCAGTACGTTCGGCTATTTCCGTTTCGACGAGATCGAGGTTGGCGAAACTTACGTGATTACTGTCTCGTCAAAGCGATTCACGTTTGGTCAGGCATCGCAGTTATTGAGCGTGAATGATGAGTTGACGAATGTTGATTTTGTCGCTGAGCAATAGATCGGAGTGGGAAGACGGCGGCCCGTTCATTCCATCTGCCGCGATCTAGGACGATCGCCGGTCGTCTGGTTTCGTCAGCGGCTTTCGGGATGTTGGGATATCGAAAAAAGAGGCTGTCCGGCCGGACAGCCTCTTTTTCGACGGGAATTCGCAAGCCCTAACCCTTCGTCAACTCCATCGGTTCCGGCGGCAGGAAGCGCCGCGGGTTGATGGGGCGGTCGTTGAGCCGAAGTTCGTAGTGGAGATGCGGGCCGGTTGAGCGTCCGGTGGAGCCGACGTAGGCGATAAGTTGGCCTCTCGAAAGCGTGTCGCCGGCGGATACTTCTATTTTTGAGAGGTGGCCGTAGCGGGTTTTGAGGCCGTTGCCGTGGTCGATCTCGATCATCTGGCCGTAGCCGCCTTTCCATCCGGCCTCGGTTACCGTGCCGCCGGCGGGTGCAATGACGGTATCGCCCCGTTCACCGTCGATGTCCATTCCGGCGTGGAATTCATAGGCCCGCCCGCCGAACGGGTTGCGGCGGAAGCCGAACTCGTTGTTGATCTTGCCCATATGTGCCCAGATCGTCGGCAGATTGGCCGGATTGCCGGTGGTTTGGATCGCGGCCAACTGGCGTTCGATCTCCGCCTCGTCCTCGCCCAAGCCGTCGGGGTCGTAGGGGCCGCCGCTGTTTGCCGTGAACTCGTCGATGTCGTCAGGGCTTGAATAGTCGATTGATTGCGGCTTGACAGGGACTGAGTGCTGGGCCTGAAAGAGGCCGCTATTTCCGGCCATTGATGATGATTGCGTAAATCCCGTAAAATGCGCGACGCCGTAAACGCCTAAGCTGACAAAAGATAGTAAAAATAAGAGTCCTGTTCCGTAAGTAATGTTTTGAATAAATCTTCTGGATATTTCGATCTTGCGAATGTAGATCTTTGACTTTCTCGAATGCGATAAAAGAAAAGTATATGACTTGTCGTTTTCAAGCATTATGCTTTTAAGCTCCTTTTTTGTGGTTTCGTGCCGGGGGCAGCAAAATGCACTGCTTTTGCCCTCGACACACGGAATCACGCAAAGTATAGCCGCGAGCGACTAACGCGAAACCTTTTAGTTATAACTCGTAATGCTGGTCGGTTATACGTAAAATTGTGGGTCTTCGGCCAAAATAATGGGTAGACAATCTTTTGGTTAATAAAAATTATACACAAAAGCCGTCAGCAAAGGCAAGCCCTTTAGCCAAACCTTTGATGGCGGCACTAAATCTTGTAAATATTTAGGTTTACTCGCTCTTGCGGCGGCTGTTGGCCAGGCCGCGGAATACCATGAATCCGACCGAAACGATCAAAAGCACGAAAATAAGCACGATCGCTATCTTGATGGCGCCGGTGATGAACCCGATGAACGCGATGAGCGATTTAAGAAATAAAATGATAACGGCGATCAGGGCCAAAATGCTCCCGACGATTCCTGTGGCTTTTAAGAAAACCATAGATAACTACTCCTTCTGGTTAATACTATATCGCATCCGGGCGATAAAAGCCGAAACGAATTTTCCGCAGCCGCAAAGTCGCCGAGTAAAAGCGCGTTACCGGTTTCTCCAACCGCCGGCCTGGCCGCGGGGATAGTCCGATCGTGCCTCGTAATCGGCATTACTGTAGCGCGCGTCGGACGAAGGGCCGGGAAACATTCTTGCCGGCCGGGCGCTGTCGAAATCGGGCAGTTTGTTTTCCACTTCGGGCTGCTTGAAAACGTAGCCGCGAAGGACGTAGATGCCGAGCACGATCAGCGAAAGGGGCAGAACTACCCGCATAAGCCCGCGAAATTCAAAGACCCTTTGCAGCAGGAATGCCGCGCCAAGCACTGTTAGAGCCGTTCCCCAGAGCTTCGGGTTGCCGGAAAAACGCCGGACGAAAATATCTTCGGCGATATCCGGTGTCAGGCCCGAGCGGATCATCTGGGCCGTCCGCCAGGCATCGAGCAGAGCAAAGGCCCACATGCCGACCGACAGAAGTGCGAAAAGCGGCGTTCCGGTGATCAGTGATAACTGCAGCAGTCCGGCCCAGATGCCGAAATAGACCAGGGCCTTGACCGTTTGGCCGTTATAGGCGGCCCCGAGGCCGGGGATCACAAACGACAATGCCGCCGCGATGAATGGCGATGTGCGCTTTTTAATGAACGGCGCGTATGACGTGCGGTTCTGCTGACGCAGCAGATCGACACCCTGGACGATGCAGTCCTGGCAGTAGGGGAAGCCCTTGATACGATGATCGCACGCGGGGCACAGCGGTTTGCCGCAGCCGTTACACTGCACCACCGCCGAATTCTGTCCGTGATATGCGCAATTCATTCGTTAATTCTTCTGGTCAACGTAAGTTCCCTGGATCGGTTCCTGATTCTTCGAGGACGGCGTTTTATCCTCGCCGGTCGCTTCGTTCAAAACATTTACGCCTTCCTGATAGGTCTTTTCCGCAAGGGCGTAACTCCGCGAATAGACATCGGTCATGCTGCCATCGGCCGAGACCGTTTGGCTGAACACCAGAAACGCGAACATCATCAACATCGCAACGGGAGCGAACTGCGGGACCGAGATCGGGAATTGCAGGCCTCTCACCCACTCCCCAAACTGGGCAAAGACCGACGCCTTCACGGCCTTTGCCTGCTCGGTGCCGATCGTTTCCCTTAAGATCCTCTCGTGCAGGCCCGCGGGGACGGGAAGTTCGTCGAGCTTATACGAAACACACGCGGCAAGGCTGCGGACGACCGCTCCCGGCAGGTCGGTGCAGTCATTGCATAGTACGGCGTGGCGCTCCCAGCGATGAAAAACCGCGGCGGGCAGAAAGCCGTCGAGATAATCCGTCAGATATTCTTCGAATTCTTCGCAGGCCAAGGCTGACTGGGGCATCGTGCTTTCGATGATGCGGGCCTCAAGCCGCGTCATCGGCATTGCCGGTTCGGCCAGGCTGTGGCAAACCTCCAGTGACGCCTTGACCTCATTGAGCAGCGCGTGGCAAAGCGGGCAGCTCAATGCGTGGGCCGCGACGGCTTTGTGCACGGCGGAATCAAGCGTTTTATCGAGATAATCGGTCAGCGATTCCTCAAAAACCGTGCAGTTTACTAAATTTTCCTTCTCGTCCCGCATAAGGTCTCACCCCTTGAACAATTTTGTTCTTATCGCTTTTGACGGCTCAGTCCGATAAGATTTGCCTCGTTTCTATAGGCCGCTTCCGATTCCCTCAAGAATTGCCCCGATAACTTCGATAAAGACTTCTGCGACTACTTCGCCAATCCACTCAGATACTTCGCCCAATATGCTTCTACCTTCCATATTCATATCGTCACAACTCTCATTCTCCTTAGAATCTTTGCCAGCTCGATCCTTCCGCGGTTAATTCGCGACTTCACCGTGCCTTCCGGTATTTCGAGCACGTCGACTATCTCCTGATAGGTCATCTCTTCAATATCCCGCAGGATCACGCATGTTTTAAGGTCGGCGGGGAGCTTGTCTATGCCCTCCTGGACCTGAGCCGCGAGCTCGCGGCGTTCCATCTCCTTGTGGGCGGAATTGCCCACGGCCCGAAGGTGATACTGGTGGTCGTCAACCGCATCGGCCATTGAGTTCTGCGGATTACGCTGCCGGTGGCGGTAATCGTCGATTATCAAATTGCGGGCAAGCCGCATCAGCCAGTTCGAAAGATCGCCCTGCTTCGGGTCGTATTGGTCGAGCGTCCGGTAAATACGGATGAAAACTTCCTGCGTGAGGTCTTCGGCCGCTTCGGCACTTGAGGTGAAGCGGTACGCAAGATTGAAGATCCGCCGGGAATAGCCCGAAACGATCTCCTCCCACGCCACGCCATCGCCGGCGCGTGCCCGCCGAATCAGTTCGGCGCCGTTACTTTCCACTGCCTTCAGTGCTTCCAATTAGCTGCTCTCCATTACGATCTGGTTCCGATTCCAGTGACAAAGCGATCGAGCAGGCTTGTCATTCCATTCTTACGAGCCGCGAAATCGGAAAGTTCCGACTAAAATACTACATGGCGGGCCGGGATGCGAGGGAGATGACACGAACCGCGACGCAGGTTTTGGCGTGTGCGGCGGGATTGGTCTTTTGTTTGTTAATAAAGTATCGTTTTCCCTTTGCAGGCGGCAACGCTCTTGGGCGGTCTCCTGGATATTCTATCAGGGCTTATTGTTCACTTGGGAAAATACGTTAAATTCATTCTCCTTCTGCTGTTTGCGGCCTTTTTGCTGTGGTTCTTCGGGCGTGACCTCGATTGGGCCCTGGTGCGGCAGAGCCTTGTCAAGGCCGATCCGATCTATCTTGCGCTCTCGGTCCTGATCATTTGTGTTGGGTATTTGCTCAGGGCGAAGCGGTGGCAGGTATTGCTCAAACCGATAACCGAGTCGAGTTTGAAGGAGCTTTTTGCGACGACCACCGTCGGGTTTGCGGCCATATTTCTGGTTGGGCGGGCGGGTGAGATCGTTCGTCCAATGTGGCTGCCGATGCGGGACCGGCGAGTGAGGCCTTCGGCGGCGCTGGTTACGCTGGGGCTCGAGCGCATCTTTGATCTTGCGGCAATCGTCTGCTTTTTTGCGGCAAACCTGCTTTTCTTCAACCCGCCCTCGGGTCGCGAGGAAGAATTCAAGTTCGTTGAGGTCGCGGGCGTTATCATGCTGGCGGCGGTTGCGGCGGGCTTTGTTTCGTTGATCGTCTACCAGCGAATTTCGGATCGGGCCGTCGCGTGGGTGACTCGGCTGATCGACCGCCGTTTTATCCCGCCTCGCATCCAACGGATAGTGATCAGTATTCTCGAAAAGCTTGCATCGGCCCTGGCGATATTGAAGAGCTGGCGGGAAGCGTTGTCGGTTACCTTTTGGACGTTCACGTTGTGGCTGGCAATTGCGTTGCCCACGTGGTTCGTGCTGCTCGCTTTTGACATGCCAATGACGTTCAGCGATTCGCTTTTTATCATGGGATTCGCCACTGTTAGTTCGCTGGTTCCTACGCCGGGCGGGGCGGCGGGTGCGTTTCACACCGCCACGGCAGCGAGCATTATCTTCCTGAAGAACGATATGCTGACAGAGGATGCGGCGGCCGCGGCGATAGCGATGCACCTGGTCTATTTCGCACCCGCGATAGTTTTTGGCTTATATTATTTTGCTCACGGTGATATAAGTATTGAGCGGTTCCGAAGCCTGCTTTCGAGTGAGCACGCGGTCGAAGAGATCGAATCCGATTCTCCGGGATTTGAGTCCCAGGTCCCAAGTCCCAGGTCCCAAGTCCGAGGTCCCAGGTCCCAAGTCCAAGGTTCAAAGTCGGAGGTTTCCGATCAGTGAGTTTGTTATTGCGTAACATTGAAATTTGCGACATGGGGACTTGGGACCTGGGACTTGGGACCTGGGACTTGGAACGTGGGACTTGGAATCCTGGACTTTAGACTAACTTATGCGTTGTCCTTATTGCACCCATATTGAAGACAAGGTTGTCGATTCGCGCGAATCAAAGGACGGCGATGCGATCCGGCGGCGGCGTGAGTGCCTGTCGTGCGGGCGTCGGTTCACTTCGTATGAACGAATAGACGAGATCCCGTTTATGGCTGTCAAGAAGGACGGACGCCGCGAGCCCTTCGAACGCGGCAAGATAATCGGCGGACTGACGCGGGCGGCCGAGAAACGGCCTATTTCGTACAGCCAGCTCGAGGCGATCGCGGACGAGGTGGAAAAAAACGTTCAGGATTCGGTGGACCGCGAGATTCCGACTGCCGATATCGGGAAGATAATAATGCGTCGGCTGAAGGCTCTCGACAAGGTGGCGTATGTCCGGTTTGCCTCGGTCTATCTTGAGTTCGAGGACGTTTCGGCGTTTATGACCGAGTTGAAGGACCTGGTCCGGGCACGCGACCGTGCGCCTGTGAAAAAAGGGAAGAAGAAAAAGAAATGAATGTCAGTACCGGCGGCCGTACCCGCTGGTTTAACCCGTGATGTCGATCGTCGAAAGGCAGCGGCGTTTCCAGGAAGGATTGGGAGCTGAGACTTTTTGGACGGGTCCGTTCAGCCAGCGGCTACGGCCGCCGGCTCTGACTTGAGGTTGGCGGCCGGTTTTTTTCCCGAAGAAAGTACGAGTAGTAATCATACATCGACCAGAGCGATGTGATGACGGCCACCCACAACGCTCCGCGGCCGACCAGATAGCCAAAGACCTTCCAATCGTTGAGCGTCGTCGAGAAATCGACAAGATTCGAGAATGCGGTCCTGACCTCCTCGACCTCCCAGAATCGAAATGCCGGATAATCGAGTCCGAAATTCGAGACCGGCGGATCGCCCGCCGCCGCCGCGATCAGCAGCGAGACAACCGCGACACACTGGGCCCACATCTTCAATTTGCCGATGCGTTGTGCCTGGATGACAATGCCCTCGCTGGCGGCAACCGCACGCAGGCCGGTGACGATAAACTCGCGGCCGAGAATGATCACGACGGCCCACGATGGCGCAAGATGCTTTTCGACGAGCACGATCAGAGCGGCCGAGATCAGCAGTTTGTCGGCCACGGGATCGAGGAATTTGCCGAGCGTGGATACCTGATTTCGCCTGCGGGCGAGGTGGCCGTCGAGGATGTCGGTGAACGAGGCGACGAGGAAGATGATTATCGCAAGCACGTAGCCGCTTATGCCAAACCACTTTTCCGCCACCGGCGTGAGCAGAACGACAACCAGCAGGGGAACGATCACTATCCTTGCCAGTGTCAGGTAATTCGGTAAATTCACGGCCTTGTTAACTCTGTTGCGGTAAAGGGAAGTTTAAGTTTTGTTGCGGCAAAGTTCAATACCGACATTCCACTATATGAATGTGAAGGTTGGGAAGAAGCTGGTCCATGCCCATTGTAAATTCGCCGATGCGCCTGAATCATTGCGAATCGCGAAATTAGGTCCGGGCCTTTTGCAAAAAAAGTGCCGCCTTTTTCGGGCGGCACTCTTAGTGAAGAGAAGCAAGTGTATCCGCGATCACGGTGCGGGCATAAAGCCCAGATCGCTGGTGGGGAAATTGCCGATATTTGGAAACACCAGTGGAATGTCCACTTCGGCGAGGCCGAACCAGCGGGCGATGGTGGCGGCGTATTGGTCTACGGATGTCGTTGGGATCCAGCGGCCGCGGGGACTCGATCCGCTGTCGGTATCGTCCAGGCCGCCGGGTTGGAGATGCGGGTAAGGCGTACCGTTCACCGCGGTATTCATTCCGTAAAAATCTCCGCCGAGGACCGAACCGCCGAGCACGAACATATGATTGCCCCAAGCGTGATCGGACCCGACACCGGTACCCGAACCCGAGGGCTGGAACGTGCGGCCGAAATCGGAGAGAGTAAAGAGCGTAACACCGTTCTGGATGTTCTGGTCGGTCATCTCATCGTAAAATGAGCGGGCCGCCTGACTGAACTGGTTGAACAAATTGACCTGCTGAGCTGGCTGGCCGCTGTGAGTGTCAAATCCGCCGATCTGGACGTAAAAGATCTGCCGGTTTACGTTCACCTCGGTGCGTTTCTTTATCAATCTTGCGACCTGCCTGAGCTGTCGGCCGATACTCGTATTTGGGAAAGTAACGGTCGTGTCGCCCGGTGTTTGCAGGGCCGCATTGGCCTGCATCGCAAGGTCGGTGACATGGCTTGCGGCCGCAACGAAGTTGGAGTCGAGATCAACGGTTCGGAGTGCGTTGAATGCCGCCAGGCGTGCCGGGCCGCCGTTTCCGTTGTTGGTAAACCCCTGCGGGTTCAGCACATTCGCAAGCGATGTGTTCGAATCGGCGATCGCCATCGGCAGTGTGGTTTGGCCGGCGGTGAACAGCTTGGCCCCGGCGATCGACGTTATCATCGGGATTAGCGCATTTGGATTTTGGGGAGATGTAAGCTTGTCGGAGATCCGTCCGCCCCAGCCGGTGAAGGACTGTGAATTCGAGATACTGGTCTGGTTCTGAAACGTCTGGTCGGAATGCGAATAGAGCTGATACGGCTTTGGGTGGGTCGGCTGTGTGTACTGGGCCTTGGTCGTCGGCTGTACCAGAGTTCCGACATTTGCCACAACCGCCAACTTTCCGTCCGCCCAAAGCGGATGAATGCCGGCATTCGTTGTACCGGTGCCAAAATTTGGATGGAGGCCGTATGTGAGGCCGCCCATTCGGGGCACCGTGATCGGGAGCAGCGAGCCTTGCGGGATAGCAAGGTCCGGCCCGCGGCCCGCGGCATAGACGCTGTAGTTGCTGAGCGTCGGATCCGAATGGTTCGGGATGACCGCATTGTTGCCGTCGTTACCGCCGGAAAAGAAGACCAGCACGAGTGCCTTATAGTTTTCGCCGCCCAAAGCTTTCGACGGCCCTTCGACATTTTTCGCCAGGGCGCTCATCAAACCGAGATGGTGCATCTGTGTCGCCAGCGAGACCATCCCCAGAGCACAGCCGCCGGATCGCTTCAAAAATTCACGTCTTGATCCTTTCATAGTTTTCACCTCTGTATTTGGTACTGCGACGAAGTCATTATCAGGTAGATCGCCTGCTGGGCCCGCGCCAGCGAATTGGACGAGTTTATTGCCGTGACGGCTGTAAGGATGGAGCTTCGCATCTCGGGCGACATCGTGTTGTGCATCATCTTATAGTTCAGGGCGTCGAGAAGTTGGTTGCCCGTCGGATCGGCGGCGGCGAGGTCCTGCATCTCGGCGAAGTTGAACTTGGTCCCCGCGGGGACATTTACGCCATTGACGTTGATGCCGGTGTAGATCATCGTGTTCGCGAAATTTGCCCGGCCGATCGAGGTGCCGGTGGTCATCAGCCCGAACTCGGGGCCGAGCAGGGTCGTTCCGGGGATCGCGTAATCGGGCGAATAGTAATTGAACACGGTCGGCGAATAGAAAACCGGCTGGCCCAATGCAGCCAGAAGGTTGTTGGTCGGAGAATAGAATACTCCGTCGCTTTGCCCGTTCAGGGCGGCGTTCGAGACGTCAAAGGTGCGGCCCATGTTCGTCATCAACTGGACGGGTTCGCGCAGCTTGCCAAAATTCGGATCGGTCTTTGCGTCACCGCGGGCTTCGGGGTCGAGCAGGACAGCACTCACGACCGACTTGAGGTCGCCGCGCACGCCTGAGCCATTGTTGTTGAAAACGGCGGCGACGCGGCCGACATACGCAGGTGTCGGGTCGCTGGTGACCAGGTGCTGGATCAGTATCTTGCTGATAAACGGCCCGACGTTAGGATGATTGAAGATGTTGTCCAGCGTTTGATTCAGCGAGTTGTCCGCGTAGACGGCGATGTTGGCAAGGCTGTCGTCGCAGGTGCCGGTACACGCAGCTACATTCGTTGTGGTTGAACCCGGATAGGCCAGAAGCGTTTTGGCGGAGAGGTCGTGGCGGTTTTGGCCGACGGTGGTGCGCCCAATGTTTATTCCCATTGGGTCAAGGTAGTTGACAATGCCGGGCTCCGAATGAGGGCAGCCAGTGTCACTGTTGCAGAACGTCCATCCGGTCAGCACTTTTGTAAAGTTGTTGACCGTTTCCTGATCGTAGGTCGGGATCGGCTGGCCTTCGCCGTCAAGCTGCAGGGTGCCGTCCTCGTTGAGCATGAACAGGCCGATGGAGAAAAGCTGATTTATCTCGCGGGCGTAGTTTTCGTTCGGGTTCGTCCGCGTGCTTCGGGCCATGTCGAGGTAATTGCCCATCCCCGGGTTGAGCGTCATTTCCCGCATTAGCGTGCGGTAATTTCCGAACGCGTTGGTTGCCAGGATCTTGTAATACTCCTCGAGCCAGCGGGATTGCTGCGTGTCGACGCCCGAGATCACCCAGATCTGCGACAAGGCCCAGGCAACGCGGTGGCGAAGCTGGGCGTTTCCGTAATACGCCTCCTTAAAGAACCAGGCCTGCATCGGATACATCGTGTAAGTATCGCGGGAACAGGTCGCGGGCACGTCCGGGACCACCGGGTCGCCGTCGCAATCGGCGGGGCGGTTGGAGGGTTTCGGCGGAATATTCGGGTACGGCGTTGTCGGATAGGGCGCACCGAACTGCTCGGCAAGCCAGATCCGAAGGCCCAGGCGGCGGAGCCTTTGATCGTTGGCGAAGGTCGGGCCGAACGAGGACTGTTCGAGGAATCTCATGCGGTCGCCGGACCACCGGTAACCGACCTGGAACGGGCGGGCCTGGATCACGGCATTTCCGCGTTTATTTTTGACGGCCGAGGCCGCGGGGCGATAGGCCAGCCTTTGTGAGAATGGAACCTTATCATCGCGGACGGTTCCGCCGGTCGCTCCATATCCGAGACGCCAGCGGTCGCTGGTCATGCCTCGCCATGAAACGCGGAACAGGACATCACCCGTTTGAGGAGCATCCCAGTAGCCGATCTCGTCGCGCATCTCGAAGATGAGCGCATAGGTCGGCGTCGGTGCCTTGACCTGGTAAAAATCTACGACAGGAAACCTGTAAGTTCGGCCGCGAGCATCCTCGGCATAAACGCGAAATGCGTTGGCACCCTCGCCATCCATCAACTTGATGTCGCGGACGAAGACGCCCACCCTGGAATTGGGCGGAAAGGCCTCGATGTTCGGATCGTTCGGCCTGACGCGGCCATTCTCCGCGGAAACGGCGAGGACCCGTTTCAAGCCGGGAGCCCTCATTAGCACAGGAGTCGGCGAATTCGGATCGCCGTCGTCCTGGGCGTTGGCCGGGAACGAGGCCAGGCAAAGAACAAAGATCGCAGTGAAGATACGCAGATAGTGCCGCGTTTCGATGCTGAACATACCATCGCCTCCTGAAAAACTTGCCAACGCAAGGCTCATTGTGTTTTGAACAGGCATCACCAATGTCAGCCGAGGGAGTACCGGAGATCCACGAGATCAACCGAAAGGCCTGATTGAATAGTACGATGTGGCATTCGGTAAATCAGTGAAACTGAATTAGCTGACGGTTAGACGCAATACGGGGGTTTCTGGTCTAAGATTCTACGGGCTTGTCTCAAAAGACATTCTAGCCCTATCATCAGAAAAATGTCCAATAAATTCAGAATTCCAACGACCGGGGATTTCATTTTCCGCCACGCGGTCGGTGGCCACGGCTGGTACGATCTTGCTCCGTTCGAGTATGATGAGGCCGCCGGCAGGCTTGATTATGCCTACGAGAGCCGGCGGACCGGGCGGAGCGAAGCGTTGACTATGACGGCGGGCAAGCGCGCGGTCGAGGTCAGCCTGGCGTCGCGAAGGGCCGACGCCGGAGAAGCGTCCGATATTGTTGGGCATATTCTGAGGCTCGATGAGGCCTTTGACGATTTTTACTCTTCGGTTTCCGGGTTCGAAGGCCTGGCGTGGGTGAGAAGAATGAGCGCCGGCCGGTTGCTGCGTTCGGCTACAGTGTTTGAAGATCTCGTTAAGACCCTGTGCACGACGAATTGTTCGTGGAGCCTGACAAAGGTAATGACGGCAAACCTGGTAGAGAAGCTGGGCAAGCCGGGCATCGGCGGAAAAAAGTCGTTTCCGTCTGCTCAAGCCATCGCGTCGATGCCGGAGCAATTTTTTCGTGCCGAGATAAAGGCCGGATACAGGTCCCCGTATTTTGTCGAACTTGGCGAGACGGTGGCGTCGGGCAAGCTCGATCCAGAGGCGTGGCTTCGGTCGGAACTTCCGACGGAAGAATTGAGAAAAGAGATCAAAGGCGTGAAAGGGATCGGCGATTACGCCGCTGACAACCTGCTGAAGCTGCTGGGGCGCTATGATGGGCTTGCTCTCGACTCCTGGCTGCGGGCCGGCTTCTACAAAAAGCACAATCGTGAAAAGCCCTGTCCCGATAAAAAGATAGAGAAACACTATCGAAAATTCGGCAAGTGGAAAGGCCTCGCGATATGGTGCGATATGACCGAGCACTGGTTTGTCACGGGGAGATAGCACGGCCTTATTTTCGGATCAAGGGGAAGTGTTGACAAACTGATATGACGGGTCCACAAAGCCTTTTTGCTGAATAATTTACAGGAAGTTTTCAAAGGAATTATCTTCGACTTTTTCGAGCCAGGGAACGTCTGAAGTACCAACGGCGGAGTATTGCCGGGAATCTCCCCGATATTTCTAAATTAGGCCCATTTGGAGGAAACGAAATTATGAACCCCAAGGTAATCAGGATCCTGATCGGGATCATGGCAGTAATGGTGATGTCAGGCATGTTCGATGCGGCAAGTGCACAGCGGCGTCGCGAGGTCCGCGGGCGAGCCATGAACAAGGCCCAGGTAAAGGCGATCGTAGAGCGCGTCGAAGATCGCGTCGACAACTTTGTCGAGAATTACGACAAATCGCTCGATAAAAGCCGCTTGGACAATTCGGACCGTGAGGATTGGCTAAACAAACGCGCGCGTGATCTTGAGGCCGCAACGGACGAACTGTCCCGCGAGTTTGACCGCCGCGATGCGTGGATCGAGAATCGCGAAGAGGTCCGCCGCTGCCTGAACATTGCGTCGGATATAGACCGAAACGTGAAGAATCGCCGCTACGGAGGAGCGACCGAGGGCAACTGGGCCAAGGTCCGATTCGAACTCAACAGCCTTGCGGACGCTTATAATATGGCAAGGGTCGGCGCGAAGGTTTACAAGTAAGCCCCAATGCGTTCTTAGCGGCCTCTGCGTTGGCATCACATTTTCAACGCAGAGATCGCTGAGGACCCGGTGGAGTTGGGGGAAGCAATGTCTCTGCCGCACGACGGGTGATTGTAGTAAACTATTTGACGGTTCGACTCGTAGTGCGTTTTTATCATGATCGAAGCCGGGAAAACTCTTCAACAGCGATATCGGATCGATCGGCAGATCGGTTTGGGTGGGATGGGTGCCGTTTATGTTGCGACCGACGAGCGTTTTGGAAGCATGGTCGCGATCAAGAAAACGCTTTGCATGGACGATAACTATCGCCATGCGATCGAGCGCGAGGCCCGGCTTTTGAACAGTCTCAAGCATCAGGCACTGCCGCGCGTAAGCGATCATTTTGTCGAAGAGGACGGGCAGTTCCTTGTAATGGAATATATTCCTGGCGAGGACCTGGCGCATATGCTCGAGTCCAGCGGCGAGCCGTTCCCGGTAGAAAGAGTGCTGGCGTGGGCGCATCAACTGCTCGACGCGCTTGAGTTCCTCCACACTCAATCAACGCCGGTAATTCACCGCGACATCAAGCCGCAGAACCTTAAACTGACCGCGAGCGACCAGATCGTTCTTCTCGATTTTGGGCTTGCGAAAGGGAATCCGACCGACGCTGGATTTCAGACGGCGGCAAAGAGCATCTTTGGATACTCCAGAAACTACGCTTCCCTCGAACAAATACAGGGAACCGGGACCGATCCCAGGAGCGATCTCTATTCGCTTGCTGCGACGCTGTATCATTTGGTGGCCGGGCAGCCGCCGGAGGACGCTCTTACGCGGGCGATGGCCGTTTTGAGCAACCAGCCGGACCCGCTGGTGCGCGCGACGGCCGTCAATCCGAACGTGCCGCCTGGTTTCGCCGAGGTGCTGCATCGGGCGCTTGCTCTGAACGCGGCCTCTCGTCCCGCTTCCGCCTATGAAATGCGGACAATGCTTGGCGAGATGGACACGTATGAAAATTTGGCAAGCCGGGCAATACCGTCACTTGCGACTGTGCCAAACGCCGGTGCGTCGGCCCATAAGACACACATCCTGCCGGGAAGAACGGGCCCCGGAGGCGAGCGGCGATCGGGTGTAGAAACAGAACTGCTGCCGGCCTATAATTCTGAGGAAACCGCTATCCGTCAGATCGGACAACGATCTATTTCGGTGAGTACCGACGAGGTTTCACCGGCTCGCGGGCCGCTTCGGCGTCTTTTGTTTGTGGGGGCGGGCCTTTTGCTGCTGTTCGTCGGGCTGACGGCGGGTGCCTATGTTCTGGACCCGTCTATCTTTTCGGAGTCGACCGTTGAACCGGTGCCCGTACCGCCGGTCCAGGTGGCAGAACCACCACTGGGGATCGAGACAGTTCCCGAGGTACTTGCGGAGGACGGACCGGCCGGCGAGGCGGGGTCGGTAGGGTCCACGGAAACCGGCCAGGATATTCGAAAAGCCACGGCGGGGCCTTCGGAAAGGGAGAATTCGCCATCACGTCCGCCGGCTGCTTCAACGAACGAAGACGATGTCGTGATCGACGGAGAAAGGATCACTGTCGGGAACATCAGGATTCGAGAAAACCGCAGAGTGGAAACTGACGACGTTATCATTGATGATGACGGAATTACCCCTAAGGAGCCGAATGTGCCCCCGGTCCCTTCAGCAAACTATCCGGATACGCGGCGGTTGACACCGAACCAGCGAAGACGGCTTAGGGAACTGCGGCGGCGCGGCATAATCCCGCCGGCACGACAGACCTCGCCGAGGGAACAGCCTCAGGAACGATATAATTAAGCTTAGGCGGTCACTTTCTCTTTCACCGGTTTTGCGGCCGAGATCGAGATGCGCTCCACCGGAAATACGGAGCCCACGAACTGAAGGTTGAGCAACGCCCGGCCGTCGGACGCTTCCTGACGGTTGCAGACGACGGCGATGCCGGAGAAGTCGTGGACCTCGCTGATGAACTTTACCCTGTCGCCGGTGTGGAGATCGAGCATGGTCCGGACGGCCGCTCCCTGTTTACTGATATTCTCAGTGGTCGCTCTTTCGCCGCGGGCAGTAACATTCTTCGAATCAACAACGGCCAGGTAGTGATCGACCGCGGTATAGTAGCGGGTGTCCTTTCGCGGTTTAAATTCGCGTGCGGCCTCGCTGACCTTCCATAGGCCGTCTTCGCTCATACCGACGATGCGGTAGCTTCCCATCGGGTCAGCTTTATAAGTTTCCGGTGCGTGGCGGCCGATAAAGGCAACACCTACATGGAATCCGATATCGTCATCCGTTAACCGATGACAATGCTGCACCAGGCCCCAAACCCGATAAAGCTCCTTGTCATGGTCGTAAAACCTGAGCTCGGGTTCGATCGGCAGCATCATTGAGACTAGCCTGCCCGCCTTGCACTCACGCTTCATATAAAAGCCGGCGCCGGTCGGAGAAACGCTGATCACCTCGGCCGCTTCTTTCCAGAGCTTGCCATCCTCGTCCTTGACCTTGACGACGGCGACCATCACGGTCGATTCCGACGCGGCGGTCTCTGTCACCTCTTCTTCCACTTCAACAGACATTGGGAAATTTGCCTCCAGTTAAAACTATTTGTCGCTCACCCAATGCCCTCGAGTGGGAAAAGATGATCGATGAACTCCATATGCAGACGAACGATGCCGTCCGGGCCAACGCGCTTTCCACGGACAACTGAGATGATCGAGGTGTTCAGCCTCTCACTTTTGACCCTGATGAACGAACCGACATCAATATTGAATGATGTAAAAACCGCCGCGCCGCCGAGGCTGACGTTTTCTGTGACCGTGACCTCGCTTGCGGCAACGTCGCCATTTTCGTCGAGCATCTCGATGACCAGCGTCTCCGGGATGGCGAACCGCGTATGGCGCCGGGCGTAGGACGGCAGGTCGCTTTCGTCCGGATTCGGGGCGGCCTCGACAAGCTGCCAAAGCCCGCCATCCTCGCGAGTTGAAAGATCGTAAAGCTTGGCCGGGTTTTGAATGAACGAAGACGGCGGATTCTTACCAACGAACGCCGCTCCAACGGCATAGCATTCGGCACCGGGGTTTTCGGATATAGGCACGCATTTGCGTACAAGCGCCCAAACGCGGTACTGCGGCTCGAGATAGTCGTAACAGCGAAGCTGACGCGGCATCGGGGCTGACATCAGGATCAGGCGCCCGCGTTTTACGGGCCGCTTGAGGTGGAATCCCGCACCGAATGCGGAAACGTCCTCCAGCCTGGTGATCTCGTTCCACGAGAACTTGTTGTCCACCTTCACTTCGACGCGAGTTGGGAGCGAAAGCGAGTATCGGGGCAGGCGGCGGGTCTCCTTTTCCGTCGAGGATTCTGCGGTTGGCTCGGTAAGAATGGTTGACATTTGGAATTCGGACATTCCGGGCCGTGTGACCGGAAATGGGATGCTGGAACTGCCGATTTTTAAGGCTTTTGCGGCAAAGACCGCGCGGCTTTGGAAGGTTGCGGTACAGGCCCTAAGCCTGTAAAATAAGAGTATCACCAATGCCTTGGAATTTTCAAGTGTTTTAAATTGTTGGTTACCTAGAATATTTTCCCGCAATTTCACTGAACTGCCCCGGGATCTCAACAACAAATGGATTCATTATTCGACCGAAATCAGATAAATATCGAAGACGAGATGCGCCGGTCGTATCTCGATTACGCAATGTCCGTCATCATCGGGCGTGCTCTGCCGGATGTTCGCGACGGGCTCAAACCTGTGCACCGCCGCGTACTTTGGTCGATGCATGAGCTTGGAAATACGCACAACAAGCCATATAAAAAATCGGCCCGTGTCGTGGGCGATACGATCGGCAAATACCACCCGCACGGCGAATCCGCGGTTTACGACACGGTGGTTCGCCTGGCCCAGGATTTTTCGATGCGGTATATGCTCGTGGAAGGGCAGGGTAATTTCGGCTCGATCGACGGCGATAATCCAGCCGCGATGCGTTATACCGAGGTCCGGCTTCAGCGGCTTACAAATGAAGTGCTGGCCGATATTGAGAAGGAGACAGTCGATTTTCAGCCGAACTATGACGAGTCCCTATCGGAACCGAAAGTTTTGCCGACCAAACTCCCGTTGCTCCTCCTGAATGGTTCGGAAGGCATCGCCGTGGGCATGGCGACCAAGATCCCGCCGCATAATTTGACCGAGGTGCTGAACGGGACCGTCGCGTTGATCAGGAATCCGACGATGTCCGCGGATGATCTGATGACGTACATCCCGGGCCCGGATTTTCCGACCGCCGGGTTCATTTATGGCCGAGAGGAGATCAAACGCGCCTATCGCGAGGGCCGCGGCATCATTCAGATGCGTGCCCGGGCGGCGATCGACCGTATTGGCCGGGGCGACCGCGAGAAGGATGCGATCATTATCACCGAAATACCGTATCAGGTGAACAAGGCCAAGTTGATCGAGAAGATCGCTGAACTGGTCCACGAGAAAAAGCTCGACGGCATTTCGGAACTGCGAGACGAGTCGAACAGGCTTGGCATGCGGATCGTGTTGGAATTGAAACGCGATGCGATCGCTCAGGTAGTTCTGAACAAACTCTACAAGCTGACGCCGATGCAGTCGTCGTTTGGGATAATCAACATCGCGATCGTCGATGGCCAGCCAAAGGTGCTGACGCTTAAGCAGATGCTTGAGCATTTTATCGACTTTCGGCGCGAGGTGGTCCGTCGGCGCACCGAATTCGAACTGCGAAAAGCACAGGCCCGGGCACACATTTTGGAGGGCCTGAACAAGGCCATCGACGCGCTCGATTACATCATTCCGCTGATCCGAAACTCGCGTTCCGTGGATGAGGCAAAGCAATGGCTGACCGCGAAATTTAGCACGCTTGACGAGGTCAAGAAATGGCGCGGGATCACGGGCGGCAAAACGGAAGAGGCGTTTCTTAAGGACCTGAGAAAGGTTATTGGCAGCCTTGAATTTACCGACATTCAGGCGCAGGCGATACTCGATCTGCAATTGCGCCGCCTGTCGGCCCTTGAGCGGCAGAAGATCCTCGAAGAATACGAGGCGATCATCAAGCATATCGCCGAGCTTGAGAACATTCTGCAGAATGAACCTGTTTTGCGGCAGGTGATAATCGACGAACTCGAGGAAGTAAAGAAGGCGTTTGGGGATGCACGACGCACAGAGATCGTGGATGCCGATGTCGAGATCTCGATCGAGGACCTGATCAAGGACGAGGACGTGGCGATCACGGTCACGAAGGCAGGCTATATCAAACGTACGCCTGTCACGACGTATTCGCGTCAGGGCCGCGGCGGCAAAGGCCGCCTTGGTGCAACCGCGAAGAACGACGATTTTGTCGAGCATTTGTTCGTTGCATCGACGCACGCGTATTTGATGATCTTCACCGACGACGGCCAGGTCTATAAGATCAAGGTCCACGAGATCCCGGAAGCGGCTGCGGCCGCTCGCGGAAAGGCGGTCGTAAATCTGGTGCAGATCTCGGGCGAACGAAAGCTTGTGGCTGTGATGGCGGTCCGCGATTTTGGCGAGGAAGTTTACCTTACCATGGTCACGAAGAACGGCGTGATAAAAAAGTCGGCCCTGGCTGATTTTCAGAACATTCGTTCGAACGGGATCAACGCGATCAACATTGACGAAGGCGATGAGCTTCTTGATGTGATCCGGACGGACGGCAAGCAGCAGATATTTGTCGCTACGCACGACGGGATGGCCGTTCGCTTCAACGAAACCGACGTGCGGCCGATGGGCCGAGCGGCGCGCGGCGTCCGCGGTGTGAATCTGCGTAAGGGCGACTACGTTGTCTCGGTCTGCGCCGTGTCAAAGGAAGGGAACGAGAAGATCCTCTCCGTTTCCGAGAAGGGTTTTGGCAAGCAGACGATCGTGAACAGTTATCGCCTCACCAAACGCGGCGGTATCGGCGTGATCAATATGAAAACGACCGACAAGACCGGCAAGGTCGTGGCGGCGTTCCCGGTCGAAGAGGACAGCGAGATAATGATCATTACCCAGCAAGCTAAACTGATCCGCATCGGCGTGGACAAGATCCGCGAAACCGGCCGTTCGGCCCAGGGCGTGACGCTGATAAAGTGCGGTGACGACGACCTTGTCACGAGTGCGACGCTGCTCGCAACGGCTGAGGAGGAAGAAGACTAAAGCTTCGCAGGCGTCTAAAATAAAGGCCGCGGTTCCGATGGGCCGCGGCTATTTTTCTGATAATCATTAAGACTCGATTACTAGAATCGCACAAATTTTACATTCTACATTTTACATTGCTAATTGGCCTCGAAAGGAAACAGTTCCGTCGAATCTCAATGTACAATGTAGAATTTAGAATGGCGTTGTATCGACCGGTTTAACCGCCCCGAACTTTTTTCACTTTGTATTCTATTCGAACAGACCGCGCAACTCGCCCTTGTGTGAGAGATCCAGCCCGAAATGTTCGTATGCCAGCCGATTCGCCACTCGGCCGCGGGGTGTGCGGTTGAGGAATCCGATCTGGAGCAGGTAAGGTTCGATCATTTCTTCGATCGAGTCTTTTTCTTCGTGCAGGGCCGCGCAAAGCGTACCGAGCCCAACCGGGCCGCCGTCGAATTTTTCGATTATTGTGAGCAGGAACTTTCGGTCCATTTCATCGAGGCCGAAGGTGTCCACTTCCATCCGGTTCAAGGCGTCGTTTGCCACGTGTTCGGTGATCCGGCCGTCATGATCCACTTCGGCGTAATCGCGAACGCGTCTTAACAATCGATTGGCGATTCGCGGGGTGCCGCGAGAGCGGCGGGCGATCTCGTTCGAGCCTGTCGGGTCGATCTCGATATTCAATATGCCGGCCGAGCGTTCAACGATCTGCTGCAGCTCGTTGATCCCGTAAAAATCGAGATGAAAGATGATCCCGAACCGGCCTCTTAACGGAGCGGTGATCATGCCCGGCCGAGTTGTTGCCCCGACCAGCGTAAATTTCGGCAGATCAAGTTTTATCGACCTCGCCGCCGTGCCCTGGCCGATCATCAGGTCGAGGCTGTAATCTTCCATCGCCGGATAAAGGATCTCTTCGATCGCGGGGTTCAGGCGATGTATCTCGTCGATGAACAGCACGTCGCCTTCTTCCAGATTCGTCAGTATCGCCGCCAGGTCGCCCGCCTTTTCGATGATCGGCCCGGCGGTTGATTTCAACGTCGAGCCCATCTCGTTCGCGACGATATTCGACAGTGTAGTCTTGCCAACTCCCGGCGGCCCTGTGAGCAGAATATGATCCAACGCCTCACGCCGCTTGAGGGCCGCCTTCATAAAAACACGCAGGTTGTCCTTTACCTTCGCCTGGCCGATGTATTCGGCAAGCTGGGCAGGGCGAAGCGTCGCCTCGAAGCGTTTTTCTTCGGGCGTCAGATCTTCGTCTCTAATGTCAACTGCAACGCTTTGTGCCATTTCCCTTTTAACTCTGCGACTTTGCGACTCTGCGGGAGAAGGCTTTCCCGCAGAGTCGAAAAGACGCAGAGGGAATCATTAAGTCAGAATACCAAGCCTTTATTATAAAGTGCCAAAATATCCATCGAAAAAGCCACCGTACAATGCAGCACCAATCCCAGCCAAATGCTTCCGTTTCGATAACTCAACCATCCCAAAAAGACGCCTGCGCCGATGGCTGCCAGGGTTTCCGCTGGCGGTTTGCCGAAATGGATCATGCAGTAGGGCACGGTCATCACGAAGATCGAATACGGCCCGATGCTGCGTTTCAGGCTGTGGACGAGGAAGCCACGGAAAAAGAACTCGAGGCCGAAGAACTGGATGAAGTATATCAGTTCCCAGATCAGGAGTGTGCGTCCAATGTATGGTTCGCCGTTATAGATCCGCAGGAACGGGTATTTTGCCGCAAACCCGCTTGTGAGCGACATCAGGTAAACGAGCGGCAGCATTACGGCAGTGCAGCCCGCAAGGAGTTTCCAGAAGCCGGGCTCGATCCGCAGCTTGAGGCCGAAATCACGTAGATCGGCGTTCCAACCGAGTTTAATTATCAAAAGCGGCCCGATGAAATAGAAAACCGTTACCACCCCGACCCACCATACGAGGCTTGAAAGATTGCTGTCGTGCGAGTTGGTTATCCAGCGGCCGAGCCATTCGAGATCGGTTCCACGCAGAAAGCCCGCGACCGCAGTTGTGTCCTTCAAATAATAATTGCAAGTCAGTCCGAATGCAGTATAGACCAAAGCCCCGACGGCCCCTCGATCCAGGGCTGAAACGTCGCGGCGGATGTGTTCAAGAATATCGAGCATCGAAATGGAACGCGGACACTCCTGTCCGCATGAGCGTCGCTTCGACGCGAAAACTCGCTTGCCGGCAACGGGAAGTTCAACGGAGGAGCCGGCGATGCGGACAAGAGTGTCCGCGTTCCGTTACTTCGCCAGCCGCTGGAGAGCCGCGCGGAGCAGTTTTTGCACATTTGGCTCGGTGCCGTCCTCGCGAACCTGCTGGAGGGATTTTTCGGCGGCAGCCCTTTGATAACCGAGATTCACCAGCGCGGAAAGAGCGTCATCGTAAACGCCTTCCGAACCGATGCCTTCCGCGGCACTCGCTGATGCGCCGGCGGAAACGCCCGCGGCGAGTTCGGCCACCTTATCGCGCAGCTCGATCACGAGCCGTTCCGCGGTCTTTCGCCCAACACCCGGAATTGACGTGAGCTTGGCCAGATTCTCTGTTCGCAGGGCTGCAATTATCTCGTCGGCACTCATCCCGCTCAGCATCGTGATGCCGGATTTGGCTCCGACGCCTTGTACCGAGATCAGTTTTAGATAGAGTTCCTTTTCCCGCTGGGTTTTAAAGCCGAAGAGTTGTATCGCATCCTCGCGGACGTTTGTGTAAATGCGGAGTTCAACCGTTTCGCCAACCTCACCGATCTCGTAGAACGTGGAAAGCGGGATCGCTACCTCGTACCCGACACCGTTTACGTCGACGATCACCGAGTTGGCGCTTTTTTCGATCAGTTTTCCTGAAAGGAAGGCTATCATGTTTCACGTGTGAAACATTTATTGTAGAGTAATTTGGCCTTAAGGGCAACGCCCGGTTCGGCTTGGCGCATCTTTAATTTAGCTCCGCCGAGAATATTCGCTGACGAAGTGCAGCCTTGGGAACAAAAAACTTTCCTCGCGTCAGATAAAGGTATAGAATAGAAAATGAGGTTGGGCTGAATTTGAAACTGAATTCTAGAATACAGCGTAATCATTGACAGAAGTTAGAAAGAGGTGAAACCGCATGTTGTTCCTTGGAGTGCTGAAAAGAGTCGTTCCGTTTTTCCTGACGTTTGCCGCCGGGCTGTTCATTGCGAGTTTTTTTATAAACCTCTCAGCTCCGTCGTCGTTCAACTTACCGCGACGCACGCACAAGCATCGAGAGATGCGGTGGCTTCGCGACGAGAACCGGGAATTGAGGCGGGCAAATCAGGAGCTTCGTCGACAGCTTGAGGAAGCGCGCTCGAATTCGGAAGTAAGATTCGCGTTTGAAAATCCTGTGCCGCCTGAACCGCCGCCACCTCCACCGCCGTTGAAGCATCCGCGGGTCAACAGATAGGATCCGTAATATTGATCAAGCCACAGCAAGTCTGTGGCTTGACTGCTTTTCGCACGGAGTTTTGTGATGATTCGCGTTTTATTAAATCATGTCCTGCCATTTGCCCTCGGCCTGCTGGCCGGCGTCGCTGCATTCTATTTGGTGATACCGTTCGATGTTCCGGCGTCTGATAGTGGATCGGTTGCGGAGCGGGAAAGCCGTTCGGATAGATGCAGGCGAGATCACGCCGACCGGATCTATTGATCGGCTTGAAACTGTCGGTTCGCAGAGAGGCGAAATACGAAAGCCCGCACGAAGTAAGGGCGATATGTTCAACATTGCATATCGCCCTTACTTTGTGCGGGCTTGTGCATAGGAGCTGCTGGTTAACGCCCCGGAGCGGGATATGTTAATCTGTGGCTTCGCTTGTTATGGACGAGTCAGCCGCCAGGGCACAGATCATCGAGGTAGGGAAATTGCTCTACGACCGAAATTACGTCGTTGCCTTTGACGGGAATGTCAGCGTTCGCCTTGATGAGAACCGGGTGCTCGCGACGCCGACGATGACGTCAAAGGGCCGGATGACCGAGGACTGCCTCGCGATCACGGACATGGACGGGAAGCCGCTCAATGATAGAAAGGCGTCGTCTGAACTGGCGATGCACCTGCTCATTTACAAGATGCGGCCGGACATCAATGCGGTCTGTCACGCTCATCCGCCGCATGGGACGGCGTTTGCCGTTGCCGGGCTCGCCATCGATAAACCGATCCTGTCAGAAGTGATCCTCACGCTCGGCTGCGTGCCTTTGACCGGCTACGGAACGCCATCGACCGACGAGTTGACCGAGGCGATGAAGCCGTATGTCGGCGTCCACAACGCTCTGTTGATGGCCAACCACGGCGCGGTCGCGTATGGCCGGCATCTTTGGGAAGCGTATGACCGGCTCGAAACCCTTGAGCACACGGCGAAGATCGCGATCCTTGCTAAGGCGCTCGGCGGTGCAAACGATCTGCCGTCGGACGCGATCGAGAAGCTCATCGAGATCCGCGAAAGGGCCGGATTCCTCGGCGAATCGGCCCGCTGCCAGGCTTGCGGCTATCTTCACGAGGCCAAGATCGCGTGCGGACTCGACATCCAATACCCGGCCGAAGCCGCCGCGAACGGTGGTAAAATATCCTTCAGCCGCGAAGAATTGATAGACCTTTTGAGCCAAGCGGCGAAATTGAGTTAAACTAGCGAGTCGTTCGAAATCTTTCTTTTTTCAGGAGCATTTTTCATGCAGGAAGCGTTGGGAATGGTCGAGTGCAAGGGCCTTGTAGCGATGATCGAGGCTGCGGACGCGATGGTCAAGGCGGCGAATGTGCAGCTTGTTGGCTATGAAAAGATCGGGGCCGGGTTTGTCACGGCCATTGTTCGAGGTGATGTCGCGGCTGTTAAAGCGGCGACGGATGCTGGTGCCGCGGCAGCGCGACGCGTAGGCGAGTTGGTAAGCGTCCATGTGATCCCGCGTCCGCATTCGAGCGTGGATGAGCGGCTGCCGGTAGTTATGAAGTAGGCAGGCCGCGGTAGGCAGTTGGCCATTCGGCCTTGCTTGCCGCCATCCGCCGACCGCCAACTTATGATCATCGGACGCATCTTGGGCACCGTTGTCTCCACGCAGAAGGACGAGCGCCTTTGCGGCAAAAAGCTCCTTATCGTAAAGCCCGTAAACCTCGACGGCACCGATCAGAACGGATATGTCGTTGCGGTCGATACCGTCGGCGCGGGCTTTCATGAAAAGGTGATCGTCGTCGGCGGGTCATCGGCCCGCATGGCCGAGGGAAATAAGGACTGTCCGGTGGATTCGGCGATTATCGGCGTGGTGGATACGATCGATTTTGTTTCTTAGGATCGGCAAACCGGATCTTCCCCGGGGCTCGAGCCCTGGGCTTCATGCTGTCCCCAACTTTGATGGCTAGATCAAGATCGAAACAGAAGTTCCATGCTCGGCTCCGACAATAGATCAACGGCCCTCCTTGCCATCCGGCTAATGCTGTGCGTGATCATGTTCATCCATGGAGCGGCGCGCATAGCTAACGGAACAGTGGACGATTTTGGCGGCTTTCTTACTTCGCAGGGCTTTCCGCTCGGATTTTTCCTGGCTTGGGGAGTTACGATCTTCGAGCTCGTCGGCAGCGTCCTTCTCGCCGCGGGATTTTATGCATGGATCATTGCCCTGGCCTTCGCGGCGGAATTAGCTCTTGGAATGGCTCTTGTTCACTGGAAAGAGGGTTGGTTCGTTGTCGGCCACGGACGGAATGGGATCGAATTCAGCGTCGTTCTGATCGTATCGCTTCTTGCGACCGCTTACGCGAACTACAAGCGCGGCGGTTAGCCTATGCAGATAGCTCGTGTCATTGGAACCGTAGTTTCGACGGTAAAGAACGACTCTCTTGAGGGCCGAAAGCTGCTGATCGTCCAAACGCTCGACGCCGCGCTGAATGAGAAGGGCGGGCCGATGGTAGCGCTCGACGCCGTCGGGGCCGGTGTCGGCGAACTCGTCTTCTGGTGCCGCGGCAAGGAGGCCTCGTTCCCATTCAAACGGGACGAAACGCCGACGGACTGCACGATCGTTGGTATTATCGATTCGGACAGCCACGTTTATCGGAAGGAATAGCCTCGAAGAAAGGAGCAGAAAGAGCAAAAGTAGGAGTGTTTTTGAGCTTCTTTGCGGCAATTGTCATATGCTCATCGCTCGCGTCATAGGCAACGTCGTTGCGACTCATAAGAACCAGCGATACGAAGGCTCGCGCGTGATGCTCTGCCGCCAGATCACGCCCGAAGGCGAGGACATGGAATACACCTGCCTTGCGCTGGATTCGGTCGATGCAGGAATGGGCGACATCGTCATCATCGCCCAGGAAGGTTGGTCGGCCTCAACCGCCGCTACGGGAAAACCGGGCGCCGCGATCGACTCGGCGATCGTTGGCGTGGTGGATGATGTTGATCTTTTGCCGGCCGGCTGATCCTATTTTTTTATAGTTAACAGTTTTTCAGTGAACAGTGAACAGTTACGAGACCGACTGTTCACTGTTAACTGAGAAACTGTTAACTGCCAGAAAAAATAACATGTCCAAAAGCATCGTATTAGAAAAAGCGATCAAGTTTGCCCTCCGAATAGTAAAACTTTACAGGTTCCTGACTGAGGTAAGGCACGAATATGTGTTGAGCAAGCAAGTGCTGATCTCGGGGACATTTATCGCTAAGCACGCAAGGTCCGCGATATTGGCGGAGTCGCGTCAGGTCTTCTCTTCCGAGATGTTCGCGGCGATGAAGAGGGCGGACGAGACAGAGTTTTGGCTGCTGATACTTCACGAGGGAGAATATCTCGACGGTCAGGAGTATGATTCAATAAACACGGATTGCGTCGAATTGATCAAGATGACCACGTCGATTGCGAAGACGACCAGGGAAAATGAGTGACACGCAAAAACTTGCCGAACGGATCGCAAAGCTGCTTGAAACGGAGCAGCCTGGCGATCTTGCGTCGGTTTTTGCGAGCATTGAGAAGATAAATCACCGTTTGGACAAGCTGGAAGCGGCTTCAAATCCGCGATCCGCGATCCCGGATCCCAGATCGACCCATCCCAGCCAGGAAAAGTTCGCTGTCCTCGAAGCGGTCGCCGATCAAGTGATCCAGGGCTTGAAAACGGAAAAGGCCTGCACGTTCGAGCCGAACGGCAGGCCTTGTGATCATTGTTCGATGTGCAGCTCGCGCGGATTCTAGTTTATTTATTCGCAGGTGCGGGCTGCTGATCGCGGCGCATCGAATTCGGATCGCCGATATCGGGTGCTTTTTCGGCTCCCGGCTCTGCCTTGAATGTCGGCTCTTCCTGAAAGCCGAGCAAGCCTGCGGTAAGCACGGCCGGGAAGGAGTTACGTGTAGTGTTGTAATCCTGTACCGCCGCGTTGTAATCGGTCCGGGCAACATTGATCCTGTTCTCAGTTCCGGCGAGTTCGGTTTGGACGTTCATGAATGCTTCGACCGATCTTAGCTGCGGATACTGTTCCTGGAGCATCAGCAGCCTTCCGATCGTGCCGCCGAAGCTGTTGTTTGCGTCGATCACGGCCTGTTTCTGTTCGGCGGTCTTTTCACCGCCTTCACCGGCGGGAGCAGCTTGTTGGGCATTGAGCAATCGGGAACGTGCTTCCGATATCTGGCCGAACACCTCTTGTTCCTGTACGCCGGCCATCTGGGCAGCTTTGACCAGATTCGGTATCAGGTCAGCCCGCCGCTGCATCGAACTCTCGACGTTGGCCCACTTGCCCTTGACGTTCTGCTGCTTGGCGGTGAGCTCGTTATAGCTGCAGCCGCTGAGGCCAAATACGCCAATCGCTGCGATGGTCAATAGAATTACTCGTTTCATTGTTCTTCTCCTCATAAAAGGTCAATTGTCTCGTGTCGATCGCCAATTGTTGACCGCGCCTACAGCCGATCAACCATCGACAATTTACGTTTTACGATCGCCCGCCTTGTCTACCGAATCTATGACGCGTTCTATCTGTTCCATATAATCGGCAAAAAGCGTGTTCGCTTCAAGTTCATCCAGCTTTTCAGCGAGATTGCCCCGGCGGATATTGATTATCTTCTCGAACACCGACCCGTCGAGTTGCAGGCGGCTAACCGTCATAGCCACGATCTCGCGCTTTGTCGCCGGCGGGTCGAGGCCGTGGAGCAGGAGCACCGCCCTGAACAGAGCGGCGAAAGTTGTAAAGCTTTCAGCCATCAAAGTTTTCAGGCCGTCAACCGACGCCGACGCCGGGATATAGCCCCGCCGAAGCTGGATCAGTTTGCTGCGAAGCTCATACTCGGTCTGGTGGCGCAGGAACGTGTCCGAGATGGCCAGGCCGGCAAGTAGGTCGTCGCCATAAAGCACCTTTCGTGCGGCCTCCATTTGATGGAATTCTATCGGGAACACGTCGGCTGCGTTCTTTAGTTCGGATACCGTGAAATACACCGGGACCGGATGGCCCATTCGATGCCATTCGCGGACGCAGGCATGCGAGTTTCTAAGATCTTCGGGCGTGATCCGGTGAAGCGCGATCAGAACATTATAGCTTGACTGATTCGGGACAAAATCTCCGGCGGCGGCAGATCCGTAAAGGATAACCGACGCCAGATTCTGTCCGTGAGTCGCCTTCAGATCGTCGATGAATGCTTCAAACTCGTTTCTCATAACCTTTACCAGTCACCGCCGGCCCCGCCGCCGCCAAAATCTCCGCCACCGCCGAATCCGCCCCAGTCCGATCCACCGCCCGATCCCCAGTCGCTGGAGGATGACCCGCCGCCGCCTGAGTTTGCGATCACCGATCCAATTATCCAGGGCAATGCACTGCCAAAGCCGCCTCCGCCCCAGCGGTCTTGATCGTCACGGGTCTTGCCGCCGCCTCCGCCGCCCCGGCTCGACCACGCGATCAGGATGATCACCAGGATGACCGCAAGGCAGCAGAACAGCGCGTACGCGTCCGGCATTGCATCGTCGGACTGTATCCCGGATGAGGGAGTTGGTGCAGCCGTTCCCGATCGATGGGCCTCGATAGTGCGAATGTAGGCTTCGATCGTATCAGAGATGCCCTTTGCGTAGTTGCCTTTCTTGAACTCCGGGACAAGGTATTGCCGCTGGAGGCTGCCGACAAGGCCGTCGGGGAGTTCGTCCTCGAGATTGCGGCTGACCTGTGTGAAATACTTGCGGTCATCGATGGCCACGAAAAGAAGAGCTCCCGGATTGTCGTCTTCCTTTGAGCCGATGCCCCAACCGCGAGCAACGGCAAGAGAATAATCGAAGATCGGCCGGTCGCCGGTGGTGCGGACGACGGCAACACCGAGTTCAACGCCGGTAGCATTCTTGAAGTCAATAACACGTTTTTCGAGGGCCGATATTGTCGCCTGGTCGATGACGCCGGCGTAGTCCATTACGGGACTTGTCGGAGCGGCAAGGGGCGAGCTGTCGATCGAAAACGGTTCGGGCGTTTGCCCACGGGTGAGAAGCGTGCCGAAAATGACGATCAGCACCACGAGCGAGAAAATCGGTTTTGCCTGAGAGAGGCTAATTTTCATTCGATAGAACTGATTCTGCCAAATCTTAAACGAATACGAAAGCGGGACATGCGAAGTTCCGTCGTGCGATCAGCCTCCGCGTGCGGGCCGTTAGCGTTTACGGACCTCGCGGATCGTGCCGCCGAAAACCTTTAACGCGGAGCGGACAACGGGGCTGGCGTTTGCGTATGCAAGCAGTTGTTCCTCGGTCGGTTCAGCGGGCAGGGGCGGGAGTTCAATGTGCGGCAGAGCTTCAAACACGGGCGGGACATAGGGTGCGATCTCCAAAGCGGGGGCGGCAGCGGCTGACGTTCCGGCGGACTGTCCATTTCCGGCCGCCAAGGCTGAAGGCTTTCGGTGAATGGCCGCTGCGAGGAGTTCGGAGGCCTTTGGGATCGGCTTGAGATCATCGCCCGCCGCCGAAAGCTTGCGGTCGAAGGCATTGTCGAGCCACTCGTGGTCGGCGTGTGCAAGGTCCTCCGAAGGAATATCCGGAAGGGAATCGAGGGCGTCCAGGAACGAGAGATCGAACGCCGGCGATATCGCTTGAGGCGGTTTTGGGAAAGTCTCGGGGCCAGCTGGCCGCTTTGCAGGCTCCGCAGGTTCGGCGATTTTCGCTGGCGGCTCGGCAAGCTCTACGGGTTCCGGTTCCGCTGGTCGAGGGAGCTCGGCTTTTTCAGGCAGCGGAGCCGCGTTCAAAGTTTTTTTTTCCGGCGTGTCCGATGGAGGGCGGACTGATGTCCGCGTTTCGTCATCTTCCAGCGCGGCCAGGCGTTCGAGCAGCGTTTCAATGGCTGTCACGCTCCGCATCTCGATCAGCTTGACCAGCCCGATCTCGACTACATAGCGAGGCTGCGTTGCTTCGCGGAGTTTGGTCTCGGTTTCGGCGAGGCTGTTAAAGAACCGGACCAGATCGGACTCGGTGAAATGGGCGGACTGTTCGCTCAATTCTTCAGGTGTCAACGCGGCGGATTCGGCAAGCGTTGGATCACCATCGGAGACCTTAAAGATCAGCAGGTCGCGGAACAGGGAAAGGAGGTCGCGGCAAAAGTTTCGCAGGTCCTGGCCGCGGGAAGTAAGGTCGGAGACGACCATCAACGCCGTCTTTGGCTGTTTTTCGGCAATGGCCCGCAGCACGCGGACGAGCATTTCCGCGCCCGCAAGGCCGAGGGCTTTCGTCACGTCCTCGACATCGATCTTTTCGCCCGAAAAACTTATGACCTGATCGAAGTTCGACTGTGCGTCACGCATCGAACCTTCGCCGGAGCGGGCAATTTCCTTCAGCGCGTCGTCGGTGACATCGATCTTTTCCGACCCGGCGATGACCTTTAACCTGTCAAAGATCTTCTGGAGCGGAATTGTGCGAAATTCGAATTCCTGGCATCGGGAAAGTATCGTTTCCGGGACCTTGTGAAGCTCGGTGGTGGCCATGATGAAGACCACGTTTCGCGGCGGTTCTTCGAGCGTTTTCAGCAGGGCATTGAACGAGGATTTCGACAGCATGTGGACCTCGTCAATGATGAAAACCTTGAACCGGTCGCGTGCCGGGCTGATGTTGATCCCTTCGAGGATCGTGTCGCGGATGTCGTCGACGCCGGTGTGCGAAGCGGCATCGATCTCAAGCACATCCAGCGAACGGCTTTCCGATATCTCTATGCACGACGAACAGGCCGCCGGGGCGTCGATCCGGCAGGGCGTTATGTTCGGCTTGCCTTCGGTCTTATGACAGTTAAGCGCCTTCGCCAAAAGCCTCGCGGTCGTGGTCTTGCCAACGCCCCGGGCGCCCGAAAACAGGTAAGCATGATGTAGACGGTCATACTCCAGAGCATTCCGCAGAGTCTGCGTAATGGCCTCTTGCCCGGTGACCTCCTCAAAGGTCTGCGGCCTCCATTTTCTGGCAATTACCTCATAGCTCATGGTTGGTTAGGTCAATTGTAATTGTTAGTGGCGGATTAGTAAAAAGCGCGATTGAAACCGGCTTTGCCGCGGGCGAAGCTATTTTCAATGCGTCCCTTAATGGGACGGGTTCCGCAAAATTAGCGGACGTCCATTACTTCCTAAACATGCCCAGCATTCGATTTGTGACCAAAAAACCGCCGGCGATGTTGATCGCGGCGATCAGGACAGCGATGGCGCCGAGGATTACGGTTAGGTTTAGGGAGCTAAGGGTTCGGGTGCTGCCCGTGAAGAGGTCGTCGGTCAGTTGGAGCATGCCGCCCACTAAAATTATACCGCTGATGGCGTTGGTTACGGACATTAGCGGTGTGTGCAACGCCGGTTTTACGTTCCAGACGACCTGGAAGCCGATGAAGATGGCGAGGATGAATACCGTTAGGTGGCCGAGGAAGTCGCTGCCGGCGGTGGCTGGTTTTGGCGGAATGATGAAAGCCAGGCCGAGCATGACAAGGCCGGCTACGGCGAGCAGCCAAGGGCTAACGCCCGTGCCTTCATCGTGGCCATGGCCCGCGGACGCGGCTTTCACGATAGGGGCTGACTCGCTAGCCCCTCCGCCGGGCTCGGGTGGCGGCGGGAGTTCCTTAACCGGGGCGGGCCAGAGCATTTTGCCCTCGTGGAGGACGATGGCTCCACGGACGACCTCGTCGTCGAGATCGACAAACGGAACGCGGACACTCTTGTCCGCAATCGCCGGTTCCTCCGGCGAAGCTGACGTGGGTAACTCTGGCGCTTTAACGGACTGAGGCTCGTTCGGGCCGAGGCGGCCCTCATTGCGGACAGGAGTGTCCGCGTTCCTGGTTAACTCCTCCAGCAACGCCGTCACGCAAGCACCGTATAATTGCGATGACATCGATGCCATTCTCGACGGTAGGTCGGTGTAGCCGATGATGGTGACGCCTTTGTGGTGAATGACCTTGCCGGGTGCCGTCAGGGCGCAGTTGCCGCCTTGTTCGGCGGCGAGATCGACGATGACGGAGCCGGGTTTCATCGATTCGACCATACCCGTGGTGATCAATTTCGGGGCCGGCTTACCCGGAATAAGGGCCGTCGTGACGATGATGTCCACCTGCATTGCCTGTTGAGCGAACAGCGCCATTTCGGCTTTGAGAAAGTCGTCGGACATCTGCTTGGCGTATCCGCCCTTGCCTTCGCCTTCTTCTTTTACATCGAGTTCGAGAAACTCGGCCCCCATCGACGCGACCTGATCTTTTGTGGCCGAACGCGGATCGAACGCACGCACGATCGCACCCAAACCCTTTGCCGCGCCGATGGCCGAAAGGCCCGCGACGCCGGCACCAATGACCAGCACCTTAGCCGGATCGATACGCCCGGCGGCGGTTATCTGGCCCGTAAAGAATCGCGGGAAATGGGCGGCGGCTTCGATGATCGCCCGATAACCGGCAATGTTTGCCATCGCCGAAAGCGTGTCCATCTTCTGGGCGCGCGTAATGCGAGGGACGCTGTCCATCGCGAAGACGGTCGCGTTCTTCTTGGCCATACGGTCAATGAGCTCGCGGTTTTGGCCGGGCCAGATGAAGCCAACGAGCCAGCCGCCCATCCGCATAAGGTCGGTCTCACCGGCCTCAGGCGGGCGGACCTTCATCACAACGTCAGACGATGCCCAAAGGTCGGCGGCACTGCTCACGATCGCCGCCCCGGCTTCCTGATATTCGGCGTCGGTCGCGTTTATCTCGTGTCCAGCCCCAGCCTGAACGACCACGTCAAAGCCTAACTTTTTCAGCTTCAGGATCGTTTGCGGCGTAGCCGCGACGCGTTTTTCTCCGGGATGTATCTCTCTTGGGATTCCAATTGAAGTCATATGCAATTTGGCCCGGAACCAGGCCGGCAGTTAAATGCGGATCAGGTAGCTGGAATTCTATTCGATAAAGTGATCGGAGACAAACCACGAGCGGAGCGCAGTTCAGACAGGGCGCGTCGAATTCAGGAAGGATCCATTCCGTTTATCGGCTAGATCTTTTGAATCGCAACACTGATGATGCCGTCTTCACCCGGAATGCGATTGTACGATATCCAATAACCCGCCTTAGGGTAACGGACCATCTTGGAGATCCCGCCATCCTCATTGGCCGGCACGGCCTCGCCGAACACGTCTTGCGGCGTTGGGGCGTTGTCCATGCGCGTAGAGAAGGTGAGCACTATCGCCCTGACGGCGCCGGTGGAATCATAAACGAACTGGGCTGATTCCTCATCGCTGAAAACGTAAAGGTCCTGCGATTTTGATTTGTCCTTAGGATCGCCCAGTTTGGCGCGCACCTGGTCGGCTGTCAGCCCGATCGAAATACCCTTGTAAACATATAGTTTCGACGGTCCGGCCGGCGTTTGGGCGGCGACACCGCTGTCGCTTCCGGCAAATGTGATCCAAAGGAAAACAAAGGCGAGTGAAACAAAGAGTCTTGAAGCTTGAGGGCTATTCACAGAAACGTACCTCCATTAGGTCAAAGGCCGGAGGCGTGGAAAATGGCAACCTTGGGGTTTGACAACCTCGGACGCCTCACAAGGTTCGGCATTCCGTGCTTGAGATAATCTCCGGCGCAACGTCGTCGAGGATAATAATTTCGGCGGCGATAGTCTGTCCGATTATATACGCAACTAAAAGATGCGTGCAATAGGATGTGCAGGCATTCACCCCAAAAACGGGTTCATTTCGATTCCATGATCGTCTTCAGGCCCGCAAGCCCCTCGGCAAAATCCTTACCGACCGCGCTGTCCATGTCCATCACCAGCATGATCAGGTTCATCGGCCGCGGCATTGAGCCGGTGAAGCCCCATTTGACGTTTGTCTGCCTCTCGCCGGCCGGTTCCAGTATCATGTAGGCGTCGGCGCGCGATTCGAACGGGTGGATGAATCGCAATTCGGTGTCGATGCGTTTATCCGGTATGAGGGCCTTGATCTCTTGTTCGCCTTCGCCGATCTCGTCATTCGTGCCTTTCCAATATGAAACGAACCCGACCTCGCCGTCAGTGCCGCGAAACTCTTGGTGCATTGTCGGCTCTTTCTTATGCCACGGGCCCCATTCGTTCTGGTTTTTCAGCAGCTTAGCGTAGGAATAGATCTCGGAGGCGGGCTTGTTGATCGTGGTCCCCCGCTCGACGCGGAAATCGGTCGGGGCCATCAATGCCGCAACTACGACCACGCCCACCAGTAGAATGATCAATACAACGGCAGCGATGAGTAATTTCTTTAGCATGGTCTAAAACACCTCACCTAAGTTTTTACCGCCCTCGGTCCGTACGTTGTTACTTATCTACGCCGACTTTGACAGCGTTTCCATATCCTTCCTCCACCGCAGCACGGGCTTTCGGGCAGCGGCGGCCTCATCCAGACGTCCGATCCGGGTCGAGTGCGGAGCGTCGATGACGAACTGCGGGTTTTCGCGGGCTTCGCGGTCGATGTCTTTCATTGCTTCGATGAAGGCGTCGAGGTCCTGGTGGCCGACGGACTCGGTGGGTTCGATCAGCATCGCGCCTTCGACGACGAGCGGGAAGTAGATCGTCGGCGGATGGAAGCCATAGTCGATCAGGCGTTTGGCGATGTCGAGGGTGTGGACGCCGGTCGAGGCTTGATTCTTATGCGAGAAGATCGCCTCGTGCATACAGTCTGAATCGTAGGGCTTGTGGTAGATGTCTTTCAGGTTTTCGGCAACGTAGCGGGCGTTCAGAACGGCGGTCTCGGTGGCTTCCTTCAGGCCTTCGGCACCGTGCGTGTAGATGTAGGAAAGAGCGCGGACCATCATTCCGAAGTTGCCGAAGAAGGCTTTGACGCGGCCGATGGAATTTGGGGCGTCGTAGTCCAGGCGATACTTAGGAGACCCAATCGCTACCGCTCCGGGTTCTGACAAGACGACCCTCGGAACCGGCAGGAATTCTGCCAGCTCGGCGGTGCAGAGGCACGGGCCGCAGCCGGGGCCGCCGCCGCCGTGGGGGGTTGAGAATGTTTTGTGCAGATTCAGGTGAATGACATCGGCTCCCATATCGCCGGGCCGGGCGATACCGACAAGAGCATTCATATTTGCCCCGTCCATATAGACCAGCCCACCCGCCTTGTGGACCATTTCGCACACCTTCGGGAAATTGGTCTCGAATATGCCGACCGTATTCGGGTTGGTGATCATCAGCCCGGCAACCCCGCCTTCGTCGCACAGAAGCTGCAAGTGTTCGAGGTCCGTTACTCCTTCGGGCGTCGAGCGGACCGTCTTGACGGTAAAGCCGGAAAGCGCCGCCGAGGCCGGGTTTGTTCCGTGGGCATTGTCCGGAATAAGCATCACTCGGCGGCGTTTTAACGCCTCGGAGCCGGAAGGCACACTCCCTACCGGTCGTGTTTCCGCCACACCGTCGCGTTTATCCAGAAATGCTCGAATAAGCATAACGCCTGTCATCTCACCTTGCGCCCCCGCCGCCGGCTGAAGCGACACACCGGGCAAGCCAGTTATCTCGGCCAGATCCTGCTGAAGCTTGTAGATCAATTCGAGGGCACCCTGTATTTCTTCCTCCGGTGCTAGCGGGTGAAGGTTCGCAAACCCGGCGATCCGCGCGACCTTTTCATTCAGCCGCGAATTGTACTTCATCGTACAGGAACCGAGCGGGTACATCCCAAGGTCGATCGAATAGTTCCAGGTGGACATCCGCGTAAAATGGCGCACAACGTCGATCTCCGAAACCTCAGGCACACCTTCCAGATCGTCGTCGCGGCGAAGGTCGGCCGGGATTATCTCGTCGAGATTTGTTTCGTCCACGTCCAATTTCGGCAGGCGATAACCAACACGGCCGGTCTGCGACCGCTCAAAGATCAACGACTCATTTTGCGATGGATGCTGAGTTACTTTTTTGATGCTCATGGAATGATTTCAAAGTGCTTCCTTCCGTTAATCCTATAGACGCCAAAATCACTGTCGGAGGTCAATATTCTTGAAGTTTCTATACTTTCGGCGGTTCGCACGAGAGATGCGTCGGCAAAATCCATCGGCACATCAAAGTACTTCTTCATTAGGCTTCTCATTCGATTCAGGTCAGCCGAATCAAGCGGATGAACCATGAGCGAATAATTCGAAATGAAAAGCCAAAGGATTTCTTGTCCGCGCCAGCCGGCGTATTTTCCCATGAAGTACATAGCCTCGGTGAGGCAAGGCAGTGTTGTCACAAGATCTGCGTTGCTTTGTTCAATAAACCGGGCAAACTGCGCATGGTTAGCTTGACCCTTGTCACAAATTGAGATCAGGGCGTTCGCATCTACAAGGATCATTTCGTTACCTTAAGACCCGCGCGCTTCATCTTCCTCTCAACAATTTGTCCAAAGACTTCTTTTGCGGTTCCAACGCCCTTTGTCCGGGAGGACGTATCGATCGCTCCGACAAATGCTTTTAGAGCATCGCGCCTTCTCTTCTCGGATGACTTCTTCTTCCTCGGCGAACTGCTTTCTTTAATTTTCTCTTCGACCCACGCGTCCGGCGGAAGCCCGGATCTGGCCGCCTCCTTGGTCAAAAGCGCATAACCCTCGTCACTGATTCGGATCGTATGACTCATAGAATAAGAATATACCACGTCTTCACACCCGATTACCGCCTGATGCTCGATCCGAGTTCCTCAAAATCTTCGGTCTTGTGTAGTTTCAGCCAGGCACTTTTCAATTCCTTTGGCGGCGCAACAAGTTTTCTTTCTCGAAGCCCGAGCCAGCCGCCGATGCTGATGACGCGGGCGGCGTGGGTACCGTCGAGTTTGTAGAAATTGTTTACGACGCGAAACCGCGATCCGTCATCGCTGAATCCGCCGTTCTCGATCGTTACCGTAAACCTTTCCAACATCATCAGCTCGCGGTAATACTCGATCGTGTCTGTTTTGACCACCGGTCCAAAGCCGTACTTCAGGAAATTCTCGGGCGGGAAACCGCACGAAGCGAAAAACGCCACTCGCATGTCAACCGCGAACTCCATGTATGATGAGTTCGCAACGTGTCCGTTAGCGTCTACGTCCCGCCAGCCCGCTTCAAACTGCTTTTCAATTAAGCTCGCCATCACGCCTTAGGCAATCCTTTCTTCGCCACGTCCTCGACCACATTGCAGAATCTGTCGAGTTCCCACAAGGTCGTGTAAACATTGGGCGTAATGCGAATGCCGGTGAATTCTTCGTGAACGATCGGCGTCGTGAAGATCTTATGCTTCGACATCAGATAGCCGCCGAGCTTTACCGGATCGAGACCTTCGATCTTGAAATTCGCTATCGCGCAAGATTGAACAGGATCGAACGAGGTATTAAAGCCAACCTTTGGTATGTCCTTGATGCGATTCATCCAATATCGCGAAAGGTAGCGCAGGCGTTCTTCCTTTCGCTTGCCGCCGATGGCGTTGTGGAACAGAATGGCCTCGCCGATAGCCAGCCGCATGGCGGCAGAATGCGTTCCGATCTCTTCGAACTTGCGGATGTCGTCCTTATTTTTGTTTTCGGACGCCATCAATGCCCAGATCTTGGGGATCTTCTCCTTCCTAACATAGAGCATCCCCGTGCCCTTTGGCGCGTGGAGCCATTTGTGCAGGGAAGTGCCGAAGTAATCGCAGCCGAGATCGTCGCGTTTGAAATCAAACTGCGCAAAAGAATGTGCGCCGTCGACTATCGTTTCGATCCCGCGTGCCCGTGCCATTTCGCACACCTTTTTCACGGGCGTGATCTGGCCGGTCAGATTTATCTGATGTGAGATAAGGATCAGTTTCGTCCGCGAAGTGATCGCCCGCTCGTAGGCTGCGGCGATATCGTTCACGTCGGTTGGCGCGATCGGCACTTTGATAAGCTTCAGTTTCAGCCCTTCGCGAAGCTCTCGCTGCCGAAGCGTGGTGAGCATTCGCGGATAATCCTGCGTATTTGCCAGTATCTCGTCGCCCGATTTGAGGTCCATCCCCATCAGCAGGATCTCAAGCGATTCGCTGGCGTTGCGGGTGATCGCGATCTCTTCCGCATCGCAGCCGAAGATCTCCGCCAGGCCTATCCTGATCGTCTCCGACTGCGGCTCAAGGATCTGCCACATCGTGTACGCGGTCGCGTCCTCCTGCTGCCACGTGTAACGAACGAACGCCTCAGTGACGATCCGCGGGCTTGGGCTGACCCCGCCATTGTTCAGATTGACAATGCCGCGCGTTACTGAGAATGCCTGTTGGATGGTGGCCCAGTAGTCTTCATCCAATGCGGCTTCGGCGGGCGAAAGGTGACCGATCGCCTTTCCGGCGGCTGACACCTCATTCAACAATCCACTGACAGTCGCCGATGAGAGGGCCATCAGTCCCAGGCCTTTCCCCGCATTCACCAAAAAACGTCTCCGCCCGAGAAACTCATTCCTATTTTTGAACGTGGCTGTATTCATGCAACTCCTTTCGGCAAAAGCGACAGACGTAAGCTTCGGGATTGAGAAGCTTTTGGCAATTTGGGCATTTGCGCGTGTTCCGTTCGAGCTCCCTTCTTTTGATGGCGATGTTCTGGGCCAGTAGGCCGGCCCCGATCGTCAGCATTATGATCATGAACGGTGCCAGGCAAAGAAAAATCTCGAGCGGTCCAAGAAACATTCGCTCAAAAGCGCCTTTGGTCTATCTAAGGGCGTCAACCAAGTCGTCGATCTTATCGCGCTTCATCGTTTCGGTGACGCAAACCAGAAACTCGTTCGGCCGGTTGGAATAATATTTCGACAGAGCCAGCCCTCCTATAATTCCGCCGGCGACTCGAAGCTCATCCAGCACCTCGGCGGCCGGCCGAGGGCCGCGAACCACGAACTCGTTAAAGGTCGGGGCCGTGAATGCGATCTCATATCCATCCAACTCCGCGATCTTTTTTGCGGCATACCCGGCTTTGAGTGCATTCTGCTCGGCCACTTCCCGCAACCCCTTCTTACCCATCGCTTCCATATAAATGGTCGCGGCAAGGGCGATCAGTCCCTGGTTAGTGCAGATATTCGACGTAGCCTTCTCGCGGCGGATGTGCTGTTCGCGGGTGGAAAGCGTCAGCGTAAAACCGCGATTGCCATTCTTGTCGTAGGCAATTCCGCACAACCTGCCGGGCATCTGCCGAACGTATTTGTCCTGCGTTGCGAACAGGCCGACGTGCGGCCCGCCGAAGCTCATCGGGATGCCGAATGACTGGCCTTCGCCGACGACGATGTCGGCCCCGCACTCACCGGGTGATTTGAGCAGCCCGAACGAGATGGCTTCGGTAACAACTACGACAAGCAGTGCCCCAACGTCATGTGCGGCTTTCGAGAGCCGTTCCAGATTCTCAATACAGCCAAAAAAATTCGGCGATTGCACAACTAACGCGGCGGTCTTATCATCGAGCACCGAAAGGTCGGCGACGCGGCCTGTCTTTTCATCAAAGGTGGCAGTGACGATCTCGGCGTCGCCGTGCTGAGTATAAGTTTTGGCGACCTCGCGATACTCCGGGTGCACGCTGTCCGCGACCACGATCTTGTTTCGCCGCGTGACGCGTTGGGCCATCAAATACGCTTCTGCCATTGCGGTCGAGCCGTCGTACATCGAGGCGTTCGCGACTTCCATTCCAGTTAGCTGGCATATCAGAGTTTGGAACTCAAAGATGTACTGGAGCGTGCCTTGCGATATCTCGGGCTGGTACGGGGTGTATGACGTGAAAAACTCGGACCGCTGGATCAGATGATCGACGATGGTTGGCGAGTAGTGCGAATATACCCCGGCGCCCAGAAAGGATGGCTTTGTCGCCGCCGTATTTCGTGCCGCCATTTCCTCGAGTGCCGCGATCACTTCCGGCTCGGCAAGCGGTTCGGTGATGTTCAGTCTGCGCCCGAGCTGTATGTCCGCCGGAATCGAGCGGAAGAGTTCCGCGGCATTAGAAAGCCCGATGGAGTCAAGCATGCTTGAGCGTTCCTCGGGCGAATTTGGAATGTATCTCATTTTCGATCTCAGATTTGCGATTTGCGAATTAGGGATCGGGCTTCGATCCGAACGATCGCAAATCGAAATTCGCAATTCGCAAATTTCCTAGCCCTGGCTCGACAAGTATTCCTCATACTCAACCGCCGACAACATCGCGTCGGCTTCGCCCGGGTTTTCCATCTTTACCTTGATGAACCATGCGTCGCCGTAAGGGTCGCTGTTCACCTTTTCCGGCGTATCGTTCAAGGCGTCGTTTACTTCGACGATCTCGCCGGCTAGCGGCGTGAATATCTCCGAAACCGCCTTCACCGATTCGACCGACCCGAACGATTCATGCGTCCCAAACTTGTCGCCGACGCGCGGCAGGTCGATGTAAACCACATCGCCAAGCGAACTCTGGGCGTAATCCGTAATGCCGATGCTCGCGGTTTCGCCGTTTACCAATACCCATTCATGATCTTTGCTGTAACGTAAGTTTTCGGGAATGTTCGACATAATATTCGATCTAATAACTGAAAGGCTAATTTATTCAAACTGCATAGAGTTCCAAAAATCCGCAACGATCACAGCGAAGCGAACGGATGCCGAAGCTTCCGCGATTGGCTGTGTCGACAGTTGGAAGTTCGATTCCCAATAGGGTTTTACCGGTCGGTTCACCTTCGTACCAATTAGTGACATAGTAATCGTGGTTGTTGCGTTCTGCAATGAAGCCACGCCTCATATTCGCACCGCACTTGCCGCAATTGTATTCCTGCTCCGGCATAGAAAACTAGATCGCGTAGTGTTCCGGGAAGCCGCACTTGTCGCACCTCAGCGTATCGACCACAAAGCCGCGCGACATCTCGTGCCCGCATTTGAGACAGTTGTATTTGATCGATGTCATCAGCTCTCCAAGCCTTACCCGTCGAGCCTGGACCTACCGCTCACGCTTGTAGAATGGTGTTGGCACGATCACCGCGGCAGCCTGTTTTCCTCTGATATCAATCTTAATTTCCTGTCCGATTTTTGCAAACTCGACCGGCACGAATGCGAGTCCGATGTTCTTCTTCAGGAACGGAGCGGGGCTGGCCGACGTAACGGAGCCGACGTTATTGTCGTCGATGTAAACGTCGAAACCGTCTCGAGCAATGCCGCGGTCGATCATTTCGAAGCCAACGAGTTTTCTTGCGATCCCTTTCTCGTTCAAATCGGCAATTGCGTCGCGCCCGATGAAATCGCCCTTCTGGAGTTTGGTTATCCAGCCCAGGCCCGCCTCGATCGGAGCAATATCGTCCGCGAGTTCGTGGCCGTAGAGCGACATTCCCGATTCGAGCCTGAGCGTGTTCCTGGCCGCAAGGCCCGCGGGAAGGATGCCATCAGGTTCGCCGTACCGGCCAGTTTCGAGCAGTTTATCCCAAAGCTGCTCGGCAAACTCAGGAGCCGCATAGATCTCAAAGCCGTCCTCGCCCGTATAGCCGGTGCGCGAGATGATCGCTTCGACCCCATCGACGTGGCCGGTCGTGAACCAGTAATATTTGATCTCGTCAAGGCCCACATCAGTTAGCTTCTGCAAAATAGGTACGGCCTTCGGCCCCTGCACGGCGATCTGGCAGTAATCGGCGGAAGCATTGGTCAGAACGATATCGCTGTCGGCCTTATGAGACGTGATCCACGCCCAGTCCTTATCCGTCGTAGCCGCATTCACAACCAGCAAAAGCTTTTCCGGCCCGAAGCGATAGACAAGCAGATCATCGACAACGCCGCCGCTCTCATTTGTCAACGCCGAATATTGCGCCTGGCCATCAACAAGTTTTTCGGCGTCATTGGTGGTTATACGGTTAATGAACGCTATCGCATCGGCCCCTTCCACCCAGATCTCGCCCATATGCGAAACATCGAAAAGCCCGGCGGCATTACGGGTCCGCATGTGTTCCTCGATCACGCCGGCGGTGTACTGCACCGGCATATCCCAGCCGCCGAAGTCGACCATTTTCCCGCCCAGTTCGCGATGGGCTTTATTCAACGGAGTTTTCTTGAGATCGTTCTCGGATGCCATTTTTGGTTCCATACTTGGTCGATATTGCCGCCCGTTTGGCCGAAAAGAAAGCAGCTCGATAGCAGCAAGGGATATCTGTTAGAGGTAAATGTAATTGAGTTACGGGCCGATACTCAAGTCATAAACGGCAAAAAGGGACGCTGGCGCGCACCTGATGGCTGCGTCCTCGCAGCGGCGCTCAAGTCAACTCTTTCCTTTTTTCTCTTTCTTTTCTTTTGTTTGTTCCGGCGGAAGCTTACCAACGGCCTCGAGGATCTGATCGCACAGTTCGATCGACGCCGCGATCAGCCCGACCTCCTGGTCGTCATTCGAGCGCTCGATCTCCGCCTGAAGCGGGCCCCGATAGCGGCTTGCAGCGGCCGCAAGTTCCCGGACCGCCCTCGGAAAGCGCTCATGGTCCTTTTTTGCACGGCGGTCACCTTTTTCGCGGATCGGCGCTGAATTTGGGTTTGCGGCCAGGTTGTCTATATCGTCGACCGCCTTTTGCAGTATCCGCTTCACGTCGTTGAACAACTCCGTTCTGGAACCGGTCGGGAGCTCACCCCAGAGTTCCGACTGTTCCCCCGCCTTATTCCAGCCGTTCACGTTGATCTTAAGGACAAGAAACCGCCGATCGATCATTTTCGCCAAAGCCGCGATCCGCTCGTCGATGTCCTGCGCCTCACGGACGATCTCGATCTCCTGGTCGGTCAGATAGTCGCGCCGCTGGGCCGATGACGGCAGCACGGCCGCCATCATTAGAACGATGGACGATATGACGACGATGGATCGACGTGAAAGGATCAGCGTCATGGCTTTCTCCGGGGAACTACGCTATCGCTGAAAAGGGATTCGACCGCCTTGGTACGGGCGTCGCGAAGGTAATGGATAAGATGCCGCAGATACGGTTCGTACCGAACGGGCAATTCTCTTCGGATCAATTCCAGCCGCGGACGGAACTTTCGCAGGCCTATCTCGAACCGTTTGTAGTTATTAAGTATCTTATTGCTGTCATTGTCACTCTCGTTGAGGAAGGTGAGCGTGTTGTCCATCAGCCCATGAAATCCGCCCAGCACCTCGTACATATCGTCAAACCGCTCTTCAGCCAAAAGGGCCTCGGCCTTGTCCAGGCGAGCGGACATAAGTTCAAGTGCGGTCCGCGTACGTTTCTTGACGCTTGTCTCGGCCGTTAATTGAGTAAGCTCCTCCTTCGATACGGTCATTAACGGCGGCGGGGCAATATTATCCGAAACCGGCTGCTGGGCCCGAATTGAAACCTGAGACAAACACAGCAGCGACACCGCCGCGAACATCGAATACAACCGCCGCCGGCACTTTTCCGTCATGATACCTCTCCAAAAGGGCCGTGCGGGTCAGGTCCGTTTGCCCTTTCCCTCCTTGATCTGTTTCTGCAGCACAGGCATGCGAAGATTGACCTTTTCTATTTCAAGCTTGTTCGCCTCGCCATCTGCATAGCGAAGGAAAAGCTGATAGTTCGCCATTGCGTCGGCGTATTCCTCGAGCTGGTCATGCGCAATACCGAGGAAATAGTACGCTATCGCCAATGAGGGCTGCTTTTCCGTTATCCATCTGTACTCGGCCTTTGCCTCAGCATACCGTTTCAGTTGAAAAAGAGCGGTCCCGAGGTTCGCCCTGATCGTCACGTTCTCCGGGGAAACTCTTTGCAGCTGCCGAAGAACCACAACCGCCCGTTCGTACTGTTTTGCCTGGACCAGAGCGGCCGCAAAGCCGATGGCATGATGAATGTTCGACGGATCCGCTTCCACTGCCCGGCTGCATCGGTCGATGGCCTTTGCCGGATCGCTCCTTCGATAAAGCGAGCACAGCCTTCCCAGGATCCAAACGTCATTGACGTTTTTCTCGAGCTTCTTTTCAAGGTCCGGAATGCTCTCGGTGCTGGTAAGGACCATTCTATCACGAAGGGCAACCACGTCCGGCGGCGGATCCTGTATGGTATCCAGGTGAGCGACCGCCTGCTTGGCCTTGCCGCTATCGAAGAGCAGGCGCGCCCGCAGGGCCTTTACCGAGGGATCGGTCGGAGCGATCCCTTCTAATTTCACAACAAGCGGAACCGCGCCTTTGGTATCGCCCTCGTCCAGCCGCGAGTTCGCCTTAGCGGTTAGTGCGAACTGGTTCTTAGGGTCAATTTCAATTGCCCGCTCAAAACTCGACCGGGCGGCGGACCTTTCGCCCAACGCCGCCTCCAATGCCCCGCGGGCCGCCCATGCAGATGCTGTCGGGTTTGCCTTTTCGCTTAAGGCCGTCAGCCGCAGAAGCAGTGCCTTTAGATCCGACTGGCTGCTTTTTGTCGAAAGACGCAGTTCGGTCAGCGCCGAATACGCCAGTGCGTTTTGATCATCAAGCGAGATCGCCTTGGTAAGCAGTTTGTCCGCTTCATCGTATTTCCCCTTCCCGACAAGGAGCGAGCCGAGGTTTGCCAGGGCCAGCGTCCAGTCCGGCCGGATCTCGACCGCCCGTCTGAAGGACTTCTCCGCTTCATCCTTTTTGCCGAGCGCGAGCAGCGCGTGGCCGCGTTGATACTCGGCCTCAGGAAACTCCGTGATCAGCTCGATCGCCTTGTCGTAAAACCCGATCGCGGCCGGAAGGTCGCCTTTTTCATGGGCGTCCTGGCCTTTTTGAAAGAGGGCCACCGCATCAGCCGCGGGATCAACGCCGCCCTCCTGCGCGGACGCATGTACGGCCAAAACGAACACGATTGTGAGCGCTGCTATCACGCTCCCAATCCCGTTGGGCAGGTTAACTCGACGAATCCAACTAAACATCGCTATCCTACAATCCAATCGTATCACTGTCCGGGCCGTTTCAGAAGAAATTTTGCCGCGATCTTCGCGGATTAAGCCGCTCATGGTTTGCTAACCAATAGGCGCTAAGATAAGATTCTCACTTCGTGCGAAACCCAATTTCGCCAATGAACCAGGGGCGGACAATGATTCCTGCACCGCAAGCTATAAAGGGCGATGTCAAAGCGGTATCATCTGCCGCCAAGGAAATTGAGCTGCGCCGTATGATGCGCGGACTGCGCAATGTGTTGGTAGCGTATTCGGGCGGAGTTGACAGCACTTACCTTGCATTTATCGCGACGCAGGAACTCGGGGCGAACGCCGTTTGCGTTATGGGAAACTCTCCGAGCGTTTCGAAATATCAGCGAAGCGAAGCGGTTGCGGCCGCGTCCTCCGGCGGTTTTGATTTTACGACCATCGAGACGCTCGAGCTTCAGGATGAGAACTACGCGGCGAATCCGGCGAACCGCTGCTATTTTTGCAAGTCGGAATTATTTGAGAAACTTCAAGAATTTGCAGCCGAGCATGGCCGTTTTGTCGTGGTGGACGGCACAAATGCCGACGACCTGGCCGATCACCGGCCGGGGCGGGCGGCGGCGGCGGAACGAAACGTCCGGAGCCCGTTGGCCGAGGTTGGATTCTCGAAGGCCGAGATACGGGAGCGCAGCCGGTCGCATGACCTGAGATCATGGGACAAGCCGGCAAGTCCATGCCTTTCGTCGAGGATAGCTCATGGAGTGCCGGTCACGATCGAACGACTATCCAGGGTTGAACTGGCCGAGCAAGCGCTTCGCGAGGAGGGCTTCAGGGAGTTTCGCGTTCGGGTTCATGACGGTTTGGCCCGGATAGAGATCGCGGCAGACGAATTCGCCCGCGCACTGGATATTACGATGATCGCACGCGTGCGCGCGGTATTCAAGCAAATCGGCTTTAAGTACGTTACCCTTGATCTTGAAGGGTTTCGGTCCGGATCGACTAACGGCGGTGCTCAATTCGGAGCAAAGACAGCACAACGCAAAACGTAAAAATCGGAGAGTGAATAGAAATGGCAAATCCTATGGCCGATGAAATGCGGCGCTTTAAGGGCAGTGACGAGAAGAACCCGTTCGAGGCGATGAGTGAACGATTCGACCGCGCGGCCGAACTGCTCGGTCTCGACGCCGACCTGTACGCGGTCATGCGTGTCCCGAGCCGAGAGATCAAGGTGTACATTCCCGTAAGGATGGACACCGGCCATATTCAGGTCTTTGAGGGGTTTCGAGTTCAGCACAATTTTGCCAGGGGCCCGGCAAAGGGTGGAATTCGTTATGCACCCGACGTGACGCTCGACGAAGTAAAGGCTCTTTCGGCTTGGATGACATGGAAATGTGCCGTCGTAAACGTACCATTCGGCGGCGGAAAAGGCGGGATCATCTGCAACCCACAGCAGATGTCGCTTGGGGAACTTGAGCGAATGACCCGCCGCTACACGGCCGAGTTGATCGATTTCATCGGCCCCGATAAGGACGTGCCCGCACCGGACATGAACACGAACGAACAAACGATGGCGTGGATAATGGACACCTATTCCATGCACGCCCGCCATACCGTGACGGCCGTCGTTACCGGCAAGCCGGTTGCGATCGGCGGGTCGCTTGGACGGCGGGAAGCGACCGGCCGCGGCGTGATGTTCTGTGTGAATGAGGCTATAAAGCGGTTTGACCTGACGCCGGAAACGACGTCCGTGATCGTCCAGGGCTCGGGAAATGTTGGCGGGATAGGCGCCCAGTTGATGTATGACCAGGGTTACAAAATCACCGGGATATCGGACATCGGCGGCGGCATACACAATTCAAACGGGCTCGACGTTCCAGCCGTGCTTGGCTATTTGCAAAAGAACCGGACCTTGGAAGGCTTTCCCGGCGCCGACCAGGTTTCGAACAAGGACCTCCTGGAAATACCATGCGATGTGCTTGCTCCATGTGCCACCGAGAATCAGATCACGTCCGAGAATGCGGACCGGATCAAATGCAAGATCCTGGCCGAAGGTGCCAACGGGCCGACAACGCCGAAAGCCGATAAGATCCTGCATGATAAGGGAATTTTCGTTATCCCGGACATCCTCGCGAATGCCGGTGGTGTGACGGTGTCTTACTTTGAATGGGTGCAGGACAGAATGGGATACTTTTGGCCGGAAGCTCAAGTAAACGCTCGGCTTGAAGAGAAAATGGTTGCCAGTTTCAACGAACTGTCGCATTTTGCCTCAAAACACGACGTCGATACGCGAACGGCAGCCTATATGCTGGCCATCGACCGAGTCGCCTTCGACACGCGGATGCGCGGGATTTATGCGTGAGAAAATTGACGTAATGTGTTAAAAACACTTGATTTTGCCTATTAGTTAAGTTAAGGTCTTAAAAAGGTAAGCGACCCGTGGTACTGGGCATCTCTGAAGTTGCGTCGCTTTTCTTATTTGCTTTCAGCTATTGAAACTTTGTGTCTGTCTCGGAATAAAGCGTGCCCGGTCCGCTAAAATCCGATTCGTAGATTTATTTGCGCGGCTTCCGATTATTATCACTTTTGATCTCGTGGGGCCGCGAACTGAAGTTAATTTTTGTCACGGCGGAGGAAAATGATGAAACTCGCTTATAGAGTCTGTATTGCGACGCTGGTCTTGTTGGCGTTTGTTTTTGCGGCTTCGGCCCAGACGACAACGACGGATATGAAAAATCCGCGATCGGCAGATGATGACAGGAATACCGCACCGACGGTTGGTACGGGCGGTCCTGTCGGGGGGCCGACGGGGCTGTTTACCGTTTATGACGGGCAGGTCCTGCGAAGAGGTGAATTTACCTTTAGCGCTGCGATGAGCAATTTCGATCGCGATCCGGGCAACGTCGATCTTACGGAAGTTCCGGTCAGCTTTCAGGTAGGTATCACAGACAATTTTGAAATCTTTTTTAATACTGATGCGTACAGACAGGTTAAGGTAAACTCGCCGGGCAACCTGTCGAGTTTTCGTTTACCCAATTCACAGCTCTTTGGCGTAAGCCCCGCGGCCATCGTTCTGGCCCCGTCGGGGCCGGGCAGCGGAGCCCTTGAGGGCTTGTCGATCTTCAGGCCGGCGGGCAGTGCCCCGTTCGTCTCATTCCCGTATATCGGCGGTTCGGCGGGTAGTTTCGGACTGCCGTTCTCGGGCCCGGTCTTCGGATTTCCGGCAAACAGCAACGCCTTGATCGGCCCGCCCGTCCTTGGCAACAATGGTGCCGACGCATTTCCGGGCATAGGTTCAGTCTACGGCAGTATCCTGCCGGGCGTGGTTTTCCGTACGGTTTGTACCAGCGGTGCCGCGACGTGCCCTTCGATCGCTACGTCGCCGTCGGTATTCACGAATGCTCCGGTGTACCTGCCGGATGCGCCGTTCATCAACCGCACCTATGGCGAATCGTCGTTCAATACCTACACCGTGGGTGGAAAGGTCAGATTCACGAACGTAAATAATCCGGTTGGCTTCGGTATCGTGGGCTACTACAAATATTACGCCGACCACGCGAGTGATGCGGGCGGCTTCAACATGCTTCAGCGTGGAGCGAGCCCCGGCGGCAACCGCGGCGACATCGGCGGGGCGGTGTTCCTGGATGCACGCGTTGCAAAATGGATGAACGTCGCCGGTAACGTTGGCTATAACTGGAACAGCAGTGTTAAGGCCGAACTGCCTGGCGGCACGTTCACGCTTCTGGACCGGCCGGATGAATTCATGTTCTCGGCTGGTGTGGATTTCCCTGTAAACCGGTACTTCCAGCCTATCGTCGAGTTCCGTTCGCTCAACTATATGGGCGGCAGAACGCCGAATGCGTTTGAGAACAATCCGCTCGAGGGTATTGCGGGCTTCCGTGTTTATCCGGCACGCTGGATAAGCCTCGGTGCTGCATACCGCTATCACGCGAACCAGCAGGATTCAGACTGGTTTGATGAAGATCAGTCGTTTACCAATACCGCCGTCGTTTCATGTGCGGCAGTACCCGGCGCTGGTGATTTTGGATCGCAATGTACGCCTTCGGCCATCGTTGGGGCCTTCCGCGGAATTCCGCAGGGCTTCTCGCTTTCGGATGATCCGCACGGATATATCTTCCAGGCGACCGTTGGCCGCCGAAACCCGCGGAAGGCGGCCGTCGAGAACATTCCGGCAAACGTGACCGCGTTGACGTTGAGCGACAACGAGATCACGCTGCCGTGTCCCGCTGGTCAGCGTTCGAAGTCGGGCGGCTGCAGCGATACGAGCACCGTCAATGTCACAACGACCGCGACGGACCAAGAGAACGACGTCCTTACGTACAACTACACGGTTTCGGGCGGACGGATCGTCGGTACCGGGGCGAATGTTCAGTGGGATCTGAGCGGGCTTCAGCCTGGATCCTACACGATCACGTCCGGTGTTGATGACGGCTGCGGCCTTTGCGGACAGACAAAGACCGAAACGGTCCGTGTCGTTGAGTGTCCGGATTGCGAGGCCCCATGCGATTGCGCGACCCTCGAAGTGATCCCGCCGACGGGAATCACGCAGCCGGGAGACTCGATGTCCTTCACGGCGAATGTTACCGGCGGAACGGCAACGAATGTGACCTATAACTGGACGGTTTCGTCCGGCGAGATCACATCCGGCCAGGGAACGCCGAGCATAACGGTCGCTACGACGCGTGAGATGGCCAACACTACTGTTACGGCCACTGTCACCATAGATGGTGAGGGGATCTGCCCGACCTGCGTCCGCGAAGATTCAGACACTGGCGGAGTTGCTCCGCTGCCTGAAGCGGTCCAGATCGACGAGTTTGGCAAGCAGGCGAATGACGATATCAGGACAAGGCTTGATACGTTCTTTACTGAGCTGTCAAACAACCCGAACAATCAGGGTTATATCATCCTGTACGGTACGGATCGCGAGATCTCGCAACGCGAGCGGTTGATAACGAATCACGTCAACTTCCGCAACTTCCCGAGAGAACGGATCACGATCGTACGCGGCGGCGTCCACGAGACTGGCACGGTTTACACCAAGCTCTATCGTGTACCGCCGGGTGCTGACAACCCGACTCCGTAATTCCAGCTTCGCTGTAAAGCGAACATTGAAAGAGGCTGTCTTCAAACGAGGCAGCCTCTTTTGCTTTGAATTGTCATTGGCTTTTTAAATTGGAGGATGTCTGAAAAGTACCGGCGGCACACAGGCTGTGGACGCCGACTCTTGTTCATCTTATTCGGTATTTTTCTTCATCTTATTCAGTGGTAAAGAGTGTACCAACCACAGAAAAAGAGGAAGGAAATCTGAATTTCGGAACAAGAATGTCACATCAGAGGTATCTGAGGGCTTTTCAGACATTCTCGACTGATCTTTTCGAATTGCCACCAGCTTCAGCTAGGGGGACCGATCTCTCAAAATTTCTCCCGGCTTTAGCCTCATTGAAGATCTAACACAACACCGCCTCAAAACGGACCGCGGGTAAAAAAAATTGTACAATCGCCGCGGATTCGTGTACGATTGACGTACTGTGCGCTTGTCGCCCCTTTCTTCCCGGTATAATTTGAGCACGCCGCGATGGCATTCCGAGTGCAAACTGCGGCTTCGCTTTTTCATCAGAGCTACGGACGTTTGAGTCCGTGCGTAAGGATCGCAGGAAATTCCGCCCCGAAATATCATGTTCAAACGAACCATTGCTTCAGTTCGCCGTCCTCGTTTTTCTCAGGTGGTCTTCAGTTTGCTTCTGGTAGCCGCGTGTGTCTTTTCGGGCACCGCCAGCATTCCTGCTTATGACGGCCCCAATGTTTTCATCGACCCGATGAGTGCAACCCAGTGGTCGATTCTCGGCCCGAATGGCGGTGACGTGCGTTCCGTCGAGATCGACCCGCGCGATAAGGACAAGCTCTATATCGGAACCACCGATGGACAGATACATATTTCGGAAGATGCGGGCAAGACGTGGCGGCTTCTCGTCCGATTCGATATCCCGCTTTTCTCTCTTGACCAACTGCTCGTCGACAGGCGGGATTCCAGTGTTATCTATGCGTCCGGCCATCGTGGGAAGCTTCCGGGCGGCTTCTTTAAGTCAACCGACGGGGGCAAGACATGGAAGGAATCAAAGGAGCTAAAGAACGAGGCCATCCACGCCATGACCCAGTCCGAAAAGGACCCGAATCAGATCTTTGTCGGAACCAAGTCAGGCATTTTCGTTTCGAATGATTCCGGCGACGATTGGACAAAGATCCAGTCGGAGTCTATGCCGCAGGACGTGAATTCGATGGCGATCGACCCGCGCAATACCAGCACCATCTATGCGGGTACCACCTGGCGGCCTTACAAATCAACCGACAGCGGAAAAAGCTGGCGGCTGATCAAGAATGGAATGATCGATGATTCCGACGTTTTTGCGATCACGATCAATTCGACTGACAACGATCATCTCATCGCCTCAGCGTGCAGCGGCATATACGAATCGATGAACGGCGGGGAGAACTGGCGGAAGATCCAGGGAATCCCATCGACATCGCGGCGGACGCGAGATATTGTGCAGCATCCTACCCATCCGGGGACGGTTTACGCCGCCACGACACAGGGTTTCTGGATGTCCACCAACGGAGGCAGATCGTGGAGCATGACCACCGCACGGACCCTTGAGGTGAATTCGATCGCTGTTCACCCCGCCGAACCGAATCGCGTCTTCATCGGCACCAACAACTTCGGGGTCATGGTATCCACTGACGGCGGACGAAATTTTGTCGCGACGAACGACAGTTTCACAAGCCGCTTTACCTATTCGGTCACGCCGGACCTTACGGTGGCAGGCCGTTTGTACGCCACAACCAAGAACACAAGCACCGGGGGCGGGTTCTTTTTTTGGAGCTCCGATGGCGGAGCGAACTGGACGCAGGCCAAGGGACTCGACATCAACCGAAACGCGCCCTTCGCCGTTCTCCAGGACCGGGCCGATCCTAACAAGATGTATCTTGGAACAAATGCGGGGCTCTTTGAATCGCTCGACCGCGGCGTTTCGTGGAAGCCTGTGACGGGCCCGAAGCCGGTGAAAAAGGCTCGATCCAGTAGGTCGCGATCGAGGCGAGGCAAAACCGCGGCCAAGGTTAAGGCCAGTCCGGGAACGGTCATTGATCCCGCGACCGGCCAGGAGTTGGTCCCGGTGTTGAACGAGAAGATCCATGTTCTCGTCCGTACCGAAGATGATAAGAACGGCATTCTTGCTGGTACAAATTCCGGCCTTTACAGGTCCTACGATCTGAGCAAGGGTTGGGAAAAGATCACCTTCGGCGAAGGGTTGGACCACAGCGTTTATGCGATAACGGTGTCGCCGCTTGTGCCGGGAACGATCTGGGTGGGCACCACGACCTCCGGCGTACTCACCTCGCGCGACAATGGCGAGACCTGGACCAAGATTGGCGGGGCCCCGGACAATGTCCCTATCAGCTCGATCGTGATCGACCCGAAACGGCCGAATTATATTTACGTCGGCTCGATCCATTCACTCTATCGAAGCCAGGACGGCGGCCGCACCTGGCTTCCGCGAGGAAGTAACCTCCCGCTCGGCAATTTCACCAGCATCCTTATCGATCCGCGGAACTCCGATGAAGTGCTTGTTTCAAGCGCGCTTGAGAACGACGGCGGCGTTTACTATTCGAAGGATGCCGGAAAGAACTGGAGGCGCGTGGATTCAAAAGAGATCAAGCTGCCCAGCCGCCGCGTTTGGATGATGGCCTTCGACCCCAACAATGCCGATCGTATTTACGCAGGCTCGCATTCGTCCGGTGTTTATGTCATCAACAGAAACGTAGAACGTGCGGCATCCGTCGATACTGCGTCTACGGTTTCGAGCAATAAATAGTACCCGAGAGCCGAGGTCTCAGAATGTTCTTTCGGCTAATGCCGACCCAACCGCGGAAAGGTCCGCCTTTCCGCCATCATCTCGGGTTGGCCCCTCCTTCATACTGTGCCGCTGTACCGCGGTTCTCGATCTCATAACGCGGATAGCTCTCACAGTTTCATACTTCTCAGCCTTAGAGCATTGGCGATGACCGAGACGGAGCTGAATGTCATCGCGGCACTGGCGATCATCGGCGAGAGCAGCAGGCCGAAGACGGGGAAGAGGACGCCGGCGGCGATCGGGACCCCGACGAGGTTGTAAATGAAGGCGAAGAACAGGTTTTGCCGGATGTTCTTCATCGTGCCTCGGCTTAGGTTTCGGGCTTTCAGGATGCCGTTCAGGTCGGGTTTGAGCAGCGTGATGTCTGCCGACTCGATAGCCACGTCGGTCCCGCTCGCGAACGCTATCCCGACATCGGCCTGTGCCAATGCCGGAGCGTCGTTCACGCCATCACCGGCCATTGCAACGATCTTTCCCCGCGATTGCAGTTCCTCAACCTTAGCCGCCTTTTCTTCCGGCATCACCTCAGCGAATACCTGATCTATACTGAGCTGGTTTGCAACGGCTTCGGCAACCGGCCGGTTGTCGCCGGTCATCATTATTACGTCTAGGCCCTGCTTGTGGAGCTGGCCGATCGCCTCTTTTGCCGAAGGCTTTATCGCATCGGCAACGCCGATCACGCCGGCGAGTTCGTCATCTATGGTTACATAGAGAACTGTCTGGCCCGTCAAGTCAGAACCGGGAGCGATAGCGACTGGGTTCTTCTCGTCGTCAGATAGGAACCCAGTCGCTATCGCTCCCGGTTCTGACAAGAGGGAGCCGGTCGCTATCGCTCCCGGTTCTGACAGGATGCGGCTGCTTCCGACTGCGACCTGATGCCCATCGATGATACCCTTGACGCCTGTGGCGGTGATCGATTCGAAGCCGGTGACTTCTAACAGCTCAATGCCTTCCGATTCAGCCTTTTTTACAATCGCCGATGCAAGCGGATGCTCGCTGTGGCGTTCGAGAGAAGCGGCGAGCTCTAGAATATGGTCCTCGGAATGAACCCAGTCGCTACCGCTCCCGGTTCTGACAAGAGGAAGCCGGTCGCTACCGCTCTCGGTTCTGACAGGGGGAAGCCGGTCGCTACCGCTCTCGGTTCTGACAGGGGGAAGCCGGTCGCTACCGCTCTCGGTTCTGACAGAGGGAAGCCGGTCGCTACCGCTCTCGGTTCTGAGGGCGAGGACCGACTGCACGGTCGGCTTGCCTTCCGTCAGGGTGCCGGTCTTGTCTACAATTATTGCGTTTACCTTCTCAAGCGTTTCCAACGCCTCGGCTTTTTTTACAAGCACGCCGTTCTTGGCTCCGTGACCGGTGCCGACCATTATCGACATCGGTGTTGCCAATCCCAATGCACACGGGCAGGCGATGATCAGGACGGAAACGGCGGCGACGATGGCGTATGAGAGACTTCCGAGTGCGAACCATGCAATGAATGCGATGGTCGCAACGACGATCACCGCGGGCACGAAATAGCTCGACACGACATCGGCCAGACGCTGTATCGGAGCACGCGAGCGTTGGGCTTCGCCGACCATTTTTACAATCTGTGCAAGGAGCGTTTCGCTGCCCACGCGTTCGGCTTTCATCACGAAGCTTCGATTTGTGTTGATCGTTCCGCCGATCACTTTACCGCCGGCCTGTTTCTCAATCGGAATGGATTCGCCGGTCACCATCGATTCATCGATAGATGTTTCGCCTTCGACGATCACTCCGTCCGTCGGGACTTTCTCGTTGGCCTTCACACGCAGCGTATGTCCGGCTTGGACGTGTTTCAGGTCGATCACTTCTTCACTGCCGTCAGGCCGGACGACCGTGGCGGTTTCGGGAGCAAGCCTCAGCAATTCTTTGATCGCCGAAGAAGTTTGCGAACGAGCTCTTAATTCCAGCACTTGCCCGAGCAGTACCAGCGTGGTTATCACAGCCGCCGATTCGAAATACCCAGGAACGATACCGGTGTGAGCGTCATGCATCTCATGCGGGAACCATCCGGGCACGAACAGTGCCGCAAGGCTTAGCAGATAGGCCGCTCCCGTGCCGATCGCGATCAGCGTGAACATGTTCGGGCTGACATTCTTTACTGAGGCCCAAGCCCTCTGGAAAAACGGCCAACCGCCCCACAGAACGACAGGTGTTGCGAGCACGAATTGAATCCAGGCAGAAACACGGCCGGTAGGGAGCGTGCCTCCCGGTCTGACGAACATCTCACCCATCGCCAGCACAAAAACCGGCAGCGTCAGAACAGCCGAGATCCAGAACCTTCGCCGCATGTCGATCAGCTCCGGGTCCGGCTTGTCGTCGAGCGTTACTTCCTTCGGCTCCAACGCCATCCCGCATATCGGACACGAACCGGGACCGATTTGAACGATCTCAGGATGCATCGGGCAGGTGTACTCGACGTCAGAGCCGGAAACGGTAGTGACCGGGCTGTTTTTTCCGGCGGAAGGGAGTCCAGTCGCTACCGCTCCCGGTTCTGAGAGGAAATGCTCCGGGTCGGCGGCGAACCTTTCCTTGCAGCCCGGATTGCAGAAGTAGTATGTGGTGCCGTTGTAAGCGTACTCGTCGGCGGCCGTATCCGGCGTGACCAGCATTTTGCAAACCGGATCGACATGAGTGGCCTGCTCCGGCTCAGGACGCTTGCGTCCAAGCTGGACAAGATCTGAAGATGACGAATGATCGTGTTTCATATCGGTTTTCAACCTCTAAATACGATCTTACAACCTGAGAGCAGGTATCAGGTCAAGGGGGCAACACGTGAAACTGTTACACTCGATCACTTGCCCTCCTCCGCGAACGATTCGATCAGTCGACAAACCGAATGCCCATCGGGTGTCGAGTTATTCATTTCCTTCCACATTTCGGCGGCTTTTTCCAGCCGTTTCTGCAAGCGTTTCAGCTCACGGATCCTTTGTTTATTTTCCTCGATGCGTTTCTCGACAATGTCACGCACCATCGGGCACGGAGTCTTGCTGTGAGCGGCGTGGTCGAGAATATCCTCGATCTCGGCGAGCGTGAACCCAAGATCCTTGGCGGCGGTAACGAAGCTCAGGCGTTCAATATCCGAAGGCCTGTAGATCTTGTAACCGTTACGGAGGTCGCGCGATGGTTTCAGCAGTCCGATCCTTGTGTAATAACGAACGGTGAACAACGGAACGTCAGCACGTTTGGCCAGGACGGACGCGGTGATTGGTGTCGGCATACTCGATCTCCACAGGGATCTGAATACAACAGTTTATCCAATGTTTCTCAATTATCGAGAAATTTCTGGAAGAACACGTCGAATCTTGATCTATTTAAACTAGGAAACCTGCAGAGGTTGTCCAGACCTTATCCGAAAAGGCAAACGCCCGAGGGCGTACGCAAAGCCAGGAGTTCACCGAGAAAGTGGATCGTCCGGCCGCCGAAGTGAGGTTTTGATGAAGTTCATTTTTCTCCTGCTAATTACGGCAATACTTACTGTTACCGCTTTCGGTCAGGTCGGATTCGTTCCAGCTGGATACTCACGGAGCGTCGGATCGAGCTTCGCTTCCGAAGCGGTGACCCCGGCTGCGGCCAGGGCCCTCGAACGGGATGCGTTTCAGCTGATAAATGCGGAACGGGCCCGCAGCGGCTTAACTACCCTCAGTTGGAACGACAAGATCGCCGGCGTAGCCAGGCTGCACTCGGGCAATATGGCCCGATTCAATTTCTTCAGCCATCGTGGCCTCGACGGACGCATGGTTGATGAGCGTGCCGACGAACTGAACATGGGACCATGGAGGGCCATCGGCGAGAACATTGCCTTTATGAAGGGATTCGACGATCCCGTCGCGATGGCGGTCGAGAAATGGCTAAATTCGCCGGGGCATAGAAAGAATCTGCTTAATCCAGACTGGACCGAAACCGGGGTCGGCCTTTCGGTGACTCAGGACGGCAAGTACTATTTCACGCAGGTGTTTATTAGAAATTGACATTGTTGCAGTTATCCTCACCCGTAACTGCCACATCAGAATCCCCTCTTTTGGAAGGAGGAGTGTCAGCCGCTAACTGCGGACTGGCGGGCGGCGATGTCCGAGATAGCTCGGACGGGGCTCGTGAGGCTTTGTGGATGGCCGCCCAACCGGTTTAACCGGGCCCTTCTTACCAAGGAGGGGATTTTGCGTTTAAGGTTGTGGGCTCTTATGCTGGTGCTGTGGAATCCTTTACACTTCCGTCATTTGCGAAGATCAACCTGATGCTGCGTGTGCTTGGCAAATGTAGCGACGGATTTCATGGGCTGTTTACCGTGTTTCAGACGGTATCCCTGCACGACGAACTTACTTTTTCCGATGGAGACCGCCTTGATCTGACGTGCAATGATCCGCGGGTGCCGACCGGCGGCCACAATCTGATCGTCCGGGCAGCGAGGCTTCTTGCAGCCCGGTCCGGCGTCAGGTGTGGTGCCGCGGTCCATTTAGATAAGCGTATCCCGTCACCCGGCGGACTCGGAGGCGGTTCGTCCAACGCGGCCGTGGCTTTGATCGGCCTGTCACGTTTGTGGGACCTGAATGTCCCTTTTGAAGAGAACGTCTCCATGGCTGAGGAACTTGGGTCGGACGTTCCTTTCTTTTTATACGGCGGAACCGCGATAGGCACGGGACGCGGGACTGAGATCGAGCAAACGGATGATGTCGAAGGAAAATACCTCATTATCGTTACGCCCGACGTCCGTGTGTCCACCCGCGAGGCATTCGACTTGCTGAAGGCGCCAAGCTTGACAATGAAGGATGTGGAAAGTATCCTCATTGTTTGTCGTTTTGAAGCCCTCCGTCTCGATCTGGGGCGGTCCGAGCTTTTCAATGACATAGAGCGCGTTGCTTTTGCGGCGTATCCTGAGATCGAAAGGGTCAAATCGACCTTGCTCGAGATTGGGGCATTGAACGCGATGATGAGCGGCAGCGGGGCAAGCGTTTTCGCAGTTTTTGACAAAGAAGAAACACGGCAGGCTGCATTGAATGCCCTTGACGATGAGGTCAACTGGCGAAAGTTTGCCGTAGCGGCAGTCTCGCGGGCGGAGTATCGCGAGAGATTGGGTCTTGCGGACTGAAGTCCGCGTTCCAGGCCGTTTCCGATTTAGTTTCTGAAATTAGGTTTGGGGCGTAGCCAAGTGGTAAGGCACCGGTCTTTGGATCCGGCATTCGTAGGTTCGAATCCTCCCGCCCCAGCCAATTTTGAATTATCGGAACGGCTGCCTGGAAATCAGGCGGCCTTTTTTATTGGAACGCCGGCGAGAGGCCGGCTTGCGGACTTGCCGGCGAGACGCCGGCGTTCCTTAAATGAGCGTAACGGGCAGCATCAAGATCTTTTCGGGGAACGCACACCGCTCGCTCGCGGAAGAGATCTGCGGGCATTTGCAGTGCGATCTGGGCAAGGCGAGTACCGACAGATTCTCGGATGGCGAGTTTAACTTCCAGATCGGCGAGAATGTTCGCGGGGCCGATGTGTTCATCGTCCAGCCGACATGTCCGCCGACGGACCAGAATCTGATGGAACTGCTGATCATGATCGACACGTTCGTTCGTGCATCGGCGGAACGGGTGACGGCGGTTATTCCGTACTTCGGGTATGCCAGGTCGGATAAGAAGGACCGCCCGCGTGTGCCGATCGCGGCCAAGCTGGTGTCGAATCTGATAACCACAGCGGGTGCTTCGCGGATCTTGACCATCGACCTGCACGCGTCGCAGATCCAGGGGTTTTTTGATATTCCGGTTGATCATCTATATGCGGCCCCGATCGTGGTTGAATATTTCAACGCCAACCCGATCGAGAATTTGATCGTGGTTGCACCCGACACCGGGGGAGCGGAACGGGCACGGGCTTATGCAAAGCGGCTCGATGCGGGCCTGGCCCTTTGTGACAAACGTCGCGAACGCGCCAACGAGGCCGACGTGATGAACATCGTCGGCGACGTCAGCGGCAAGAACTGCCTGATCGTTGACGATATGTGCGACACAGGCGGCACGATCTGCAAGGTTGCAAAGGCATTGCATGATGCCGGTGCGAACGAAATATTCGCAGTGTTCACGCACGGGGTTCTTTCTGGAAGTGCACAAGAGAAGATCGCCAACTCTCATTTGAAGAAGGTGATCGTGACCAATACGATCCCGCCGCAGGAGAACGGAAGTTCAGACGGCAAGATCGAAGTTTTGAGCGTCGCCAGGCTTTTGGCTTCGGCGATCAAGTCGATACATGACGAGACAACGGTTTCGTCACTGTTTATTTGAAGAGTCGAGTGTCAAGAACGGAGAGTTGAGAGAAACTTGCATACCTCTTGCCTCGGGACCAATTTAAGATTATGGCTGACAAAATTACGGTTAAAGCTGAAAAGCGGGACGGTAAGGGCAAAGGCGATTCACGCCGGTTAAGAGTGAATGGAAAGATCCCGGTCGTCGTTTACGGCGGCGGCACCGAAAGCGTGGCGGTGGCGGCAAACCTTTCGGACCTTGCGGCGATCCTGCGTACTGAGACCGGATCGAACACGGTCTTTGCTCTGGATGTAAGCGGAGATGTGAATGACGTCATTTTTCAGGACCGCCAGATCCATCCAGTCACGGGACGTTTGATCCACGCTGACCTTCGTCGCTTTGCTAAGGGTGAAAAGATCGAGATGACGGTGCCTATTCACCTTCAGGGCGAGCCTGAAGCATTGAAGGAAGAAGGTGCGGTCCTGAACCAGGCCATGCGTGAGATCAAGGTGCTGTGTGAGCCGGCAAAGACGCCGGATTCGATCACAGTCGATATCAGCGGGCTGACGCTGGAGATCTCGGCCCACGTTTCTGACTTGAAGGTCGGTGAAGGCATTGAGATCCAAGACGCTCCGGAAGCGGTCGTTGCTTCGATCTCAATCGTCAAGGAAGTCGCGCTCGAACCGCAGATCGAGGAAGGTGCCGAGCCTGAGGTCGAAGGCGAAGAGAAAGCCGAGGAAGAAGCTCCGGCAGAAGGCGGCGAGGAATAAGTTTGGAGTTCCCGTTCGATCGGGCCCTTCCGCAGCGAAATGCCAACTCAAGTTGGAACTCCGAACTGGCTGATCGTCGGCCTCGGCAACCCCGGGGCCGAGTATGAAAAGACCCGGCACAATCTCGGGTTCATGCTCGTTGATCTGCTTGCCGCAGAATACGGTGCCCAGGTGAAACGCAGCGAGTGCCAGGCATTGGTCGGCCGTACGGAGATCGCCGGCGAGGTAGCTGAACTGGTAAAGCCGCAGACCTACATGAACCTGAGCGGCGACGCGGTTAAATGCCTGCTCCAGAAAGAGGAGCGGGGCGTCGAAAGGCTCGTGGTCATATCGGATGACCTCGCATTACCGTTCGGCAAGGTCCGGCTGAGGCCGCAGGGAACTCACGGCGGGCAGAACGGGTTGAGGTCGATAATTGACCGGCTTGGGACGAACGAGTTCATACGGCTCAGGATCGGTATTCAGCCGGAACATCCGATCTCGAACGCGAAGAACTTCGTGCTCGAACGTTTCGCGAAGGGCGAGGCCGAAAAGGTCGATGATATTTTGAAAACAAGCGCCGAGGCCGTTCGGGCCGTTATTCGGGACGGCGTCGACAAGGCGATGGCGGAATTTAACTGACAACAAAAGTCAGAACCGCCTGCGGCAGCAGGTGGTTGAGGTGCCGGCCCCTCGGTCGTCGTTAGTAGGAAAGTTAACCAACGGCTACCGCCGCCGGTACTGGTATGAGGAAACCTTCTTGCTTCGACCCAGAGAACAGTTGAGGCTTGAGAGCCAAAAGGAGGAAATTACATTGGCAAACAGAACATACGAAGTAATGTACATTGTCGATCCGGAAACACCGGTCGACAAGATCGGAAAGCTTAACGAAGCGGTCGGGCAGCTTATTGAAAAGCAGGGCGGCACCGTTGTTCGGATGGACGACATCGGCCAGCGGACGCTTGCATATCCGATCAAGAAGCGTACCGAAGGGCATTACGTGCTTTTCGAGGTGGACGGCAGCGGACAGGAGATCATGGAACTCGAACGCCGCATGCGCGTCAATGACATGATCATGCGCTACATTACGGTCCGCATCGACGAGGACCGCAAGCGGGCCGACAAGCTGCGGGCAAAGCGCGAAAAACGCGCCTCGCAGCGTGCAAAGTTCCGGGCGACGGAAGAACAGCAGACTGAGCCTGCAGCGGAGGTGGAAGCCTAACGCATTGGGCCGGAGGAACGTGAGGAATTATGGTTGACAACAACGATTTTGATCAGAGAGAAAGTCTCGGCAGCAGCAGTGACGAAATGTACAGCGAAAAGGCCCCGCGTCGCTATCAGCGACGACGGCCGCGACAGATCGTCCCGGACTACGTTGATTGGCGCGATGTAGACTTTCTTCGGCAGTTTATCCCGGAACGCGGAAAGATAATGCCCCGGCGTATCTCGGGCATTTCCGCTAAGGATCAGCGACGCATCGCAACCGCGATCAAGCGCGCCCGTTCGATGGCCTTGCTGCCGTTCGTTTGGGAATAGTTTTTCGGCAGCAGGCGAAGGCCGCGACAGTCGGGCGTTTCATGAGCAAGCGCGAGAGGCAAGCTAAAGCTTGGACGCAGAACATTAGGAAAATCATCATGGCATCAACAACAGTATTATTGCGAGAAGATATTGAAACGCTCGGCGGCCGCGGCGAGATCGTTAAAGTAAGGGCCGGCTATGCGCGGAACTACCTGCTGCCGCAAGGGCTGGCGACACTCGCCACAAAAGGCAACGTACGGCAGATCGAGGGTGAACGTGCGGCGCTCTTGAAGAAGGCGGCGATCGAAAAGGCGACGGCCGACGCGCAGAAAGACCAAATGGGCAGCATCAGCCTGGAATTCGAACGCAAAGCGGGCGAAGGCGGAACCTTATTTGGCTCGGTCACGTCGATGGACATTGCGGCTGCCCTGCAAGGAAAAGGCTATGAGATCGACCGGCGGCGCATCGTCCTTCGTGATCCCATCAAGGAAACCGGCGAGTATTCCGTCAGGGTAAAACTCCACCGCGAAGTGACGATCGATATTCCCGTCACGGTTACTGCGGAAGGCGGCGAAACGAGCGAAGCCGCGCCCGAAAAGAAAGGAAAAAAAGGGAAGGCAAAAGAGGCCGAGGTGACGACCGTTGAGGAAACGACAGCGGCGACGACCGAAGATACCCCGGAAGCGGAAGCTTAATTTTACCAACAATTTGAAGGCCGCCTTCGCTTTCGCGAGGGCGGTTTTTCTTGTGCAAATGTTGTGGAAAACCGCTGAGAAAAATCGCAAAGATCATTTTGAAAGCCACCCTCAGTTGACGATATTATTTTAGTCTTCGCCGAGGTTCTAATTGAAACATGGCTGCTCTTTCCGAAGTAAGACAACGCGAACAGTTTCTCGAACGCCCGCTTCCGTCCAGCGATGACAGCGAGCGAGCCATTCTGGGCGCGATCCTGCTGGACAATTCGCTGATCACTCAAGCCGTCGAGCGACTGAAACCCAGCGACTTTTACTCGCCGCTCAACCGCCGCATCTTCGGCGCGATGATATCGCTTTTTGAAAGCTCGAAGGTCATCGACCCGATCCTGATCGGCGAGGAACTGAAAAAAGAGGGCGGCCTGGAATCGATCGGCGGTGTTTCCTCCATCACCAACCTGACCTACGGGCTGCCGCATTTTACCGACCTGACGGGCTACATTGAGGTCGTTCGCGACAAGGCGATGATGCGAAATCTGATCCGCACGTGCAACCAGATCACCAGCGAAGCGCTTGAGGAAGAGGACGACGCGAATGTGATCCTGGACCACGCGGAGCAGATGATCTTTGCCCTTGCGGAGCACCGGACCGCCGAAGGGTTTATTCACGTCCAACCTGTAGCGACCAAGGTGCTGGAAAAGGTTGAGGAATATTCGCGTCGAGAGAATCATGCCCTGACGGGTCTCGCCACGGGCTTCCGCGAACTTGACGAGATGACCTCCGGGCTGCAGCCCAGCGATCTGATCATTGTCGCTGCCCGTCCTTCGATGGGAAAGACTGCGCTCTGCCTGACCATCGCGCAGAACGCCGCAATTGACGAGAAAGCGGTCGTCGGTTTCTTCTCGCTGGAAATGTCCAAAGAACAGCTGGTCATGCGTATGATGGCGTCGGAGGCAAAGGTTGATGCATCTCGTTTTCGCAAGGGGATGCTTTCCCGCGATGAGTGGGAGCGGCTTGCCCGAGCTATCGGTACGCTGGCCGAGGCCCGATTGTTCATCGACGACACACCGGGAATTTCTGTTCTGGAAATGCGGGCCAAGGCTCGCCGCCTGGCCGCCGAGCAAAAGAAACTTGACCTGATCGTGGTCGATTACCTTCAGCTTATGTCGGCCGGGCGTTCTGAATCGCGGCAGCAGGAGGTCTCGCAGATCTCGCGCGAACTCAAAGGCCTTGCGAAAGAGATGAACGTTCCGGTGATCGCTCTTTCGCAGCTTTCGCGGGCTCCCGAGGCAAGGAATCCGCCCAAGCCGCTGATGTCAGACCTGCGCGAATCAGGCTCGATCGAGCAGGACGCCGACGTTGTTGCGTTCATCTATCGAGAGGAATACTATAAGCCATCTGACGATAACGCCGGCATGGCCGAACTCGTCATTTCTAAACAACGAAACGGCCCAACCGGCACGATCAAACTGGCGTTCCTGAAAGAGTTTACGCGGTTTGAGAACTTTTATGGCGGTTAGCCGGAACGCGGACACTCTTGTCCGCAACACCGCCGGTTTTTGGCGGTGGGTTAGGTTGGTGAATGCCGAGCATTGTTCGTGCTTCGCACTCATGCGGACAAGAGTGTCCGCGTTCCGACTGTTCGTATTTTGCACTCATGCGGACAAGAGTGTCCGCGTTCCAGCTATGAACCAACCAACACAAGAAAAAGACCTTCGTTACCCCATTGGCAAATTCGACATTGCGAACTACTCCTCGCGGTCGGAGAACATCAGCACGATCGCGAACACGCCCGCGAACGTTCGGGCGGCTGTTGACGGCTTGACCGACGCTCAGCTCGACACGCCTTACCGCCCTGAAGGCTGGACGCTGCGGCAGACGGTGCATCACCTTGCGGACAGCCATATCAACTCGCTCTGTCGATTTAAACTTGCCTTGACCGAGGATGAAACGCCTACTATTCGCCCCTACTATGAAGACCGCTGGGCCGAGCTTGCCGACAGCAAGCTGCCTGTCGAAGCATCGCTCGCGATCATCCTCGGAGTCCACAACCGCTGGGTCGAGCTTCTCCAAAATATGACCGACGCCGATTACGAACGCGAGTTCAAACATCCCGAAACAGGGAACTGGACGCTCGAAAAGGTCCTCGGCCTTTATGCCTGGCACTCACGGCACCACACGGCGCATATCACGGGCACCCGCGAGCGGAATGGTTGGTAGGAAAAGGTTTGCCCGCGAATGACGCGAATGAACGCGAATAAACACCAACGTGAAGGTTAGGGTGTACCGGCCATCATTTCTTATGATCGTATTCGCGACATTTCGCGTTATTCGCGGGCAATAATCTTCAATGGCACATGACGCAACCCACCGCCTGATCTCACTAGATGTCTTCCGCGGAATGACCATCGCCGGGATGGTGTTGGTCAACAATCCCGGGACGTGGTCGACGATCTACGGCCCGCTGAAACACGCCGAATGGCACGGCATCACGCCGACCGATTACATTTTTCCTTTCTTCCTTTTTATCGTTGGCGTTGCGATCCCGATCGCCCTTGCCAAACGTATCGAAGCCGGTGTCACCCGTGGTGTTTATTCGAAGATCGTCACCCGGTCGTTCCTGATCTTTGCTCTCGGAGTTCTGATATCGGCGATCCCGTTCTTCAATTTCGCAGAAACGCAAATACCTTTTCCGCTGAAGATCCTCATATTCCTGAGCTATTCGGCCGCCCTTTTTCTCTACCTCTGGGATAAGCCGATCGCGGCCTTGATCGTGGCCGGGGCGACGGCGGTGGTCGTTTCGGGATTTTGGCTGGCTGGGTATGTGATCGTGCCGTACAACGTCGCGACGATGCGTATTCCCGGCGTGCTCCAGCGGATCGCGGTTTGCTACCTGATCGTTTCGATCATCTATCTACACACGAACTGGAAGCAGCAAACCGTCGTCGGCATCGCTTTGCTGCTCGTCTACTGGCTTCTGATGACGGTCGTTCCCGTGCCCGGCTGCGAGGTTTGGTCGGTAGATGACAAAGCGTGCAACCTGGCCGCATGGCTGGACCGGACGGTCCTGACCGAGGCTCATATATGGCGATCGGCGAAGGTTTTCGACCCTGAGGGAATTCTCTCGACAATACCGGCCATCGTCACTACGATTTCCGGCGTGCTGACCGGCACCTGGCTCATGTCAGGACCGCGCGCGATAGCGGCCGGTCTCCCGGATGGCGACGAGAAGATGCCCGCCGCAACCGCAGGTGGGACTGAAAGAAGGGCCCTTGGGCTATTCTTCGCCGGCACGGTACTGCTGGCCGTTGGATGGTCGTGGAGCCTTGTTTTCCCGCTGAACAAATCGCTGTGGACGAGCTCCTACGTAGTTTACACCTCGGGCCTCGCCCTGCTGACGCTGGGGTTTTGCTACTATGTCATCGACATCAAAGGCTACAAACGCTGGGCCAAACCCTTCATCATCTTCGGCGTCAACGCCCTCGCGCTGTTCGTCTTCTCCGGCCTCATGGCTCGGCTCATGAGCATGATCCGCTTCGCCGGGCCGGAAGGAAAAGCCATCTCGCTCCAGCAGTGGATATTCAGCAACTTCTATCTCTCGTGGCTGTCACCGATCAACGCCTCCCTCGCCTACGCCATCAGCTTTATCCTTTTTTGGCTCTTCCTGATGTGGCTCCTTTATCGCAGGCGGATCTATATCAAAGTTTAGACGCCGCTTCTTTTTCTACCGGATCTCAAATGTTCTAACGGCGACAGCCAGCTCGACCTCCAGTCGCTGTTTATCGGCTAAGATCATTTTTCGTTCCTTTTCCATCTCCTCCAATCGGGTTTCCTGCTCGCCTGCCTTTGCAATATAGCGAGCGATGAGATCTTTCGCTTCGGGTGTCTTGGTGAGTGACTCAATATTTTCTCGCAGCCGCTTCTGGTCCGCTTCGATCTTCTCTGTCTCTTCTTCGAATGATTCCAACCGATTCTCCAACCCGGCGATCGAGACTCGTAGATCGATCAATTTATCGAGCTTCGTTTTCGTTTCAGCATCAATGTACCTGCGCGAGACAAACAGTTCCAGATCCGATCTTTGCAAGCCGGCCAACTGGTAGGTGTCCATCAGCGGCTTTCTCAGGCTGATGGTCAGCTCTTTCTCCTCAAAACCCTTGAGTTCTAAGCGGAATCGATAGTAACGCTGGGTAACATAATCAGGTTTGGGCGATCGTTCCGAAAGTTCCCATCCATCGCGCACGGGATACTCGATATATACGGTCTTTGGACGATCGACCTGATTCGATATGTGATAGACCCTCTCTTCACTCTGGAAGTAATGCACCTGAAAGACACCCTTCGACGCTTTGATCAGCCTGGCCGGCTCTCGGTCTCCGCCCCGTCGGACCCGGATATGTGTGCCGAGATCGAGGGCAAAGGAAATAAGCCGCTCCTCCATGGGTTTCAGACGTTCCATCAAGGCCTCGCCGGCATAGGCGTTTCCGTCCAAAACTGTTAGGCTTCCGCTTTCGAACGTAAGGTCGGATGTGTTCTTTAGGAAGACGCCGCTCATTGGCCGGTCGGCACGCACGCTTTCGTTATAAATAGCTACGCGCTCGCCCTCCATTTTCGTTTGGATTATCGGGATCAAGGCCGAGCGGTTACGACTGACAGTGATGGGCCGTTCGATACGGTATTCAAACAGATCGCCCACTTCCGCTCCTACCGCGGCGGTCTCGATGCCCGAATTGTTCGTACTTAGTGCCTCGCTCACAGACGTGCGCTTCGAGCTATCGATCATCGTGTTCGAAAGCATACTTGCGGAGGTTTCGACTTTCACCGATGCGTCGCCTTGCACGGTCACGACCGCGTTTATACTCCCAACTTCGAGCGTTATGTCTATATCCTGACCCGCAAATACATTGTTCACGACAGTTCGTTTGAACCCTGTCGAATCAACAGTGACCGAGTAGTTGCCGGTAATAAACCCGTCTCGCGAGAACGAGCCATCCGAATCGGTAAGCACATTATAAGAAGCTCCGCTCTTGACATTCGTTATCGTAACGCTGGCACCGGGAACCGCCGCGCCATTCTGGTCGGTGACGGTTCCTGAAATTGAAGAACCGCTCCTCCAACTGCTTTGAGCTTCGTAAACCTGTGGCCGTAGCTGTAGGTCCTCCGGTGTCGGAACGACCGGGCGATACCGGTAGAATGGCTTTTGCAGGTTCTGGATGAACGAGATCGGTGACCCCGACACGAGCGACATCTGTACGCCGTTCCAGTCTTCTTCGCTGACATTATCGACGATCGCCCAGCCCTGGAAGAATGGCTTCCCCGCGTCATCCAGCACGACGCGGTAAGTCGTTTTCCAGATCGGCGCGGCTATCGTATAGCTGACCAGCATCTCCCGCCGCCCTGTGCCTTCGCTCGTGACCGTGATCGTTTTGGCATCCAGTCTTCGGGCCGACGCGACGGCGCTTGCAAACTCATTCAGGTCTTTTCGTGTTCCTTCGTCGAGTAGCTTTACGCTGCGGATCTCGCTCAGATCGAAACTCGATATCTCGCCGTTCTCCGAGACGATAACCAACACACTCGTGCTCGACGGCGTTTTCTCTCCTCCGATCGTTTTCTGCTCGATCGTAAGGACCGAACCGACCACAACACCCTTCCCTGATGAAACCGAAACCTTTGCTCCCTGTAACTGAGACAGCACACCAGCAATGCCGGAGCCCTCAGGAGTGAGCGGATTAACCGAGAAGGGGATCTCGGCCATCCGAGCCGACGCCGGGGCCGATGAGTTATAGCTCACCGCTCCGATCTTGCCTTGGCCCAGATCGAGGACGACCATTGATTTCAGCACGTCATCGACCTGTGACTGTTTAAAGGACAGATTGATCTCGGCATTGCCGGTTACGGTGCCCCGGCGTTCGATATAGGCGACGCCGTTGGAGTATAGAATGACGCGGCGGATGGGGAGCGAGCTGACCGCATTGGCGACAGTCGCATGAGAAGTGGCCGCTGCCCGATTTCGCCGATCACTTTGCGAGTTTGCCGCGACCGAACACACGAATACCATCAGGAGGAGAAGTCCTTTTTTCATTGTGGTTGTTACCTTTTACCTAAAGATCTGTAGAGAACTACCTAAAAGATGAGGCGGAATCCGTGTTGGTTGCTTTGGCGGCGTAGGACGTATTCGCTACGGAACGGTCGAAGCTGATAAGATTGCCCTATGAACATGAAACTCGAACTCGTTGCGGTTCCGGTGACGGACGTCGACCGAGCCAAGGCCTTTTACGAAAAGGTGGGATTTAATGCCGACCACGACCAGACGGTTAATGAAAATTTGCGATTTGTTCAATTGACTCCGCCCGGCTCGGCTTGTTCTATCTGTATTGGCAAGGACCTTACGGAACTGAAGCCCGGCGCGATCGATATGATCCTGCTGGTGATTGAGAATGCCGACGTGGCACGCGAAGCCTTACTAGCAAAGGGGATCGACGTAGGCGAAGTGGACGAACAGCCGTGGGGTCGGTTTGTTTATCTCACCGATCCGGACGGGAACAAATTCTCGCTCCAGGAATTGCCGAAGCGTTCTTAGCCCGACTTGTTCGAGATGCTTGGCGGATCTCTGCTTACCTTGCCCGCCCGAGGTGTCCTGTTAAAACTCGGCGTTGGCGGCCGAAACGACCTTTTCGGCGGCGTCGTTCATGCCTTCCGCGGGAATGATGCCGATGCCTGAGTCGCGAAGGACACGACGGCCTTCTTCGACGTTTGTGCCTTCGAGGCGGGCGACGATCGGGATAGAGACACCGAGGTTTTTGGCAGCGGCCACCACCCCGTTTGCGACCATGTCGCACCGGACGATGCCGCCGAAGATGTTGATCAAAACGGCCCGAACGTTGTCATCGGCGAGGAGAATTTTGAATGCCTGTTCCACGCGTTCCTGCGAAGCGCCACCGCCGACATCGAGGAAGTTCGCGGGTTCTCCGCCGGCCAGTTTGATGATGTCCATCGTTGCCATCGCCAGGCCTGCGCCGTTGACCATGCATCCGATGTTGCCATCGAGCTTGATGTAGTTCAGATCGAATTTCGAAGCCTCGATCTCAAGCGGCTCTTCTTCGTTAAGGTCGCGGAGCTCGGCGTAATCCTTGTGGCGGAACAACGCGTTGTCGTCGAAATTGACCTTTGCGTCGAGGGCGATCAGGCGTTTGTCCTTTGTCAGTAGGAACGGGTTGATCTCAAGCAGCGACGCGTCCATCTTTTCATAAGCGTCGTATAGGGAGAGCATGAACTTCGCCGCCTGGTTGACGAGATCGTTCGGAATGCCCAGGCCGAACGCAAGTTTGCGGGCCTGGAACGGCCGCAGGCCGACAGACGGGTCGATCGTCTCTTTCAGGATCAATTCCGGAGTCTCTTCGGCCACTTTCTCGATATCCATACCGCCCGCGGACGACGCCATGAAAACGTTGCGGCCGGTCACGCGGTCGAGCGTGACAGCGAGATAGAACTCGCGGTCGATCGGCAGGCCTTCTTCGATAAGGAGCGTCTTTACCTCGCGGCCCTCGGGTCCCGTCTGATGCGTGACCAGCATCATGCCTAGCATTTGCTCGGCGATTTGTTTTGCTTCCTCGGGCGATTTGGCAAGTTTCACGCCGCCGCCTTTGCCGCGGCCACCCGCGTGGATCTGGGCTTTGACGACTACAACGTCAGTACCAAGCTCCTTTGCCGCTGCCTCAGCTTCTTCGGGCGTCCTCGCAACTATCCCGCGCGGAACGGCGACGCCGTACTCCCTAAGTATGGTTTTTCCTTGATACTCGTGAATCTTCATAGTTTTTGAGTCCCGATCCTTTGCAGGCCTTAAACAACCGCGAGGGCTGCGGAAGCATAAACTCCGAATTCCGGCTGAATGCAAATTTTAGCTTTGGGAATACAAAAAAGCAAAGGCGGCGTGGTCGGCCGCCTCTGCCAAATACGGCTGGACAATAGGTTTACATGTTCACGACGAGTTTCAACAGTTTCCATTCGCCGCCGCGCTTCACGTACTCGTATTCGAACTTGACGTTGAGCGGCTTGGTCGGGAACTTGCCCGTAAGGACCAGGATATCCAGGCCATTTTCCTCGCGTAGGCTCGGGGAGGGCGAAAACTCGGCGGTCGTGTCGTCGGCTTTGTTCAGACTGGGCAGGATCAGCTTCTTTTTGGCGATGAACTCCTTGAATACATTGTTCATTTGATCCTTGGTGTAGGTCCGCTGGAAATCGGTCGAGGATTTGCTGTGGAGCTCCGCAAAATCACCGTCGTCGATCGCCTGGGCAAAATCAGCAGTGGTTTCCTTGACCAGCGACTGAAGCGTCGAGTCGCCGGGAATGCCGCCCGTGTCCGAGGTTGTCGTATTTGAGGCAGTCGAGGTATTCGACGCGTCCGGTGAGTCGTCCGAGGTGGTGAATTTCTTGTCACACGTGCATCCCAATGCTATGGCACCCACGATCGCGAAGGCGATCAGGCCGCTCAAACGGGAGTCTGTGCCAAAGAGCAGGGAAGATGCAAAGTTTTTCATATGTTTTTCTCCAATTGGTGATATGGTCCGATCAGTTCTTTCGCCACGGTTCCAGGAGGCTGATCCAACTGTCTACCGCTCTTTGATATTCGCCTCGGCACCGCACGGCCCGCTCTTTCGGCAAGTATCCGTCATTGACGATCTTTGAATGTGTTTCAGGGTCCGACCCGTAAATCATGCACAGCGAATTATAGAACCGCTGCTCGCTTAGAAGATGTTCGTCCGCAAGGCTCCGATCCGCATTGTCGCCTTGTTTTGATTCGATCGCAAACGCGTCCGCCGCCGCAAACACCGCTTGGACGCCTTCTTCGCCGAGTTCCTTCAGATTTATGTAGGCGGAGCATCGGTCGGCGGCGTCCTCTTCGTTGCCCGCGACCGGTAATTTGTACTGGTCGATCAGGGCATGGGCGATCTCGTGAAGAAAGACGAACCTGACCGCATCGTTCATTTTCTTGTACGCCTGATCCTCGGAAGCTCCCGCTTTCTTAAAGGTCCGGAAAAAATGTTCCATCAGCTCATAACACATCGTCACCGACCTGTCGGCGGGATCGTAGTAGGCATTTACCTCCTTGCAGTCCTTTGTTCTGAGGTAGATGTCGCGTGGCAGGCTCAGAGCTTGATTCAACTGTTCAGCCGCTGTTTCCAGCAGGCCTGCCTGTTTTACCTGCCGGTCGATCTCCTGATAACGCGGCGTTTCCACCGCAAGATGCTGAGGAATAAAGTCTCCGTCATCGGGCCGCTTGCCCGGCATGCCGGCTGGATCTCCGGGGTTCGCCGCGGCCGAGTTTGCGTTCGACTGGCCCACGTAAACATCGGGTTCTTCAGTTTTTGATTGCCGGTCTGCGCTCCAGAAGCAGGCGGTTGCCGCCAATAGAACTCCCACGGCGATCGAAACATTGATCAAATTTGAGCGAGACAAGGAATTCATCCGCAAAACCGAAGGGAGAGGGAACCGCGGGTGCGTACCCGTTACAGTCAATACCAACTAGACGAAAGGATTCAGAAAAATTTGCAAACGAAAGGCTGATGAACGCAAATTCATCAGCCATTATCCGCGAGATAAGATGGATTGTCTATTGCGAGCGTTCAACCAGCGACAAAAGCGTCTTTATGGCTACGCCGGTCGGCCCTTTTGCACGATGGGGCTTTGCCGAATCGCACCACGCGGTACCGGCAATGTCCAGGTGAGCCCATTTTGCTTTATCGACAAACTCCTGGATAAACACTGCTCCCATGATCGTGCCCGCCTTGCCGCGAGGGCCGATATTCTTGATGTCGGCGATGTCTGACCTGATCTGCTTGCTGTATTCCTTGCTGACGGGAAGCTGCCAGAAGCCTTCGCCGTTCTCCTTGCCGAGTGTAATGATCTGGTCCACCAATTCCTGGTCATTGCCCATGATGCCGGTGTTCTGATCACCGAGGGCGATGATGACGGCTCCGGTCAACGTGGCCATGTCAACGATGGTTGTTGCTCCCTGCTTTTCGGCATACGCCACGGCGTCCGCGAGGATGAGCCGGCCCTCGGCGTCGGTATTAAGGATCTCGATCGTTTTACCGTTGGATGCCGTGACGACATCGCTCGGCCTTGACGCCTTGCCGTCGGGCATATTCTCAACCGCGGCCACGATGCCAAGAACTGGGACGGTCGGTTTGAGCAACGCGACGGCACGCATTGTACCGAGCACGGTTGCCCCGCCCGACATGTCGTACTTCATCGCGTCCATGCCTTCGCCCGGCTTGAGCGATATGCCGCCCGTGTCAAAGGTGATGCCTTTTCCGACCAACGAGAGCAACTCGCCTTTTTTCGCTGTGCTCTTCGCCGGGGTGTATTGCAGAGCGATCAACTTCGCTGGCTCCTCCGAGCCTTTCGACACGCTCAACAGCGAGCCCATACCAAGCTTTGCCATCCGGGCCTCATCCAGGACGGTTATCTTCAACCCCGTCTCCTTTGCCATTTTCTGGGCGCGCTTGGCCATCTCGGTGGGCGTAAGAATGTTTGGCGGTTCGTTGGCCAGATCGCGAGTAAAATTGATCGACTCACCGATCGCCTTGCCGCGGTCGAGCCCCGACGTGACGGACGCGGACGATGCCCCTTCAATGCAAACTACAAGTTTCTCAACCCGCTTTTCCTTTTTGTCTTTTGTCTTGTATTTGTCCAGCTCAAATTGGCTGGTTACAAAACCGTGGGCTGCGGCCTGCGCGATCTGGACGGCGTCGCCGTCATGGCGAGGAAGAAAGGCAAAGGATCTGTTGTTTCTTGTCGCGAGGTAGCGTGCCGAGGCGCCCGATGCCGACGCGACCCCGGCCAGCGAGTATTCGCTTTTTTCTCCGACACCGAGCAGCATCAGCGACCTCGCCTTCACCTTGCGCTTAGGCGTGAAGCGAAGCAATGCCGTCTGACCGGCATCGCCCTTAAAATCTTCCGACTTGAGGATCGCGGCGATCCCGCCGCCCGTAAGTTTATCAAGGTCCTTAAGTACGCCTGACGATGCTTTTTCGCCCTTGAATACAACAATGGCCAGCGCCTCGGCGTTGGCTTCCGCAAAATTGCCTGTGATTCCCTGAAACTCCATCCAGTACCTCGGTATAAAATATTCTTATCTGCCTGAAAATCGTTGTAATAACATAACTTATCTCGTGCGTTCTTTCAACTGCTGGCGAGTTTCCCGTTCGATCGTCTTTCGCATTTCGGTTTCGCGTTTGTCGTAAAGTTTCTTGCCTTTTGCTACTCCGACCTCGAATTTGATGCGGCCGTTCTTCCAGTAGATCGACGTTACGACAAGCGTCATTCCCTTTTGCGTCGTTTCACGTTCAAGCTTCTCGATCTCCTTCCGGTGCAGCAGCAGTTTGCGGCTCCGAAGCGGCTCATGATTCTGCCGATTGCCGTGCGAATACGGCGAAATATGTGCGTTCATCAGCCAAACTTCGCCGTCCTTGACCGCGACATACGAGTCCTTCAACTGAATGCGACCTGCCATGATGCTCTTTACCTCAGTACCCACAAGCGCAACGCCTGCTTCGTACCGGACCAGGATGTGATACTCATGAAAAGCCTGGCGATTGGTCAGTATTTCCTTGTCTGCTGACATATGGTTAGAAAGTAAGAAGGAAGAGGGGAAAAGTCAAAATAGAAACTCGTCGGAGTTCCAGCTTTAGCTGGGCCCGGTGATGGGATGAGGCCAGCCAAAGCTGAACTTCAGAACATTTCGCCAGTTTGACAAACGGCGTTTTCGGCACGTAAATTAATAACGACGCTGGGAGATCGTCTAATGGTAGGACTGCAGTCTCTGGATCTGCCTATCGGGGTTCGAATCCCTGTCTCCCAGCCATTTCAGTAGGCAGTTGGCAGCAGCAGTAGGCAGTTCAGCTTTTCGATGACACACTGCCTTCGGCCAACCGCGTACTGCCGCTGTTATGGACGGCTGGCATGAAACCGAGATCCGCGTGCGTTATGCCGAAACCGACAAGATGGGCATTGTCCATCACTCGAACTATCTGATCTGGTTCGAGGCCGGCCGAAGCGATCTTTGCCGCGCGAGAGGGTTCTCTTACAAGGAAATGGAAGAGAACGACAACGCCCTGATGGTCGTCGCCGAAAGTTACGTCCGATATAAATCCCCTGCCTATTACGAAGATATCCTGAGCGTGCGTACTCGCGTTGCCGAGATCCGCAGCCGTTCGATCCGGTTCATTTACGAGATATTCCGTCCGTCAGACGGTGCCTTGCTCGCTGAAGGTGAGACGCTTCACCTCGTTACCGACCAATCAAAGCGCGTGCGGCAGATCCCCGATCAGTACCGGGACCGATTGATGGCCGAAGAACCAGAAACGGGTCAGGCTTTCCCGGCCAATCAAGCGCCGAGTTAAAGTCAGTACCGGCGGCGGTAGCTGCTGGTTTACCTTCATCGATCAGACAAACCCCGAGATCGTGCCTTCAACCGGCGACTACGGCCACCGGTTCTGACAGGCAAACTTGAATCGAGCCCTTCGTGCCCTTAAACTGAATACGTGCCTTCAGCCGCCGCGGAAGTTTATTTCATCACTGCCATGATGGTGCTGATCCTTGTGCTCAGCGTCGCCTCCGTTTACGTCTTTTTCCGTCAGTACCGAAAAGAAATGCGTGAGAAGTCAGAGGCCGCGAAGAGGAAAACGGCGGACGGCAACGGTGACTCGCCGAATGTCGCGGATGAAAAGGCCGGGCAGTGAGCGAGCGATGGATGGCAGCGACCGATGTATCACGAGAACACATTATCGAACGAAGATTCCGTACTGCTCATCGTCGATGTTCAGGAAGCCTTTCGCGACGCGATCGGTAATTTTGCGATGATCGCTTCGAATATCGCCAGGGCGGCAAGTGGTTTCGATCTGCTCGGGCTGCCAGTGATCGTGACCGAGCAATATCCGAAAGGCCTCGGCCCCACCGCGGAGGAGATAAAAGTCTCGCTGGCGGAAAAATTCGAACCGATCGAAAAAACGGCCTTCAGCGCGTTCGGCTCCGCCGACGTTCGGATCAAGCTCGAGGAGCTCGCGCAAAGGCAGATCGTGTTGTGCGGTATCGAAACTCACGTTTGCGTAAATCAAACTGCCCACGACCTGCTCGCGAACGGCTACGCAGTGCATCTTTTGTCCGACTGTGTTGGTTCGAGATACGAGCATGACAGGTTGGCCGGACTCGAAAAGATGAGATCGAGCGGCGCCGTAACGTCAAGCGTCGAAATGGCATTGTTTGAGATCATGCGCGACTCGAAACATGCGAAGTTCAGGCAGGTACAGGCCCTGATCAAATAGATGGAACTTCTATCCTCACTAAATCCTCAGCAGATCGAAGCGGTCCGGACTACCGACGGCCCGCTGCTTATACTTGCCGGTGCAGGTTCCGGCAAGACGCGCGTGATAACCGTGCGCATCGCATATCTGATCGCCGAGGAACGGGTGCCGCCGCACAATATTCTGGCGGTCACATTCACGAACAAAGCGGCGGGCGAGATGCGGTCGCGAGTCGAAACTTTGCTCAGGGGGCAGAAGCTTGACTCCTTTCCGCTGCTCTCGACATTTCACAGCCTGTGCGTGCGTATCCTCCGCCAGGACATCGACAAACTGGACGAAGGCTACACGCGGTCGTTCACAATTTACGACACCGATGACTCGCAGAAAGTGATAAAGGCCTGCATCAAGGACCTCGGGCTGGACGAAAAGAAGATCGTGCCCCGGCTTGTCCGCAGTGCTATCAGCGCGGCAAAAAATCGCGGTGAAGATGTCGAGTTATTTACGTCCGCGGTCGAACGGACGGACGAGAAACTGGCGGCCTACGCAAAGGTGTTTCAGCTTTACGAGGAACGGCTCCGGCGTGCTAACGCCCTCGATTTCGATGATCTGATGATCAAAGCCGTTAAACTCTTGCGTGTTTCGCGGGAAACACGTGAGAAGTACAATGACAGGTACAAATACATCCTCGTCGACGAGTATCAGGATACGAATCCGCTGCAGCTTGCCCTGGTAACCTTTTTGACGGAGAAACAGCAGAACATATGTGTCGTCGGCGACGATGCACAGAGCATCTACGGCTTTCGGCAAGCGGATATCAGGAACATTCTCGAGTTCGAAAAGCACTTTCCGGAAGCGAAAGTGATACTGCTTGAACAGAACTATCGATCGACGCAGACGATCCTGGATGCGGCCCACGCGATAATCGAGAACAACGTAAATCAGAAGAAAAAGCGGCTGTGGACGCAGAATCAGGGCGGCGAGCGGATCCTTTATTTCCAGTCGCCTGACGCGGACGCCGAAGGAAGGTTCGTCGCCTCACGGATCGAAGACCACCGCCGGCGCGACGCGAGCAAGCGCATCGCCGTACTCTACCGCACCAACGCGCAATCACGCGTTTTTGAAGAAGCTCTCCGCCGGCTGCGGATCGACTACAACATCGTCGGCGGCTTTTCATTCTATGAGCGGGCCGAGGTAAAGGACATTGTTGCTTACCTCAAGCTCGCACTGAATCCCGCTGACGATATTGCCCTGCTTCGCGTGATAAATACGCCGGCCCGAGGGATAGGGAAGTCGTCGCTCGATGAACTTCAAGCGATCGCAAGCCGTGATAAGGGTTCTCTGTGGTCGGCTATCCAGGTTGTCGCCGGCGAGGAGCCGTCCGGCCTGACGCCGAGAGCGAAGAATGCGATCGTTGGATTCAAGGCGGCGATCGAAAAGCTTCGGGCGAAGGCTGCATCTTTCGCCGACACCGACAAGCCGGTATCGGAAACCGTGATCGCCGCCATCGATGACAGCGGCTATTCACAAATGCTTCGAAGTGAGAATTCTGACGAGGCCGAGGGCCGGCTGGAAAATCTGGAGGAACTCGTGAACGCGGCGGTCGACTATGATAAATCACCCGAAGGAGGCCTGCGCGACTTCATCGATCACGCCGCGCTCACTGCCGACACCGATAAGTACGACGGGAACGCGGGCGTGACGCTAATGACCGTCCATTCGGCGAAAGGTCTCGAGTTTCCGATAGTTTTTATCGTCGGGCTTGAGGACGGAATATTCCCGCATTCGCGAAGTGTCAACGATGCGAAGGAGCTCGAGGAAGAGCGGCGGCTTGCCTATGTTGCGATCACCAGGGCCGAAGAACTGCTCTACGTCACCCATTCGATGCGAAGGCGTGTTTATGGCGAAGAGATCGTGGCGGAACCGTCTCAGTTTCTTAACGAGCTTCCGCTGGAGCTGATCGAAGATCTCTCCCGCGGCCCATCGTGGCTGTCATTTGCCCGCGGCACAACGGGGCCGGCGGCTCGAAGCTCCGCCGCATTGCCGGCCGACATTCCAACTCCGCAGAGGCCAAAGGCTAACTACACCGGCAAGACCTACAACAGCGCCGACGCGATCGCAGAGTTTTTTAAGAACAAGGATCGCGCTTCGGCGGCGAAGTCGCCAACGCAAACAACTGCGCCGAAACAACCCTCCGGGTTCGACAAACTGCGGGCGCTATCGGCAGAAAACCGCGAACATCGCGTCGAACTCGATGAGAACGCCTCGATCGGCCCTGGATCCCACGTGCGGCACGCGAAGTACGGCAAAGGGCTCGTGCTTCGCCGCGAAGGAACCGGCGATAACGTAAAACTCACCATCAGCTTTCCCGGTTTCGGGATGAAGAAACTTATCGAAAAATTCGCCAATCTTGAACCGGCATAGTCCTTGTACTGATAACCCCGACCGAATGCCGGAAGATCGAATCGAGTTGGACCCGCGGGTGGATGCCTTGGTTTAGCCTGGCGGCGTCGCTGATCACGCACATCGCCGTCAATATTCCAGTCGCCGCAACTGACGGTAATTTAGAGGCGGCGGTGAGCGATTTTCGTGCGGAGGTGAGGGACAAGGCCCTGCACCTCTACGTCATGTATAATTTCCGGGGATCACCGAGGCCGATGTCGCCGACGAAGTGACAGTTATCGAAAATTCAATTACTATTGCGACGGTTCTAATCAACGGAGCAATACGTAATGAAGAATTTGTTTCATCTCGCTATGGTAGCGGCCTCGATCCTCGTGGTTGGCCTTGGATGCGGTTTTATCGGTGGTGACGGATCATCGGGGCCGGAAGCATCTAATAAGACGCTAACCGACAAAGCGGTCGATACAACAGTCGGGCGATCGAATACCGGCATCCCGGAATGCGACCAGGTGCTCGATGCGATCGAACGTGAGCTGAGCAGCCCGGATGACAATTTCATGATCAAGGCTGCGAAGGCGACCTTCCTGAATCGCATTAAGGACAGCATTCGCGAAAGTATCGAAAAGAATCCGAACGACGCCGCGGAACTCGCAAAGACCTGTACTGAATACAAGGCCCAGTTCGATAAGTTTAAGGCAGAAGAATCGAGCAAGCAGTAGGTTTCCCGGAAGCGGGTGACCGTCCAGCCATATTTTCGAGACCGATGCACCTGGTATGGAGTTGTCGGTCTTGAGCACGGGACCATTTAAATTGGACCGTTGCTCGAATCGGTTAGACGCTCATGATCTCGTGTTCCTTGTTCTTGGCGAGTTCGTCAATCTTTGCAATGTATGTATTGGTGTGTTTCTGAACCTCTTCGAGGCCTCGCTTTTCATCGTCCTCGGAGACCTCCTTGTCCTTGAGCATTTTCTTGAGAGCGTCGTTCGAGTTGTGGCGTACATTGCGGACCGCCACACGATGTTCTTCGGCGATCTCATGGATCTGTTTTGCAAACTGTTTCCGGCGTTCTTCGTTGAGCGCGGGAACTGAGAGGCGGATGATCTTGCCGTCGTTGGAGGGGTTGAGTCCAAGGTTAGCTGCCATGATCGCTTTTTCAATCGCCGAAAGCTGCGTAACGTCCCATGGCTGAACCGTCAAAAGCTGCGGTTCAGGCACGGCGACGGATGCCATCTGATTGAGCGGCGTCGGCGTTCCGTAATAATCGACCATGATCGGATCGAGGATCCCGACCGTCGCCCTGCCCGTGCGGACATTTGCCAATTTTCGTTTGAAATCCTCTATAACGGCCTCCATTTTTGGTTTTGCCGCATTTGTGACGCTATCTATGCTCATAAAAGTTTTCCAAATCGGCCCAGATCATGCCGATGTAGCGTTCCCGCTAACCGAAACCAAGGTCCCGATCTCTGAATCACCTTTCACCGCTTTGGTGATGTTCCCAGGTTCGGTCATGTTGAAAACAAGTATCGGCAGATTGTTGTCCATGCAAAGCGAAATTGCCGAGGCGTCCATCACCTTCAGCCGCTTTTCCAGCACTTCCCGATACGATATCTTCTCAAACCGCTCGGCCGCGGGATCTGTTTTCGGATCGGCTGTGTAAACACCGTCCACTTTGGTGGCCTTCAGGATAACATCGGCCCCGATCTCGCAGCCTCGCAGGGCCGCGGCCGAATCGGTCGTAAAATACGGATTGCCGGTCCCGGCGGCGAAGATGACGACACGCTTTTTCTCTAGGTGGCGAATTGCCCGGCGTCGAATGAAAGGTTCGGCAAGCTGCGGTATCTCGATCGCCGACATTACGCGCGTGAAAACGTCCAGCTTTTCCAACGCATCCTGGAGCACCACCGCGTTCATAACCGTCGCCAGCATCCCGATATAGTCGGCCGCACCGCGGTCCATATTTCCCGCCGATTTAGAGACGCCGCGAAAGATGTTGCCGCCGCCGACAACGATCGCAACCTCGACACCGAGATCGTGGACCGCCTTGACCTCTCTCGCGACCGACTCCGCAACAGCCGTGTCGATGCCGTAATTCTGCGAGCCCATCAGGGCTTCGCCAGAGAGCTTCAGCAGAATACGTTTGTACATAAGCGGACCGCGGACGGAAGTCCGCAAGCGGAATAGGCGGGCTTAAGCCCGCGTTCCAGCTAACCTACCATCGACGCCACTTCGGCAGCGAAATCGTCAGATCTCTTCTCGATGCCCTCGCCCATCTTGTAACGGGTGAAACGTCGGATGGTGATGTTCTCTTTGATCGACGCGATCTTTTCCGTTACCAGTTCACCGATCGTCTTGCTCGGATCCTTGACGAACGGCTGATCGATAAGGACGTTGTCTTCGTAGAACTTGTTCAGACGGCCTTCAATGATCTTGTTAAGAACGTCTTCCGGCTTATTCGCGTTCTTCGGATCGTTCTTGAGCTGCTCCATCAGGATCTCGCGTTCCTTGTCCAGTTCTGCCGCCGGAACCTGGTCGCGCGACGCAAAGCGCGGATCAGCGGCAGCAACGTGCATTGCGACGTCCTTGACCAGCTGCTGGAACTCATCACCGCGGGCGACGAAGTCGCTTTCGCAGTTTATCTCAACCAGCACACCGACCTTGCCGCCCATGTGGATGTATGATCCGACGACGCCTTCAGCTGTAACCCGGCCAGCCTTTTTACCGGCCGTGGCCATCCCTTTCTTCCTGAGTATCTCGACCGCCGCATTCTCGTCGCCGTTTGCTTCGACGAGGGCGTTTTTACAATCGATCATTCCTGCTCCGGTCTTTTCACGGAGTGATTTAACCAAACTTGCTGTGATCTCTGCCATTTATATTGCTCCAATAATGATTAAGAGTTTACGCTTTAGCGTACCCGACTTGTACAACCCCCAGAGCGGTTGCGACCGGCCCTTCAGGCCCGTTGCCCGAAGGCAAGCAAAAGCTTTAACTCTGAACGTAACTTATAAAAAAAACGCAGCCCATTCGTCATAAACGGAAACGGCTACGCTTAAATTGAAAAAACCTTCTAGCTCGCGGTTGCTTCCGTAACGTCTTCTGTTTTCTGGGCTGCAACCTCCTCGGGCGTATCAGCCACAAGCGGTTTTTCGGGTTCCGGTTCTTCCGCCGCCACCATTGTCGATTCGGTTCCTGTGTGCGTGGCTTCGGCTGTCGCGAACGGCTCGTCTGCCACTTGGACGTCCGGGTCGGCGGGCGGAGGCAGGCTGCCCTCAGGTTCGGCGTCATCCGCGGGCGTTTCCCCAACCGCGGACCGCCCTTCAGTGCCAACCTGCTTGCCTTCGATGATAGCGTCCGCGATACGCGAGGCGAACAAACGGATCGCACGCAGAGCGTCGTCGTTCCCGGGAATAACCTGGTCGATTCCCTCGGGTGAGCAATTCGTATCGACCACGGCGACGATCGGAATCCCGAGGCGATTGGCTTCCTTGATAGCAATATCCTCTTTGCGAACGTCGATAACAAAAAGCATGTCGGGATGGCCGCCCATGTCCTTGATCCCGGCGAGGTTGCGCATCAGGCCTTCATGTTCCCGATCAAGTTTGAGCCGTTCCTTCTTGGTCAGCTTGTCGAATCGGCCGTCCTCACGCATCGCCTCGATGTCTTTAAGCTTCTTGATCGACCTCTTGACCGTCTCGTAGTTCGTGAGCAGGCCGCCCAGCCATCGGTTGTTGACGTAATACTGTCCACAGCGTTCGGCCTCTTCCTTGATCGCGTCCTGGGCCTGACGCTTCGTGCCCACGAACAAGACCTTTTGATTCGGACGCTCGGTCAGCGACTCCGTGACGTAGTTCAACGCATCGCGAAAGAGTTTCTGTGTTTTCTGCAGGTCGATAATATAAATGCCGTTGCGTTCGCCAAAGATGTACTCCTTCATCTTCGGATTCCAACGGCGGACCTGGTGTCCAAAATGAACCCCTGCTTCGAGGAGTTCTTTCATCGTAACTGTAGCCAAACTAATTTCTCCTTTACTTTGTTGGTTTATGTACTCGCCGGAATCTTATCGATAAACCAAGGAGTTCCGGCGATGGGTTTAGTTCGGAGTTCGCCTTTAGGCGGCCCTTAGAAAGCCTGCTAAAGCATGAACTCCAAACAAGTTATCTCTTCGAGAACTGGAATCTCGCACGAGCGCCTTTCTGGCCGTATTTCTTGCGTTCTTTCTGACGCGGGTCGCGGGTGATCAGTCCTGCTTTCTTCAACGTCGGACGCAGATCAGCGTTGTATTCCATCAATGCACGCGTGATGCCGTGACGGACCGCCCCTGCTTGGCCGGCCGTTCCGCCGCCGTCGACCGTTACCAGAATGTCGAACTTCGCCGTGGTATCGGTTAATCGCAAGGGCTGCCGAATGATCATCTGCAACGCTTCGTTCGGAAAATAAGAGTTGAACTCACGTTTATTGACCGTGATATTGCCCGTCCCGGGACGCAGGTAAACGCGTGCCGTGGAGGTCTTTCTGCGGCCAGTGCCGTAATACTGAATGTCTGCCATATTCGATTTTGGATTTCGGATTTGGGATTTTGGATTTCGTCTTACAATCGAAAATCCAAAATCTAAAATCCAAAATTACAATGCAACCGCCTCCGGTTTTTGTGCCAAGTGCCTGTGTTCCGCGTCTGCGTATACTTTCAATTTCTTAGCCATCGCCTTGCCGAGTTTCGATTTCGGCAGCATGCCCTTGACCGCAAGCTCGACGACCTTTTCGGGCTTTTTCTCGAACATCTCCTTAACGGTCGTCTCGCGAAGTCCGCCCGGGTAAAGCGTGTGGCGATAATAGATCTTCTGCTCGTCCTTCGCTCCCGTAAACTTTGCGTGGCGGGCGTTTATCACGATTACGTGGTCGCCCATATCCATAAACGGCGTCCATGCCGGGTTGTTCTTGCCGGACAGCATTCGCGCAACCTCGGTGGCCAAACGGCCAACGGTCTTGTCCTTTGCATCGACGATCAGCCACTTTCGTCCGTCTGCCAATCCCTTTCCACTTGGAAAATAAGTACTCATACTCTGCTCACACTGATAGCTATAATCGCGAGAAAGCGAACTCTCAGAGTATCGAAATCTTTGACTGCGGTCAAGTCAAATGGGCCGTTGGTAGTGCATCAGTTTGAAATTAAGGAATCTTGAATGCTTGAGCAACGTCTGCCATACTTGAGACATGGCAAATCCTAAGCGGCCACGCGACACTAACCAGCTTGCAAAGTATATCGTCGATCTCTCGACAGGCGAAGAATCCGAGCCTGAATTATCCCCGAAGCAGAAAGCGGGTCAACTCGGTGGGTTGAAAGGTGGAAAGGCGCGAGCGGATAAACTCTCGCCCGAAGAACGATCTGCGATTGCTAAGAAAGCGGCTGGAGCTAGGTGGCAACGAGATTAGCGCGATCTTTTCTTGCTCCGTTGTGGTTTTTCTTTTGTTAGTTCTTCGACGCTCAGATCTTCCGGCATGTCCTCGACATTTATCATCTTAATTTCCCCGAATTTTTTCTCATAAGCCAGCATATTCGCATGTAGAAGGTTGGTAAGAGCCTTAACAAATTCCTTGCTCATATTCACCTTCACTTTTTGCTCGACAATGGGCTGGCCTTTGTCGTTAGTACCAACAATTTCGCCAAATGTAAGGCTCATATCCCAATTGGACACTCCCAGGCCCACATTATTCGCATAAATCTTAATAAAATTGTCGCCCGGCCTGTTATCCTGTTCGTCGTAACTCTTAAGACCTAGTTCCTTTGCTTCTTCTTTGTTCATTTGACCTCCACGCTTTAAGCTACGTTTTTTATTGCGGCGTTAGTTTGCTGTATAGTGCCCGCCCAAGCATCGGTTTGATAAATATTTCCATTTGTCTCGACAAGGAATGTCCGTGTTCCAGTCGAACGAAAATAAGTGCTAACAGGGGCATCCAAATCTTGGGCCGCAGGCTCTTCGAGATCAAAGAAATCAAGCGGCTGCCCCTGCCTTTCCCAACAAATCGCAAAGATTTCAGAATCGACAGGACCGCGAGTCTGTCCGGGGTCCGGGTCGGGATAAGCTACGATTGAGACGCTCATTCCAAGGGCTTTCGCGTATCTGATAATGCTGTCGATGCCGAAATTATCCATGACGCCGTTCAGGATTTGTGAGACCCTGCCAGAGCTCAGTCCAAGACGTTGTGCCAATTGTTTCTGCGAAATCCCCTCAGATTCCATCTTGCGCTCCAGTTGCATCAAGAAGCTGGACGTTACGCTGTACTGAAATTTTTCAAGACTTTCTGCCGTCCAATGTGTATTCATTGCTTTTCCCCTTCTCTTTTTCGGGTTTCTTTTCTGAAAAACTCTTTCACCTGCCGTTTAATCGCTTTATCTACATCGACGTTGTTTCTAAGCGTGTTTATGACCACCTTAACCGTCCGGTCGGTTTCGGCTGTATCCTTCGTCGTGTGCATCGCCAAGACACATAATTCTAGCCGTCCATCAGGTATTCCGGGGTGCATCTTAAAGCCGTAGATTCGATTTTGCACCCGCTCCTCGCGCCACTTAAAGACCATACCAAACCGAAAAGCCGCGTCGTTTGCAAACCCGTGATAGCGAGTTGCAATGTCCGGCTTTCCGTCGATCCAGGCGCTCATGCTTGCCTCTAAGAACGAGCGATCGGATGTTGAACATTTGTCAAACACTTGCTTCGCATTGACCGAGCTATTGGACTTTGCCTTTAGCCATGCGATTCCACGGCGCTGGGTTACGGCTTGCCCTTTCACGAACTCAACATCGTAGAAGTCTTCAGCCATACCCGTCTTCCGGTTGACTTTAGGTACAGCTAAAGTCAATATAAAAGTTTAGCTATACCTAATTTTTTTGTCAATAGCCGCTTGACAACATCTTTATACTCAAGCATAATGGTCAGTATGAATTACCTGGACAACAAGACGCGTGAACAGATCGTAGCAGCATTGGTTGAAGGTAATTCGATTCGTGCGACTTCGCGTATGGTCGGTGTTTCTCAAAACACGATATTCAAACTGCTTGCTGATCTCGGAACCGCTTGCGCTGAATATCAGGACAAGGCTTTCCGCAACCTAAACTGCAAGCGTGTCCAGTGCGACGAAATTTGGTCGTTTGTCGGCTCGAAGGCAAAGAACACCACGCCCGAAATGAAGGCCGCGAAAGGTTATGGCGATATCTGGACATGGGTCGCAATGGATGCCGACACCAAGCTAGTTCCGTGCTGGTCTGTGGGCAACCGCGACGGCTTGACCGCTTACGAGTTCATCACTGACCTTGCTTCGCGTCTCTCGAATCGCGTACAGCTAACCACAGACGGCCACAAGCCGTATCTGGAAGCCGTCGAAGCCGCTTTCGGTTCCGAGATCGATTACGCGATGCTTATCAAGATTTACGGCAAGCCCGAAGGCAAGAATGACGAAATTCGTTATTCTCCGGCTGAATGCATTGGCTGTGAAACAAAGTGGGTTGCTGGCCGCCCTGACCCTAAGCATATTTCGACCAGCTACATCGAAAGGCAAAATCTAACAATGAGAATGAGCATGCGGCGGTTTACGCGTCTTACTAACGGATTCAGCAAGAAGGTTGCGAATCACATGTACGCGATCGCTCTGCATTACATGTATTACAACTTCGTTCGGATTCACAAAAGCCTTCGTTGTACTCCGGCAATGGCCGCTGGCGTCACTACTCGGCTTTGGGAAATATCTGACATCGTTGCATTACTTCCAAAACCCGTCGCGAAAGAAAGAGGCCCTTATAATAAGGGAATTATATACTTGACAAACCCAAACCATTTTCATATCATTCTTAGTAGAGGATATGAAGATGGACGAACCCATAGATTTAACAAGCCTTGCGAAACATTTTTCCGACGAAGATAAAGCGCGCGAACTGATCGAAAAGCTACGTTGGAAGAATGGTGTCGTGTGTCCGCATTGCACCGCCGAACGCGTTTATAAGATCGTTCCGAAAAAAGGCTCCAAAACCCGAAAGGGTTTATACAAGTGCGGTGCCTGCAGGAAACAGTTCACCGTCACCGTTGGAACTATTTTTGAATCTTCCCGCATCCCGCTCAACACTTGGTTATTGGCTTTCCATCTGATTTGTTCTTCCAAGAAAGGCATCTCCGCTCACCAGCTACACCGAATGCTCCAGATCACGTATAAGACCGCGTGGTTCATGGCTCACCGCATTCGATACGCCATGTCTCAAGAGCCTATGTTCACGAAGCTAAACGGCGTAGTCGAAGCTGATGAGGCATATATAGGCGGTTCTATCACGAACATGCACGAAGCCGACAAAAAGCGTCGTGGTATTAGCGGCCGGGGTTTATCTAAGGATAAGGCTCCGGTCGTTACCCTTGTTGAGCGTGACGGGCGTGTGAAAACGCATCACATGGAGCATGTTACGAGTGCGAATATCAAGCGGGTTTTGCGTGAATGCGTTCACCGCGAAGCCCATTTAATGACGGATGAGGCTCATCAGTATCGAGGGGCAAACCGAATGTTTTTTGGTCACGATACGGTCAACCATTCCGCGAAGGAATACGTTCGTGACATTCACTTTCACATCAACACCGCCGAATCTGTCCACGCCCTTCTAAAACGTGGCGTTACAGGCGTCTATCATCATTGGAGCAAAAAACATTTACACCGCTATCTCACAGAGTTTGATTTTCGCTGGAATCATCGTAAAGTGTTGGACGGCGAAAGAACGGTCGCGGCTATCAAAGGTGTTGAAGGAAAACGTTTGATGTACCGGGACTCGTCAAAGCACTAGCAGAAAACGACAAAAGCCATGAGTGAATCACGGCTTTACCAATCATTTCTGAAAATATTTCTGCCGTTCTATTGCGTGCTGGAACACGTTGAAAGACCGACCTGATACCAGTGTATCACGGAGGTTGTAACAATGGCTAAGAATCCGGACAAACCCGATGAGCGCGAATACCGCTTTAATTTAGGCGATGCATATCCGCATGATCAATTCCCAATAAAACGACTATCGCAATACCTTCAAGAGATCTCTGAAATTTTCGGGGATGAGCATGTTTACTTCGTTCGACTCGAAGCAGGCAGTACGATTCTGGTTGCGCGGACGCAGGCTGACCATGTTCCTATTGTCGAAAACAATCTTTATGCCGTTGCTCGAAATGAGGCACCGGAAACTCGTATGGCCGCCTTCCGTGCCGTAGATCGCATGTTACGGGAAGATAATACGGACGGATTTATTATTGATGCAGACTCCCGCAAGGTAATTGAATTTCCTGGCGTCCGAAACGAACTAGAGGCAGACCCGGAAGCCGAACGGTTTGGTCCAATTTCTCAATACGAACGGTTCACGGGCACTCCAATCTGGGTAGGTGGGGAGAAACAGCTAAAGCGGGTATGGTTAAGAGAAAGAAGCGGAGTTACCCGCCATTTGAATGCAGAGGAACATCTTGCGAGTCGGATTGCTGTTTTGATGTGGCATCACACCATTCGAATAGAAGGGACGGCAAAATGGACGCGGGAAGCGAATGGTAAATGGCGGTTATCTGATTTTCACGCAACTGATTTTATCGAAATGCCGGAGGTAAGTCTTGATGAGGATATTGCCGCTCTCCGCGCCCACCCTTCTAAATGGAAAGAGTTGGAGGATCCGCTTCGGGAATTAGACATAATTCGCCACGACGAAGACATTCAGTAAAATGATATGCGTTGATAACAATTTCTTGGTTTTGCTTTTCTTTCCGGGCGTCCCTGCGAGGCCCGACCCGTCCACGGGCAAACCGACTGAACAACTGCAAGAACGTCTGAAACTGTTGCAGGACAATTGGCAAACCAACCACGAAACAATTCTGCTGGCTGATCCTGCGTTGTGCGAATTTCTAATACTAGCCTATGCTGACAGAACGACGTATTTAAGGCAATTCCAGAACTCTCCGAACTATGAAATTAGGCCGTTCGATACGAGAGCTGCCATTGAATTGGCCTCGATGTACAACGTTGAGAAAAAGACGCTCACCGGGAAGAAACTAGCGGCCTTCAATAGTGTTGACACCAAAACACGCTTGAAGTTTGATCGGCAAATAATTGCAATCGCCAAAGCGAATAATATTAAGACTATTTATTCTGATGATAATGGAGTCAAAACTTTCGGTGAGTTTCACGGATTGGAAGTGATTCGAAGTTTTGAATTACCTTTGCCGGAACCGCCACCGCCAAGTTTGTTCGACTTTTTGCCCGAAGATGATAGTCTAGAATCGGAGAAAGATAATGAAGGAAAAGCCGATAACATTGTCCCCATTGGAGTTCACAGAAGCTCTGGAGTTGGTGCTCCAAGTGAATCCGCCGACGGAAACGGAAAAGCCGAAATCGAAGGCGCCGCGGGTGCAGTCGAAGTCCCCGTCACCAAAGAAGAACAACCAAAAGCCACTTCGGAAAGTGGCCTAGTAACGGATGACTCTTAAAACTGGAGCAGCATGTTGGAGAACATCTTGTCAGACAGTTATAGGATCGTTGTGGGTGTGCGAAGTATATAAGTCCCTATAATAAACGAATTTCAAACTGATGCACTACCGGGCCGTTCGCCGAAAATCTCAACAAAGGCCTGTCTGCGGCCTTAGGAAGAAAATCAGCGGGCCCCGTCACGCGGAGTGGTTGGAAGTCGGCTTTTCAGCCGCAACCGCCCTGAGCATCGCCTGCATCGATTCTACAACGAATTGCTTTTGCAGGTAGCGGGCATAAGGATAGCCGAGCCTCGCGAGCAAGTGCCGCGGTCGTGAGAAAGAGTAAAGATCATAATGGATGTCGCCCGATTCGCGGTCGATCTCTACCGAGAACCGCTCCTCGCCGCATTCGGCATGGTCCGCGAGAGTTCCGTAAGCAAAACCGAACCGGTCCGGCTCATCGAGGGTGTAAACGATGCGGGCCGCATTGAGCGACCAGAGTCCGATATGCGACGCCATCATCGCGACATTCCGCCCTTCTTCGATCGGCGTTTCCGGCCAGCAGATGCGGCACCACACGAGATCGAACATTTTCCATTCCCTGATCGCCCGCTTCGCCGTTTCCCAGTCTTCAATGCCCCGGCCAACCACGATGCGATTGTGGTCGTGATGAAGATATCGACCGGGCAATTCGCCCAAGGTCGCGCCGACCTCCGCGTAGGAGTACGATTGCCGCGATGCCGAGTCGAGGAATCCATTTACCTCATCTCGGTCGGGTTTTGAGAACTGGAACATAGCAGCCTCGACGTGTGACTGTAACACTGTAATAAGAGTAACGGAAAGTTATGGAGATTGTCGCAAAACAAGGTTGCTTAACTTTTGGCCTTGCGGTTTGCCGTTCCATTTGTCTGCGCGAGCGGTGCGGGACAGGTCTTGATCTGAACCCGCAAAGGTCGAGGTTGGCGGAAAAATGAATGGCCGCGCTATCCGTTTCCCGACTTTAACCTTTCAGAATTATTCGATATTCTATTGACGGGCCTCAGGCTCCGCACAAGGTTTGAGTTGTGAACCCCGCTAGGCGAGGAATCGAGCAACGGTAGCAATTTCAGCCTGTGTTGCGGTTACGTCTGAGGCCTTTTCCATTTTAAATGCCGGCGTGTCGCGTTTGCCAAAAGAAGATCCCGCCTCGATAAAGTTGTCGAGACGGGATCTTTGTTTCTGGCGGAAAGGGTGGGATTCGAACCCACGGAACCCGTTAAGGCTCACAGCATTTCCAATGCTGCCAATTCAACCGCTCTTGCACCTTTCCGAAGGGTTGATACGATCAAGTTTCGGTCTCGACAATGACGATCTCATCGACCACCAGATCAGATCTCGGATCGTCACCGGTTACAGCGGGTTCGTCATCACCGACCAGCCAAGTATACAAAAAGCCGGCGATCAATGCACCTAAGATAGGGGCGACCCAGAAAAGCCAGAGTTGGAACACGGCCTGGCCCTGGACAAAAACGGCGGGGCCGGTGCTGCGGGCGGGATTGACGGACGTGTTAGTCACCGGGATCGAGATCAGATGAATAAGCGTAAGACACAGTCCGATGGCGATGGGCGCAAAGCCTTTCGGTGCCTTGCCGTGGGTTGAGCCGAGAATGACGATCAGGAAAAAGAAGGTCATTACGACCTCGACCGAGAAGGCGGAGATGGCGTCGTAGGCTCCGGGCGACAATTCGGCGTAGCCGTTCACGGCAAAACCTCCGGCCAGCGTGAAGCCTTCCTTGCCGCGAGCTATCACCCAAAGGATCCCGGCCCCGGCGATTCCGCCGAGTACTTGTGCGATCACGTAGGGCAGTATCTCGCCGGCCGGAAAGCGTTTACCTGCCCACAGGCCCAGCGTTACCGCCGGATTGAAGTGAGCTCCCGAAATGTGGCCGACTGCGTAGGCCATTGTCAGCACGGTCAGGCCGAACGCCAGAGCAACGCCGGCAAATCCGATCCCGAGGCTGCCCGAACCGAACTTCGCCGCCAGAACCGCACTTCCACAGCCCCCGAGCACGAGCCATAACGTACCGATAAATTCCGCAGTTAACCTTTTGGTCAAAGGCATTATGTATTCCTCCCAGTTTCTTGGATTCGGTACGGATTGTACGCCAAGTGCCGGTTTAGGACAACTGGACGGGCGGGCCCATAACCGGCCACGCATGTCCAAGGCGAGAGATCAGAATCGAGTGAACTGCCGGCTTTGGATCATGTCGTTGTAGGCCTTGATCACCTGCTGCGGCGAGCCATCGACCATCCAGCCGGCGCCGGAGGCTATGAACCGCCGCTCACTATCGCTGAACGCCTTCCCGTCGCGGACCCGGCGCATCAGTTCTTTCGAGGCTTTCGTAAACTCATCGCACGATCTAACGTAGCTTTGCCCCATCGTCTTCGAAGTGTCAGCCCTGAGTTGATCGACGGTCGAGCCAAAGTCCTCGATCAGCGGAGTCAACTCGTCGGCCGTCAGTTGTCCAAATTCCTTCTCCTGGAGCAGATTCTTGATCTTCTTAGCTTTGATCCCGCTTTCGACAATGAGGGCCTCGTATTTCTGGCCGCCATCGGTAAGCCGGGCGAGTTCTTTTTGAGCGACCTTGTCCTCCAGTTTATCGACCTCGGCGGCGAATGCGGCGTTGGCGTCCTTGAACGCGTTGAAAGACGCGATCAGCCCGGCGTGAGCGGCCTTGCCTTTCGCGAACCCGTCGTCCTTGTAGTCTTCCTGCTCGTAATAGCTGTTGACGCCGCGAATCTGGCCGATCACATCCTTTAGCGCCGCAAGGTATTTATCGGCCGCGTCCTCAAGCGTCGGCATCGAAGGTTCGAGCGACTTTGCAGATGCGATCGCTTTCTCGCAGTCTGAGCCGTCACCGTTCACATCGTAAAGTCCATAGACAATCGACTCTTTGCCAGTCGGGCCCTGACCGAGGTCTTTCACCCACGAGGCATAACGATGGTGGCTTTCGACGATGCGGTTAGAGTAACGATTGTAACAGTCCGTGATGTAGAAATTCGTCTTCTTCACCAGCGTATCGTCCTTTTCGCCGTTAGCGGTCTGGCCCGGCCCAGTTGGTGAGGGCGTTGACGGCACAGGCGGACCATCGTCGCCGCGGCCCTTTTTCACCAACTCGGAGATGCGTGCACAGCCGAGGGTTGAGCCGAGAATAACTGCGATCAGGACGAGGACCGAAACGGGGCCGTGGGTAGTTCTTTGCTGCATACTTTTGCGCATACGAACTTATGGACGAATTGTGAATGGAAATTTGCTGGCGGAGAGGGTGGGATTCGAACCCACGGAACCCGTTAAGGCTCAACAATTTTCGAGACTGCCCGATTCAACCACTCTCGCACCTCTCCGCGCGAATCTTTCATTCTAATCGGTAAGGCCGAAATTGTTCAAGTCGGGAAGGGGTTTGATAGTGCCGCAGTTTGAAATTATTTTTTTGACCAGCTTTGCTGTAAGGCAGGGCGGTCAGGCTTGCCTGATCGAGGCGGGCCGCTAAAGCCGGCCAAGCCCGCTTTAGCGGGCGAAAGAGTGTCGCAGGCACAGCCTGCTCCGACAATCGAGAGCAAGTCGCCGGTCAGGCAAGCCTGACCGCACTGCAGTCGAGCAAGCCCCAGTAATGAATTTTCAAACTACGCACTACCAGGGGTTTGACGCTGTACTTGCCGGATTTTCTGCAACGCCGGGACTTGCTGGGGCATCCCAATTATAACGGTTGAAAAAGAAGACAAACTGCCCATTTAGCGGCAGTTTTTTCAATTTTGACCGGAACAAGGACGTAATCATGTATATTCGGAAATCGATCCTTACATCAATATTCGCAATTTTTCTTCTTATCGCCGCCGGGGCGGTAACTGTATCGGCTCAGGAAGAGGCTGATGAAAAGCCGCAAACTCCGGTGGTTGTCTATTACTACTTTGATCCTTTCATGGCATGGGATCGTTATTGGTATGACCCGTACAGGGATGATCCGTATCTGCGCGACCGCAGGGCGCTTTATTATCACAAAAAGGCCGTCCGCGACGCCCGAAGCGATCTGAATGACGATCTGATGGAGTTCAACGAGGACGGCGTCATCACGGCCGAAGAACGACGCGAGTTGGAGGATGACCGTGCTGAGCTGACTGAGGCTCGTGCCGAGCTCGAGGAATACCGCGTCGAGGAAGGATATGCGGACTACATGGAGTAAAAGAGCTAAGAGCGCTTACAGCGCATTCAGCGACAGGCGGCCGACGTGGCCGCCTGTTCTTTCCTGTTCTTCTATGAATGTTGATTCTTTGACGGCCTGTTCTCCGGGGCAGATCGCCGGGTGGACGCTCCTGAGTACGATTCTTAAGAGGCACGGGCGGCGTTAGAGTGTTGGACGAATTCGGAGGACTACGGCCCGCTTCTGAATTCCTTGGGGCTTGGTTTTGGTGATCTTGCCCTGCTGACTATGGGACGTACGAACACGGGAGGGAAAATGCGAAATGCTCGGACATATACGGCGATCGGCGCTCTGCTGACACTTGTTGCCGCCGGCTTCTGGTTTTGCGAAACAGATGCCGAGGCACAGGCTACCGGAAGCGATACCGTTATCAGCGATAAGGTCGTGGATGGTGATTGGTTAGCGGCGGGATCGAATGTTCAGATACAGGCTGAGGTAAAGGGCGATGCGACGGTCGCCGGTTCGATCGTAAAAGTTACGGCACCAGTCGGCGGGTATCTCTTGGCTGCCGGAAGCGATGTCGTGGTGAGCGGGTCGGTTGGCAACGATCTGTGGGCGGCCGGGAGTAATGTGACTGTCGGCTCAGCGATCGGCGACAACGCAATGCTCGCCGGCGCTACGGTTACTCTGCAGCCAACATCCTTAGTCGCAGGCGATGCCCGCATCGGTGCTGGGAGGGTCAGAATACAAGGGCCCGTAGGCGGCGATCTTATGGTGTCGGGCCGGGATGTCGAGATCGCCTCGGAGATCAGCGGGAACGTCGAGGCAAATGTTGGTCAATTGCGGGTGCTGCCCGGATCGATTATTCGCGGGAACCTGATCGTCAACGGGGCGACACCGCCGGAAATCTCGCCCGAGGCGCAGGTTCTCGGCAAGGTTGATTTTACGAGCACCGATACCGGCAATTCATGGCTTAGCTGGTTGAGTTGGTGGTTTTTCTATTTTCTGGTGCTGCTTGCGACCGGCGTGGTGATGCTGCTCATCTCGCGCGTCTGGGCGGGCCGCGTTGCGACGCAGATCAATTCGAAGCCGCTTAAGACGCTGCTCGCCGGACTGATCGGATTGATCGTCATACCGATCATCATCGTTGTCCTGGCGATCACTGTCATTGGCCTCGGCGTCGCACTTGTGCTGCTTGCGATCTATTTCGTCTTTGCGATCCTGGCCGCCGTTTATGTGGCATACACCGCCGGCGGGTGGCTGCTTGGGCTGGCTAAATACCCCGAAGCTTCGCCGTGGCCGCGGATGATCATCGGGGCTCTTGTAGTTTCGCTTCTCGTCTCGCTGCCATGGGTCGGCTGGCTTATTCAGCTTGTGGTGTTGATCCTCGGCTTCGGTGCCGTGATGCTCGAGCGATGGGATCTGCGGCGGCAGTTGGGCAGAGAAGGATGGGCGTGAAAGCCTTCGCCGTTTGGCAGGAATCTACAAGCACGTGAACCTATGGGAGACTCTTATGGCAGAAGATCAAAGAACACAATCTAGGACGTTGGTAGGCACGAAAATGCAGGAAGAAACACGGACAGCATGGGACAAAGTCGCACCAGGTTATGACGACTTCGTTACTCCCACAAACATCGGCCTGGGCTCCGAGGTCCTCCGCCGTGTGGGGCTTAGTGCCGGGATGGAGATGCTGGATGTGGCTTCTGGCAGCGGTGCTGTTAGTCTCTCGGCGGCGCGGCTCGGCGCCCGGGTTACTTCGGCGGACATCTCTCCCATCATGATCGAAAGACTTGAGACGCGTGCGCGAGAGGAAAATCTCGATGTGGACGCTCGCGTTATGGACGGACACGATCTTGATCTTGCCGATGACACGTTTGACATGGTCGTGTCGGAGTTCGGAGTCATGCTGTTTTCTGACCTGCCACGCGGACTGCGTGAAATGGCTCGGGTTACGAAGCCCGGTGGCCGCGTGGGCGTGGTTGCGTTTGGCTCGCCAGGGAAGGTCGATTTCTTTCAATTCTTTATCCGAGCCGTTCGGTCCGCCGTTCCCGCCTTCACTGGTCCTCCTATGGATCCGCCGCCACTGCCTTTTCAGGTAAGCGACCCCGCGAAGTTGCGACAGGAGATGGTTAACGCCGGACTGAAAGATGTTCGCGTAGAAGAGACCACCGAGGAAAGGAAGTTTAGATCTGGAGAACAATTCTGGAACTGGATAATGAACAGTAACCCGATTCCCGGCTCGATTCTTGGTCAGTTGAATTTGGACGATGAGCAAATCTCGATGGTCCGGATGACGATTGACGAACTGGTCAGAGAACGCGCCGCCGGGAGCGGCACGGCGGTTTTGACTAGCCCGATCAATATTGGGATTGGAATGAAGACACGTACGGAAGCGAGCATCCATTGAACTTGTTCTGGAGGTACTTAAATGTCAGAAAAAAATAAAAAAACGGTCAGAAAAGTAACGCAGGCGCTTCACGAAGGTGATCTGGAAGCGGCGTTGGAATTTTGTGCCGATGACGTCCAATGGACACACGTCGGGCAAGGGACTATCAAAGGCAAGGACAATGTTCGGCGCGCGATGGATCAGGAAAGTTCAGAGAACGTTGAGCCTCCGAAATTCAGCGTCGCCGAGCCGATCATCGGCGAAAACGATCACGTTGTCATCCGCGGTGATGCGGTGATCAAGAAGAATGGCAGAACCGGCGATTATTCCTTTTGCCATATCTATCGCTTTGTCGACAATAAGATTGCTGAGATAAATGCATTCCTTATCGAGACTCAGGCCAACCGGCAGAGAATCGCTGCGTCCTAGAGAGAGGGAATAGAAAATGGACACTAACAGTAAAACTCTGGCCGTCGGGCTCGTAATCGGGATGGCGATCGGCGCAGCGATCGGCGTCGCTCTGGAGAATACCGCGGTCGGGATCGGCATTGGGGCGGGCATCGGGATCGCGCTGGGTATAGCGATGGGCAGCGGCAAGAAGAGAAATGATCAGGATCGCAATCGTGCATCTTCGGTCCGCGACGAGAAAGGATGAAAACAATGGAACGATCGGCCGGCGTCAGCAATAGCTTTTCAACCGCCGCCCCTAAGAATGCATCCCTATTGTCGACGCTCGCGACCTTCGTGATCGGAACGCAGGTGTTCAATCTTGCATCGGCATGGCTGCTCCCGGTTGTATCGGAATTCACTATTGTCGGCGACAACATCAGCGAGCTCGTGCTCGGCCAATTCGGCTTTGTCCAAACGGCCGCCTTCGTTCTTATCGGCCTGGCCGCATTGATGCTTGCCTACGCGATTCGTCGGCTCACAAGAGGTTCACTCGGATCCTTCACCGGCTCATTGCTAATTGCGATCAACAGTTTGGGCTTATTCGTCGTCGCCGCATTTCCGACGGACCGAATCGATGCGCCCGCGGACGTGTGGAACTCGTCGCCGACAGGCCTGGTACACATCTTTGCATCGGTGGTCAGCCTAACCGCAACCATCGCCGCAATGTTCATACTCACCTTTTGGACATTCCGGCGAGATGCCCGCTGGCGGCGGCCCTTTTGGTGGGTCTTCTGCCAACAGGCGCCTTTGCGTTGTTCTTCGCGCAGGGCCAGGGGCCGATAGTCGGCCTTTTGCAAAGAGCATTGATCACAGTCATCTCGATCTGGATGATTGTCGTCGCACGCCGCATCCGAGCGATATCGGCTGACGGGACAGTTAGCGATTAGTGGCAATCTTCTCTGTTCCGGAGCCTTGCATCGCTAACACACGATTTTTGAAGAAGATGAGAAGACGGGTCAGTCGCGGGCGGGCATGTCCGTTTTAGGTGCTCTTTTGGCGCTAAACAAACTTCGTTATGACCGCGAGCGAAACGGCTGAGATGACGAGCCAGAGGATCACACCCTGAAGCAGCGCCGGGTAGCCGGTGTTCTTCAGCGCTTCTCGCGACAGGCTGGCGCCGATAAAGAAGAGTGTAAGCGTGAGGCCTGCTTTTGCAAGGTTGACCGCGGCGTCGAAGAGGCTCGGCGGTGTTTCTATCGGGGCGTAAGTGCGAATCGCCGCTGCGGCGACGAACAGCACGATGAACCAGGGAATTGCGATCCTGGCCTTGCCTTTGGAGTTCTTGTCACGATAGAGGTAAGCGAAAAGAAGGGCAAGTGGTGCTATCCACAAAGCACGAGCGAGTTTGACGGTCGTGGCGGTCACCAGTGCATCCTGTCCGAAGGCCGTCGCTGCTCCTACGACCGAGCTTGTATCGTGGATCGCGATAGCGGCCCAGATACCGAACTGATTCTGCGATAGACCGATCGCGTGGCCGATGAGCGGGAACACGAATAGTGCCACGGAGTTCAGGACAAAAACGGTCCCGAGCGAAATGGTGATCTCATCGTTTTCAGCATTTATCGCCGGGGCGACCGCGGCTATTGCACTCCCGCCGCAGATCGCGGTGCCGGACGAGATCAGCGTTGATGTTCGGTCGCCGATCTTCAGCATCTTGCCCAAAAAATAACCGAGGATGAGCGTGCCGAAGATGGTTACGATCGTGAACAAAATTCCGTCCCGCCCGGCCCTGTAAACAGCCGACAGGTTCATCCCAAACCCGAGCAGAACGACCGATGCCTGCAGCAAATATTTTGTTACCTTGCCCTGGACCTCGGGGAATGGATTGCCGATAGTTAGCGCGATAGCCAACCCCAATGCAAGCGCTACGGGCGGAGAGCCGTACGGACTCAGGCTGAAAATGATACAGGCAATGAACGCCGCTTTTTTCAGAATCATTCTTAGGCAAGAATCAAGTATTCCTTTCGGAACCGCTGCTGACTGAAAAGCTGACAGATCGAAGGCCGCGGGCGAGGGTCATTTCACTTTTCCCTGATTCGCGACCGCCCGCTGGGCTGCGGCGATGGCTTCCTGATCACCAAGGTAATAGCTTTTCATTGGCTTCAAATCAGCATCAAGCTCGTAAACCAGCGGGATGCCGGTCGGGATATTCAAACTGACGATGTCGTCATCCGAGATATTATCGAGATACTTCACCAAGGCTCGCAAACTGTTGCCGTGGGCAGCTACTATCAGCTTTTTTCCGGCCTTGATCTTAGGCATTATCTCACTCTCAAAGTACGGCACCACACGAGCCACCGTGTCTTTCAGGCATTCGGCCTTCGGGAAATTGTCCCGCGCGATCTCGTGATACCGCGGGTCATCGCCCAGCCATCTTTCATCCGCGTCTCCCAATGGCCCCGGCGGAACGTCATAACTCCGTCGCCAGATCAGCACCTGCTCCTCGCCATATTTAGCTGCCGTTTCGGCTTTGTCCAGGCCCTGAAGCGCACCATAATGCCGCTCATTCAGCAGCCATGATTTCGTTTCCGGGATCCACATCAGGTCCATTTCGTCGAGTATGATCCAAAGCGTCCGAATCGCACGCTTCAAAACGGACGTATAAGCCTCGTCGAAAACGAATCCTTCCGCCTTCAACAGCTTCCCCGCCGCTTTCGCCTCGGCCCTTCCCTTTTCAGAAAGATCAACGTCCTTCCAGCCCGTAAACCGATTCTCTTTGTTCCACTCACTCTCGCCATGACGAATTAGTACTAGTTTATGCATAGATTCTTTGGACCGCGGACGGCCCGTCCGCCGGTGTTGACAATGGGATCTGCTTCTATTATTCCAATAAACCCCGAACTTCGCCAACCAGATAGAGCGAACCCGCAACCACTATCAGGTGATTCGCGGGACTACCTTTCGCCTCCTCGATCGCGGCTGTCGCAGAATCAGTGAGCACGATTCGGCTCCGGTCAAAGGGCGATGGTGCGGCACGAGCCAGTTCTTCGGCGGTCAGCGCTCGGCTATTCTCAGCGCGAGTAAGAATCACCCGATCCGCCTTTGGCCAAAGTATTTCTGCCATTGATCCGATGTCCTTGTCACCCATCGCGCCAAAGATCATCGTTAAAGGCTGATGTACAAATTCGTCCAAATAAGCCGCCAATGCCGCTGCCCCGCCGGGATTATGCGCTCCGTCGAGGAGGAAACGACCGAGCCGCTCAAGCCTGCCCGGATGCTTCGCTTTCTGCAAACCCTCAATGATATGGACCTCGCCTTCGCCATCCGAAAAGGAAAAATGGCCGTGGTAAAGGAGTGCTTTTGTTATCTGGATCGCGGTCTGCGCATTTTCCGCCTGATGATATCCTTTAAGACCCAGGGGGATCGGCGGAAATGAGAGTAGCGACAAGACGACCGTCACTGTGCCTTCAGGATTTGCAAGTATTCTCCACGGCTCATATTCATCATTGATAGGCTCGATCCCAAGGTCACTGCAATGTTTTCGAAGCAGGCGCATGACTTCCCGTGACTGGGCGCCCAGTACCACATCTTGTGTTTCCCGCGTGATAATCGCCGCCTTCTCCGCCGCGATCTTCTCGATCGTATCGCCGAGATATTCCTGATGATCCAGATCGATCCGCGTTATCGCCGCGATCTCTGCATTCGCCGCCGTTGTTGCATCAAACCGTCCGCCCAATCCGGTTTCGAGGATCGCCACCTCCACGCCTGCATCAGCGAATGCAAGCAAAGCGATCGCTGTGACCTGCTCGAAGAAAGTCGGGACAGTGTCGAGAGTTCCTTCGGAAACGAGTTGCTCCGAAATTTCCCGCACCTTCGATGCGTGTTGCGCAAAGTCATCCTCGCTGATATCGGCGCCATCGATCTTGATCCTTTCTCTGATCGAAACCAAATGCGGCGATGTGTAAAGCCCGGTCCGAATTCCCGCATGCACGCAGATCGAATCAAGAAACGCGCAAACGGATCCTTTTCCGTTCGTCCCGGCAACCTGGACTTTCTTGTATGTATTTTGCGGATCCCCAAGAGCGGCAAGCAGGGCGGTAATATTCTCAAGCCCGAGCTTCATCGTCTCGACCTCATTGCCGAGCGAGTACAGATAGCTTTCGGCTTCCTCAAAGCTCACACGTAGTTGCGGGAATTAGGTGCTCAACAGAAGTGGGCTGGCGCTGTGCATCAGGAAGCCTCTTGTGGGCGGTGTTCGCCATCAAACCTCACTTCGCGGTCAGGCGGCGACTGCCTTGTTCATCATAAAATCGAGCGTGCGGACGATAGTTTCTTTCATCTTCCGCCGGTCAACGACCATATCCACCATGCCGTGTTCGAGCAGGAATTCGCTGCGTTGGAAGCCCTTCGGCAGTTTTTGGCGAATGGTTTGTTCGATGACCCGCGGGCCCGCGAAACCGATCAATGCCTTTGGTTCCGCGAGATTTAGATCGCCGAGCATCGCAAAGCTCGCAGTGACTCCGCCGGTCGTCGGATCGGTCAGCACGGAGATAAAGGGCAGCCTTGCGTCGTGCAGCATTGCGAGAGCGGCCGAGATCTTGGCCATCTGCATCAGGCTAAGCGTACCTTCCTGCATCCGGGCGCCGCCGGATGCGGCAAAGATGACCACCGCACCGCGGTTCGCGATTGCACGCTCGATCAGCCGCGTGATCTTTTCGCCCACTGCCGAACCCATTGAGCCGCCGATGAACGACATATCCATCGCGCCGGCGTAAACCAGGTGGCCGCCCACCATGCCGCCGCCCGAAACGATCGCCTCGGGCAGTCCTGATGATTCCTTCGCCGCCTTGATGCGCTCCTTGTAGGGCTTCGTATCGACAAACTCCAGCGGATCGGCCGACATTACTTCCTCATCAAGCCGCTCGTAAGCGCCGTCGTCGAACAGTGAAGCGAGCCGGTCACGCGCCGGAAGACGAAAGTGGTGATCGCAGTGCGTACAAACCTGAAGGGATTCGATCAACTCAGGCTTGTACAAGGGACTCTCACACTCCGGACATTTGACGAAAATCCCCTCAGTTTTTACGTTGCGTTCCTCGTCATGCGACTGATCTTCGATCTTCGGCTTGTCTCTTTTGAACCACGACATATTAAAGAATGAGCCTAGATTAGCACATCCGGAAGCCCGCGCGTGAGCGAGGGATCAAGAGATACGTTGCCTGTTTAAGCCCTTGCTCACGCTCGGACTTCGGCACCCTTGCCGAGTACCTCCAGCATTTGCGCGTGAATTCCGCCATTGCTCGCGCAGATCGGCGGCGAGTATATGCTGAACGGCGAACCGTCGTAATACGTGACCGAACCGCCGGCTTCTTCGATCAGGAGCCTCCCGGCCGCGACGTCCCACGGGTTCAGTCCTTCCTCCCAAAACCCGTCGAACCGTCCGCACGCGACATAAGCCATATCGATCGCCGCCGAGCCATCGCGCCGGACCCCGCGTGATTTGAGGAGAAAATCCGTGAAGGCCCGTTCGAAATGAGGCTTCTCGCGAAAATTGTATGGGAAACCTGTGACGATCAGTGAGTCCGAGAGGTTCTTTTCCGACGAGACGGTTATCGGTTTACTGTTCAAACTAGCACCGCTTCCGCGCTCGGCAGCGAATAATTCATCCCGCGTCGGGTCATAGGTTACGCCGATCACGATCTCGCCGTCGTGCTCAAGCGCGAGCGTTACGCAAAAGCAAGGATACCCGTGAGCGTAGTTCGTCGTGCCATCCAGCGGATCGATGATCCACTTCCACTTGCGATCGCCGCCGGTTACCACAGCCTCGCCGGACTCTTCCGCGAGTATCGAGTGGCGCGGCTGGTACGACTTGATCCGGTCTATTATCAAAGCCTCGCTCGCAAGATCGGCCTCGGTCACAAGGTTGATATCGCCTTTCTTCGTAACAGTTGCGATGCGGCCGAACTTCTCAAGCAGGATACTGCCGGCATCGCGCGCGGTCTGAATAGCAAAATTGAGCATACTTGGAACGCGGACACTCATGTCCGCAATTAGGGCGGCCGCATCCCGATGCAGCGTCAAGCCATCGATCCACGCAGATCACCTCGCCAGGAGAACCGGCGATTCGCGTACAGGGGCGGATCTCAGCTATTTCATGATCGGGACGATCGCGGTTTGATGCGGGGCCGTCACGATCACGTTCGCACCGTCAATGTACACGTCGATCTCCGAGCGGATGCCGAACTTGCCCTCGAGGTAAATTCCAGGCTCGATCGAGAAGGCCGTGCCGGGGATCAGCCGTCGCGAATCGCGGGTTTCGAGGTTGTCGATGTTGGCACCATTGCCGTGGCCTTCCTCACCGATCGAGTGGCCGGTACGGTGAAGAAATTGGTCAGCATATCCGGCCTTCCGGATAACGCCGCGGGAAACGTCGTCAACCTGAGCACCCGTTATCGGCCTGCCATTTTTGAAGGCTGCCCGAACAGCCTTCAACGCCGATTGCTGCGCGTCAAATACGATATTCCAGATCTTTACGTACTCTTCAGGTACCGTCTCGCCGACATACCCGACCCAGGTCAGGTCGGCCGCCGGAGCGCGCTGCTTATTCGCAACCTTGGTCACCGTATCGATCAGCACCAGATCACCGCGTTTGATCGGGTCTCCCTTGCCCATCCGCGGAAAATAATGCGGCGAAGCAGCATTCGCATTAACGGCCACGATCATCGGCGACGGGTTCAGTCCCTCCTCGCCGTAGCGCTTCATCATGAATGCCTGCACGTCGTTCTCGGTTGTTGGAATATTTTCATCCACCCGGCGTTTTATCTCGGCGAACGTTTCGAGGATGACCTTCTGCATCTTCGTCGCTGCCTCAGTGTGCATTGCAAGCTGCTCGGGCGTCCACACCGCCTCGAACTGCTGCACCAGATCGGCGCTCGAAGCGAGCTTCACGCCCAGCGAACGTACCATCTCGATCGTTCCGGCATCGACGCGCGAAATGTATGGAATATCATTGTTCGGAGAATATTGCATGGCGATGCGAAACTCACTTTTCGCAGGGCCGTTGGGGAACATCGCTTTTCCGACCCGGTCACGAAGCAACTGCCATTCGCGGTAGATAAGCTTTTTCCCCGGCAGCGAATCAAGCTGATCGGGCTCTATCGCGTGTACGACCTTTACCGGCTCGCCTTGGGCCGGGACGAAATAGAACCACCGCCGCGACCCACCCAACCGCGTCGTTTTCAGAATGCGTGGGGCCAGGATGTCGCTCCCTCGAAAATCGTAGAAGAGCCAGCCGTCAAAGCCGTGCTGTTTCAGAGCGGCCTGGATGTCGGCGACCCGTTTTTCCTGCTCGGTTTGTGTTTCCTGGGCGGAAGGTGCGGGGGGCCGAACGGAACGGGCCAGGCCGCTGACACTTAGGATCAAAGTGCAGAAAAGTGTAATGATCGCGAGCTTCATAACGGTCGGAAAATTGCTTGCGAACCTATCGGAAGTAAACGTCAACATAGTCCGTCACCGGCTCGCACGGGTTGTCCATTTGCTGCAGCCGCCAGTATTTTCGCTTGCCGGTGATCTTAAAAGTGAACTCACCCTCGCGCGTACACGGAGCGCCTCCGTTGTTGTGGCTTACCTGTGTGATGATGGTCCCGTCAAACGTAAACTCTTTGGTATCTATCGCGGTGATAACTCCATCGATAGTCAGGAGGTCGTCATTTCCGCGGCCCTTTTGTTCGCCCTTGATCCGGTAAACACCGCCGCGCCTGGTGACGTTCGCCGATCCGAAATAGTCCCAGCTTATCCATTGGAGCGAAAGCATGTGACGGCCAAGCAGCTTCTTTGCGGCCGCCGCGTCGTTGATCACGGTCCGGTCCTGTGCCGACGCTCCAGAGGCAAACAGAACGATCGATAACAGCATCATCGGCTTGATCAGTGTCATAGTGATTTCGAAAGTGGCCAGCCAACCTGAACGGGATTCGGACCTTCGCAGGGTTCCTACGATCGAACGCCAAATGTCCGGTCTGCGATCCGCAAAAACTCCTGAATTTGTTTGTCCCAATACTTCCAGTCATGCGTCCCGGGGAGCTGTCGGAACTCGTGTGGTACGCCTTTTTCCAAAAGCAGGTCGATAAACTCGCGATTATTCTGAAAAAGGAAATCTTTTGTGCCGCAGTCCAAATAGAGGAACGGAAAGTCCTTTATTTTCTCGGAGGTCGCGTGGCGGATAATTTCAAATGGATCGTTCGCCTTTCGGACTTCACTGCCGGCCGGGCCGAATATCCCGTCGATAGTCTTGCCTATCGCTCCGGGGAACTGCTTTTCGGTTATCGCAGCGGCCCCGAGCGCCCCGCTGAAGCTGCCCGCGAGGACGAACCTTGCGGGATATTTCAACCCGAACTTGATGGCCCCGTATCCGCCCATCGAGAGGCCGGCGACGGCACGCTGATCCCGCCGGCCAAGCGTTCGATAGCGCCGATCGATCTCCGGGATGAGCTCCGTGATAATGTAACTCTCGTAATTTTCGTTGTCCTTCGAAAGAGCGTCCGTGTACCACCCGTTACCGCCTTCGGGCGTAACTATTATCACGCCCATTGCAGCGGAGTAGGATTCAATTTCGGTCAGCGAGGTCCAGTTATCGAAATGTCCCGTCAGGCCGTGGAGCAAATAAATCACCGGATAGCGGCGCCCGTTCTCGCTCTTGTCGTTATATTTGGCCGGGAGAATGATGCGATACGGCATTTCCCGTCCCATCAGCTTGCTATGCAGTGCTTCAGTTAAGGTTCGCGGTGAGCGCGCGGGCTTTGCAAGTTCGACAAGAGTGCCCGAGGCCGGCGGAGCGGCCGGCGGCTGCGCATTCGCTGCGACCGCGAGTGTCGTGACGACAGCCCAAAAGACGAAGTTTCGAAAGATCATACCCGACATATCGGCTAACCAAAGAACCTACCGAACCAGCCTCCGCTTTCCTCCTCTTTGACCGCCACCTGGGCAAGTTCACCCGCGTCGAGCCAAACGCCTGTGCACTTATTGCACACGTCAACCGTAATTTTTTCGTATTCGGCCTCGTAAAGGCTGCCATCGCATTTCGGGCATTGAAGATGAAGGTCCTTTGCATCCTCCACTTCGATCTTCGCCTTCATCTTCTCGAGAAGTTCCTTCTCTTTGCGGCGGAAATACTCGTTCTCAAGCGCCCGTCCGCGTTCATCAAGCTCAATAGGCATAATCTGCTGATTCTCTCCTGGGTAAAAAAAGGTTACAGAGGAAAAATAGCAGGTCGCCGGCAAATTTGAAAGCTTGCCTTAAGCCTCGGTCTTGTGGATCGACCGGATGCGCTGGCGGGCCTTTCGCGAGCGCCGGAGTGCGGGCCGCCGTTTAAGGCTGGAGCCCGCCCATTCCGAAACCTGCTTTAGAGGATGCCATTCGAGGCTCTCCAGGGGCAGGACCTCGCTTGAGGAATCTTTCAGTTTCAGCGTTCCGAACGCTATCACGAAAACAAGGGCGTTGAACAATGTCCCGACCATTATTACCAGCCAACCGGGAGCCAGCCCGACCCTCGCCCGCGCGAAAAAGATCTCCCAAAAACGTTCGAGGTCCTGGGGCGTGGCGGTCGGTATGGGTGATGGATGAATGTAGATCTTTAAGGCCCACGACAAAGCAAGCAGAATGAAGATCCAAAGGTAATTGGCACGCAGCCGTTTTCCGACTGCCTCCCACTCATTGATCGTGAAATGCGGGACCAAAAGGTCGGCGGAGATATGTTCGGCCCATTCCTGGTCCGGAGGTATTGTCCGGTGTGACAGCATCGGAGCGAAATAGCCTGTTTCAAGCACCCGGACGCGATTTGCCCAAACCTCGTAGTAGCGGTATCGGCGGGCTTCCATAAAAAGGAAGATCGTCACCAGAATGGAATTTATCGGTATTGCGAAATGTGGATTGTCCGGCGAGCTGAACACGAATGAAAGGGTTGCTCCGCCCGTGATCACCGCCCAGTTCGTCGTCGCATCGAGCCTGGTCCGCCAAACATTGGAACGCTGGATCTCGCCCCGGTAGAAGTGGACCATGGCGGTGTTAAATTCCGTCGGGTTGAGCTTTTTTGCGATCGTTTGCGGTGCTGGCTTTGGCCGCTCGTTTCGCTTGTGGACCTCTTCAGCAAAGGCTCGAAAGGATTCGGGGACCTTTGTTATATGCAGTTCTTCGTCGGACATCTGGCTCGCGGTCCGCGCATCGTCTTTCATAACGAGCTTGGGGGAAAGGAAATGCTGGTGGGCGAAGTGAACCTTCGCCAATCAAAAAAACTAGCACTTTCGGCTAGGGTATGCAAGAGGTTTGCGGGGACCCGGTCTCGCGACCTTTCGGGCTTCCCGCCGGGCGCTGTTAGAATCTTCGAAATGATCGAGCGGGATGAAAAATTCATGCGAATCGCCATCAAATGCGCGCTCGCGGCTCAGGCGGACAACGAAGTGCCAATCGGAGCGTGTTTGGTGGATGAAAACCTCGAGATAGTTGGTACGGGCAGCAATGGGACGATCTCGGGGAACGATCCTACCGGGCACGCTGAGATAATTGCATTGCGCGAGGCAGCACGCCGGTTAGGGAATTATCGGCTGGTCGGCACAACGATGTATACCACCATTGAGCCGTGTGTAATGTGTGCCGGGGCCCTGGTGAACGCGAGGGTAAAACGGCTGGTCTATGGAGCTGCGGACGAACGTTTTGGTGCGGTTGAAACACTTTTCCGACTTTGTGACAACGAGAAGCTGAACCATCGGATCGAGATAACCTCCGGCATTCTTGCCGATGAGTGCCGCGCGCTGATGCAGAATTTCTTTCGTTCCCGCAGAGAAAAAAATTGATCAGGGCGGCCCGCCTGACTCCCTTCGCGCATTGCCCGTGACCGCCGCGATCTGCTAAAATACTCGTTTCGGCAATAGGAGAAAGTTTTATCTGTAGATGAGCATTGAACGTGAGTTCAGATAATAAGTGCAACTTTGTGAGAGTCGCGAGAAAGGGTAAGTTGAAGTAAATTTGACGCATCTTTTCATCACGAAATCAAAAGGAGCATCAATGGGTTACAGTCAACTTACCCAAG
>JBFWPK010000010.1:0-142946 GCA_050250045.1 Pyrinomonadaceae bacterium | reverse complement strand
CACACATTCCCACAGCCGCTTGGAAAAGCCCAAAGCGGCTTTCCCACATTCCCACAGCCACGGCTGCTACTAAAAAACTACTAAAGGAGAAAGAGAGTTTTTTGTCCTAAAAACTTGACTGGCTCAAGAGATTGCCAACAGAGGAGGGGCGAATACGAGTAAGGGAAGTGACTGACGGGTTAATGCTTAAGACATTCAAAGCGGTTTGGAGGCGCACCGAAAATGAGGAGGAGTTCAGTGAATTATAAAGTCAAGCCGATACCGGCGGCGATCGCCAGTGAAGTTCGAGACACGCTTTCGTCGCCGCAGTACAAAAGTTTGAACGCGAGTGTCAGTATTGCCAGCGGGTATGGTCCGTGCCGAAACTGCCTGTGCGTTTTTGACCAGGGAGCCGACCGGCGCATTTACTTTACCTACAATTCGTTTGATGGGCGATCTGAGTTGCCGGATCCCGGGCCGATATTCATTCACGAGAACGAGTGCGTGCCATTCGATCGGGACGGCTTTCCTGATGATCTTAAAGCGCTGCCGCTGCTCTTCGAGGCGTTCGGTGATGAAAGCCGGCTTTTGTCGCGGACGCGTCTGGACCCTGACAGGATCGACGCTCAGATACGTGAGATATTCACGACCCCCGATGCAAGATTCATCCATCTCCGCAATGCCGAGGCCGGTTGCTTTGTTGCCACCATCGAGCGCGATTAGGCCGGGTGTCATGATTGTAAGTTTTTGTAAAGGTTTCGGGGAGTAGATGTGCCGTACTTTGCAATCCGAAACTTTTGGACTATTCTCTTGCGTATAAAATTCTCGAACGGTCCATTTCTGCATTCCGTTCAAACTCGAATATGAAACTCAGTCTATTCCTGCTCGCTGCAGCGGCGATCGGTTCGACTTTTGGTCTCCAATCCTTCGGACAGTCGTACGCTGTCACGAACGCGCGGATCGTCACCGTTTCCGGAGCGACGATCGAAAATGGCACGGTGGTTGTTCGTGATGGATTGATCGAGGCCGTCGGGGCTGCCGTAAAGGCGCCTGCGGACGCTCAGGTGTTTGACGGTACGGGGCTCACGGTATATCCGGGTTTTGTCGATGCCCTGACAAATCTCGGCCTGCCCGCGCCGAGGCCCGCCGCGACTCCGGCCGGAGGCGGTGGCTTTGGTCAGGCGGCCGCGGCTGCAGCGGCGGCGTCGGCGGCCAATCCGTCGAACTCGAACTACCCGTACGGACTCCGCCCCGAGGCGGTGACGCTGGAAGATGTCCGCGCGGGCGAGGCGCAGTTCGAAGCGAATCGAAACGCCGGCTTCACGACAGCCCTGACCACGGGCAGGACAGGCATTTTTAATGGCCAGTCGGCGTTGATCAACCTCGCGGGCGATTCCGTCTCGGCAATGACGATCAAAAGCCCTGTGGCGCTTCACATAAGTTTTTCGACGATTCCCGGACAGTATCCCGGGTCGCTGCTCGGGACGTTCTCGGCGCTTCGGCAGATGTTCAACGACGCCCGACGTCACCAGGAGATGCTGAAACTTTACGCCGCGGACCCGCGCGGGATGAAGCGGCCTGAAGCCGACCGGTCGCTGGAGGCCCTGATCCCGGCCCTGGAGCGGAGCGTGCCGGTTGTGTTCAGCGCCAATCGGACGAACGAGATCGTCAGGGCGCTCGATCTTGCGAAGCAGTACAATCTGCGGGCGATAATCTCGGGCGGGCAGGAGTCCGCGCGGTTCGCCGAGCGGCTGAAGGAGCAGGACGCAGCGGTACTCTTGTCAATGAATTTCCCCAAACGGACGGCCGCGGCGGCGCCAGAGGCCGATCCCGAGCCGATGGACACGCTGCGTTTCCGCGCTGAGGTGCCGAAAACGGCCGGCAAGCTGCATGCGGCGGGAGTCGCGTTCGCGTTCGAGGGCGGCGGGGCGAGTCCGGGCGACGTGATATCGAATATCGCCAAAACAACACAGAACGGCCTCTCGCAGGAGGCTGCGATCCGGGCGCTGACGCTCAGCGCGGCCGAGATCTTCGGCGTAGCGGACCGGCTTGGGTCGATCGAGCCCGGAAAGATAGCGAATCTTGTCGTCGTGAAGGGTGATATTTTCGGAAAGCAGCGGAGCGTGACCCACGTCTTTATCGACGGGGTCCCGTTTGAGCCAAAGGCTCCGGCCGCGCGGCCGGGCGCGGGCGGTACGGGAGCTTCCGCCGCGAATCTTGGGGGCACGTATTCGATCTCGATACAGGCGCCGGGCCAGACCTTGACGGGGACACTCGTACTTGAACAACAGGGGTCGGCGCTTTCGGGCACGATGACGACGGAGTTGGGGGCCGCACCGCTGACAAACGGCCGCGTGGACGGAAACTCGATCAGTTTCGGCGGAGCCGTGACGTTTGGCGGGCAGACGATCGACTACACGGTCACGGCAACGATCACCGGCGGGCAGCTTTCGGGCACTGTCGATTCGGCGCAGGGTGCTGTCCCGATCACAGGACGCAAGAATCCCTAAACGACAGGCCGGGCAACTCCAACGGATGGAACACACAGGCGAACTATGAACCGATTGACAATCCTTCTGGGCACCTTACTTTTGGCGGCGGCCGGCGCGGCGGCGCAGGGAGCGGGTGACGTCCTGATAAAGAACGCCACGGTAATGACGGCGACGCGCGGCACGCTGACACAGGCCGATGTTTTGGTACGCGGCGGCAAGATCGTCCGAACGGCGAAGGGAATTTCCCCGCCGGCGGGCGTTCGCGTGATCGACGCGACGGGCAAATACGTCACGCCGGGCATCATTGACGCCCACTCGCACTCGATGCTTTCCGCCATAAACGAAGGGTCGCTTGCGGTGACGTCGATGACGCGTGTCCGCGATATGCTTGACCCATCGGACATCGCCATTTACCGCGCGCTTGCCGGCGGCGTCACTTCGGCGCTCCTTCTTCACGGTTCGGCGAACCCGATCGGCGGCCAGAGCGTGACCGTCAAGTTCAAGTGGGGCCGCGCGGCGGCGGATTACCCCATTGCGGACGCGCCGCCGGGGATAAAATTCGCGCTTGGCGAGAATGTAAAGCGATCGAACTTCAATGTTCCCGGACAAACGCCCAGGTATCCGCGGACACGGATGGGCACCATGGAAACTATCCGCGATGCATTCGAGCGCGCACGCGACTACAAGCAGCAGTGGGACGATTTCCGGGCGAAGAAGACGCGCGTTCCGCCGCGCGTGGACGAAGAGCTCCAGCCGCTGGTCGAGATACTCGAGGGCAAACGCCTTGTACACTGTCACGGCTACCGGTCGGACGAGCACCTGAACCTGCTCAGGCTCGCCGAGGAGTTCGGTTTCCGTATCGGCACGTTGCAGCACGCCCTCGAGGCCTACAAGATCGCTCCCGAGGTGGCGCGCCACGGCGCCGGGGCCTCGATTTTCGTCGACAGTTGGAGCTACAAACTTGAAGCTTACGATTCGATCCCTTACAACGCCTATATTTTGTGGAAAAACGGCGTGGTGGTGTCTATCAATTCCGACTCGGACGAACGCATGAGGCGGCTTAACCTTGACGCGGCGAAGGTGATGAAATACGGCGGCGTGCCGGAGCAGGACGCGCTGCAAATGATCACTCTCAACCCCGCAAAGCAGCTCGGCATCGACAAGCGCACGGGTTCCATCGACGTCGGCAAGGACGGAGATATCGTGATCTGGAGCGGACATCCCTTCAGTCCCTATTCGCGGGTCGAGACGACGATGATCGAAGGCGAGATATTCTTTGACCACGCCGCCGATCTTGAAAAACGCAAGCTTGTGGCGAAAGAACGCGAGGAACTGGAGAAGCTCGATGTGAACAAGCCGCCCGCGAGCGGCGGGACGCAGCCGAAAGTACCGGCCGAGCGCGTCCGAGGCGAGCGGGATGACGCCGAATGGGGCCGCGGAGGGAATAAATGAGACCTGTGAATTTCAAACTGAGGGCGATGTTTCCAAAGACCGTGCTGTGCGCGCTGTTCCTGACGCTTATGTCGGCGGGTTCCGCGACGGCGCAGAGCGACGGAGCGCAGCAGAACCGCACCGGACGCGGCGGAACATTCGCCATTGTGGGCGCGCGCGTCGTCACGGTGTCGGGCGGCGTTATCGAGAACGGCACGGTTGTCATCGCCGATGGCAAGATCGCCGCGGTCGGGGCGGGTGCGGCCGTACCGGCGGGCGCGGAGCGGATCGACGGCAAGGGGCTTTCCGTCTTTCCGGGGATGATCGACGCGGCGACGGGACTGGGGCTTGCCGAGATAGGGCAGGGAGCGAACGCGACGGTGGATATTGCCGAAGTCGGGACGAATAACGCCAACGCAAAGGCGATCACGGGGATCAATCCCCATTCGTCGCACGTCAACGTAACGCGCGTGAACGGGATCACGGCCGTGCTCTCCTACCCGACGGGCGGGACGATCGCCGGCCAGGCCGCGCTGATCGATCTTAATGGTTCTACGCAGGCTGAGATGGCCGTTGTTCCGGCGGCGGCGCTTGTTGTCAATTTTCCGCGCATCAGCCGCGGCGGCGGCCGGTTCGGCGGCGGCGGAGCGCAAACCAGCTTCACCGAACTTGTAAAGCGGCGCGACCAGGGAATCGAGGACCTGAAAAAGATCTTTACCCAGGCGGCAAACCACGCCCGGGCGGTCGAGGCCTACGCAAGCGACAAAAAGCTGCCCGCCCCGCGGACGGACCTCGCGCTCGAGGCGCTTCGGCCCTACATTCGCGGCGAGCGACCGATACTTTTCACGGCGGAGCGTGAAGAAGACATTCGCGCCGTCGCCAAATTCGTCGGCGAGATGAAAGTGAAGGGGATCGTCGTCGGCGGACAGGAGGCGTGGAAGGCGGCCGACGTGCTTAAGGCAAACAACATCGCGGTGATCTATACCAACATCTACAGTTTGCCCGTACGCGAGGACGATCCGTTCGACTTTCTCTATGCCGCGCCCGGAAAGATGAAGGAAGCGGGCATCGCCTTTGCGATCTCGACCGGCGATCAGGGGGCCGAGGCCCGCGATCTGCCGTATCATGCCGGGATCGCCGCGGCGCACGGGCTTTCGCGCGAAGACGCGCTTCGCGCCGTTACGCTGTATCCCGCACAGATCCTCGGCGTCGCCGACCGCATGGGATCGCTTGACCCCGGCAAGCTGGCGAACGTCGTCGTCACCGACGGCGATCTCCTCGACCCGCGTACGAATGTAAAATTTATGTTCATCGCGGGCCGCATGATCCCGCTGACAAGCCGCCACACCGACCTGTTCGAAAGCTTTAAGGACCGGAAAATGCCGAGCGGCCCCGCTCAGGACCGGCGGCCGTAGCCGCTGGCCGACTCACGCCATCCGCGGCCTGGCCCGCGGGTGCGCGCCAGGCCCATGTCAGGGCGCGGATCAGGCAAGTTGGGGGATCTCGCGGCCTTCGTCGAAGAACTCAAGCGAGGCGGAGTTCAGACAATATCTTTGGCCGGTAGGCGGCGGGCCGTCCGGGAAGACGTGGCCCTGGTGGCTGCCGCAGCGCGAGCACCTGATCTCCGTGCGAAGCATCCCGTGGCTCGTGTCGCGGATGTGCGCGAGGTGCGCCGGGTCGAACGGGGCGTAGAACGAGGGCCAGCCAGTGCCCGAATGGAACTTGTGCCGCGACGTGAACAGCGGGAGGCCGCACAAACGGCAGGCGTATGTGCCCGCAAGCTTGTTGTCGAGCAGCGTTCCGCAAAACGGCGGCTCCGTGCCGCGGTCGAGCAGAATGCTCCGCTCTTCGGCGGTCAAACGCCCGGCAAGTTTTTCGATCGCCGCCTCGTTGAGCGGCGTTACATCATAGCCCGTCTCCGATACCTGGGCCTCGCGCTGCTTTTCCATACCTATATATATTTATACACCATTTCATGTCAGTACCGCTCCCGCTCGTGTCAGAACCGCGCCCGGTAGGGAGTGGTTGAGCTCGCTCGCGCGCCGGATCGCACGTCCTCATGTCGGTACCGCTCCCGGTAGGGAGTGGTTGAGCTCGCTCGCGCGCCGGATCGCACGTCCTCATGTCGGTACCGCTCCCGGTAGGGAGTGGTTGAGCTCGCTCGCGCGCCTGGTCGCACGTCCTCATGTCGGTACCGCTCCCGGTAGGGAGTGGTTGAGCGCACGCGCTCGCCCGGTGCGGTGATCGCAGGCCAAACCAGCGGCTACCGCCGCCGGTACTGACAAGACCGCCGCCAGTGCCGACAAGATCGCCGCCGGTACGGACAAGACCGCCGTCGGTACGGACAAGATCGCCGCCGGTACCGACAAGATCGCCGGCGGCGGTGATATTGCTGGAAACTCCCAACTGTCAGCGAGTTACGCCCTTTCTAATGGGTTTCTAATCCAACTTTAATCCGATTCTAAAGACGCATTGGAGCAAATTTTATAACTTTGTGCGTTCGTACCGCCGGTGCGAATAAAAGCAAAGACGGCGGGGCCTGCCGGTCCGGTCGCGAAGGAGAAAGATAATTTATGACGAAGAACATTATAACGACGCTGGCATTTATGACCGCTGTCACGCTGGGCGCGCAGGCCGCCGCGGGACAGTTCACGATAAAACTTCCCGACGTGTCGATAAAAGGCAAGCCGGTGAAGACCGACGGCCGGAAGAATTCGGGCAACGACGATACCACGCGCAAAAACACCGGGGCCGGCGACAAGACGCCCGACGGAAACGTAACTTACCCGGCCCAGCGGCCGACCGGCACGCCCGTGCTGATGAAAAACACACTCTATATCCAGGCGATCACGCATAACGAATACTGGAAAATGCCCAAAGAGCGGAACTACTCAAGCTGGGTGCCGAAGCTCAGGTTCTCGCATTTCTTCGACAACGGAAGAAAGCTGAATTACACCGTCGAATATTTCAATCCCGACGGCTCGGCGTGGTACAGCGAAAAGCTCGAGCAGAGCAGCCGCATCGCCGGTGACCGTACCGTTCTGTTCGAGAGCCCAAGCCCGTGGGGCGGTGTGATCGACACAAAGTCGACGGCCGCCGTCGGCGTGTTCGGATTCAAGATCACGGACGATGATTCGAAGGAAGTTCTGTTCCAGGGCAAGTTCAAGGTGGGGAAGTTCGGCACAACCTACAACCCGCGGGAAAAACATAAGGCCGGCTTCTATGTCGATCACGATTGGCTGATGGCGTTCGGCCGCATCGGGTTCCACCACAGCGTAAGTGAGATCGGCGGAATGCCGCTGCTGGTCAGCTTTTGGTTTAAGGAGCCTGTCGAAGCCGCCGAGCTGGAGGCGCGCGTGTTCTTTAAGGGCAACCAGATCGCCACGACCGCCAACAACGGCGGGGGCGTCGGAAGCTTTGAGGAACGCTACGCCGACGCCGCTCCCGCATTTGCCGCCGACAAGGTGTGGAAGCGTTGGCAGTTTCAGTGGACGAATTTCCTCGTCGACAGTAACGGTACGTTCAACCGCGCAAACTTCCCGGAGGCGTTCTTTGCGGATAAAAATCCCGGCGAGTACACCGTCAAGGTCTATCGCGCCGGCGCGCAGGTCCGCGAGCTCACTTTCACGGTCGGGGCGGACGGAAAATTCGTCGTGCCGGCATACTCCAGCCAGGTGTTTATGCCCTACTATCGCCTGCTGTTTCCAGTCAAGACGGCCGGCGCCGAGAAATTTAACGCTAACGCATACAAAACCGAGGCCTTTTACGGCAATCCGCTCAAGGGGTTTTAGGAGCGTTGGCCGACGATGCCGCGAAGGCGGCGCGAAGGAGAAAAAACAATGGCACATAAAGAGTTGATCAGTTTCAGGTCAGGACAATTCTGGGGCGTGAACACGACCTACAAGATCGGTCCGCACGCCGACAACGGCCCCGCGGACGTAATGCTGGTGCAGACGCTGTTCCGGTACCTGAGTTACGCCTCAGAGAACACAAAGTCAGACCTCGGGTATACGGAAGGCGACCTGCCGCAGGCGACGGGGAAGTTCGACGGGAAAACCGCGGCCATCATCAGCAAGTTTCAACGGAAAAATGCGGCAAAGCTGTTGAGCGCCGACGGCTCGATCCATCCCGCAAGCTACAGCGGGCGGGTGATCCGCTCGGTGCACTGGGACCCGCTGCTCGCGCGGCCCCGCCAGCAGGTAATGACGATCACCTTGCTCCATATTTACGCGTGGTACGCCGCAAGTATTTTCGACACCACGGGGAATTATGTCAGCAAACTGGCAATGATAACGCCCGAACTGCGGTCGTGGCTGTTCCCGTGAGTTCAGCGCCGGCCCTGATCGCATGAGAGTTACGCGCGCGGGCCTCGAGATCCGTGTCAGGACCGGGAGCGGTAGCGACTGGGCCCGCGCAAGGAGGAAATGGAGAAATAATGCCGACACCATGGTTTAGAAGATTCAGGAAGGAAGGCCAGCTAACGGTCTGTAATAGGGGCGGCTCGTGGACGGCCGCTGTCAACACGTCGATCAACACCTTTAACGGGCTGGGATTTGGCGTCAGGTTGGTGCCAACCAATGATGAACGGAACGCAAACATCGTCGTCAAACTTTCTAACGGGTCGGAAACCTATCCGCACCCAAGCAAGCGAATAACGACGAGCTTCGATGCGACGGAACTCCACGGACGCGCACACACGCTGGCGGACGGCAGGCGGGGCCTGGAGATATTTTTCGCCATTGCGTTCCTGCCCGGGAAAGTCGCAAATCCGACGCCTGGCCAGATGGAGGTTGTGATCGTCCACGAATTGATCCATTGTGCGGGCCTCAACGGTGAAAACGCCGATGGCACAAAGGCGCCGAACGACGACCACGACAGCATCGGGATCATGTATCCGCAGATGATACGCGACGGCGGCGGGCTGATCGAGCACCTTCATGACAAGGAAGCGAAACCGATGCCGAAGATCCGGGTCGGGTCGAAAACAATGTCAAAGATGCGCGCTCTTTGGACACGAGCCTGATCGGCGAACGCGAGTACCGGCGCGGGCAAGACCGGTGTCGCCGGTTTGGCCCAACTTAAGACGCCGGGCCGCAGTGACGGTATAGCTAGTCAAGAAAAGGGATCAGAATCGGAGCCCACAGCGAAAAGGCTGGTGAAGAAGGCCGGGCTATCGATATTGAAGACAACGTAGGAGGAAATTTCAAGTATGGCAAATCTGCCGCCGCTGACTTTGGCACAGAAAAAGGTGCTGATGACCGAAGGAACATTTAACGGCTTAAAGCGATTGGTTCGCGACGACGAGATAACCGAGGAACATGCCCGCGGGATCCTTATCCGTTCGTATGACACGCTCTTGGGCGAGATCAGAGAAGCGAAGAAAGAAATGCTGCGCATTCAAACCGCTCTGCTCAGACTGGAGAATTTGATGAGGAAAGGAAAGCAGTCCCGCGCCCCGTTCCTTGCGGACCCGGTTCGTGGGGATGTCGGGGTTGCCCTGGACGCGTTTGACGGCTGGGTCGTGAGTCTGATGGAAACCAATATGACGATGACCGGAATGCTCAACCCGCGTGTCACCAGGGCAAAGATAAAGGATTTTGGGACCGCAATGAACGCACTAATGGACAAACGGTTGGCCAGGAATCATCCGGCTCATAAAGATCCGGACCTGTTCGACGGATACGTAAACAACTGGCGAACGGCGAAACCGCCGGCAGCCAGTAATGTCCCGTAGAAATGCCACCGTGTTTTTATAACCAGCGCCGGATTTGGCCGGTGCGGAGGAATTAAATGTTAGACACAGCAGTTGCAAATACAGGCGTTGGTTTCCGATCGACGCATCAATACGATTACCAGGACACGATCATAACCGCGCAAAAGATAAATTGGCGCATCGAGGACATCATTGGCGGCGATAAGAAGCTCGATTCTTCAAAGCCGTTCATGCCGGAATCTCTAGCGAGAGTGGAGGAACTGTCTTTTCTCAATGACGATGAAAAGCGGACGCTCAATCACATCCGAGCGAATGCATACCTTTCGATCTTCGGTGTGGTCGAAGAGTTTATTCTGCCGTTCGTCCTGGACCACGTGCGTCCTTCTTTGGATAAAGACGACTATCGCGTTCGCGCTCTCCTTCAGTTTGCGGGCGAGGAGGCGAAACATATTCAACTCTTCAAGATGTTTCGCGAAGAGTTCAACGATGGCTTCGGCTCAGAATGCGAAGTGATCGGGCCGGGGCCGGCGGTTGCGAAAGAAATACTCGCGCACGATCCGCTCAGCGTTGCCCTGGTCATACTGCATATCGAGTGGATGACCCAGGGACATTACATTGGCAGTATCAAGGACGATAACGACCTTGACCCACAGTTCAAAAGCCTGCTCAAGAATCATTGGCTCGAAGAGGCCCAGCACGCAAAACTCGACACGAACATGGTGGCGTGGCTTGCCGAAGGACGAAGCCGCGAAGAGATCGAGAAGGCCGTGGACGGGTACCTTGCGATCGGCGCCTTCCTCGACGGAGCAAACGAACAGCAGACGAAATTTGATCTCGACTCATTTGAACGTGCCACCGGAAGGGTATTGACCGAAGACGAGCGTTTCGAATTTTTCAAAGTTCAGCTTCAGGCCAACCGCTGGACATATCTCGGAAGCGGAATGACACACCCGAAGTTTCTCGACACTCTGGAGGAACTCGGCCCGGAACATCGAGCTCGCATTGAGGAGGTCGCTCCGATGTTTAGTTGATCGAAACACAAATCAAAAATGGAGAAAAGAATGATGGATGGAACAAGAGTTACAAGTGAAATGGAGCGGTTGAAGCACAGGCTCAACGCTGTGTGGAGTTCGGCTGATTTTGGCCGGATCGCCACGTCGTTCGAGGCCGGCGCGATCCAGTTTGTCGGTCGGCTTGGGCTTTCGAGCGGCGTGTCGGTCCTGGATGTTGCCTGCGGAACGGGGAATCTGGCGATTCCGGCCGCTCGGAAAGGTGCCGACGTTACTGGTTTGGACATCGTGCCGGAGTTTATCGGCCAGGCACGCTCAGTGGCAAGGGCAGAGGGCCTCGGAGCAAAATTCGATGTCGGCGACGCGGAATCGTTGCCTTACGCCGACGGGAGCTTTGACGTTGTGATGTCGATGTTCGGGGCCATGTTTGCCCCGCGCCCCGATGTTGTCGTCGACGAGTTAACGCGAGTGTGCAAAGCGGGCGGCGTTATTGCCATGGCAAATTGGACACCGGGCGGTTTCGTAGGGGAAATGTTCAAGATCACCGGCAAACACGTTCCGCCGCCGGCCGGAATGCCTTCACCGCTGCGGTGGGGCGATGAAGACACGGTTTGCGAGCGATTCGGAAGCAAGGTTTCCGACCTGGTTGTGACGAGACGGATGATCGATTTCGTTTTCCCGTTTGGAGCGGCGGACGTTGTCGAACACTTCCGCAAGTTTTACGGCCCGACGCTGAAGGCATTCGAAACACTCGGCGACGATAAGCGGCAGGCGGCGCTCCGCAAGGACCTGGAAGAACTTTGGGCGGTAAATAACGCTTCCGGAAACGGCTCTACGCTTGTCACCTCGGAATATCTGGAGGTCAAAGCGATTCGGGCATAAGTTGTGCCATCGGCCGAAGCGTGGGCTTTCATACGTTTCATTCACTCCACGCGCGGCTGGGGGCTCATACAAAAAGGATGAGACTCAATACAAAAATAGAGGAGATAATTATGAAGATCATAAATGCAAAAAGAAATGTAGGTTTGGCGATTGCACTGGCTGTTGCCGCCTTTGTTTCGCTGGGTGCGGGATCCGCGCTCGCAGGCGAGAAAGGATATGGCCCCGACCTTCCGTGGGGATGTTCCGCGATCGAGGTGCCCGCCGGAAACTCACTGGCATTTCATGCTTACGCCGCAGGTGTGCAGGTGTACAGGTGGAATGGATCTCAATGGGCCTTTGTCGCGCCCGACGCGGGCCTTTTCGCCGATCCGAGCTATCGGAGATATGTCGGCAGCCACTTTGCGGGACCGACGTGGATGAGTCGCGGCGGGACCAGCAGCGTTATTGCCGCAACGGCGGAACGCTGCTCCCCTGATGCGGAGGCGGTAGCGTGGCTGCTTCTCGAAGCAACGGAAACTGAAGGCTACGGCATTTTCGGCGGGACCACGTTTATCCAGCGTGCTAATACGTCGGGCGGTCTGGCTCCGACCATTCCGGGCGGAAGTATCGGTCAGCAAGCGAGAGTGCCTTATACCGCGGAATATTACTTCTATCGTGCAGACGACTAGGCTAACGGGCCAGCGACTGACACAGTTCAGTAATTGTGTGGTAATAGAGAGCGGCTGTGGGACATCACTGCCGCTCCTTTTTGATCTCTGGGAATTTCTTCTCCAAACGACGAATAATGCCCGCGAGTTCGCCAAGCCGGCGATACGCGGCCGTGGAACGAAGCCACTCACGGTTTTCGAAACCGGGAATACCGGAGATGACCTTACCCGGCTCGACATCGTGGCTGGTGGCGGATTTGGCTGTAACTACCGCATCGTCGCCGACCTTTAGATGGCCGGCGATGCCAACCTGGCCTGCGAGGACCACGCGTTTGCCAATGTACGAACTCCCCGCAAGTCCTGTCTGAGCGCAGATGAGAGCATCCTCATCGATAGTGCAGGAATGGCCGATCTGGACGAGGTTATCGATCTTGGCTCCGCGCTTAATGCGCGTTTCGCCGACGGAGGCACAGTCGATAGCGGCGTTGGCACCTATCTCAACGTCGTCCTCAAGCACAACGCGCCCCGTTTGCGGGATCTTCAGCCAACGGTTGTTCTCATCCTTTGAGTAACCAAAACCGTCCGAGCCGATCGTGGAATTATTGTGAACAATACAATTCCGGCCGATCTCACAGTTTTCGCGGATCGAAACACCGGAGTGGATAACCGCATTTTCGCCGATCGACACGTTGTCATAGATCGTCACGTTCGGAAATATACGAACCCCGGCGGCGACGAGGCAACTTCTTCCTATCACGACATTAGCTCCGATCTCGGTGTTGTCATCGACTTCGGCTGATTCATCAATGACGGCGGTGGGATGCCGATACGGCGACAGGGCAGGTTCGGGGTGAAACAGTCTGAGCGCGAGCGTATAAGCGACGTACGGGTTGCGCGAGCGGAGCACCGCGATTCCGTCGCGGCCAGGTTCGGTGGTTTCATCGAGGAAAATCGCCGACGCTCTGGTCGCCGCAACCTGTGGCGTATATTTTGGATTGGCCAGAAAAGTCACGTCGCCACTTTCGGCAATATCCAGGCCGGCCGCGGCTTTGATATCGAGGTCGGGCGAGCCGTTCTCGATGGTCGATGACGTCCTGGCGGCGAGTTCAGAAAGTTTCATACAAAAATACCTTGAAGAATCATCGCTCGATGTGTCAAACTAGGTTTAAAGCAGAAACAGCAACCCAAGCAACGCTTCTGCAGTTTCCCCATTTTACTAAAGGCCCGCAAATAATCGAACAACCTGGAGTATAAGTGTATATGAACGAAAAAGGTCTCGATCACGCGCACAGGCGAGGCGGAAGCGATAACTTTGTAGCTGGCGACCGCGGCCATAATTCGGCGGGTGGGAAAATGATAGCGCGTTCGGGCTCGGGGCGCTGGCATAATCTTATGGTTTCTAACATGTCGGTTGCGTCGGGCAGCAAAATGCACGGCCACAAGTGCGAGATCTATATCAGCAACATGCGTGTGATGCTGACGAACAATTTCGTCTGCTATCCCGACATTGTTTTTGTCAGCGGCGAACCGAAATTCTCTGACGGTAATCAGGACATGCTGCTGAATCCGACAGCGGTCGTTGAGATATTTTCAAGCACGACCAATACGGTCGACAAAACAAAGAAGGTCGAAAGCTTTCTTGGCATGGAAAGCATTCGTGAATGTGTCCTGCTCAAAGAGGATGAAATGCGCGTGGAGCACTACGCCCGCCAGAACCAGAAGCAATGGATCTATCGGATCTATAACGAACGAGACGATGTTATTTCGCTCGATTCGATCGGTGTGAAGGTCAGCCTTTCCGAGATCTATGCGCAGATCAAATTCCGCCAGGCAGAATTTACGTCAAGGGCCGTCAATTAGGCACAATCGGATCAGTTCTGTCGGTTAGGGTCGGAGGCGAATGCCCGCGACATTTGATCTGAATAGGGGTCCGGAGCTTGTGCGAGGGTAAACGTATTCATTGCGAATTGTTTGCCCTCGCATTTTGTTCGCATTCTTTGGAGCTTTTTCGCGCAGCATCACGATGGCCTTCTTGATACCCTCGGCACTTGGATGGTCGGGGTTGATCTTTATCACCAGCTCGAGCTCATTCGCGGCATCGGCGTATCGGCCCTGATCTTTGTACAGCCGTCCAAGATGCCAGTGGGCGTCGGCCGACTTGCCCTCGCTCAGACGGTTAGCCTTGACCAACTCCGTCTCGGCTTCGGCCAGCCTTGAAGCCTTGTGGAGCGCGATTCCGAGCCAGATGTGGGCCGCTACCGACTGTCCATAAGCCTCAACGGCCAACGTCAGGCTCTTGATCGAGGGCTCAGTCAGACCGAGGCGGAATTCGACAATTCCCATGCCGAGCCTGCTCGAAAAGCTTCGTGGGTTAACCGCCAAAGACTTTTCGAGAAGGACATAGGCCGCTCGATAATAGCGGCGAACAACATACTCCGTGCCCAGCCGATCAAGCGCAAGGTAATAGTCCGGGAAGATCTCAAGTGCCGCTTTGAGATTTTCGAAGCCCTCTTTCTCTTTATTGTCGGCGAGTTCCTCGATACCTTTTTCATACAGGTCTTTTGCTTTATCCGGCACCTCTTGCGCAAACAGCACTTCGGGCGCCGCAAGCGGGCCCTTGTTGGCCATGTTCGGCTTGAGATAGAAATTGACTTGCTCGTTTATGGATCCCCGTCCGGGAAACGCAGAGACAGTGACCAGCGAGACTCGCTGCTCTGAACCCTGATAGCCGCTCGTGTACGGCAGGACCCGCACAACGAAAACTCCGTCGGACAGGCCGCGAAAGGCATACATCCCGGAACCGGCCGTTTTCTCGCGCGCCAGGGTTGAGCCGGTATCGCTCAACAGCTCAACATAGACATTTGGGACCGGCCTGCCCGAAGCCCCGAACACGAAGCCCGTAATACTGTTTGAGCCTGTTGCGGCAGCTGCCGGCCGTATGTCGGAAATCCGTTCAGCGGCGAACGCACCTGAAAAAGAGCCAAGAATGAGCAGAAGGATCGCGCAAGTTGTCATATCTCCCTCCAACCAGGATCGACCTGAAGAGTTTGCACTCGCGCTTGATCGGGAGACTCGCGAGATCCCAAACATGGCCAACGAAGAGGATTGTCGGAACGTCTTCAGGGATTCGTGCAGCGGTGGAAACTATCATATAGCCAACTCATACAAATCTCCTAACCGCGCCCGGCGTGGTTAGAGCATATTGATCGGATCGATCTCTATCTGGACGAACCGCAATTGTGCGCCCTTCTCATCGGCTTTGTCGAGCCCAAGTTCGATGACCTCGCGAAGAGTTTTGCGATTTGAGGCCTTTATCAGGATCTGGAAACGATGCTCGCCCTTCAGCCGGGCAAGCGAGGCAGGAGCGGGGCCGAGAATACGGCACGCCTTATCCGCGTTTGCCGCGTCAAGCCCTTCGCGGATGATTCGGGCTGTTTCGACGACGGCGTTCAAGTCTGAATGGCGGACCAGGACCTGCGCCAGCACGACGAATGGCGGATAACCCATCCGCTCGCGATATCGGATCTCCTGGTTAAAAAAGCCTTCATAATCCTGGCGGACCGCGTGGCGGAGCGCGTAATGTTCCGGGTAGTAAGTTTGTATCAGGACGCGGCCGGCGAGATCGCCGCGGCCCGCTCGACCAGCTACCTGCGTGATGAGCTGAAAGGTCCGTTCGGCCGAGCGGAGGTCCGGCAGGCCCAGGCCCGTGTCGACCGATATCACGCCGACCAGCGTAACATTGTGAAAATCATGTCCCTTGGCGAGCATCTGTGTGCCGACCAGCATATCAATCTCGCCGCGGTCGAAGGCAAGCAGCGTCCTGGCCAGTTCGCCCTTGCGGTGCATCGTGTCGCGGTCGATGCGCGCGATATCGAGGTCCGGGAATTGTCGCCGCAGCATTGTTTCCAACTGCTCCGTGCCCTGGCCGATGAAGTAGAGATACTCACCGTCGCAGAACGGGCACCGCTTCGGGACCTGTGCTCGGAAGCCGCAATAGTGGCAGATCAATTTGGGATCGCCGCGGTGATAGGTAAGCGTGATGTCGCAATTCTTGCAGCGAAGGCTCTCGCCGCACGAACGGCAGAGTACGAACTGCGAGAAGCCGCGACGGTTCAGCAGAATGATCGATTGCTCACCCTTTGCGTGCGTATTCTTGATGGCCTCCGCAAGCTGCTTCGAGATGACGATGTCTTTTCCGGCCTGCCTGAAGACTTCGCGCATGTCGACGAGTTCGGCCCTGGCAAGCGGACGGTTGCCGATTCGGTTCCTTAGTTTAAGGATCACATATTTTCCAGAACGGGCGTTCTCAAACGATTCCAGAGACGGTGTGGCGGAACCGAGAACGACGACCGCGCCGGCCATATTCGCCCGCATCACGGCGGAATCACGCGCGTTATAGTAAGGCGCGTCCTGTTGCCGATACGACGCGTCATGCTCTTCATCGACGACGATCAGCCCAATGTCCTTAAGCGGCGCAAAGATCGCCGAGCGTGTGCCGATGACGACACGGGCCTCGCCGCGGTAAATGCGGCGCCATTCGTCGAAGCGTTCGCCGGGCGAGAGATTTGAATGTAGTATCGCAACCTGGCTGCCAAACGCCGCCTTGAGCCGACGGGAAAAAATGGGCGTAAGGGCGATCTCGGGCACGAGCATCAACGCTGATCTGCCGCCGGTCAGTGTGTGCCGCATAGCACGAATATAAACTTCGGTCTTTCCGCTGCCGGTGACGCCGTGGAGCAAGAACGCCTTGTACCCGCGGTCGGCAACGGCCTTCTCGATCGTGCTCAGCGCGATACGTTGTTCCGGGTTAAGCTTTAGATTTGAGATCTCGGGCAATTGAGCTCCGTCCAGCGGGTCGCGGAAGATCTCGGTGGCAAAGACCTCAAGCCTCCCTTGTCGTGCAAGAGTGTTGATCGGCGACGCGCTCACGTTAGCCTTCGCGAGAAGATCAACATACAAGATCTCGCCCCCGCCGGACCTGAGGATGTCGAGGATACGCGATTGCGGTTTCGTTAGCTCTTGATCGTCCTCGTTTCCTGGCTGCTCAATCAGTCTGACGGCTTTCTGAAGTTTCGCACTTACTTTCGCGGCCGTGCTTCGGAAGTATGCATCGAGCGATCCGGCGGCAAGCAATTCCCGAACGTGGCGTCGAGCGCTTACCTCGCCAAGCTTTTTCTCGAGCGTCTTTTGCGGGGTTTCACCGTGGTCGGAAAGGTATCGAAGAAGTTCGAAGCGTGATCCCTTCGCGTCGGCCTTTTCCAAGTCTTCTCGCCCGATATCATTGATGGAGAGAATGCGTTCCGAAGCCTTGTTGATGCCCGCCGGCAGGGAAGCCTTGAGCATTTCGCCCCATGAAGCTGCGTAATAGTCCGCCGCCCAGCGGGTCAGTTCGAGTATCTCGGCCGTGATGAGTGGTGTTTCATCGAGCAGTTCGATCGCGTCCTTGACATTCACCTCAGCGAGCCCAAGGCCGGGATCAAGCTCATCGTGAAGTTCGACCACATAGCCGGTAAGGTTTCGCTTTCCAAATGGAACAAGCAAACGCGATCCCTTTGCGGTTGCCGCCCGGAGGCCGGACGGAATGCCGTAGGTAAATGTTCGACGGAGCGGCAGCGGAAGTGCCACGTCCGCAAATCGAGCTTTCGGATGGTTGGAGGTTACGGATTCGATGTTTAGAATGATAACCTAACGGAACTTATGGCCGAAAGCGTTGTCTAATGCTTCGGATAAACACGCGAATGGAATCGTTTCTTGAGGAAAAAAAGCCGGAACCTAAGGGTATAAATTACGGGCTGCTCATCGGCGTCGCGGCAGGTCTGTTGCTGATCGGGATCGCGGCGGTGCTTATCGCTATTCAGCCGCCTGCCGAGGACCAGCGGGCGAAGATGCTGGAAGGAGCCTTCACGGAGGGATCACCCGAGTTTGCCGCCCTGACCAAGGACATTATCATCGCCACTGATGACCGGACCGTCGAATCACCAAACGCACTGGGAACGATCTCGATGTTCATCGTGGGCAGTATCCGCAACAAGGGCGAGCAAACGATCACCGCGCTCGAGGTTAAAGTCTCCGTCGTTGACCTTCAGAACCAGGTGATCAAGGAAAAAAGCATCGTCGTCGTCCCCGTCCAACACCCTGAACTTGGCCCCAACGAAACCATCAAACCCGTCACGCTCAGCCTCGAGGGGTTTGACCCGAACGCCGAGCGGGCAAACATTCGATGGAAAGTCACTGCTATCAAGACCAAATGATCAGTCAAACGGCATCTTGGCCCCATAGGACGGATTGAAGAATCGTTGCCGTGAATCAGAGGCCTTTGCTTTGAGCAGCGAAAGCGGCAGGTTGCGTTCCCTCGCTTCCATTGGATAGTTCATCAAATCGAGGATGGTTGGGTAAAGGTTGTTGTGCGAAGGCTTGTAGTTCGTATCGACCTCGACGGGCAGTTTTCCAATAACGAACAGTGGAACGGTCGCTTCCGCACGGGTATGGCCGCTGTGCGAGGCCTTGCCGTTGACGAACAAGGTCTGCCCGTGGTCGCCAGTGTATACGATCACGGTATTGTTGGGGATGCGACTGTAATCGTCGATCAAATTTCCAAAAAACAGGTTGGTGTTGTATCGGATCGAGTTGTCGTATGCGTTCGCCACAGCGTCCAACTCATCGCGCCCCGGGATGTTGAATCGGTTCTCGTTCACGTAGCTCGGTTGCCACACTGCTTGATCGGGAGGAAAGTTATGATGATATGGGACGTGCGAACCGTGCTTGAAAACGAATATAAAATTTCCTTTCGAATCACTGATTATCTTGTTGATCCGGCGGGCGATCACGAGGTCGATGTCCCGCTCCTCAACAGACTGTGAATCGCGAATTTGATCGACGCCGTACCAATTGTCGATCGAGCGCCGATCGTCATTGATTCCGCCCCAGAAAAAATCCATCTGCCCGTCAAAGAACCAGGTCTTGTATCCCATCGCCTTTGCATACTGAAAGATCGTCGGCGTACCTTTGAGCTTCCTATGTCCAGTATCGGGAAAGTCGTCGGGAGTGAGGCCGGTGACGATGATGTTGTAACTCGTGTGGCTTCCTGTACTCGCGGCTGCGGCGATCCCCCAGTTGTGCAGAAAGCCCCTGCGCTGGAGATCATCGAGCAAGGGCGTGGTAGGTCTCTGATAGCCGTTCAGGCTGAAATGATCACCGCGGACGGATTCGTCGACGACGAATATGATGTTGTTGTCGGGCTCATACCCAGCCGCAAGTTCGGGCGAGGTTATCGGCTGGCGTCGCTGCGTGATCCCGGTCAGATCTGATCCCCATTCCCCCTGAGCGAACGGGCCTTCAAGTAGGAATTCGACGTTGGTCCGGTAAAAAGCGATAGTAGAAATGGCCGGGAATCGGGCGACAGAAAGCACAGAACTGGTCGCGAGAACGAGAATGATCATTCCATTGATCGCGAAAAAATGTCGAAGGCCGCGGCCGTCGATGCCTCTGGTAAAAATGAGGAGTGCGGTCAGGACAACTATCGGAATGACCGCAGAATAGCCAAAGTACATCGTGATCGAGACGATCTTTTGTTCCATGGTGGTGGCGGTTGCCAGCTCGATGTCCATCACCTGCGAGAAACGCCCGAGGGCCTTTTGATAGCTGTATTCGATCACGAGTGAGATAGCAAGAAGGATCAGATAGGCCGCGCGAAGCGGCCACCTCGACGAGAGAGCTTCGTAGCAGAACCGGAAGACGAGATACGACGTTGCGACGGCAAAAATAAGTGCGGTCAGCAGGTATGGGCCGGAGGCGGAGGCGAAGAGTTCGACCAGATCCTTTGAATTGTCCGCCCCGACGACGTAGGTCTCAAAAGCAAGCAAAAACAACGTAAATCCAAATGCCAGGCGTCGAGCGAGTTCCCGATCCAGTTGGAGCGCAAGTCTACGCATCGTCATTCTCCTTGACGAATAACTCTTCGAGTGACTGCTTGACCGGTTGGACAGAGAGCAGCCTGCCGCCGTTCGCTCTTATCGCCTGGATAGCGATGTCTATCTCGGGTTCGGAATTCACCTGGACGTTTATTCCGTTCGCCTTCTCGCTCACCGTAGCCCCGCTTGAGGCGGCGAACCCGTCGAGCGCTTGTGCGGCAACACCAGACGCATTGATCTCAAATGCCTGCTGTTCGCCGCCGCTTGCGAGGAGTTCATTCAGATCGCCGGTTGCCGCCAAGCGCCCACCGCGCAGGATCGCTACACGGTCGCACAGAGCTTCGACATCCGAGAGGATATGCGTGGACATGAAAACGGTCGTTCCTGACCCGCGGAGTCCCGCGATCAGCTCACGGATCTCGCGGCGTCCCATCGGGTCGAGGCCGCTCATGGGTTCGTCGAGGAAGACGATCTTCGGGTCGTTGACGAGCGACTGTGCCAATCCGACGCGCTGGAGCATTCCCTTTGAATATTTGCGGAGCTGTTTGTTCCAGTCTTTCTCCGCCAAGCCGACCTTTGTCAGCAGTTCGGCAGCCTTGTCCCGCTGTTTCACGCCGCTCAAGCCGAAGATCTCGCCGAAATAGTTCATCAGTTCGAACGCAGTGAGGTAGTCATAAAAATAGGGATTCTCCGGACAGTAGCCGATCTCGCGGTGCATGGACGTGTCCGCGATGTCGCGGCGAAGGATCTTTGCCGAACCCGCGGTCGGGAACAGCAGGCTCATCAGTATCTTGATCGTCGTCGTCTTCCCGGCCCCGTTGCCGCCCAGAAAGCCAAAGATCTGGCCGCTTTCGACCGACAACGACAGGCCATCCAAGGCCCTGACCTTCTTCTTTCGCCAAAATCCAACTTCGTAATCCTTCGACAGGTTTTCAATTTGAATAACGGTTGACATAGGTTTTAAGCTTTCGAACAGAATGAAATAGGACCCAAAGCAGGGCCATTGCCCAGGCTATTCCCGAGACAACGGCGCCGGCCGTCACACGGAATGGTTCCTGAAAAAAGACCTTCCCGCGGACCGGGCCGTCTGGCAGCTTGACGGTTAGGGCCCCGTTCTTGTCAGGAAAGACGTCAGCGGGACGACCGTCTACTTCGGCCCTCCAGAGTGGATAATAGAACAGACGCAGCCGCACCTCTGGCAAATGGTTGGGGCCAAACTCGATTCGTTTCTCATGATCGTCCCACTGTTCTGTCGTCGCGGACGGATCGTTAGTATACCTATCATCGGCAAAAGCTGCTTTCCTTGCCCAGACGGCCAACCAGCACTCATAGCTCGGTGCCTCCGATAACGCGGCCACGTAGTCCTCGACCTCAGCCGCGGGCACGTATATTGCGGGTCGGATCACCTGAGCGACCGAGAAGGCGAACGCCGCCAAGATCAGTCCTCCGGTCGCCAAGGCTACCGGCCGAAGGTTCGAACGAAACGCGGCTAGAACATACTTCCACGCCGCAGCGACGAAGAACGCTCCGCTAAGGTTCACGAGAACCAGCCACCGGTAGGGAAACTGGAGCTTCTGAAGTAGGGCGACGTTTTCCCAAACAGGAGAGCTCAAGGGCGTTGCGAAGAATACGGCAGCCGCAAATACCGCAGCGACTTCGACGAACCGACCACGCGTTTCACGCTCTGTGGAAAGGAAGTAGAGCACGACAGTCGGGACGAACAGGCAAGCCGCCGTCAGTCCGAGCATGTCAATAAACCATTGCGCGCCGTCAGCGTATACCGTTGGCGCTAAGTAAAAGTACGAGCCGACAAAATTCAGGCGAAAGTCGTACGCACGTTCGATGAACTCGGTTGACGAATGTTTTACGAGTGTCAGCTCGCAAAGAAGCTTGACGAGATAGAACGAGCTCAGGAGCAAGCCCGCGACAATTGAGGTGGCGAACGCAATAGCCGGCCGCAGGCGGATCGGCCGGATCGACGCGACGGCAAAGACAGCCAGACCTATCGATCCGATCAAGGCAGTGGGGAGGTGAGTGAGCAAGAGAAGCGAAAAGGAAACAGCAAGCCCAACGCAGTTGAAATGCGCAGGACGGCTGATTGTCCGTGAGGCGAACAAGAAGCAAAACGGAAGTATTCCGGCGGCGGCAAACTCGGCGAAGAGCGACGCGTTGTAAACTTGGTTTACATGATAGGGTGCGATCATGTAAACGAACGCCGCAATGAGTGAAGCCGTCTCGTTAAAATGATCTTGCGACCACAGATACACCCCCAGTCCGCCCAGAAACATCCAGAGCGCGAAGGCAACGCAGGCCGCCTCGTGCCAGTTTCCTGTCGTGATCCTCAAACCGGCGAGGACAATATATGAAAGCGGCGGATAGAAACGAACCCCTACATCTCCGAATCCATGGTTAGTCGTAGTCGAAAGTGATGGAATAAGATCACCAGCCATCAGCGCCGCGTGGTATGTCGATGCAAACTGGAAATGCTGCGCGAGGTCGTTCCCTTTCGGAATTCCGTTCAGAAATATCGGCAGTGTGAGCAGGAGTGCGCCAAGCAGGATCAGCGGGATGCTGATCCCGCGTCGCGTAAGCTCTCTGTAGGCGAAAATTCGCATTACTCTGACGGATCAGGAGAGTCGCCGCTGCATCCATTCCATCGCGGCAAGTATGAGCATCACGGCCCATAACATTACTGACAAAGCCTTCGCCGCCGAAAGGATCCGCGGTTCCGTGAACGCCAGTTCTATACGCGCCGCATAGGCCGGGAGGGCGATGGTTATAGCTCCCGCCGGGTCGGAGGTCACCGGCGCTTCAACTCCATTGACGAGAGCTTTCCAATATGGATGATAGAATGTAGCGACCCGCAGGTCCTGAGGTTCACCGTCCGAGACGAAGATCGCGCGCCTCTCGTCGGCCCACTCGATTATCGAGACGTGCCTCGCCCCGGCGGCTGCCTTCTCGGACCGGTTCAGAGCTTCGCCCTTCGCCCAAACCGGCCACCAGCAGGGACACGCTTCGCGTTCGTTCATCTCAGTGACGAGGGTTGTAAACTTTGACTCGGACAATGCTCCCGACAACAAAGCGTTCTGTGTTAAAGAAAACAGTGCTAGGCCGAGGACGAAGCTCGTTGTGAGATAGATCTGCACGCGGCCCGGCTTCTGCGACGGCGCTGTCAACCATGACGAGGCGGCGACAAACAGGACCGGCCCCACCGCGGTTGATACGAGGAGCCATCTCCACGGGAACTGAAGCTTTGCCAGGAACGGCACCGCGTTCCAAACGAATGAACTGGCCATGCTGAGCATCAGGATTGAGACCGTAAATGCCCCACCCAGGGAGGACGAATGCCGGGCTTCGGCGATCGTCGGCAACGAGCCGCGTAAGCGCCGGATGATCAACACTACCGCCGGCACCGCAAACAGGATGGTCAGGACGATCGAGATATCCAAGTGCCAGAGGAGCCTTTGAACGTACCGTTCAGCGGGAGCTACGAGGTACATCGGAAAGAAGTACTTGTGATAGTCGTAGTAGCCCGAGGCGTAGTAGTTTGGCAGGCTGTGTTTGACCCAGCTTATCTCGGTAACAAGCTTTATCCAATGGAAAGCGGTCGAACACATGACGGCGATCCCGGCCCCGAAAAGGCATTTGAATGTTGCGGCAAGTTTTGAACGATCCAATATAAACAGGGCATAGACGCCGAGCCCGAGGACGCCGATGATCGTCGACGGAATGTGTGTTAACACGAGAAGGCTGGCCGATATCGCAAGCAGAACTGCGTTGCGGCGGTTCGGCTCGCGGCAGGTCCGCGTGAGAAAAAGAAAGCAGAACGGAATGACGCCGGCCGCCGCGAACTCGGCAAAGAGCACCGCCTGATAGATCTGAAAAGTATGGTATGGGGCGATCGCGTAAAGGACCGAAGCGAAGACGGCCAACGGGGCATCGACCCATTCACGGGCCCACAGATACACGCCTAAGCATCCAGCCAGCATCCAGAAGAACGCGTTGGCGAGAAAGCTGTAGTACCAACTCCCGGACAACATCTTACCGACAGCCAACAGAACATAGGCGAACGGTGGATAGTACCTGACACCGATGCTGCCGTAGCCGGAGTTCTCGCCGCCCACCCAGGCGGGAATAAAGTCGCCCCGCACGATGGCGTCGTGATACGCTGCCGCGAACCGCATGTGCTGAAGCAGGTCGTTGCCGTCTGGCACGCCCTGAACGAGCATCGGGAGCATGACCACCAGCACAGCGAGAAAAATGGCCGGCAATGCGAGGTTCGAGGAAGTTGCGCCGTTAAGACGTGTTTGGCCGAAGGGTGACATTTGGTATAGGTTCACTGCGGGCCGGGCAGGGCTGCGGTGCAGGCTTTCGTGTTCAATTGGTAAGCGACGCCGATCGGAGCGATCGGTGTATCGGAATCGTCGAACCGGAGTTGTTCTGCCTCCTTGGAGCCGTTTGTTCGAAGGTAGCCGACAAATTCCTTCCAATCTCGCGGGCACCGCCCCGACATTTTCCGGAAAGCTTCCAGGTCTCGGTTCATCACGTCGATCTGGTCGAGCGAGTCTAGTTCAAGCAGTCGGAAGCGAGCATTTGTTTTCGATTGCTCGTCCTCGCTTTCGGCTTCCATCTGAGAATACATAAGGCGTGCCGTAACCCGATCGCCGCCCTGCGAGCGCATCTGTGCGGCCATTTGGTGCATGAACGGCGGAACGTCAGTGATCTTTGCCCCGGCGTCATAGACCTCGGCGGCCTTCGCGTAGTCCTTTTGCCGCCAGTGGATGTAGCCGAGATATTGATATAGCCGCCATGATCCCGGATTGTTTGCAATGCCCTTTTCGGTAAGGAGAATTGCCTTTGCGGGGTCGATCGCGGGCAGAACGGTCGAACCGAACGAATATGCTGCCATAAAATGCGGATCGAACTCGGTGGCGTTGTCCAGATATGGGTAGAGCAGACGCGGATTCAGTGAGCGGAGGTCCTCAACATTGATCGTCTCGTCCTTGCTCTTGTCTATCTTGTCACCGAGGTACTGCAGCGAGTTCATCCAATACCAGTCCGCCAGCAGGCCGTCCGCCCCGAGGACGAATCCCTTTAGTCGCTTTCCCTGGACCGCGAGGTCGGCGTCCTCATGGCCATCGGGCAGGGCGAGCCGGTTCTGTTCCAGAAAGCCGCTCAGCAGGAACACGAGTCCAAAGCCCGCCGCAAGGGCGATGAAGGCAACGATCGTTTGGACAGGAGGGTTCGTCATCTCAGGTGCGCAAGCCAGCACGGAGTAAGGGCGATATACTCAGCGACCATATCGCCCTTACTTCGTGCGGGCTTTTGCATCGCTTTGCTCCAGGAAAACACTTACTTAAAATTCCTCCGGTTAAAGATCAGCACCGCAACGGTCAGCATGATCGAGGAATAAACCATTGCGTACACGAGCCCGCCGCCGAGCATTGCGCTTGACGGGATCATGCCGACGGCGGATTCGCTGCGGAAGCTGAAGTGTGCCAGGTTGGGAAAGAGGTAATAGATCACCTCAAAAATGATCGTCGCGGCCGTTGAGCCAAGCCCCGCCGCGAGGTCGCGAAGCGACGAACTAAGATGGCCGATGACAAAGATGAGGAACGTGAGCAGGGCCGAAAGCGACGGCGAGGAGAAGGTCGAGAAGACAATCGCAACGGCAGTTATGATCGTCAGCTCAAGGAATATCAGAGTAATTCCGCCCCAGATGCTCATTGCCAGCCGGCCGCTGCCGACATAGAGCAACGCCAGCGAAACGCCGACGCCCATGATAGCCACATTTACCAGCAGCGTAAGGCAAAGGCCGAAGTATTTGCCGACGACGAACTCGGCCCGCGATACCGGTTTTGAAAAGATCGAAAAAACGGTGCGCTTCTCGATCTCCTTTGACACCAGCCCGACGCCGACAAAGATGGCGATGAACACGCCGAACAGGAGTATCGCATTCAGCCCGATGTTGACAATGGTGCGGGCCTCCTGCCCATCGGTCAGATCGCCAAGCAGAATGGCACACGCGACGATCAGCAGTACGAACAAGACCAGGTTATAAAGCACCCGGTCACGAACGGCCTCGCGAAAAGCGTTTTTCGCAATTGTAAAGATTCTCTGGACTGAAAAACCCATCGGTTGTGAAAGGGAAGTAAGGATTCGCGAGCGCGGCTGAACAGCCGAGAATATTGTAGCAAATAATCGACTCGATAGGGAAGAGCCCTATCGCCAGGACCGGTGGCCGTAGCCGCGGGTTGGACTATCCAGAGTCAGTACCGGCGGCCGTAGCCGCTGGTTTAACATTCGCGACTGTCGGAGCGGTGGCCGGTTCAATTGATGTTAGTTCAACCACTCCCTACCGGGAGCGGTACCGACTTGGGTCGTCAGTACCGGCGGCCGTAGCCGCGGGTTGGACTATCCAGAGTCAGTACCGGCGGCCGTAGCCGCTGGTTTAACATTCGCGACTGTCGAAACGCTGGCGGGTTCAATTGATGTTAGTTCAACCACTCCCTACCGGGAGCGGTACCGACTCGGTTTGTCAGTACCGGCGGCCGTAGACGCTGGTTTAACATTCGCGACTGTCGAAACGCTGGCGGGTTCAATTGATGTTAGTTCAACCACTCCCTGCATCAGAACTCGGGCAGATCATCGCCCTGGCCGTTGAGGACATAGTTAACGGCCTCCCATAGACTTTCCTCCGTCCATAGGAACCGCTTGCTGCCGCGTTCGGCCCATGGGCTAAACTCGTTTTGCCATGAACCGTTCTCTCGCATATAGCGAGTGGCGTTTGCCTTAAAGGCATTGAGGGCAGTAGATGCGGACGCCGCTCCGATCGACGAGACGATATGGGCGTGGTTCGACCGAACATTGGCTGCATGGAAATGCCAGCTACGTTTCTCACAGGTTTCAATTACGGCCATGCGAATGTGCTTTCGCTGAATCGGAGTTATCAGAACTGGGGGCCGAGACATTCTTTCAGCGTTGGTTGCCAGCCATTTCTCGTCGCCAGGGAGCCATTTTGTTCCATACACATTCCGAAACCTATTGGTTGAGCCGCGTGGATCCCCATGGAGCCACGTGCCATACGTACGAAAAGTGAAGAGATGTGCTATTGGTATTTCCCGGTCGTTCCACATAGACCCAGCAAATATGCTTGAGACGGCCCATGCCCGTCAAGCCGGGACGTGAGGGGTCGGTAGTAAACCTAGCCACATAAACCAACGGCTACCGCCGCCGGTACCGACCAGAGACGCCGCCGGGATCGGCGTGTCAGTACCGCCGCCGGCACCGACCAGACGCCGCCGGGATCGACGTGTCAGTACGGCTCCCGGTAGGGAGTGGTTGAACTAACGGGTGTGAGAGGTCGGTAGTAAACCTAGCCACATAAACCAACGGCTACCGCCGCCGGTACCGTCAGGACGCCGCCGGTGACGCAGTGGGATCGACGTGTCAGTACCGCTCCCGGTAGGGAGTGGTTGAACTAACGGCCGTGAGGAGTCGGTAGTAAACCTAGCCACGTAAACCAGCGGCTACCGCCGCCGGTACCGACCAGAGACGCCTCCGCGATCGACGTGTCGGTACCGCTCCCGGTAGGGAGTGGTTGAACTAACGGCCGTGAGAGGTCGGTAGTAAACCTAGCCACGTAAACCAGCGGCTACCGCCGCCGGTACCGACAAGACGGGGCCGGTACCGACCAGACGCCGCCGGTACCGACCAGAGACGCCGCCGGGATCGACAAGACGCCGCAGGGAACGACAAGAGGCCGGTTGTGACACGAGAAAAAAGGCAGGAGGCATATTGCCTCCTGCCCGGATGACTTCTTTCGAAGTGCTTAGCTTAGTTCTCAAGTGCCTTACAACCGGTTGCCGCAGTCTGCGGATTGGTCATACAAACACCGACTTCCGTGTAGGACCATGCAGTTGCATTGGTCGCTTCGTCATTTTCTGCAACGAGTACGCCAGCCGTTTCAACGCCGAATCTGCGTGTGCCCGTCTTGGTCAAGCCAGTCGCGCTCGACGGATTGGCCGAGAAGAAGAACGTAGCAGGCGAGCCAGCAGCACCCGGAATGTACATTCCGCGTTCGCCGACGAAGTTATATCCGCCCTTGGTTCCCGTTCCGAGAACAGCGTCGATCAGGTTGATGCCAGCGGCCGAAAGCTGCGTCAGCGGCACAACCGAACCGGCACCAGGTGCGGCAACAGCCGTGACACCCGCAAACTGACGGTTACCGCTCGTGGCAGCGTACGTCATCTGTGCACCGTGGAGGGTGCGGAGTGAAGAGATGGCCGAACTTTCGTTAGCTGCACGACGTGCGGCAAGCAGGTTCGGGATAGCGATGGCGGCGATGATGCCGATGATCACAACGACGATCAACAATTCGATAAGTGAGAAACCTTTTTGATTTTTCATTTCTAGTTCACAAGCTCCTAAAGTAAATGGTTGTAGGTCTACCTTTCCCAGGCTGGAATGGCTATTACAAGCCCCGTGCCACAAAACACTGGCACCCGTCACGTATCGCGAAATCACACGATAAACCGCTGAAACATAGACGTTTAACGCTCCCGCCTGCCCGCCTAGCCCACCGCCCCCACCCAAGCCCACGCCCCTCACACCACCCTTTTAATTACAGTTTTTGGTAATCCGGCAATGACAAAAAGTGTCAGACCCGTTCATCCCCGCGATCGAAGGTACCGACGAGAGCCACAGGAATTCCCGTATCGAGATGTCTGCGCCGTGGAAAAATGTCGAATGCTTGTTCTGGATTGGCTAAGTATCAGCTTTGGAATATACTGTCCCAATCTCAAATCATTATTGTTGTTAACGAGAGCGTCGTGGCATCAAGACAGTCGCAAAGTTAACCCAAAACCTACAAATGAATACGAAAATTGCTCTGGCCGGCGGTTATTCCTATCGATTCATTGTGACCGCGCTTGCTATGGTACTGAGCGCAGTCGGGATCGAAGGCGTTACTGCTCTCGTCCGTTCGGCTGAACCCAGCCGGCCTCCCGTCCTTACAGTGAACACCTGCGAGAGCCTTCCGGGTGGTCCGATCGAGGTCGAAGGCACGGGCGGCTCTGGCGCACAGCCCACTGGTTACACGACACTCACCGCAGCATTTGCCGCGATCAACAGCGGCATCCACACCGCACCGGCGGGTACCATATTCATCGATGTATGCGGCAGCACCGTCGAGCCGGGAACCGCGATCCTGAATGGTTCCGGCTCCGGCCCGACCTATAATGCAATATTGATCCGGCCTGTTGGCGGGGCGGCACGGGTAATTTCGGGCGGCGTTTCGGGAGGGCCGCTTGTCGATCTGAACGGCGCGGACAATGTGACAATCGACGGCCTCAATGCAGGCGGAAACTCTCTAACGATAGAGAACACTTCCACCTCAGCGAGCACGACAACGTCTACATTCCGGTTTATCAATGATGCCACGTCGAATGTATTGAACAACTTAAGTATCCTGGGATCGTCAACGATGCCGCAGGGCACCAACGGGGGAACAATATTTTTCAGCACTAGTGCCTCGTCTAGCGGTGTCGGTAATGACAACAACACCATCTCGAATAGCAATATTGGGCCTGCGGGCTCGAACCTCCCGACAAAGGGCGTCCACAGCAACGGAAGCGTATCATCGACGACAACCCACAACAGCGGGAACGTCTTTTCGCAGAACAACCTGTTCGATTTCTTTAACGCAACGACGTCCAGCAACGGCTTCTATATAGGTGGCGGCAGTAGCGATTGGACTATTAGCGGAAATAAGCTCTATCAAACCTCGCAGCGAACATTCACAACGGGACAGCTGCATGCGCCGATCCAGTTAGCGAGCAGCAACGTCGGCAATATATCAATCACGGGCAACACGATCGGTTATGCCAACAGCAGCGGAACAGGCACCTATGATGTCGTCGGAGCTGCGGGTTCTCGATTTTATCCGATCTATTTCTCCACCCACAGCACCTCTATACCGTCGAGCATTCAGGGAAACACTATTGCGAACATTTCAATGTCAGGCAGTTTGTCGGGAAATCCATTTAGCGGGATCAGCATCCAGGGCGGCCGTGCAGACATCGGGAATGTTACCGGGAATGTTATTGGAAGTTCGACGACCTCCGGTGCGATCTCAGTAAGCAGCTCATCTAGCTCTAACATAACGGTTTTCGGGATCGACAATTCAGCCTCAGGCGGAAATGTAAACACTTCAAACAACAACATCGGCGGGATCATAGTGACAAGCTCTTCGACCGGAGCCATCGACCTCTTTGGTATGCGAGTCGATACCGGTAGTTCCAGCTTCACTAGCACGGTTCAGAATAACTCTATAGGGTTTGCCGCAGCTCCGATCGTGAACAATGCAACCGCGAGCGGGTCGAACGTGGTGGGATTGCTGCTCTCGGCCACAACCGGTTCGGTTAGCGGGAACGTAATATCAGATATGACGATGACCGCGGGGAACCCTGGAATAACCTCGGCCGCTTCGGTTATCGGGCTTTGGTTCAATGCATCGAGCAGCACGCTCGGAAACGATATTTCGGGTAACACGATCAGAAAGCTATCCAACTCCGACGCCCTTACCGACAGCTCGGTCACGGGGTTGTATTACTACAGCGGGATTGGCCCCCACGTCGTTCAGCGAAACCTTATCTACGGTTTGAGTGTTGGCAACGCGAGCTCGACCACCGGAACCGTGATCGGTTTCGAGGTGCAATCGGGAAGTACTAACTTTCAGAACAATATGATCGCTCTCGGAAATGGGGTGACAGCGGGGAATCAGATCAGCGGCATCATGCAGCGTCAGGGCGGCAGCGGCGGATTCTATCATAATTCAGTTTATATCGGCGGTACGGGTGTTGTCGGCTCGGCGGCGACCTATGCGCTACAGAGTACTATAACGTCAAATAATCGAGCGTTCCGCGACAACATCTTTGTCAACGCCCGCAGCAATGGCAGCGGTACGGGCAAGCACTATGCGGTTCGCATGGGGGGCAGCGGGACGAACCCGCTCGGCCTCTCGATCGACAATAATGTTTATCTTGCCAGCGGAACCGGCGGTGTGTTTGGTTTCTACTCGCCTATGGACCGCGCCGATCTCACCGCATGGCAAGCTGCGATCGGGCAGGACGCAAACAGCTTTGCCTCCGATCCACAGTACCTTAACCCCACGGGAGCAACGCCGGACTTGCATATTAGTCCCGGATCGCCAACCGTAGTCGAGGCCGGCGGAGCGGATGTCGGTGTCGGCGACGATTTCGATGGACAGTCACGTGCCGGCCTTACGCCCGTTGACATCGGCGCCGACGCGGGCAATTTCACAGGAGTCGGGTCAGACACGACGCCACCCGCGATAACTTACACCCCATTTGCTGACACACCGAGCACGGCGAACCGCGTCCTGAGCGCTACCATCGCTGACGGGACGGCTGTTGCCGGCGGTGGCCTGCTGCCGAGGATATACTTTCGAAAGAACGCGGGTTCCTACGTCTCCACGCAGTGCGTGTTGGTATCGGGGAACCAGCAGAATGGCACCTATGATTGCACAATAGACAATTCCCTCATTGGTGGTGCCGTGGCCGGTGATGCGATCGACTATTTTGTGATCGCCCAGGACACCGCCGGCAATCTCGAATCAAACCCAGCAGGAGTGGTCGCTTCGAGCGTCAACTCGGTCACGACCCCGCCGATAGCGAATGTTTACACGATTCAACCAACATTCTCGGGTCCCGTAAATGTAGGCACCGGCGAAGCCATAACTTCGCTGACGAACAACGGCGGGCTTTTTGAGCAGATGAATGCGGGCGTGGTGGGCGGCAACGTTGTTGTAAACATAACATCCGACCTGACCGCTGAAACCGGAACACACAGCTTGAACCAGCAGGTTGAGACTGGCGTCGGCGGATACACGATATTCTTTGAGGCGTCGGGCGGGCCTCGGCTCATTGAAGGATCAAATCCAACCGCCTTGATATCACTTAACGGCGCCGACCGTGTTACGTTCAGCGGATTGGCGAACGGCCCGAGCGGCTTGCGGTTCCGGAATACGGACGTTGGGGCGACTATTCGATTCGTTAATGACGCGTCGAATAACTCGATACTGAACTGCACGGTCGAGGGCGCGACGACGAGCGTTGGCAGTGGAGTCGTGATGATCGGTGCCGGATCGACCGGCGGCAACGACAGCAATTCGATCTCGGACAGCATCATCCGCGACCGGACGGTTCCCGCGGCGGTCCCGTTACAATTGTTGTTCGTCGACGGCAGCGGCCCCGCTACCAGTTCGGGCACGGTCATCTCGAACAATCAATTCATTAACTTCGACCTCGCCGCCATTACGGCCGTCGGGATGGAAAACTCGACCATTGGCGGGAATACGATCTCCCAAACCGCGGCGAGGATAACGGGGCTGGCCAGCATTCAGCTGCTTCTTAACCGCGGTTCGAGTGTCGTGAATAATAACTCGATCCGTGATCACACGACGAACTCATCATTTGTCGGTTTGCGGATCGAGGGTAACGGAGGTTCGATAGACATTTCAGCGAATCGAATCTTCAACATCGATAACGTCGCGGGAAGCACTGGGCCGTTGACCGGCGTCGATATCGAGGGAAGCAGCGCCTCTTCGTCGATCACAATGGTCAACAATATGATATCGATCGTTCCGGGAACGACGACCGCGCAGGAGATCTATGGCGTCAACGACAAGCATACGGGCGGAGGCTTGACGATGAACTACAACTCGGTACTTGTCGGCGGTCCCGGAGGTGGTGCGTCGAGTTGGGGCTATAGGCGAGGGCCGGGCTCGGCGTCGACGGTGTCGCTGACGGGAAATATTCTCTTTAATGACCGTACCGGCGGAGACAGCTTTGCGATCGGCGATGCGTCGGGCAACGGCGGTTCGTGGTCATCGAACTTTAACCTATTTGTCGGCACGGGCGGAGTGCCCGCGGATTTCTTTGACTACAACGGCACAGCCGCGGACTTTGCCGCGTGGCAATCGGGACCGCCGGCCAGAGATGCAAGTTCGCTCGCGAGCGTCAGCAACGTCGGGCCGTTCAATGTCGGCAATATGTTCGCTTCTACCGATGACCTGCATTTGCAGATATTTGGGAACAACCCGGCCGTCAATGCGGGGACCGACATTGGGCTCGCCATCGATTTCGACGGACAGACTCGGCCGTTCAACGGAGCGCCCGACATTGGTGCGGACGAGGTCCAGACGGCACCAACTGCAGCCGATGTTTCGATAGGTGGCCGTGTGATCACGGCATCCGGCCGCGGGATCCGCAACGCTCGTGTGAGCGTTACGGGCGGCGATCTAACGGCGCAGCGAACGGTGATGACCGGCAGCTTCGGGTATTATCGGATCGACGGATTGCGAGCGGGCGAAACCTATGTCGTAAGCATTCGTTCAAAACGATACCTATTCTCCACGCCAACTCGCGTAGTAACGCTGGGCGACAACGCGCTGGACATTAACTTTATCGGAACGCAACCCTGATCAACTTGCGTTTGGGCCGGGATCGCTTGACACCGGCCCAGATTCTTTCGTAAGTTATTGAAAACGAATTTCATTTTCAGAAATTGAGACAGTACTTTAACTATATGATCCTTGCACAACTGAAAGAATCGACCCGACACCAGCACGATGCTCTTGAATCGGTCGTCGATGTCATGAACAAAACCTTCTCGCTAGAGGATTACAAGGGCTTGTTGACGAAGTTCTACAGTTTTTATGCGGCCGTGGAACCACTCCTGCCGGCGAGCGAACTATTGGCCGAAGGCTTTGACATAGGCCTTCGGCGAAAGCTGCCGAAGCTTGAGCTCGATTTGAAGGAACTTGGGGTTCTCGCGGAGGTAAAGCGATCTCCGATATGGTCCAAGCCTCCTTCGGTTGAGAGCGTTCCAGAGGCGTTCGGGAGTATCTACGTCATGGAAGGGGCGACGTTGGGCGGCCAGGTGATCACGCGGCACCTGAAAGAGCATCTTGGCCTGACCCCCGAGAAAGGCGGAGCATTCTTCAACAGCTACGGCAAGGATGTCGGGCCCATGTGGAAGGAGTTCGGGGCGGCGATAACTGCTTACGCTGAAAGGAATCCTGAAACCGGCGACTCGATCGTAGAATCAGCGAAACAGACCTTCGACAGCTTTAGGGAATGCTTCGAGTCGGACGGGGCCGTGACAGCCGCGGCCTGAGCACCGGGCCGAAAAGCGGCCCACATCTATTTCAAAAAGAAACGGAGCCAAGCGGAAGGACCTCGAAAATCACGTCCGCTCAGCCCCGATAGAGATTCGACAACCATATTGGCCGGCGAACCACGAATGAGTTTAGGTTCACCGGTCAAAAACTGCAAATCACAGGAGCGTGTTATGACCGGGATTCGCCTTTTCTTATCGTTACTTATTGCTCTCATTCTCTCGATCGCCATATTCGCACAATCGAAGGCCGTCAGCGGAGTCATTTCGGATTCGGCTGGCCGTCCGATCGCCGGGGCCTCGGTGGCCCTTCGCAACAAGCGCACGGGGCTTGAACGAGTCGTCTTCACGGACGAGCACGGCCGTTTTTCATTCTCACAGATCAGCGACGACGAATTTGAAGTGATCGTTTCCGCCGTTGGATTCGGCCGCGTGGTGAAAGAGATTGCGGGCCTGGCGGAAGCGGCGATCATGCTCGAACCGGCTGCGATCAATGAAAAGGTGACCGTGTTCTCGGGTTCGAGGCAAGAGGAACTTCGCGAAAGCCTGACCACCAAGGTTGATGTGATCTCGGCCCGCGATATCAAGTCGACCGGATACGAGACGGTCGGCGAGGTCTTGCGTGAGGTGCCGGGGGTTGTGACCCGGCGTGGTTCGGAAACGAGCCCTGTCGTTGGTGAGCAGGTGCAGGGCATCGATTCGCGCCAGGTCCTGGTGCTGCTCGACGGCCAGCCGGTGACCGGAGCCCGTGGAGTTAAGAGCGGCATCGTAAATCTGGACCACCAGCAGGTAGGACATCTCGATAGTGTAGAGGTCGTCAAGGGTGCGGCGAGCGCTTTGTACGGTTCCGATGCGATCGGCGGTGTGATCAATCTGAGGACCTACGAACAGACCGAACCATTGAGCGCGTCGGCAACCGTTGCAGGCGGGAATTTCGGTGTTTTCGATGGTCGAGGCTCGTTCGGATTTGTTAAGGACCGCCTCAGCGGCTATCTCACGGCGGGCCGGCATAAGAACAACGGCTTTGACCTTTTCCCGTCGGACTTCACTACGGACGGATCGGGATATCACCGCTGGGACGGCTATGGGAAGATCAAGTATCAGCTTACGGACAATTTTTCGATCGTCGCCTTTGCGAATAGTTACTGGAACAACTCAAAGGGCCGGGCGGTAGGAGAACCCACGGACTTTATCGATTTTGGCCGGCAGATCATTGATGTCGACGACGACGCTCAGGACTATGGCGTTACGGCGGATTGGGCCATTGACGGAAAAACGAATCTCCAGGTTCGCGGATACCTTTCGCGGTTCGACGAGATATATCGCAGCGTCGGCTATCCCAGCGGCCGCGCGTTGCCCGACGGGAATTTGTTCGAACGGTTAGGGAAATTCGATCTCACGTTTTCGCGCATCATCGGCGAGAGGCATTTTTTGCAGGCGGGAGCCGAGTTCACCGCCAATCGATACAGCGGCATCGGACGCCTTCAGAATGACCTGGGCGAGGCAAACACGCAAGTCGTTTGGCTTCAGGATAAGATCAGTATTACGCGGCGGCTGACCCTGACGGCGGGCGGGCGGCTCGACCACCATTCAGAGTTCGGAACGGCGGTGGCGCCCAAGATAGGCATCAACTACCGGCTCGCCGAATTCGCAAGCCTCCGTGCGTCGTGGGGACGGGGTTTTCGGGCCCCCGATCTGGGACAGCTATTCTATAAATTCGCAAATCCACTATTCCGCTATCAAGTGCTTGGCAACAGCAACCTGAGGCCGGAACATTCTGGGTCGTGGCAGATCGGGGGCGAATTCCATGCACTATCGAGAAAAGCACGCTTTGGTGTCAATTTCTTCCGAAATGACGTAGCGAACCTGATCAGTTCGGAGTCACTTGGCACCGTGCCGAATCGACTCGTAGCGGAGGAACGGCTCGCCGCGGCCGGGCTGGATCCGTCTGTTAGCCGGTTCATTGATTTTTTTCCGGTCCAATTGTTCGCATACCTGAATCTGGCAAACATTTACACGCAGGGGTTCGAAGTGGACAGCACGTATCTGATCGGGCATGGCTTTGCGGCCAGCGGAGCATATACGTTCCTTGAAGCAATAAACAAGGAGACTGGGCGGCCATTGACAGGGCGCCATAAGCATCACGGGTTTGCGAAGATCGGATATGACAACGCTCGATCAGGTCTGACTCTCAACTTTCGCGGGACGTTCTTCGGCGATTGGTGGGCTTCAAGTTCCCGAAAGGCGCCGGCATTTCAGCTGTTTGATATCTATGGAGCGAAGCGGTTGTGGAAGGGATTTGAGCTCTACGGAACGATCGACAATCTATTCAATAGCCAGGACCCGAATACCGGGGTCGCGGGGCCAACGCAAAGTGCTCTCCCGCTTGATCGGGCCGATGCGGGGCGAACCTTCCGAATCGGTATGAGGTGGGACTTGAACCGGCGCCACCAATAGGGCAAAACAAAAAAAATGCTCCGCGGACTAGACGGAGCAATAGAGGAGTGAAGATGGGCTTGATCGACCAGGAAATTGCCAAACCCGGCCGTCTTGTTATTATGGCAATAACTCTCAACCCATTCAGTTGATATGCAGCCCCAAGCTGCACGTCAACAATTGGACGCAAAAATCGTGCCCGCCTTTGCCCATGATTTTAAGTACAGTTTATGGAGCAGTTACGCCCGGCCAGTTAGAGGTGCACTGTAGGTATTTGGAACTTAAAGTTGTACTGAAACCAATCGAACGCGTGTGAGATCGTAGCGAAGCGAGACACTGAACCTGGTTCGTTCTCCGGCAAACATCAACGAGGATGCAAGAAAGTCCGGTCCGGCTTCCCAACATCCTCGCTTTTTGTACTACACCGGGCTGTGTTAGTTACTTCGGACTGCGGTGAATCCAACGACTCCAATGCCGGGAACATCCATGGTGCCCGTCATCTTATTCCCATCGAGCTTGCCGTCGAACTTTATTGCCATTGGCTGGCCCTGAACATCGGCATTGAGAAGGGCACTCACCGCTGAGCCGTTTACGGCACCGTTTTCGAATTTGCCGTTCGCGATCGCGGAGGACATTGTACCTGTAAACCCCTTGCCCGCTTGCTTGAACTCGACAGCGAGATCGACGATCTGACCGCCGGTATCGACCAGCATCGACCAGCGTCCTGCAATACCAGTCCCACTTTCGGTGGTTGAGGCGGCTGCCGGTGCGGGTTGACCGAGCGTCACCGTTTTCGGATCGACCGTGATCTCACCGAGCCGTTTGGCCACTGCTGGTGTCATTGATTCCTGATAACGGCCGCCGATGTGCTTGGCGAGGAACTTCTCCGCCGCCGCGATCATTGCCATGTTGTTAACCGGACGGGCAAAACCGTGGCCTTCGTCCGGAGCGACGAGGTATTCCACAGGGTAGTCGCGCTTCTGTAGTGCGAAGACGATCTGGTCCGATTCGCGCTTGTTGACACGCGGGTCGTTCGCCCCCTGGACGACCATCAGCGGGGTCGTGATACGATCGGCGAAGGTCAGCGGTGACTGCCGCTTCATCTGAGCAAGGCCTTCCGGCGTTCGTGGATCGCCCATCCGCTTATAAAAGGTCGCGCGGATCGCCTCCCAGTACGGCGGAACAGATTCAAGGAGCGTGATCAGGTTCGACGGCGGAACGATCGCGACCGAGGCGGCGTACTCGTCAGGCGTGAATGTCACACCCGCAAGCGCCGCATAGCCGCCGTAGCTGCCGCCCATGATGGCGACACGCTTCGGGTCAGCTATTCCTTGCTCGACGAGCCATTTCTTGCCCCAGGTGATATCGTCCTGCATCTTCTGGCCCCATTCGTTGTTGCCCGCGTTGAGGAACTTCTTGCCGTAGCCGGTTGAGGCGCGAAAATTGGGCTGGAGCACAACATAGCCCCGATTAGCCAGGAACTGCGCATAGGAACTATACCCCCACGAGTCGCGTCCCCACGGGCCGCCATGAATGAAGAGGACTGCCGGAAGGTTCTTCCCGGTAGATCCTTTCGGGATGGTCAAATAAGCCGGGATCTCAAGGCCGTCCGATGATTTGTATCGAACCGGCTTCATTGGTGAGAGTGAATTCCGATCCAGCTTTTCGCGGACCTGATACAGCGTCGTCAGGTTCTTTGATTTTACATCGTACGTCCAAACAGTGCCGGGATCGACGTCACTGTATGAGACGACGATGTACTTCATCTCGTCGGCCGTGGCAGATTGGAGATCGATGTCGCGATCGCCAAGTCGCTTCTTTATGTCGCGGTAGATCTTTTCGATAGCCTTATCCTTAAAATAGATCCGTTCACGATCGTCCTCGTATGTTGTTGCCTCGATCTCGTCCCTCAGGTCGGAGAACCAAACTCCGCCCAGGTCAACCTTCTTGAGCGGGTCGCCCTCTACTTTAGTGACGGCTCCTGTCTCCGCATCCATTAGCATAAGCTCGACCAGGTCGGCATCGCCTTTGTTGGTGCGAAGATAGACGCGCTTGTTGTCCTTATGAAACCTAAGCGGCGAGCATTGCTCGAACGCGTTGCAGTCGTATATCTTTGTCGCCTTGCCGTCGGCCGCGACCTTAAGTATCTCAGTATCGCCATTTTGAGCGGCCCGCGTCGCAAGCCGCAGCTTGTCGGTGTTATCGAAGATCATTCGCTGATACCGATCGTGGTTTTCGCTAATAAGCGTACGTTCGCCAGTTGAGATCTTTACTTTATACAGGTCGTGCCAGGCTTTATCACGGTCGTTGATCCCTACGTAGATCGCATCAGGGTCTGAATCGGGAACGGCCTGGATCATCGCCCGAACACCCTTCGCGGCCGTTATGTTGCGTGCCGCCGGAACGTTGGAACCAGCGGCGGGCTTTTCGGCTGGGTTTACTGCGTAAACATTAAAATTTTCATCGCCGCCCTTGTCCTGGACAAAGAGAATGTACTTACTGTCGCGCGACCAGAAATAGTTTCGTACGGGTCGGGCCGAATCCGCCGTCATTGGCCGGGCTGCCGAAAATGGTTCGTCAAAGCCCTTCACCCAAATGTTCATTGTTCCGTTAAGCGGTTTAATGAATGAAATATACTTACCGTCGGGTGATATCTGGGCTCCCGCGTATTCCGGGTTGCCAAAGATGACCTCACGATCGACCAGCGGCGGAAGCTGGGCAAACAGCGATTCTGAGCCGGCCGTAAGGATCACGAAGATGCCGAGTGAAATGATCAGTTTGTTCATATTGTTTGGTTATTGACTATCTTTCCGACCAGATACGTTTCGTTTCTAACGTTTGTTCAGGCATTTTCCCAAATGTCGCCCGTCCATACCCTTTTCTTGAACCGGGCCTCATTCCAGAATCCTTTGAACAGTTCGATCACCGGCCGACGCCCGCCAAGAACCACGGTGACAATGTCGTAACGATGCTTCACGTCGCGGACCCCAAATATTCGACGATATACCCGGGCCGTTCGTATGATCTGACGCTGTTTCCTTAGATCGACCGCCGAAAGGGGCGAAGCGAACTCGTCCGAACTGCGCGTTTTCACTTCTATAAAGCACAAGGTTTCGCCGTCTAATGCGATCAGGTCGATCTCGCCCGTGATCTGAGCGTTGTTCGTGTTACGCCCGATCGGTACTGTGAAGTTAGCCATGACCAGCCGATAGCCGCGTTTTACAAGTTCTTCGGCGGCCAGGCGTTCGCCGAGATCGCCGAGCGTTCTTGTCGATATCGTGACAGGCAGATTATCCTGTTTAGCAAGACCCATTTTTGCAGACCGAGGTAATTGTGAGAATTAATTTTATCAGAAAGCCTGCCGCTTCCTTAATTCTATTCCTGGTTGCAGCCACCGGCGTTCAGGCGCAGACGGTCGGGACACCCTCACGGCCTTCAATGCCGCAGGTTTTGCAGGCGGATCGAATGCCGTCCTATTCCTACGATCCGGCCAAATTGCCCGAGCCATATCACACCGAAAGCGCGATGCGGCCGTCAAAGGTGGTGCCGATGCCCGCCGGTGCCGTGTTGACCGTCCCCAAAGGGTTTAAGGTCAATGTTTTTGCCGAGGGCGGTTTTCGCCAGCCGAGATGGATGGCACTTGCGCCGAATGGCGATGTTTTTCTTGCAGATTCGCGGGCGAACACGATCTACGTCCTGCGTGACAAAAACAAGGATGGTGTCGCAGAAGAGCGTTTTGTATTTTCCGACAAGCTTGCTCAACCGTTTGGAATGGCGTTTCACGACGACTGGTTCTATGTCGCGAATACAAACGCGATCGTTAGATTCAAATATCGGAGCGGGCAGACGGCTGCCGAGGGTGGACCGGAGAAACTCGTCGAACTGACACCGGGCGGCTATAACCAGCACTGGACGCGGAATATTTTATTCTCTCCGGACGGAAAGCAGATGTTCGTATCGATCGGCTCGGCTACGAACGTCAGCGTCGAAGCCGATCCAAAACGAGCGGCCATCTCGGTGTATGATCCAAACGGAAAGAATCACCGCATCTATGCCGCCGGCTTGCGTAATCCGATCGGCCTTGCATGGAACCCGAAGACCGGTGAGCTGTGGACCGCCGTGAACGAACGTGACGGCCTTGGTGATGATCTCGTTCCCGACTACGCGACCTCAGTAAAAGAAGGTGGCTGGTACGGCTGGCCATACTCGTATCTTGGTCAGAACGAAGACCCGAGGCGCAAAGGTGAGCGTCCTGACCTTGTAAAAAAGGCGATAGTGCCTGATGTGCTCTTTACTTCGCACGTAGCGGCGCTGGGCATTCAGTTCTACACGGGAAAAATGTTCCCGAAGGAGTATCAGGGCGATGCGTTTGTCGCGTTTCACGGCTCATGGAACAGGCAAAAACTCTCCGGCTATAAGATCGTCCGGATCAAATTCGACAGCAAGGGCAAACTGGAAGGGAATTCCTACGAAGACTTCGTTTCAGGCTGGCTGCCGAACGAAAACTCGAACGAAGTCTGGGGCCGCCCGGTCGGACTTCTAGTCGCGTCGGATGGCTCACTACTGATAGCTGACGATGGCGGGGATAAGATCTGGCGCGTTAGTTACGTCGCCAAGAACTAAACCGCTAAAGCACGCGAGAATCCGCTAAGCATCTTTCGAACCTCCACGATCGCTTGCGTGAGAGAACTGTGATCTTCGTTCGACAGCATCTTCAAGTCCAGGGCCATGAGTGTGTAGTATTCAAGCCGATTGGCCAATGCGATCGCCAGTGACATCGTACGGGCGAACTCACCATCCGTGGTTTTCGCACAGCCTTCCGCAATGAACGCGGGTATATCGATGCTGGTTTTCCTGAGAGAATTTCTTAGGCCAAACAATTCTTCGCGTGGGAAGTCCGCGGTCAATCGATACGTCAGCAAGGCTAGTTCGTGTGCTTTCTGCCACACCTTGAGATTCTTGAAATCCTGCATAAGAAATTTAAGACCAGCCTCCAGTAATCAGCTTTCAGCTTCCGGCACTGGAAACTGGCGGCTGAAAACTGGAAGCTGTTTTTCTACTAAAACGCCGGCTCCTCGTAAATTCCATATACATCGCGCAACGCGACACAGATCTCTTCGACTGTCGCGTAGGCGGAAACCGCGTTGATGATCATGGGCATGGTGTTTTCGTTGTGTTGGGCGGCGAGCTTCAGTTTGTCGAGAGCGTTGGCGACGGCACCATTGTCCCGGGTTGCTTTGACTTGAGCAAGTCGTTCGAGTTGGTGGTCGCGGACGGTTTCGTCTATCTGGAGAATGTCGGTTTTGTGGATCTCCGCGTCCATCGCGTATTTGTTTACGCCGACGATCGACTGTTCGTTTCGCTCGACGGCCTTTTGGTATTGATATGCCGATTCCTGAATCTCACGCTGCGGGAATCCGGCCTCGATGGCTTCGACCATGCCGCCAAAGTTGTCGATCTTTGCGAAGTAATCGAAGCATCCTTCGATCATCTTTTGCGTCAGCGATTCGACATACCAACTGCCGCCGAGCGGGTCGACCGTGTTCACGACGCCGGTTTCTTCTGCGATGATCTGCTGCGTTCTTAACGCGATGAGTGCCGCGTTGTCGGTCGGCAGGGCGAGGGCTTCGTCGTATGAATCAGTGTGAAGCGATTGCGTGCCTCCGAGCACTCCGGCAAGTGCCTGGATCGCAACACGTGCAATATTATTCAACGGCTGCTGAACAGTCAGCGAAACTCCGGCTGTTTGGGTGTGAAAGCGGAGCTGCATCGTACGCGGATTCTTTGCTCCAAAGCGTTCCTTCATCGTCCGTGCCCAAACAACCCGGGCGGCTCGATACTTTGCGATCTCTTCGAAAAAATCGTTGTGTGCGTTGAAGAAGAATGAAAGCCGCGGGACGAACTCATCAACGTTCATACCGCGATCGACGCCGTACTGCACATACTCGACACCGTCACGCAATGTGAAAGCAAGTTCCTGCAACGCGGTCGCCCCGGCCTCACGGATGTGGTAGCCGCTCACCGAGATCGGGTTGTATTTCGGAACGTTTTTCGAGCAATATTCGAACGTGTCGATGACCAGCTTCATCGCCGGTTTGATCGGGTAGATCCACTCTTTTTGAGCGATGTATTCTTTAAGAATATCGTTCTGCAGCGTGCCCGAGATCTTGCTGAAATCCGCTTTCTGCTTTTCCGCGACGACCAGGTACATCGCAAGGAAGATCGGAGCAGGTGCGTTGATGGTTTGGGAAACTGTTACAGAATCGAGCGGAATTCCGTCGAACAGAACTTCAAAATCCGCGAGCGACGAAACCGCGACACCGCATTTGCCGACCTCGCCTTCGCTCAAAGGCGAATCAGCGTCAAGGCCCATCAGTGCGGGAAGATCATAAGCAACGGACAGTCCGGTTTGCCCTTGGGCCATCAGATACTTGAATCGGCGATTCGTTTCCTCCGGCGACGAGAACCCGGCGAACTGCCGCATGGTCCAAAGCTTTCCGCGATATCCGGTCGGATGAATGCCGCGCTTATACGGATACTCGCCGGGAAAGCCGACTTCGATGCCGTCCACGTCGGCTTCGGTATAAAGGCGTTCGACAGGTTCAAGCGAAACGCCTTCAAATGACTTCTTGCGCTCGGGTGTCTTTTCCAGGACCTTTGAGAGAGTTTCCTCTTCCCAACGCTGTTTCGCCGATTCTGCTGCGGTCGATGCTTCCTTTGTCTCAGGTGTCATAGCTTATTCAAATATAAGCTAAAATTTTATCACGGTAGAAGCAAAACTCCCTTGTGTGAACGCGAGGCCGGGCCCCTTGGTCGTTGTCGCAATGACCCGACGCATATCACCTTAGTCGATTCTCGTACGATACCGATCTATTCCGCGGTTTCATCCGACAAGTTTACCGCCGGAGATTCTGCCGAAATGGAACGTGAAGCCGCGAAAAGCACGGCAGTTAAAGCTATCGCAAGTACCGGGATTACGTACATCGCATTATGCAGCCCAACGGCTCGGAATGGTTCGAGGGCGGCGTTGGCGGTATCGGAGACTCCGGCTAGCGTCGCTGCCCGCCGCGTGAAACTGTCGCTGAGGAGCCCGGTCAGATAAGGGCCGAGCGCACCGCCGAGAAGATACATCGCAAAGAAATAGACCGCCATCGCCGAGCCTCGTAATCGAGGTTCGACTACGTCCTGAATTGCGGCGTAGACATTCGAATAATAGAAATACATCAGAGCAAAGGCACCACCCATTGCAGCAACGAAGGTAATAGCATCGGTTCGGGCTGCCGAAACCGCGAGCCAAAGAAGCGGAACCGCCGCCAACGTCGCGAAAGCCGCGAGGAGCAGGCCCCCGCCCGCCCGGTGACTTTTCGCCGCATCACCGACAAATCCTCCAAATAACAGTCCCGGAAGGGTGAACACGCCATTTATCAGCATAGCGTTAATGCTGGCATCGCGAATGTCCATTCCGTGCCAACGCATCATATACGGTGTCATGAAAGAGCTAAGGGTGTACAGGCAGAAATTGTGGATCACGCCGGAGATGATCAGCCACCGCATCGTCGGCGAGGATAGAATGCGGCGGTACAGGTCGGCACCGCGAGCGATAGCGACGGGGTTCTTACCATCCCGTGTTTCCCGGAGCCCGGCCGCCGCTCCCGGTTCTAACTGGCCTCTGACCGGCTCCCTGATAAACAGACACGCGACGGCCAGCACGATGCCCGGGACTCCGGCGATCAGAAAAGCCGCACGCCAGCCGTATGCTTGCGCGATGCTGCCGCTGACCGCGAAGCTTAGTCCAATGCCGATCGGCAGGCCGAGCATAAAAATGCTCATTGCCTTGGCGCGGTGTTCGCTTGGAAATAGGTCCGCGATCAGCGACGTTGCCGCCGGAGCGCACGAGGCCTCGCCAATGCCCACGCCGAGCCTCATCGCGAATATCTGCCAGAAACTCTGCGCAACGCCCGTTCCCGCCGTCATCAGGCTCCAAAAAAATACCCCGGCAGATAAGATGTACTTTCTGGGAGCAATATCGGCAAGCCGTCCCAGCGGAAGCCCGACGAAGGCGTAAAGCAGCGTAAAGGCCGTAGCCAGCAGGCCGAGCGAGGCATCGCCCAGGCCGAACTCTTTCCTTACCGGCTCGCCGACCGCACCGAGGATCAGGCGGTCGAAGAAATTTGCCGTATTGATGGCGAACAGCGTTATCAACGCGTACCAGGTGGCTTTCTTTCCAGGGCCCATTTGTAAATTGATTAAATTCGATCCACCGCAAGGTTCCGGTGTCAAAATTGCAAACCCGCGTCAATGACCCTACAATACCAGAATGCCTGGGCCCAAGCTTCTACTGATGTTAGCACTTCTCGCTTCGATATCATCCCTGATCGGGTGTGAAGACGGGCCGACGACGGGCAACACTGTCGTGTCCTCAAATGCAAATGTGCGAAATTCGAATCGGGCGATTGAGCCCGGAATGGATGGAGCTAAGGACAACGCCGAAGAACTTTCATCGCTCGTGAAATTGCCGTATGAACCTGAGGACTTGGTTTGGAAGGAATTTCCCGGGGCGCAGGGCCGACGCCTTGTCGCTGTATTTCAGTTGACCGACGATGACGCGAAAAAACTTGTTGATACAGCATCGAAGACGCGTCCCGGTGCACCAGTTTCGATCGCAAGCGAAACCTGGTTTCCGACCGAGCTTGTAACGCAGAGCGAGATCAGCGGCGATACCGGTATCCAGGCTACATCATATTCCGCTGAACAGTTCTATCAATCGCCGTATAACGAAGGCACGCTGTCGCGCGTAGACAAAACGAATTTCTTTGTCCTGGAGGTATTTGCGAAATGAGCAGTCGGTTCGGCTCGAAGGAGGGTACAACCCGATATCTAACGGACGCATCTAGTTTTGTTCCCCCCAGAACTCTCCTGAACGGGCCTAACTTTAATGTTTGCCTGATTTCGTCTATCATCAAAAAAGCTGCTCTTCATGCCATGCACCTTGGGAAAGTGATCATTGCCGCACTGCTCGCCGGATTGTTTTTTTGCGACGCCGCGGCCCAGGACCCCAACCCTGTTGAACGTCGGGTAGCTAACCCCATCACCGATACCCCGAATATCAATCCGGTTGCCCCAGAACAAAGCATCAAGCCGCCAAAGACGAGTCGGACCGAAGATGACGAAGCAGTTTCCGCCGGTAATGTCGTGGTCTACTCGGACAGCCAAAGTGTTGAGGGTGCAAAGGGAAGCCGGGTTCTAACCTACAGCGGTAATGTCGACGCTCGGTTCGGCAAATACCGGATGCAGGCGGACAAGATCGTGCTTTACGAGGCCGAGGATCGCATGGTGGCCGAGGGAAGCGTAGTGTTCGACGAAGGGGATGATCAGCGGATCACCGGCGCCCGGGCCGTCTTCAACCTAAAGACCAAGCTTGGCCATTTCGAGGATTCAACCGGCTTCACAAATCAGACAAACGACGGAACCGTTATCTACTTTACCGCGGACCGCGTCGAACGGACGAAAATAGATGAGATCGTCGTCACAAAAGGCAAATTTACCGCGTGTGACGAGGCGGTTCCGAAATGGTCGTTCACGGCCGATGAGGCAACCATTAAGGTGGACGACAAGGTAAAGCTTAAGAACGGGAAGTTTCGGATCAAGGACGTGCCGATAGTGCCGCTCCCATATGCTTCGATCCCGATCAAGGAACGCGATCGGGCCTCCGGTTTTCTCACTCCAACCTTCGGTTTTTCGGGGAACAAAGGTGTCCGAATCCAAACGGCGTACTTTCAAACTCTTGGCCGCTCGGCGGACATTACGTTTCGTGGTGACATTTATTCGTCCCGAGGCATTGGCTACGGCTTTGATGTGCGGACGCGTGCTAATGACCGCTCGTTCTTCGATTTTGGCCTTTTCGCGGTCAAGGACCGCATTTTCGGGGCCAAAGAAGATGCCGACCATCCGGACCAGGGCGGTTCGATCTTTTATGCCGAGGGCGTTCAATATTTCTCGAATGGCTGGACCGCCGCCGCGGACGTTCGCGTAACGTCGAACCTTGCGTTTCGCCAGGTCTTTTCCGACGGCGTCCAGCAGATAATCTCACCGATCGAGGTCTCGCAAGTGTTCGGGAACAAGAGTTGGAGCAACTATACGCTTGATCTACTCGCCCGGACACAGGTGATCTCGATCCCGAACGTATCGATCAGTACCAACAACCTGCCAAGTGTTCATTTTGAGAAGCGGCCGTCAATGCTTTCGTTTCTGAAAGGCGTCTACTTTTCGTTCAAGACCGGCATCGAAGGAACCTCGCGACGAGAAACGGTGACAGATCTCGATCTCTACCGCTCCCAAACGGGTAGCGATCCGGTTAGGACCTCGCTTTTCAATCTGCGTTACGATGCCTATCCGCAAGTTACTATCCCGATCAATACAAAATATGTAAATTTCACCGCGACCGGATCGATCCGGGCGACCTATTACTCTAATTCATTCAACGATATGCGTCGGTTGACTGAAAGGGATACATTAAGAACGTACGGCGAGTTTGAGTTTGATGTCAGGCCGGTCGCACTGGCCAAGAACTACTACGGCAAGAACAACGAATTCAAGTTCCGCCACGTTATCGAACCGTTTGCCACTTATCGTTTTATCAAGGGTATCGACAATTTCCACCGTATCATCAGGTTCGATCAGCTCGACACTATCACCGACACGAACGAGATAGAGTTCGGGATCGCCAATCGGTTTTACACGCGACGCTACGCCGAAGCGGTTACCCCCGAAGCTCGCCGCCGGCTCACTTCCACTTCGGCCCTGAATGGGGTTCAACTCGCATCGTCGCCGGTTGGCGAACAGGCTGATATGGAAAAACCATCTCCGCCGCAGGCCGAGCGGACGGACGCGGTTTCCTCGATAAAGGCAATAATCGCGGCAGCCGAAGAACAGGAGAAGAAGGAACTCTCGATCCAGCCGTACGAGATCTTCAGCATCGTAGTGCGCGGAAAGTATTTTTTCGACAAGACGTTTGGCGGAGCGCTCGTTCCGGGACGGCGAAATCAGATCGCACCCATCACGGCGTTGTCTTTCTATACGTTTGGCGGTGTGGAGCGACGGTTCTCGCCGTTGAATATTGACATGACCTACAGGCCGCAGCGAACCATATTCTTTAGCACGCGAATGGACGTCGGCATGCAGGGCGGCGGCGTTCGGGCAATTTCGGCAACGGTCGGTTACGATACGCGACTGCTTAAGGTCTTTCAGACGTTTTATTACACGCGGGCCGTCGATCTCATTCCTTCACTGGCGGCGCAACTAGGACCGCGTGGCGGAGCAAACTCCCCTCCTGTCTTAGGAGGGGTGGACGCCGCTCCGGCGGACGGGGTGGTCGTGAAAGAGCCCGGCACCCTGCGCGGGTCGCAATGGAGTCCGTCCCTCTTCGTCGGCGACCGCGATAAAGGACTCTACGCCGGGGCCTCGGTCTTTTTTGATTTCGAGAACCGCCGTCAGGCACGGCTTTCGCCACTGATCTCGTCCCTCTACACCGTCGGCTACGCCTACGACTGCTGCGCCCTCGCCGTACAGTTCTACACCTTCAATGTCGGCGTTCGCAACGAAAACCGCCTCCTATTCAGCTTCCGCCTAAAAGGCATCGGCGCCTTCGGCACCGAACGCTTCGGAACGGGATTGTGATCATTGGGCTATCGCCCGATCGGTCCAAATTGTTTCAAGGCGAAGGAGTTGAAATGCTCAACTGGCGCCAGCTCGTCCGTTAAGGTCTGAGCATCCCCGAAATTGCCTTCTCGCAGGTTTTCGAGTGGAGGAACAACGCGATTGCCCGGCAGAAAGGGGTGACAGCCAACCTTGCAGCCGACAAGCGCAATGTTTTGGAGGTCAGAATCACTTCGGTCGGGACGGACCTTGAACAGAAGAACCTCGGAGAACGCCTTCCGAAAGGTAGATGTTTCCGACGCAAGGAATCTTGACGAATCACTTTCGAGCGCTCCGCCGATGTTGACGATCACAACTCCTTCATGTTTCAGAACTCGGTGAACGTGCTGCACAGCTTCCAGGGTGGTTAGTTGCCAGGGGATCGAGAAAAGCGAGCCGAAGGCGTCGATGAAAACGGCGTCGTAGGTGTTTGAGGGGGCGTTGTTAAGGAAGACGCGGCCGTCCTGATGAAAGATCTTCATGCGCGGATCGTCTTTTAGGCCGAAGTATTGGCGGGCTAGCTGGGTCATTTGGGGATCGATCTCGACCACGTCTATCGTCGAGTCCGGGTGATCCTTTAGGTATTCGCGAGGGATGGTGTAGCCGGCGCCGCCGATCATCAAGACCTTCTTATTCCCGGGGTTGAAATGATCGACAAGTTTGAAAAATTTAACGTATTCGAAGACGGGCGAGCCGTCATCGAGGTAGATCGCAGATTGGGCGAAATAGGGGTCAGTGGCAATGGCACGATACGGACGGCCGGTTTCGGCGTGCGTGGTCTCAAAGATCTGGACGCGGCTGTACTCGGTGTCCAGGTCGATAACGCCGTGAACTGTGCGCATATACCATGCCGACACTTCGCTGCCGGTCATCCCGAACACAAAGACAATGAGGATGGTGAGATTTGTGCGTGTGAGGGCGAACGGTGCAAGCAGGAGGCTGACGGCGAAGAGCGAACCGGCGATCAGATAAAGAGTGCGAGTGCTGCCAACGAACGGAATGAGAAAAAAGCCCGCCGCGAAGGTGCCCGCTATACTGCCTACGGTCGAAAGGGCGTACAGCCTTCCGACGGTCTTGCCCGATTCGTTGAGCGAGAGCGTGCGAAGCTTGACCGCATAAGGCGTTACGAAACCCAGCATCACGCTGGCCGGTGCGAATAGAAGCGCGGCCGCTCCGACGGCTTTGAGTTCAAGCGGTCCGCCCGCGGCATGGATCGCGGAAAGGACAACATCTTTTATCAGTATTGTCAGCGAAACCAGGCCGCCCGCCATGAAGATCGCGGCAGCAAGGATCTTGATCTCCGGTCGCTTGTCGGCCATTCGCCCGCCGATCCAGTAGCCGAGGCTGAGGGCAGCAAGAATGACCCCGATCAGGCTCGTCCAAATGTACGTCGAAGTCCCAATATACGGCGCCACGATCCGCGAGCCGATGATCTCGTAAACCATCACCAGTGCGCCGCAGACGAAAACCGCAAGCTCAAGTGCAGATCGAGCTAGAAAGACCCGCATTCAGATAGATTACAGTAGAAATGCGAAAGCCCGCACGTAGTAAGGGCCTAATGTGGACGCTGGTTTCGATAGATTACAGCAGAAATGCAAAAGCCCGTACAACGCAATGGCGGAATGTGGAGATCGGCCTCACGCCATGCTAATGTGCGGGCTCCCGGATGAGTTTTAGTTCGCCGTCACGGTTTCTCCGTGAACAAACGTCAGCCACGGAGCATCGTTTGGTGCAGGGCGTTCAGCGCGAATGATCTTGAAGAACTCGTCCTGCAGGCGTTTGGTTATTTCGCCGCGTTTACCGGTGCCGACGGTTATCTTGTCGACCGAGCGGATCGGGCTTATTTCGGCGGCCGTGCCGGTGAAGAACAGTTCGTCGGCCAGGTAGAGAGCGGCTCGCTGGATTATCGCTTCCTGAACTTCGAGTCCCATTTCGCGTGCGATAGCGATAACCGAATTGCGAGTGATGCCGGGCAGGATAGCGGCCCCGAGCGGCGGGGTGATCAGTCGGCCGTCGTTGACCAGGAAAAGATTCTCGCCGGAACCCTCGGATACGTAGCCACGATCGTCAAGAGCAATGCCTTCGGCGTATCCGCCGAGTTTCGCCTCCATCTTGATAAGCTGCGAATTCATATAATTCGCCCCGGCCTTGGCCATCGCTGGCAGAGCATTCGTGTTGAATCGGTTCCAGCTTGAAACGCAAACGTCGATGCCGCTCTCGATCGCCTCGTCGCCAAGATACTTGCCCCACTCCCACGCGGCGATATAGCACTCGACAGGGTTATTAAGCGGATACACGCCAAAGGCCGGCTTGTCCTCGTCCAGGCCGCGGAAGATCACGGGCCGCAGATAGCATTCATCAAGGCCGCTTGTACGAATAAGCTCGACGGCCGCGCCGCAAAAAGCGTCGCGGTCGAATTCGGCGTCCATCCGATAGATCTTCGCCGAATTCACCAGCCGCTGCATATGCTCGGTCAGGCGAAATACGGCCGGGCCTTTCTTCGTGTTATAGCATCGAATGCCCTCGAACACGCTTGTGCCGTAATTGACCACGTGAGACATAACGTGGATGCGGGCATCGTCCCAATCAATGAGCTTTCCATTGTGCCAAACTTTTGGTGAAATTTTCATAAGATATCAACCCGGCACATGCGGACAGCCGCCAGGCAAAAGGTAGGGACCAAAGCCTAAGAATAAAAAGGCGGGCATACTAATCCCGCCTTTTTCCTGTGCCATGACTGGATTATATCACAAAATGAACACGCGCGGCGCCGTATCATCGAGCCGTGAGAAGAAGTTCGTTCCGGTTGGGTCCTCATAAAATACGACCACTGGCAAGTTGTCCCCTGCTCGGTCAAGCTCGCGCGGCAGATTGAAATCGAATGTCCAAACGCCCGGCTCGATCATCACCGGCGTGGCCAGAGCGGTCATTATCCGATTTCGGATTCTCACTTTGATTCGCGAAGGCGTCAATCGATCAGTAATTCCCGTGACGCGAACGCGCAAAATGGTCGAGACGCGTCTGCCGCCGCGGATCTGGATCGTTGTGACGGTGAAAGGTTCTGTCGTATGCACCCGATTGGTCACGTTTCTCAGATCGGCACGTCCCCCCGGCCCAAATATTAACGGGTTGGTAAAAATGTCGGGCCTCGCGGGGACAAGTTTCATTTCACCTCTGAATTCAAGCCCGTTGTTGTTAACGACGTAGGGATAAGTAACGCCGGCGGCCGTTCCAATCAGTGCCGGTGGGACTACAAAAACAATCTCTTGCTGGCTGACCGATTTAAGACCGGCCGCGGCCCCATTTATTGACAGCGTAACTCCGCTGAGTTCGATAGGCAGCGTGAAGCTGCGATCGAGCGAGCCAACCGCCGTTCTCGGAACCGTCGGCGGCGTAAGCGGCACATTGTAATTCAGGACCGCGAGCATTCCCGACGACAGCCCAAATATTTCCGCCGGGGTCACCGGAGTCGGCGTCGGCACCGGCGTGGGGGTCGGTGTCGGTGTACCGCCCGGCGTCGGGGTCGGAGAAGGTGTCGGCGTCGGCGTAGGACTCGGCGTCGGCGTAGGGCTCGGCGTCGGGGTAGGAGAGGGCTGCGTGAAGGTTACCGGCAACTTCGACGCTCCGGTCAGGAAACTCCTTGTGCCGGTCTCCGATGCATTGATCACAACGGGCCGCAGCATGTAGTAGGCTTCGGCACTCAGGTCCGGGTTGCCCGTACCCAATTCGGTCAGCGACAGGTTGAAAGCAAAGCGGCGTGCGGTGTTGCTGGGCAATGGCTGTGTATTTGCCAGAAACACCGATGAAAGGTTGAACGTACTAAGCCGTTCGAATGTCGCGTTCGCAAGATCATAATGGTAGATCTGCGTCATTCGTCCGCCAAAGGGGTTCTGGCCCTCGGATGCGACGGTCGGGATAGTACCGTCCGGCTTGATGTTCATCCGAGTCACCAGAAGCAGGGTTGACGGCGTCCCGTTCGCATCATAATCGGTAAATCCCGGATAATGCTGAACATCGCCGCCGGCAGCTTCGGAATCGGCGTCGCTCCGGGGGCCGACTCGCGTGAACGTCAAGGTCGTAGTGTCGTATATGTAAAGCGCAAAACTCGCCGTCGAGGTTTGATTGCCCGGATCGGGCGTTGCGGGAAAATCGGCGTAGGAATCAAAAGCAATGTAACGCCCGTCCCGGCTCATGCGTTTGCCCAGGTCCAAAATATTGACGGGATCGCCGGGGTTTGCCGACGTCGTAGTTGTAATTTGTTTCCCACCGGTCGGGCTGCCGTTGGCAAGGTCCGCATAGAAGACCTCTTCGTTACGGCTTGATTCCGGGTTTGAGCCGGTATCGAAATTCGGATCGGTCGTGTTCGCGGGGTTATCTATGGGATCATCACCCGTGCTCGCAAACACGACGCGCCCGCCATTCCCCGAGATCGACGGGTTCTTGCTGTAAATCGGATTTGTGACCGGCCCGCGAGGCGTTCGCGTCACCTGCCGGAGGCCCGGACCGCTGCCGTCGCCGCAGCCGGGAGATCCACCGCGAACGAAAGTGAAGATCTCGTCGTTGTCGTTGTCCGGAAACAGGTTGCCAACGCACGGGACCAGGTCGCGGGTCGAGGCAAAAGCGATAATGCTTCCATCGTCATTGATCGAGGCATCGTGATTATCGTCCGCGACAAAGGCTCCGGTCGTAGTCGTCGCCGGGACCGGCAAACGGCTTGGCGGCGTATTCGTCACATTTATGAAACTGCCGCCGCTAAGTTCCGTGATCGGAAGTTCTTCGCCGCTACTCAAGTCTGCTGGCCCGTATGCCGGAATCTGATAAAGCCACATTTCCAGATTGGCATCCGTCGTAAGTGGATTGTCACCGGGTGTCGGAGTTGGGGTTGGGCTCGGGCTCGGGCTGCCCGTTGGCGTTGGTGTTGGGCTCGGTGCTGGTGTCGGGGATGTCAGGGCGTCGGCGTCGAAGCTGCCCGGATTCGTGAGATCCGGGACTGCGGGCGTCGAGGACGTCGCGTTCGAACTGAATGCGATCCAGCGTCCGTCGTGGCTTATTACCGGGCGGCGGTTCGTGATCTCGACGCGAACGTTCGAAGCGTTGAAACCAAGGGATCGGTGCCACAACACGCTCTTCGTGTCCGTTATCTGGAAGATCCGCCGTTGAGCGTAATCCCAGAGGAATATCTCGACATTTCCGTCGGCATTTCGCGGATTCTCGGTCGCGAGGTTGCCCCGAGATTCGAAAACGACAAAACGGCCGTCACCGCTGATCGCTCCGGCGAAGGTTTCCGCTCCAGAGTTGCTGATCTGCCCCGCAACCGTGATCGGGTGCGGGACCGGAGTTGGCGTCGGTGTAGGCGACGGCGTCGGCGTAGGTGTCTGGGCCGACACAGCCAGCGGCAGCAAGATCAAGATAAAAGCAAAAAAGAATGACAAGTAACGCGTCACGAACTCCTCCCGTAGATGCGGCCAAACCAGCATCGAACGTACGATCATTTGTTGAATAAAGACCCTAAGTACAAAACTTGCATTTTAAAGGTTACAAATGCGTTCTGCAACCGCATGTGGGCCATGCTGACCACGGGGCCGATGAAACAAGACCTTTGATGCCGTCGCGTCTGTAAAGGTTTGTCAGTTTGCATTTTGCGGCGAGGGCTTGTTTAGAAGATCAGGTACCTGCGAATTATCCGTTGACGGTCGGATAACCAATTCACAATCACCAATTTACAATTTACAATGAGACCAACTATCGGCTATCACGGCCGGGATTGACCTTGATGTCCACCGCATACAAGATAATGATCGTAGCAGGCGAGGCGTCGGGGGACGGTCATGGCGCCCGGCTCGTCAGTGCCTTGCGGTCGTCGGCGCCGGACCACGATTTCGAGTTCTTTGGCGCCGCCGGGCAGGCGATGCGGGACACGGGGGTCGAGGCGATCGTCCGGGCGGATCAGCTTGCGGTCGTCGGGGTTCTTGAGATCGTGAGATCGTTACGAACTTTCCTCCGGGCGTTCCGCGATTTGAAGAAGGCCGCTGCGAGCCGCAGGCCCGATCTGATCGTGCTGATCGACTTTCCGGACTTCAACCTTAAGCTCGCAAAATCTCTTAGCCGCAAAGGCCACCGCGTTGTTTACTACATCTCGCCTCAACTATGGGCGTGGCGGAAGTATCGAAAAAGTGTGATACGAGACCACGTCGATCTTCTATTGACGATCCTGCCGTTTGAAAAGGGTTGGTACGCGGAACACCGGATCACGAATGTGAAGTATGTCGGACATCCTTTGTCCAAGGAGGTGGAGTCTTCGCTGTCGAAACAGGAGTTTCGTGAGAAGCACGGTTTCGAGGCGGACGCTACGCTGATAGCACTTTTGCCTGGAAGCCGTCAAAAAGAGCTTTCCACTATCCTGCCGATCATGATCGAAGCCGCCGCAAGGATGTCGGCAGTGGACGCGAAACTTCAGTTCGTGGTGGCGCTCGCCTCGACAAGGAGCGAGGATGAGGCACAAACCGCGATCGACAGTGCCCGGAGACGGGGAATTCGACTGCCGGCTAACTTTCGGGTCGTGAAAGACGAGACCTACAACGCGTTGAATGCCGCTGATGCCGCCGCCGTCACTAGTGGAACGGCGACGCTCGAAGCCGGTATCATCGGAACGCCGATGGCGATCGTCTACAAAGGTTCAGCTCTTAACTATCGGCTTCTGCGGCCGCTGATAGAAGTCGATCATTTCGGATTGATCAACCTTATCGCCGGAAAGCGTGTGGCGGCGGAGCTGATCCAGAATGACCTAACGCCCGAAACGCTGTCCACGGAATTGAACAGATTGATCGAGCCGCAAACGAATGCCCAGATGCGCGATGAGCTTCGGGAGGCTTCCGAAAAGCTGGGCCAGGGAGGTGCGTCCAGACGGGCCGCCGAGGAGATTCTGAAGCTGCTGGACGAAGAAGAGGGCCCCGCGCTTTAACTATACACTGCTGACCAATCCGTATCCATTGAATGAAAGGTCGTTCGTCTTCGGTTGGAGTGGTTAGTTGGAAATGAACACCTATTCCCCACGGTCGTTTCGGATATTTTCTTTGAGAGCCTTCACTTCAGCCTTAAGTCGCCCGATGCTTTTGAGGTGGGCATTTTGGCGTTTGTATTCGTCAAGCGGCTGGATCGGCGTGCCCCACCAGATGCCCGGGCGAACAATTTTGCCGGGAAGGATTCCCGCCTGTGAGCCGATGACGGCGCCGCTTTGGACACGGACGTGATCGCCGAATCCTACCTGGCCGCCGATGACGCAGTCGTCCTCGATCACTACGCTGCCTGAGATGCCGGTTTGGGCGGCGATGACGCAGCGCTTGCCGATATTTACGTTGTGGCCGACCTGGACGAGATTGTCGATCTTCGTGCCTTCGCCGATGCGTGTTTCGCCGAGGGCTCCGCGATCGACGCATGTGTTGGCTCCGATCTCAACATCGTTTTCGATGACGACCGTCCCGATCTGTGGAAACTGTACGTAGCCAGCCGAACCATCACGAACATATCCGAAACCGTCAGCGCCGATGACCACGCCAGAATGCAGGACGACGCGGTCTCCGATCGAGCAATCGTTCTTCACGACAACATTCGCATGCACAACGCATTCTTTGCCTATACTCACGCCGTCGCCGATCCTGGCGCCGGCCATAAGCTGCGATCCGTTTCCGATGGTAGAGCCTTCGCCAACGCAGGCAAAGGCCCCGAGAAACACATTTTCCCCGATGGCAGCGGTTGAAGCGACTATGGCGGTTGGGTGTGTATGCGGCGCATGTTGCTGTCGCGGATGTAGTTTCGCGGCAACGCGTGCGAAAGCCAGTTTCGGATGTTCAACCACGATCACGCATGCATTTGAAGATGCCGCAGATCCGTTTGGGACAAGGAGACATGAAGCGTTGCCCCAAACCCGTGATTCCGTACTTTCGGTAAAGGCGATCTGGCCCTCCGCCGCCTGGTCGATAGCAGCGCAAGAGTTGATCTCGATCGTCCCGTCACCGCACAGGGCACCACCAATAAGCTCGGCAATTTCACTCGTCTTCATCAGGTACAATCTAGCACAGGTCGGTATCAGCCGCGTGGGCGAGTGGGTTCTTTGCTATATTTGCGATCTGAGATTTCAGGTGCGGCCGAACCGCGAGAGTTGGATCATGTCTGAGGAAGGTCCCGGCCGTTCATGCGACGTATTCCGACCTTATCAACCCGCACGCTTTTCAGCGGCGTTGATGGCTGTTTGGAGAAAGGATTCCATTCCTTCGATGTGGACGCCGATACGGCCATCGAGGCGGCGGAGGACGGTTGCGGAGTCGCTGTCGAGGAAGTCAAGGTCGGCGAGATCGATGGCTACACAAGTGTCGAGATCTGTCTGAATGTCCGACGCGATGCGTTCCAGCAGCAGGGCATCGTCCAGCATCATTTCGCCTTCGACACGCAAGACTGTCCGTTGGTGCTCGTTGTCGTCGATCTGTGTGATATGCGTAGGCATATTCAACCAGCATTAAACGATAAAACGTACGCAATTTGCAAGACTTTGGTTTCAATGGTAGTGCATCAGTTTGAAAATTCATTACCTGGGCTTGCCCGACTGCAGTGCGGTCAGGCTTGCCTGACCGCCCTGCATTACAGCAGAGCTGGTTAAAAAAAATAATTTCAAAACCGCGGCACTATCGTTTCAATCCGGCCGTGGCCTTAAAGTCACGAAGGAGACGCCGGCAAAGATCAGTGCCGCCGCCGCAAGGAAATTCAGGCCGATGGCTTCGCCCAAGAGTGCGACGGCCGTTAGGAAGCCGATGACCGGCTGGAGGTAAACGAAAACCGCGACGATCGAAGGATCAACCTTGGCGAGGGCCCATGCATTGAGGAAGTACGGAACGGCCGTGGCGGCCACGGCAATATGGACCACGAGCAGCCAGATCAACGGCTCTATGGCCGCCGCATCGACAGTTGACAGTGAATGCAGTCCGGCGGGCACACAGATGAGTGCCGCAAACAAGAATATCCATGTGATCGAGAGCATCGCCCCGTTTCGCGTGACCACGTCCTTTGAAGTAGCGACGTAGACTCCGTAGCAAAGTGAGTTCAATACGACGAGCAGATCGCCGATCGTCGTTTGGTCAGAGAATGATGCATTTCGCGGGTCTATCAGGAATACGACCCCGAGCGCGGAGAGCAGGATGCCGGCAACCTTTCGTCCCGTCAGCCTCTCGGTCCCGAAGATCGCTCCGGCCAGTACTGTGAACATCGGGATCGTCACTGACACAAGCGACGCGTTTGTTGCTTTGGTCAATGAAAGGCCTTTTACAAAAAAGAGCTGATTTAGCGTGATGCCGATGATCCCGAACCCTGCCAGGATCCAGTAATCCGACTTGCGCGCAAGCCGTAAGCTTCCGCGAAAGTATTGGAACGTGAAAAGGATAACGGCCGCGATGCCAACGCGAAACCCGACAAGGGCTACGCTCGGGATAACGGCCAGGACCACCTTGCCCGCTACCGGGAACGTGCCGAAGCATACCTGAACGGCTATCAGGGCGGCAAAGGCAAGATGATTTGCTCGTTTATCCGTCTCCATGGTTCCCGCTCGAAAGCAAATAAGAGATAATAGCAAACAAAAGCACCGGATCTCGCGTAATACACCGGAAATTTAGTTTGAGGATCTATGGAGTATTTGATGAAGAAGTTTCTGTCTTTTGCCCACTTTGCAAAACCGTCAACGGCCCTCGGTCTTATCGCCGCGATCACCTTCACTTCGTTTGCCCAGACTGCGGCACCTGCGGCCGTCGGGCCCGCGTTATCACCGGTCGAGGCCGAGTTGGCCGAGAAGATTACCGTCCAATCGATAAAGGACATGGCAGCCGCGCTCGCGGCACCAGAGATGGAAGGCCGGGGCACGGGACAACCCGGCGGCGACAAGGCCGCGAATTGGATCGCAGACAGGCTGAAGTCATATGGACTAAAACCGCTCGGAGATAAGGGCAGTTACCTGCAAAAGGTTGAGTTCAAAGAAACCGTGGCGATGCCCGGCACGTCGTTCACTATCGGTGACCAAACGCTGGTGCATGGCGTCGATTTCGCTTTTCTGCCGCAGAATAACGGAAACAAGGATGTTTCGGGTGAAATGATCTTTGTGTCCTACGGCATTCAGTCAAAACAGGCCGGGATCAACATGCTCGATGGCGCGAATCTGTCCGGCAAGGTCGTCGTAATGACCCAGGGCCCGCCGGCGGGCTTTCCTGAAAAGGATTGGGATAAGCAGAAGGCGAATCAGATCATATTGAGAACGCTCGTTGCCGGGCGGGCGGCGGCGATCGTCATAATCGGCGATGGCGAAAATGAGCATCCGCCCGATGAACTGATAAGCTATTTCACCCGGCGTCAGTTGACCCTCCCAGACGAGGAAGGCTATCCACCGCAGGTGCCGCCCTTCATTTACGTCGGTAGTGCGGGAGCCGAAAAGCTCTTCGCAAAGTCACCCGTGACTCTGAAACAGGCATTGGAGCAGGGAGCAGCACGCGAGTTCAAACCTGTCGACCTGAAGCAAAAGGCGAAGATCGTCGCAAAATATGAAACCAGGAAGGTTTCGGCGAGTAATGTCGTCGGATTCCTTGAGGGTTCGGACGCGAAACTGAAGTCGGAGGCGGTTGTGTTTTCGGCCCACTACGATGCCTACGGTAAAGACAACGGGAAGATATATCCGGGAGCGGCTGACAATGCGCTCGGCACCGCCGAGATGCTGGCGGTGGCCGAAGCTTATTCGAAGCTGTCGCAGAAACCAAAAAGATCAATGGTATTTGTTGCCGTCACGGGCGAGGAATACGGCCTGTATGGTTCAAAATACTGGGCCAAACACCCGACTTGGGATGTAAAAAAGGTCGCGGCGGACCTCAACCTGGACGGCATCGGCTCGGAAGTTTATGGACCCGTGAAAACGATGGTCGGCTATGGTGCCGAGCATTCGACACTAGGTGCGATGCTTGAAGAGGTAGCGAGATCTTATGGCGTCAACGTGATTCCCGATCCGATGCCAGACGAAAAAGTATTCTACCGCTCCGATCACTACTCATTTGTCGAGCGAGGCATTCCGGCGTTGATGCTGCTCGGCGCTCCGGCAGGCGATAAGGAAGTTTGGATCAAGCGGATAAAGGATTGGGAAAAGACCGACTATCATCAGCCCGGCGACGTAATACTCCCAACCTGGGATTGGGAAGGCCCGGAAACGGTTGCGGAGGTCATGGCGATCCTTGGCTGGCGAATCTCTGAAGCCGACAGAATGCCCAGTTGGCTGCCCTCTTCACGGTTCAATAAGCTTGAGCGCGGAAATACGAAGGAGATTCCGGAAGAGCAGTAGAGCCCCGAAAAGGCCGAAGATAACAGCATTACGTTGCGAAGAAAGGCTTCCCGTGTTCGAGCAGGGAAGCCTTCGATATGTTGGTCGCTGAACGGTCGGGACCGCTCGTTTTGAAACCGCAACGCTAAACCTAGAGCAACATCATCGCCGGACTTTCGAGCATTTGTTTGAAGGTCTGAAGGAACCTCGCTCCCGTAGCTCCGTCAATGACGCGGTGGTCGCAGGACATTGTCACGTTCATTATCGAGCGGACAACGATCTGGCCGTCGCGGACGACAGGCGTCGCGTTCGCCCCGCCGATGGCGATGATCGCGCCTTCGGGCGGATTGATGATGGCGGTGAACTCTTTGATGCCCATCATACCGAGATTGCTGATCGAGAAGGTCGCGCCCGTATACTCATCGGGCTGGAGCTTTTTGGCTTTCGCCTTTCCGGCAAGGTCTTTGATCTCCGCCGATATTTCCGCCAGGCCTTTCAGGTTAGCACCGCGGACGACGGGCGTGATCAGGCCTTCGTCGATGGCGACGGCGACCCCGATGTCGGCCTGCTCGTAGAAGCGGACGGTCTTGTCCTGATATGAGGCATTCACCCACTCGTGCTTCATCAACGCCATCGCCGTCGCTTTGACGATGATGTCGTTGACGCTGATCTTCGAATTGTCGTCGAGATTCGCGTTGATCTGCTTACGCGTAGCCAAGACGTTGTCCATCTCGATCTCGACCGTAAGGTAAAATGTAGGGATCGGGCCGATAGATTCGGTCAGGCGGCTGGCGATGACTTGCCGCATTCTTGACGTCGGTTCGTCGCGGAACGGCGAGGCACCGACTATCGTTGATGGTGTGAAACGGTGTGCGGACGAGGGCGTCCGCGTTCCGGCGAGTGCTTCTTCGATATCGCGCTTGATTATCCTGCCGTTCGGGCCGGTACCGGTGATCGAGCGGAGATCGACGCCGTTGTCCGCGGCCATACGGGCGGCTATCGGCGAGACGATCATGCGGCCGTTAGATGGAGTCGCTTGTGTATTCTCAGGCACACTTTCGACCGCTCGTGTTTCGGCCTGTGGAGCAGCGGCAGCACCGCCGGATGATACGGCCAGGGGCTTGGCCTCGGGTGCTTCTTCAGGAGCCGACCCCGCCGGTTCTGCCTTCTTGCCGTTCGAGGCAACTTCGCTCAAAAGGGCGGAAATATCTTCGCCAGCCTTGCCGATGATCGCAATTGGCTCGCCGAGCGCAGCGGTATCACCTTCGCCCTTTAGGATCTTGAGCAGAGTGCCGCCGTTGAGCGCCGTCATTTCCATTGTTGCCTTGTCAGTATCAACCTCGGCAAGCGTCTCATTCGACTCGAACGAGTCGCCCTCGTTCTTCACCCACCGCGCGATCTGCCCTTCTTCCATCGTGGGTGAGAGCTTCGGCATTAAGAATTTTTCAGCCATAAAATCTAGTTGGTATCGTCCTCGCTCAAACCGGCTTGTTTAAGCAGATGACGGAAAAGCCCGGTCTTCAGAGCCTGATTTCTATGAACCGGCACGGAAAGCCTGACAATGCTTCCCGGCCTCCCATAAATGTGATGACTGCCCTGAATTCGCAACAGCGACCACCCGTTATTCTCAAGCAACTTACAAAAGTCCTTTCCGGAAAGCGGCTTCATACCGCGATCTCCAACAATCGGTCCTTCTTGCCAATTTCAACGGCCGCCACGTCGACCGAGAGACAACCTTCTACCGCTTCGTACAGGTTGTTGAGCAGGTCTTCAAACGTGTCGCCTTCAGTGGCGCATCCAGGAATCGCCGGGACTTCGGCCCAGTATCCACCTTCTTCGGCCTCGTGCACAATTACTTTCAGCTTCATAAAATTTCAACGGATGCGCCCACACCTGCCAGCAACTACGATTTTGGCCACGCGGCCCTCGCGATGTAGTAGCCTAGACCGCAAAAGAACAACATCCTGATCGCAAAGGAAATCGGGTGCATAGGAAGTGGATCCTCAATCAACGCGACTTGTGCAAAATATGTCAATACTTCGGTGATGACCGCGAGTGTTACTCCAAAACCGAAAGATAAATGATCAGAAACCAAGTTCGTCCGAATTGATTTCGTTCGAGCCAGGCCTTCGCGGCTAAAGCTCTCATAACTTCTACAAATAGCAAACCTCTTTCACAGCCGCGGCGACCTTACTAAGCTGCAAGTTTCTCGCGAAGCCTGTCGACGAATTCTTCGTCATTCAATAGATCTTCGCGTATCCGCTCCAAACGGGATTCGTCAGGCAACAACTCTGGTGGACCGGTGTAGTGTCGACGTTTTATGCGTCGCAGGCCGTGAGCTTTTTCCTCCTCAGTTGTTTCAACGAATTCTAACTTATCTTCTGCTTCTTGCTTTGTCATAAATTGTTGTCATCCAACTCTCAGCTTTGCGGGCAGTAATAAATCGCAGATTCGTTTCAGATAGTTCCGTAAACGCCAAAAACACTAATCCATATTCACGAGTGAGACCGATAATCGTAAACCGGGTTTCTTCGGCTGTCGAATGAATTTCATCTATATCTTCGACGGCGAACGGGTCGTTGAAGATATCAGTAATTTTATCAAAATCGACCTTATGTTCGGCGAGAACTTTGTCTCGTTTTGCCGCGTCCCAAGTGAATTTCATCTATAAATAACAAACGTCCTTCACCGCATCAACGATCTTCTCCACGCTCGGCAACGCCAACGCCTCAAGATTTTTCGCATACGGCATCGGAGCTTCGGCGGTCGAGATACGTTTTACCGGAGCGTCGAGGTAGTCGAAAGCGTGCTCCATGACGGCGTGCGAGATCTCGGCGCCTACAGATGCGAACGAATGCGATTCTTCGGCGATGACGAGTCGGTTGGTTTTCTTGACCGAGTTGACAATCGTTTCGACGTCGAGCGGTTTGATCGTTCTCGGGTCGATGACCTCGACCGAAACGCCCAATTCTTCCTGGGCCTTTTCCGCAGCCTGGATCGCTAGCGGAACCGTCATTGAGCGGGCTACGATGGTGCAGTCGGAGCCTTCGCGCTTTATGTCGGCGACGCCGAGCGGGATGAGGAAATCTTCGTCCTCGGGGACTTCGCTCTTGAGGCCGTACATGCGCTCCTGTTCGAGGAAAAGCACGGGGTTGTCATCGCGGATCGCCGATTTCAGCAATCCCTTCGCATCAGCCGATGTGGAGGGCATCACGACCTTCAGGCCGGGGAAGTTGGCATACATCGCCTCCAATGCATGCGAGTGCTGCGATGAGACCTGATACGCCGATCCGTTCGGGCCGCGGAAAACAACCGGCACTTTGAACTGTCCGCCGGACATATAATGCATTGCGGCCGCGTGGTTGATGATCTGGTCGGCGGCGAGGATCGAAAAGTTCCAGGTCATGAACTCGATCACCGGCCTCAGGCCGGCCATTGCCGCGCCGACACCTACCGCCGCGAAACCAAGCTCAGTGATCGGCGTATCGACGACGCGCTTGTCGCCAAACTCTTTCCAGAGCCCACGCGTCACCTTATATGCGCCATCGTACTCCGCAACCTCTTCGCCCATGACGAAAACATTTTCGTCTCTAATAATTTCTTCGCGAAGCGCCTGGTTCAGGGCGTCGCGGATGGTTAACACGGCCATAAGTCTTTAACTTTAACTGCTTTCTAAGAATAGCTGACAGCTATCAGCTAACAGTTAGTTTTTTCACGCGTACACGTCAGTAAGTAATTCACTCTCATTGGGCAGCGGACTTTCGTCGGCAAACTTCAATGCTTTTTCGGTCGCTTCGATCGCTTCCTGCTCGATCTTTTCAAAATCCTTGTCGGTCAACACCTTTGCTTCCTTTAGGCTGTCTTTGAAGAGCACTATCGGGTCGCGTTCCTGGTATTTGGCGATCTCGTCGCGGGTGCGGTAGTTGCCAGGATCGGACATTGAGTGGCCCATGTAGCGATAGGCACGCACCTCAAGCAGCGTGGGCGAACCGTCCTTTCTGGCGCGTTCTATTGCTCGCAATGTGGCTTCACGGACAGCCATAACATCCATTCCATCGACAAACTCGTTTGCCATCTCAAAAGCGTCCGCTTTTTTGGCAATGTTTCGCGTGCTCATGGCCCGGTCCTGCGAGGTGCCCATGCCGTACTGATTGTTCTCGCAGATATAGACGATCGGCAGCTTCCAAAGCTGGGCCATGTTCAACGATTCGTGAAAGATGCCTTGATTGACCGCCGCTTCGCCAAAAAAACAAAGGGTAACCTGGCCGGTTCCCTTGTATTTTGCCGCATAGGCCATCCCTGTTCCGACACCGATCTGCCCGCCGACGATGCCGTGGCCGCCGTAAAATTCGTGCTCGGCCGAGAACATATGCATCGAGCCGCCCTTGCCTTTTACGCAGCCGCCTTCCTTGCCGTAAAGCTCTGCCATAACGGCTTCGGGCGATATGCCTTTTACCATCGCCTGGACATGATCGCGGTACGATGTGAGGACCATATCTGAAGGCTCAAGGGCCATCATAGCCCCGACGGCGATCGCCTCCTGCCCGATGTACAAGTGGCAGAAGCCGCCGATCTTTCCCATTCGATAGACCTCGGCGCATTTTTCTTCAAACCGACGCCCGAGGACCATTTGGTAAAGCATTGCACGCAGGAGCTTTTTGTCGGTTTTCTTTATCGACTCGAGCTGCGACTTGCGCCGCTTTTGATAATCGGCCTTCATCATCTCGACAACGTCGATCTCGGTCTTGCCGTTCCTGTTCTCGGTCTTTGCGACCGGCTTTCGGGCACTGCCGGACGAATTCCTGCCTGCTGTCTCTTTCTTCTGGCTCGTAGCTGTTCTTGCCAAGGGTAAACTCCTCCGAATTCCGCGTAAAAGATTCATTATAGTAGAGGTGCTTTACGTTGTGCAAAATGGAAGGCCCCTGATCGGAAATTTCTTACGGCCGTTTTGATCAGCGTTTGAGTGCCGGATGGGCTCTTTCTTGACGGTAAAAGCTGGTAAGATATAATCCTCAACAGGCCGAACTCAATTGAGAAGGAGTACTTAGCGGGTGTCCAGACCAAAACTGCTGCTAGCCGATGATTCAGTCACGATCCAAAAGGTCGTGAGCCTTACGTTTGCCGACAAGGGCATGGACGTGATCGCGTTCTCAGATGGGGACGCCGCGATAGAACATATCGATGAGATAGCCCCCGATATCGTTCTCGCGGACGTCCATATGCCGGGGATAAACGGATATCAGGTATGTGAACTGATCCGAAGCAATGAAGCTACGGCTGCCACACCGGTCGTGCTTCTCGTTGGGTCCTTCGAGCCGTTCGACCGCGACGAGGCCGATCGCGTCGGAGCGAACTCGTATTTGACGAAACCGTTTACATCGATCGGGGAACTGGTCTCTACGGTCGAGCGGCTTCTTTCTGAGGCAGCGGCGGTACGGGAACCGGAATTACGCGAATCAGCAGCAGACACCTCTGACATTGATAGCCTCTTTGAAAAGAGCTTTGCCGAAACGATGGAACTCCCAAGTGAGGAAAGCGTCGATTTTGACGTCGATACCTATGACGATGAGATGATCCAGACCAGCTACGCCAGGCCGGATCCTGGCCCGGTCGTCGGGGAGCTGCTTTACTCCGACGATACGGCGGGCGTCGACGATGCCGTGGTGCACGAAGAGGCTGCGGCCGAGGCCCTGATCGCTGAATCGTTCCCCGATCCCGCCGCGCCGCCTATTGACGCTCCTGCATCGGGATCCGGCGATGGAGAGGTATCGCCTTCCGACCCGTTCCACTCCGTCGCCGCGGAACCAGAACCTGGACCGGGCGACGAGCGATCGGCCGAGGCTGAAACGGGCTTTGAGTTGGACGGTGACCTGCTTGAACTCCCGCGGGGGCCACAGCCCGCGATGTCAACCCCTGCGGAGCCGAATGGCCACGAGATCGCCCGACTTGCACCCGAGTTGATCGATCTGATAGTGGACAAGGTTATAGAACGGCTTTCTGAAAAGGAACGTTCCGGCGAGGCCCGATCAGTTTTCGGTTCGTGACCGCGACTGCCATTTTTGATGCCCGCGCGTTTGCTCTGGCGTAATGCTCCGCCGCTTATGCGCGGGTTTTGGTGTTTCTCGCGCGTCACTTGAAACCGAATTTGTGAATTCATCTAATCGTTTTACACCAATATGGAAATAGCGAAGGCCTATGACCCTAAACAGGCCGAACAGAGCCACTACGAACGCTGGGAACAAAACGGCTTTTTTAAGCCCGAGATCAACGAGAATCCCGACGCCGCCAAATATTCTATTGTCATCCCGCCGCCGAACGTCACGGGCAGCCTCCACATGGGCCATGCACTGCAGCACACGATCATGGATGTGCTGGTCCGTTGGAAACGGATGCAGGGATATCGGACATTGTGGCTTCCGGGGACAGACCACGCGGGCATTTCGGTGCAGCGAAAGGTTGCCGAGCAATTGAGGGAAGAAGAAGGCAAAACGCCGATAGACATTGGACGCGAAGAATTCGTCCGCCGAGCCTGGGCATGGAAAGAGCAGTACGGCAACACCATCATCGAACAGATGCGCCGCGAAGGAGCGTCGGTCGATTGGTCACGGCATCGTTTCACGATGGACCCGCAGCTTTCAGAGGCGGTTCGGAGTGTTTTCGTAACCCTATACGAGGAAGGTTGGATCTACAAGGGCCTTCGAATCGTCAACTGGTGCCCGAAAGACAAGACGGTCCTGTCGGACCTTGAGGTGAAGGAAGAGACCAGGAAGGACGGGAAGCTAACCTATCTAAAATACCCGGTCAAAGGTACCGACAGGGCTATTACGGTCGCAACAACTCGCCCCGAAACGATGCTCGGCGATACCGCTGTGGCGGTAAACCCGAAAGATGACCGGTATAAAGATCTGATCGGCCGCACCGTCGACCTGCCGCTCACCGATCGCGAGATACCGATCGTCGGAGACGACTACGTAGATCCCGAATTTGGCACCGGAGCCGTAAAGGTAACACCGGCCCACGATCCGAATGATTACCAGATAGGGCTGCGTCACGATCTCGAACAGCTCCTCGTGATGAACGACGACGCCACGATGAACGCCGCGGCCGGTGCCGATTTTGCTGGCCTAGATCGTTTCAAGGCGCGCGAAAAGGTGGTCGAACGATTTGAGGAACTCGGGCTTCTCGAGCGCGTGGAAGATTATGAGATAACCCTTCCGGTTTGCGAACGCTGCAAAACGGTGGTCGAACCGATCCTGTCCGACCAGTGGTTCGTGAAGATGGACGAGATGCGCGATATGGCTCTGAATCTGATGCGAACCGAAGGCGTCCCGCATTTTTCGCCGCAGGTACCGCATGAAAAGGTTTACACGGCGTGGCTTGAAAACCTAAAGGATTGGACCATTTCCCGTCAGCTCTGGTGGGGCCACCAGATCCCGGCTTGGTACGACGACGAGGGTAACGTTTACGTCGCACGCACGGCGGAAGAAGCGCGCGAGAAAGCCGGCGGCAAAGAGCTGAGGCAGGACCAGGACGTGCTCGACACGTGGTTTTCGTCGGGGCTCTGGGCGTTTTCGACGTTCGGTTGGACAGGTGAAGAAGGAGCGAAGGGGAGACAGGGAGAAGGGGAAAGTGGTGAAAAACAGCTGACAGCTGACGGCTATCAGCTATCAGCTAATAGCAAAGACGATCTTGATACTTTTCTTCCCACCGATGTGCTCGTCACCGGCCGTGACATTATCTTCCTTTGGGTTTCGCGGATGATAATGCTAACGAAGAAATTCGTCGATAAAAAGGCGTTTGAAGACGTGATCGTTACCGGCACCGTGCTTGGCAAGGACGGCAAGCCGATGTCGAAATCGCGCAAGAACGGCGTCGATCCGATCGAGATGTTCGACAAATTCGGCGTTGATGCCACGCGCATTTACCTCGCGTCCATCGCCACCGGTGCCGACATTAAGTGGAACGATCTGCTGATCGAGACCTATCGTAATTTCGCCAATAAGATCTGGAACGCGACGCGATTTTGTTTGATGAATTCTGACGGCGCCAGCGTGAGAGAGATTCAGCCGCGGATAAATGCGGATGACTCGGATAAGATAGGCGGAAACACGAGCGGCAGCGAGTGTGCCTCGTTAGCTGACGACTGGATCATTTCGCGCCTGAACAAGACGTCTATCGCCGTCAACCGGGCCCTGGAAACTTACCAGTTCCACGAAGCCGTTCAGCTTCTTTACCATTTCTTCTGGGATGATTTCTGCGACTGGTATATCGAGCTCAAGAAGGATGAGATCAGCGCCGGCGACATATACGCCAGCTCGCGGATCTTGTCGATCCTCGAACAGGCTCTTCGGCTGCTGCATCCGTTCATGCCTTATTTGACCGAGGAACTGTGGCTGAAGCTGCCCGGAACCTCGGAAGCCTTGCACGATCCGGCCTATGCAAATGCCGAAGCGACGATCATGCTGACGGCCTTTCCAAAAGGCGACTCCGCGTTGATCGACGACAAGGCCGAATCTGAGATGCAGCTCGTCATCGACACTATCAAACGCGTCCGCAACATCCGCTCGGAAATGAACATCAAACCAAGCGATCGCGTTGATATCCATGTTGCCGCGGCCGCCGAAACGCAATCGATCCTCACCGCCAGCGAGGCCCAGATCAAAAAGCTTGCGCGTGCTGATAAACTGGTCCTGGGCGAATCGCTCGATGTGCCCAAAGCCTCGGCCAAAGCCGTCTTGAGCGGCGGTGCCGAAATAGCCGTCCCACTCGAAGGGCTGATCGACTTCGAAAAGGAACGCGAACGCCTGCAGAACCAGATCGAAAAGCTCGATGCTGAGCTGCAGCGGCTGAGCGGGCAGCTTTCGAACGCAAACTTTGTCGAACGGGCCCCTGCGGAGAAGGTACAGGCGCTGCGCGAGAGAAAGAGCGCGATCGAGGGTCAAGCGACAACTATGGCCAAGAATTTGGAGGCGTTAATATGAGAAAGGCTATATTCTTCTCCGTTTGTGGAGCGTTCATGCTTGCTTTGGCGCCATTTACTTTCGGACAGGCAGAGCGAGTTTCGGAGACTGAATACAACACCGCGCTTACAAGGGCGCTTGATTCTGCCTCGTCGATGAAGCGGCGAATCGTGACAGAAGAGACGTTTTATGCCGGTTCCCGGGCCAAAGGGACCCGCCAGATCGTTTCGGATTTTATGGGAAACGACGCAAAGAAGATCGATGTTGTAGAGGAATTCAACGGGAAGAGAACCTCTTCCAACTCGATCACACTTAACGGGCAATTCTTTTGCCGGGACGGTGAAAAGGCTTGGAAGCGGGCCGATAAGGAGTGTGCGAAGGCCGGCAAGATGATGGCCATTCCAGACGGTGAGTATGAGTATTCGGTTGAGCCGCATCCTGACCGCTACGGGTGGACGATCTACACACGCCGTGCGACCTGGACCGACTCGGGCGTGGCAAAACGCGATGCCGCGAGGCTGAAGTTCATCGAGATCAAATTCGTAGCGGACGCCTCCGGCCTCATTACTGACTACACCGAAACTCGCCGCGGCGGGATCGAACCCAACGGCTGGAGCAGTACGCAGGTTACAAGATATATTTACGAACCGGCTGACCTGAAGATCGGAGATCCTACGAAAGGGAACTGAGATTGGTTTGGACACTTGATTTGCGGCACTTTTTGGCCGGAATAGCGTATAGTGAATAGCGAATAGCGAATAACGGCAGGCCTCAGCATTATTCGTTATTCGCTATTCGTTATTCACTATTCCGAAACAGTGATATCGGTCGGCAGTATCATCGGCCTTAGTTAAAGACACATTATGAACTGGCTCGACAATGGCGATTCGCTTGCAGCGATCGGTCAATTTTTGGCGGAGGACATTGGCCGCGGTGATATCACTACGTCTTCGACCGTTCCATCGGACATTCGCGGGATGGGACGATTTTTGGCGAAGGAGTATCTGGTCATCTGCGGGCTTGAGGTGGCCGAATCGGTCTTTCTCCATTTGGATACCGAGATTTCCGAGATCGACACAACTTTTTCCGACGGCGATGAGGTCGAAGAGGGCGCAGTTTTCGGTACGCTGAAGGGTTATGCCGATGTACTGCTAACCGGTGAACGGGTTGCGTTGAATCTCCTGCAGCGGATGTCGGGCGTGGCGACGCTGACTCGGCAGTACGTCAAGGCGGTTGAAGGCACAGGTGCGACTATCGTCGATACGCGCAAAACCACGCCGGGCTTGCGGATGCTGGAAAAATACGCGGTCACGATCGGGGGCGGAAAGAATCATCGGATGGGCCTGGACGACGGGGTTCTCATCAAGGACAACCATATCACCCTTGCCGGCGGCGTGGCCGAGGCCGTCGCCGCGTCAAAGAACACGGTTGGGCATCTTCACAAGATCGAGGTCGAAGTGACGAACTGGGCCCAACTACGCGAAGCGATCGAGGCCGGTGCGGATATTGTGATGCTCGACAACCAGAACCCCGACGAGGCGGCGAAGTTAGTTCAAATGTCGCGCGACCTTAATCCGGCGGTCCTGATCGAAGCCTCCGGCGGAATGGACCTCGACCGCGTCCGTTCCTTTGCCGAGGCGGGCGTCGATCTTATCTCTGTCGGACGGATCACCCATTCGGCCCGGGCCGTTGATATTTCATTCAAGATCCAAACCCTCTAATCGGGGGAACGCGGACCTCAGTTCGCCGATGCGCGGGTACCGGGCTGAGGTCTGCGTTCCGGCGGACTTGTAAGCGCCAGCATGTCGTCTGTTGGCCTCAGCCGTGGCAGCTTCCAGATCAGGATCGTTGATGCCGCCAGCGCGATGGTGCAGACAACGCCGCCTTCGATCCCGTAATCTCCGCCAGTCAGCCACGCCGGCCCGAGATCGGTTTCGCGCAGTATCGGCGCCTTTACGATCTCGGTCAAACCGCTCACCTCGACGCCGAAGATCGATCCTTGCGCCCAGTTCCAGGCAAGATGCAGGCCGAACGGAAACCAAAGATCGCGCGTCTTTAAATAGGCTACGCCGAACCAGATGCCCGCCAGGAAGGTGTTCAGCCAAGACAGCACATTCGCATTCGGATTTGCGTTATGCACGGTCGCAAATAATGTCGACGTCAATGCGACCGCGAAAAAGGCCAGATCCGATCGAACAAAGGTTTGAAGGATGTATCCGCGAAAAAGGGCCTCTTCGAACGCTGCCGCGGCGGCAAAGATGGCGAGGGAGTAGACCAGCGTCGAAAGTATAGCGAAATGATCAGCCTCGGCGTTCGGCCGGAACGAAAGGCCGCCGCCAACGATACCGATCAGGGCAGCGAGGGCGAAGGTAAGCACGCCAACGAGAATGCCGGCAGTCAAATGTTTCAGCCACCGGTTTGTCAGCGAGGCCCCTAGCGCTCGAAAGGGCAGGTGCTCCAGGAAACGCCCGCAGATCCAGCCGACAAACAAGGCTACGGAAAGGGAGGCCAGCCCGTTGACCGCAAGGAAAACCGGATTCCCCGGTGCGGCCGTTACGGACACGGCTGCCAGGATGCCGACCACAACCGCAAATGCGAGGCTTCCGGCAAAAACGATTCCCAGAAGAAAGATCCCAAAGCGCCACCCACTTCGCAGTCGGTCATACTGGTCAAACAGTACCGAAGAGATGTTCATAGCAATGTTTGGGAGTGTAGAATAAGCGGTTCGGGATGACAACCATGAGACGCCCGGAATGACGACTGTGTTAAACTTACGCTCGTGAAGGACGGTGGCGATAAAAGAAAGCGGCGGCGCTCAACGTGGGTTTTCGGGCTGTTTGTGGTCGTCTCCTTCTCGGTCCTTCTGCTGCTGCAGTCGTCAAATTTGTGGCGAAACCTCTCGGTCGATTCTGCGAGCGACACGCTGCTGCTCTACGCTCTTTCGTCGCTTAATTTCATTGCGTTCGTCGTCTTTGGGTTTATTCTCCTTCGCAGCATTGTGAAGCTGATGCGGGAACGCAGAGCGTTCCAGCTCGGGTCGCGCATAAAGACAAAGCTTCTGCTTTATTTCGCCGCGATCAGCCTGCTGCCGATCGTTGCGATGGCCGGATTTTCGTATTTGTTTATGAACCGTGCGCTTGAGCGCTGGTTCACGCAGATCCCCGAGAACGTCGTGCGGGCACCCCTGGAGATGGAGAAGCGAGCAAACACCGACCGGGTCAGGCATCTCGACAATACTGCCCGGCTGCTGGCGGGAGCGTTGTCTGATCGGCCCGTGACGAATGAGGGCCTTGACAGGATCATGGCGTCAACCGATATCGTCTTTGCCGAAGTGCTGATCGAAGGCGGCGTGAAACTGGTGGCAAGTTCGATCAATGCCGACCTGAGCCGGGCGGCGGAGTTTGCTTTGGTGGATGAAGGACGATTCGATGACCCCACTCTCCGCGACGGAATTGGGATCGATGCGGCATCTGCTGCCATGGCCGACGGGCGCCAATTGGTGATCGTCACAAACCTGCCGGAAACTGAAAGCGTGGGTCCGATGGTCGAATCTACGCTGTCGGAGTTTGACCGGCTGAAGGACCAGAATGTTTCGGTTCGTCAGATCGGGCTGCTTACCCTGGGTGTACTTACTTTCCTGCTGATATTCGCCTCAACCTGGACGGCGTTCTACATCGCACGCGGCCTAACAGTTCCCCTGCGGGCGCTCGCCGAAGGCTCCGAACAGATCGCTCAGGGAAAACTCGGATATCAGGTAGATGTTCCCGCCGAGGACGAGTTAGCGTTGCTCGTGTCTGCGTTCAACGAAATGTCCTCGACGCTTGAGGCAAATTCAGCTGAGTTGAGTGAGCGGCGGCGGTATATCGAAACCGTTCTGTTGTCGCTCCCGACCGGCGTTATCTCGGTTGACGCCGATGACCGGGTTGACACGATCAATCCTGCGGCAAGATTGATCCTGCATCTCGAACCGGGGAAGTATAAAGGCGTGGAACTCTACGATCTTTTGAGCGAATCGGACCGCGCTCCCTTCGCACGCCTTGTGGCGAGGGCGAAGCGGATCGGGCACGCTGCGGACCAGATCAAGCTGAAGCTCGATAACGCAAACGGGAATTCTGGCCACGAGGCTACTCCGATTGCAGTCACCGCCACTTTCTTGCCTGAGAACAAGGGGGCTGTGCTTGTGATCGAAGACCTTTCGGAACTGCTGGCAGCACAGCGTGCCTCGGCGTGGCAGGAAGTTGCAAGGCGAATGGCGCACGAGATCAAGAATCCGCTCACGCCGATCCAGCTTTCGGCCGAACGGATCGCCAAACGATTCTTGTCGGTACCGCCTGCGTTAGCGGGTGGTACGGCGGTGATGCCGGAAAAACGCGCGGTCTCCCTCGGCGGCGTAGTCGCGGATGACCCGAACGCAAAAGTTGTGCTCGACGGCACCGAAACCATTCTCCGCGAGGTGCAGGGACTCAAGGCGATGGTTGATGAATTCTCGCGCTTTGCACGGCTGCCTGATGTTGTCCTCGAACCCGGTGATGTCAACGAGATCATTCGGCAAAGTGTGAATCTATACCTGGATCGTGACGACGCCGCGTTTGAGATGAAGCTTTCGGATGATTTGCCTTTCGTAATGCTCGATCACGAACAGCTGAAACGTGTATTCGTAAACCTGATCGATAATGCCATCGAAGCGCCGCACGATACGGATGAGGGAAGCGTGATAACGATCTCAACCCGCCACGACAGAGCCAGGGACCTTGTAGTCGCCGAGGTCTCAGACAACGGCCGCGGTATTGATCCGGCGGATTATCAGAAGCTGTTTCAGCCTTATTTTTCTACAAAAGGACGTGGAACGGGTTTAGGGCTGCCGATCGTGAACCGGATCGTGACAGATCATCATGGCCGGGTAAAGGCGGTCAGTAACAATCCAAAAGGGACCCGATTTATCGTTGAAATCCCGGTTAGCGGTTAGGTTTATGTTCCGGAATTGGCTTGAAAACTACAAAAGCTTGATGATCAAGACACGCCTCATATCTCGCGTGGGAGCGTTTGTGATGTTCGTTGTTGCTTTGTCGGACGAAATATGGGTTTGGCGCGCCATTTCAATGGCGGAGAATGTATCTGAGGAGACGATCTTAAGAGAGACTCTCCCGCCGATCCTTTACGCATTGGTTTTCGGTTTTCGATTTTGTGTACTTCTGCCGAAAGCCATTCCTCACTGGCTAGTTTGCGCTTCATGGTGGTCCGCTATAATTGCCGTGTTCGCAAGTTCGGAAATATTCCGGGCCCCGGTGCTTGAGAGCGGCTCGACCTTCTCGGTCTACCAGCGTCTCGATCAGTTCACTCTCGAATCCGGGGGATATTTGTTTGTTCTCATGAGCAGCATGAGATTTGTAGTAACCGCTATTGGCGCATTGGCTAATGAATTCAGTCCTGATCGTAGATGATGAACCGGGCATCCGCGCGACACTGAGCGGGGTGCTCGAAGATGAAGGATTCGCGGTCGAGACGGCTGCGTCGGGTGAGACTTGCCTGAGATTGGCAAAGGAGCAGGGCTTTGCTTGTATCTTGCTGGATATTTGGTTGGGAAAGGGCATTGACGGGTTGGAAACGCTGAAGCGGCTGCGGGATCAGGGGAATGATTCGGCGGTTGTGATGATCTCGGGGCATGGGAGTATCGAGACTGCTGTCAAGTCCACAAAACTCGGTGCGTTCGATTTTATTGAGAAACCGTTGAGTCTTGATCGTACCGTACTGACCGTCAAGAACGCGGTTCGGCAGCGGGAGTTGGAGCGGGCGAATGAGCAGCTCCAACAGGAACTTGCGGAAGAGTATGTGATGGTGGGCGAATCGGTTGCGATGCGGGCGTTGCGCAAGCAGATCGCGATCGTGGCACCGTCGGACGGGCGGGTGCTCATATCTGGCGAGAGCGGGACCGGTAAGGAGCTTGTCGCGCGGGCGATCCATGCTCAATCAAAACGCAGGGCGGCTCCGTTTGTTGAGATAAATTCGGCGGCGATCCCCGAAGAGCTTGTCGAATCGGAATTGTTCGGCCACGCGAAAGGAGCGTTCTCGGGCGCTACGGCTGCCAAGAAAGGGAAGTTCGAGGTCGCTGACGGAGCCACGCTTTTTCTGGATGAGATCGGGGATATGTCTCCGCGGGTTCAGGCAAAGATGCTGCGAGTTTTAGAAGAGCAGCGGTTCGAGCGGGTGGGCAGCAACACCGCGATAAAGGTTGATGTCCGCGTGATCTCGGCGACGAACAAGCCGTTGGGAGACCTGATCGAGAACGGTAATTTTCGCCACGATCTTTTCTATCGTCTGAATGTCATACCCTTTCAAGTACCGCCGCTGCGGGAACGCTCAGAGGACGTTCCGCTTCTGGTCGAACATTTCAATCGTAGGTTCTCGGCGGATTACGGAAAAAAGCCGAAGTCTTTCAGCAAGGACGCCATCGATGCCCTTTGCGATCATGATTGGCTGGGAAACGTCCGCGAACTGAAAAACACAATTGAGCGTATTGTCATTACGCACAGCGGGCGGAACGTTTCGACCGGCGACCTGCCAAAACTTGGATCAACCGGTGAACGCCCGGCGTCGACCTTTCGCTTTCCATCGTTCCGCGAAGCGACAGATGCCTATCAGCGAGAATTCATTCTGCACAAACTTGCCGAGTTCGACGGCAATGTCACCAAAGCCGCCGAGGATATGGGAGTTGACCGCAGCCATCTTTATAGACGGATGAGGAACTTGGGCATTGATGCGGAAGCCCGCACGAAGTAAGCGCGGATCACCCAACGTTGAGTAACTCGCCTTACTTCGTGCGGGCTTTTGCAAATGGGGACCTACTTCACCGGTTTGACTGGAAATCCGCGCTTCTTCATCAATGCCTCAACCTTTGGATCGCGGCCGCGGAATTGTCGATAGGCTTCGGCCGGGTCGATCGTGTTGCCCACCGAGAATACGTACTTGACGAGTCTCGCTCCTACTTCCTTATCGTACGGGCCCTTGGCTTCAGTGAAAGCTCCGAACGCATCCGCCGTTATTACGTCGGACCATAGATAGCTGTAATAGCCCGCCGAGTAGCCGTCGCTTGAGAAAACGTGGCCGAACTGCGGCGTGCGGTGGCGCATCACTATTTCCTTCGGCATGCCGAGGGCGGCCAGCGTCTCGCGTTCGAACTTATCGGGATCGATCTTTTTGTCGCTGGCAAGATGGAGTTTCATGTCCACCAGCGCACTGGCCAAATATTCGGTCGTGGCAAAGCCTTCGTTGAACGTGCCGGCCTTTTTGATCTTATCCACAAGCTCCTGCGGGATCGGTTTGCCGGTCTTGTAGTGCAGAGCGAACTTCTGCAAAACCTCGGGCGTGCTCAGCCAATGTTCAAGAAGCTGCGACGGGAATTCAACATAATCGCGTGCGACGTTCGTGCCGGAAAGCGTCGGATAAGTGACGTTCGACGAAAGTCCGTGAAGCGCGTGGCCGAATTCGTGGAACATCGTCGTCGCGTCGTCCCACGAGATAAGGACTGGCTCGCCCGGTTTGCCCTTAACGAAGTTCGAATTGTTCGAAACGATCGTCGTTATCTCGTCACCGCCGATCCGGCTTTGCTCGCGATACTCGTTCATCCACGCCCCCGAACGCTTGCCGTCACGTGCGTATGGGTCGAAGTACCAAAGGCCGACGTGCTTGCCGCTTGTCTTATCCGTAACCTCGTAAACCACGACATCGGGATGGAAAACCGGCACATTGCTGACGGGCGAGAACTTGAAATTGAAGAGTTCGCCAGCCACCCAAAACATTGCGTCGCGGATCTTGTCCAATTGCAGGTATGGTTTTATCTCGTTCTCGTCGAGGTCGTATCGTTCTTTACGAACCTTCTCTGCGTAAAACCGATAATCCCACGGTTCGATCTTGATACCGGCTTTTTCCTTTTCGGCGAGGGCCTGCATGTCCGCAACCTCTTCTTTTACGCGGGCTATCGCCGCCGGCCATACTCCTTCCATCAACTTCAAGGCATTCTCAGGCGTCTTGGCCATCGTGTTCTCGAGCCGCCAGTGAGCATGGGTCGGGAATCCGAGCATCTTTGCACGTTCCGCCCGGAGCTGCAGTATCTGGGTAATGATCGCGTTATTGTCACGCTCACCGCCATTGTCGCCGCGATTTACGAACATCTTCCAAACCTTCTCGCGAAGGGTCCGATCCTCCGAATAAGTAAGGAACGGATCTACCGACGAACGCGTGTTGCGGATCAGCCACGAACCCTTCTTGCCCTTACTCGCGCCGGCCTGAGCGGCCGAGTCACGCAGCGATTGCGGCAGGCCGGCCAGGTCGGTTTCCTTCGTTATTTCGACGTAAAGCTCTCCTTCGTCGCCCAGCAGGTTCTGGCTGAATTTGGTGAAAAGTCCTGCGAGGCTTTGGTTGATCTCCGCCAGCCGTTTCTTCTGCGGCGGTGCCAATTTCGCGCCTGAGCGGACGAAATTCGTGTAATACAGCCAGGTCAGCCGCTGCCGTTCGCCGCCGTTCTTTTTCTTGCTTTCGGCGTTGTAAACGGTCTCGATGCGCTTGAAAAGTTCGGCGTTCTGAGTGATCTTGTCGCCGTGCGCCGCGCGCAGCGGCTCGATCTCGGATTCGATCGGTTTGAGTGCATCTGAGCTCAGGTTGCTGGTCCAAATGTCATAGATGGTCGAGACCCGATCCAGCGCGTGGCCGGTCTTTTCCATCGCGACGATCGTGTTCTCAAAGGTAGGTGCTTTCTTGTTTTTTGCGATTGCATCGATCTCCGCCAGGTGTTCGTCCATCGCGGCGGCCATCGCGGGTTTGAAATCGGTGATCTTGACCTTGTCAAAAGGCGGAACCCCGCCGAAAGGGCCCGACCATTCTTCAAGGAGCGGATTTCCCGGCGAATCGTTCAGCCCGCGGGCTGCAATAACCGATTGATCTGTGTTTACTATCATGATCGAGAGGACTGCTAACGTAGCTATCGCCGTGAAAACGGCAGTTTTGCAAAGAAACAAAATCATTATTTGATATCTCCTGGTTGTCCGTGCCGATAGCGAACGGGGGAGCATCGTTCGAGGGTCGGGTTTACTATGATTCGGCTTGCTATTGAACCGTTGGAATAAAAACGAATGTTATCACACGATGTCCGGTACGCTAAACCGAGCTTGGGCGGGCACCGCCGAATATCGTCGCACTTAATTCACGTTAGATTTGGAATGTCGCAATGATTGGCGTTTTAGGTAGGCATACGCCCAGGTTGCTGGGTGTATTAAAAACCCTGAGCTCGGAATCAAGACGACGGTTGGCAATTCTTAGTCCTGATTCCGGGCTTTTTTTAAGTCGTTGGGCTGCGGGCACATCGGGCGATACATCCGATGCGAAAATCGACGGAGACGCCCGTATCCGTACACAAACACTCGTGCGGTACAGCGTACAACCAACGGAGCAAGCTTTCAGTAACCTAGGCTACAGTCTATCAAAGTAGCCCGGTCGAACTGGATGAGTCGCGAAACGGCAGAATTGGGTTCTGGGTAACCGCAAAAGTGACAATAATTGTCGCCCATTGTAAGGCAGAATACAGAACGAACCCTGCCGGTTGTACTATCATTGGGGTCGTTCGCTCTTATATACGTTGGGTGCTGTGCGGAGCTGTCTGCGTGGAAATGTCTCGGACGGGCGTCGCAAAGCTAAACTGAACTTTGGCTTGCCAATTGGCTTGCCAAAGTAATTAGGCGGGCGTCGGCTGCAATCCTTAGTGGGGGTTCGACGTCTCCGTCGTGAGGGTGTACCTGAACTCGTTAGCCTCCGTTGCTGGTTGTGAAATTTCGAGGTCATTCAGGGTAGCTCTATTGAATTCAATTTGCCGGAGAAGCCATGTATAGAAAATTAACGGAAGGGATCCTGATGGTCGGTTTGCTGCTTTGCTTTGTCTGCGGATCTGCGCCGACCGCGAATGCTGAAAAGGAGCGGAGGCAGGAGATCGCGAGCAAAAAGCCGTGTCGGGATTATGACCGGAACTCATCGACCGACGAGGAACGTACTTCGGGTGAGTGTAATGGTACGGTCCCGACGCCGGAACCAATTTCGATCATCTTGTTCACCGCGGGCCTTGCCGGTGTCGGTTTTGCCGCACGCCGCCGACTGCGTCGGTCCGAATAAGACGTAGCGTTGTTCATAGTTTTACCTTAGTGAGAATCAGGCCGTACTGTCGCTTCCAATGGGACAGTCCGGCTTGATTTGCTTCTAGCAATTTGGACAGAATGGAGTCGCGCTACCTAATTTCTAATGCCTGGAAGCCGACGCTGATCGCGGCTGGATTGTTGTTCATGTACGCCGGCGTCCTCTGGAAACTCGGCTTTGATTGGTGGACTGACGATAACTATTCCCATGGGCTGATAATTCCGTTCGTTGTCGGATACATCGTTTGGCAGCGGATCGGCCGGATCAAGGCGGCGATCACCGGCCCGGACGGCCTGCTCGGTTGGATAATGATCGCTGCGGCCACGTTGATGCTGTTGGCCGGGACGCTCGCATCCGTCATCTTTGCCCAGCGGATCTCGCTGCTTGTGATGATCGCGGGTGTGGTTACCTGCTGCTGGGGAGCGCGGGCTCTCAGATCATTATTTGTACCTTTCATCCTGCTGGCACTTTCTATCCCGATCCCGCAGCTTATATTCAACAAGATCGCATTGCCGCTTCAGATCCTTGCTTCCCGGCTCGCAGACAATGGCATTCGAGCGCTCGGAATATCGACGGCGCGCATCGGAAACGTGATCGAGATACCGTATCGGATCACTGGCGAGATCATCGGCCTGGAGGTTGTCGAGGCGTGCAGCGGGATCCGCTCGCTGATGACGCTGATCACACTCTCGCTTATCCTGGGCTACTTCACCCGCGACCGGCTCCACAACGATCAGCATGGTCTCAAGGGCCTGATGATTGACCGCGATGTTCAGCGGACCGTACTCCTAATGGTGGCCGCGGTACCCGTGGCCCTCATCACGAACGCGGCGCGCGTGATCGTTACCGGCGTGATCGCCTATTACTTTGGCTACGACGGCGTCGAAGGGACCTGGCACGATGTCTCGGGATCGTTCGTTTTTCTTGCGGCGCTCGCCATTCTGTTCGGCCTCAACATCGTGCTGAGAAGAATTTTCCGCGGCACCGGGCCTGAGGGCGAGATGCTCCTCGACACGCGTTCCGCCGCCGAGTCGACAACGAGTCAACGCGTGATCGTGATCTTCGGGGTGATCGTCTTCTGCGGGGTTTTCGTCAACTGGTTTCAGTATCGCGGCGAGATCCACGTCGCTCGAAGGCCGCTTAGCGAGATTCCGGCCCGTTTGGGAAACTGGGAACAGCGAAACGCGGATATTCGGTTCGATGCGGAAACCGAAAAAGTCCTACGTGCGAGTGATTACGTGATGCGCGATTACTACGGTCCAGGAAAACGACTCAACCTGTATGTCGGATACTACGGGTCCCAAAGGACAGGCGCGACCTATCACAGCCCACTCAGCTGCCTTCCGGGGACGGGCTGGGAAATGGCGGATCGGCAGCTTCTGGAGATCGAAACGTCGCGCGGACGCCGCTTTACGGTAAATCGATACATTGTCAGACGAGGTGAGCACAAAGAATATCTGATCTATTGGTACCAGGGCCGCGGCCGAACATTCGCGAGCGAGTATATGGACAAGCTGTATACGAGCGTTGACAGTGTTACCCGAAGGCGGTCAGATGGCGGGATGGTCCGGATAATGACGCCGTTTGGAAAGGACCCTGACCACTCGCTTGCCGCGGCCATCGATCTTACAAAGCATGTGGCTGACAATATAGGAGAATTTTTGCCCGATTAGGCCACAATCGAAGAATTTCCTAGAAATTTGTATGCTTTCGTACTAACTTATAATGAAACTGGTTAACCTGGTTCCGAACGACACCCGAAACGAATTAAGGGAGTTATGAGCGTAGAGTTCCGACAAAGGAGAGCAGGCGAATATCTCGCAATGGCAAAGCGCCGTAAATGGCACATTTTGTTTCCGGCGATCGCCGTCTTTGTGGCTGTGTTTTGGGTCGTCCGCGGCCTGCCGAACCATTATGTCTCAACGACGCTCCTGACGCTGACGCCGCCTGCGATCTCGGAAAAGGTTGCTCCGTCGCTGACGGATGACGATCTGTCGCAGCGCCTGCAGGCGATCAATCAATCGGTACTCAGCCGGTCGTCGCTGGAGCCGATGTTGACGAAGTTTGATCTTTACGCCGAAGAACGTGCTGCGGGCGTGCCGATCGAGCGCGTCGTCGATCGGATGCGAGACAACATCGAGGTAGTGCCCGAGAAGGCCGATAACGAGAAAGTGGTCGGATTTCGGATCAACTTTCGCTCTCGTACGCCCGAATCTGCCCAGGAGGTTACGTCGGACCTGGCGAGCAAATACGTAACGGCCCAGACGGTAGAATCCCGTGAGAGTGCCGAGACTACCCGCGAGTTCATCAACAATCAGTTGGCCCAGGCAAAGGCGAACATGGACGCTCTGGAAAAACAGCGACTCGACATCATGCTTGCAAATGTCGAGACCCTTCCTGAATCGTCGCAGGGGCTGATCGCCCAACTTGAAGGATTGAGGACGCGTGAATCGACGATATCCAAGGACAAGGAAACGCTGATCAACGAAAAGGGCCGTATTCAGGACAGTATTAGGGCCTTGAACAGCCAGATGAGACTGATCGAGAATTTCGGCCAGGGCGAAACCAAGGCGGCTGCCGAGCAAGCTGCCCGGATCGAGGACACTCCGGCCTATGCCCAACTCGTGGAAAAGCGTGCCGAGTCCAGCGCCAGGCTTGAGAAACTAAAGAAACAATATCGTGAGAAACATCCCGATGTGATCCAGGCGGAAACCGAGATAGACAAGATCAATGAGGAGCTCGACAAGCTTGCCAAGAACAGCCAGCAACGCGTCCGGCAGGCAAATCAGGCCGGCACCCGCAGAGCTGAGCTACAGACGAAAAATCTCGAGATCGAACGCGAAAAGGCCGAGGGACAGATCAGTTTGATCGAGCAGCAATTAGGGGCCAAGGACCTCGAGTTCAGCCAGAACGCGGCACAGATCGCCATGTTGGAATCGAAGATCAACTCGATACCAAATGTTAAGGTCGCGTTGGAAGGCGTGACGAACCAGCTTGATTTGGCAAAGTCCGCGTATGACGAGCTTCAGAAGAAGTTCAATAATGCTCAGCAGCAGGTCGAGCGGGAGAGCAACGCCCAGGGCGAGACGATTCGTGTAGTTGATCCGGCGAGTTTGCCGGCCACACCGGAGAATGCTTCAAAACGGCCGCTGATGATCGCGTTGGGTGCTCTCGTTGGCCTTGGCCTCGGCGTGATGCTCGCGGCGGCGTTCGAAGTTCCCCGGCTTATGACGGTGCGTGACATCGACGATGCGAAACACTATACCGGGCTCCCGGTGCTTGCCGCGGTGCCCGCTCTCTTGTCTGAGGCTGAGATCGCCAACGATCATAGGCGCCATCGTTTCAAGGTCGCGGCGGGTTTGGGAGTGATGCTCGCCAGCATACCGGTGCTGATACTTGTGCTCCATGTTTCGAGAATTATTGAAAGGCTGAGTTAGAAGGAGTAGGTACGCTTTTTTGCATGTATAAAGAATTTTTCAATCTCAACGAATATCCGTTCAGCCTGACGCCGGACCCTAAGTTCATCGTCTTTACACCGAGCTACAACGAGCTTTTGGCTAGCCTGTACTACGGCATAGAGATGGCCAAAGGGCTGATCGTTCTGACCGGCGAGGTGGGTACAGGAAAGTCGACGGCTCTCCGTTGGATCATCCGGCGGCTGGATTCGAGCGTGCTCGCCGCGTATATCGTTAACCCGCATCTATCGATCGAGGAATTTTATCACCACCTAACCGAGATGCTTGGGATCACCGGCTGGTCGAATAAGACCGAACTCCTGAACGAGATGTCGCGGCTGCTTGAAGACCGTCATAGACGCGGGCTTAGGACCGTGCTGATCGTCGATGAGGCGCACGAACTGGCTGAGGATGTGCTTGAGGAAATAAGGCTCCTGCTCAACTTCGAGTCTGACAATGCCAAGCACCTGCAGATAATCCTGACAGGACAGCCCGAATTGGTGGAGACGCTTCGGCGCCCGAGCCTGAGGCAGCTCAAGCAACGCATTGCTCTTCGCTGCACCATGCCTGCTTTGCATGGCGTCAATGAGGTGAAGCGATATATAACCGAACGCCTGTTTATCGCCGGTGCAGAGCAGCCGAATGTTTTCTCGCCGTATGCGATCGATTACATTTTTCAGTGTTCGGAAGGCATTCCGCGCCTTATAAATAATCTTTGCGATAACTCGATGATCGCTGCCTATGCTGCTGGCGACCAGGTGATCGGCCGAAGTACCGTAGAAGGTGTGGCCGAGAATCTCGATCTTCTTCCGGACCGCGACGCGGTCCTGCCGACAGACAGGCCTATCGAGGCCGTGCGATCCGCTCGAGTGCTTACACCGGTCGGTCGCGACGAACTCTTGTCGGAACGCAGTCGGGTAAATGTGAAGTAATTTGCAGATAGGTTGTCCGCGGCAGAACGTGTTAAGAAATGAAGTTCCTGAAGACAATTCAAAAGCACGAAAGTGAGAAACCGGTGGAGCATCAGGATTCTGCAGATCTTGCGAATGCAGAATCGGTTGCGAGCAGCAACAGCCCCGCCGGCCTCCTGTCGATGCCGGACCTAAAGATCGGGTCACCGCGCCAGGAAACGGCTCTCGGCCAGCAGCTTGTTGTTACTGAGACAAATGGAAATGGACGGCCGAATCAGCTTGTCCCGCTTGGCATCGGAATGACAAGGGAGCTTCCGGAGGTCCGCGAGGTTGATGTGAATATCGAACGGGTTAATCCCCGACTCATTTCGATCACCCATCCTCGTTCGCCTTATTGTGAGGAGTATAGAAATTTAAGGACTCAGGTCCTGCACAAAAGCCGGAAGCGAAAACTCCAGGCGATCGTTATTTCAAGCGTCGGCCCATCAGAAGGCAAATCGGTTACGGCCTTGAACTTGTCATGGCTTTTCGCACAGGCGGATGGAATGCGTGCGCTGGTGATCGACAGCGACCTGAGAAGGCCGAGCCTCGCGGAGTATCTGGGAATTGACGCGCCATCAGGGCTTTCCGAGGTACTTGCGGGAAATGCCTCGCTTGTTGAATCTGTCGTGAAACTTCAGCCTGCGGGATTGTTTCTGCTTCCCGGCGGCGAGGCCCGGCCGGATGTTGCCGAGTTGATCTCCGGGCCCCGATTTTCGGAGCTGCTGAAAGAAGCCCGCGGCTTTTTCGATTTCGTTATCATCGACGCCCCGCCACTCGGGATCTTTACCGACGCCTCGCTGCTGATAAATCAGGCGGACGGAGCGATCCTGGTGATAAGGGCCGATCATACAAAATACAAAGATGTTGACCGCATTCTGGACTCGCTGCCCCGCGAGCGGATGCTGGGGACTGTGTTGAACCAATCGGAGGTCCCGTTGCTGGACGAGAGCTATTACAACTATAGCTATTACGACCGGAATGAGCCGATCAAGGCGTGAGTTGTCAGAGGAGCGATGAGTACGAAAATCAGCCCACGCACGATCGGCCTCATCCTGGCCGATATAGTGATAATTTTTCTCGCGATCGTTCTCGCGCTCTACCTGAGGCTCGGCTGGGACGGCACAGCCTACCAGATACTTGAGAACAATGCTCTCAATAAGGTCGCACTTGCTGCTTCTGTCTGCCTGATAGTTACATACCTTTACGATCTATACGATTACGGGGTGATGCATCATCGCCGCGAATTGCTGCTCCGGCTGATACAGGCCACTGGGATCGCGTGGACCATCCTGGCGATACTGTACTATATGGTTCCGCCTCTCATGATCGGACGAGGAACGCTGATCTATTCTGTTGTTCTTACACTGCTTTTTCTGGTCGTCTGGCGTTCGATCATCCACTATCTGACCGGCCACCCGGACCTCGGTGAACGGGTTTTGATCCTGGGTGCCGGGAAGGCGGCCGTTACCACGGCAAATGTCGTATATCAGCGGCGTGACGCGGGCTATCGGATCACTGGCTTTGTCGGTGTTCCGGGCGTCGAGAATGGCGATTCGCCGCTTTCCCGGGTTGAGCTTGGTAGCGCACCGATCCTCGGCAGTTCGAACGACCTCGGAAAGATCGTGAACGAAAACAAGATCGACCGGATCGTGGTTGCCCTGGCACAGAGGCGCGGTAACTTCCCGACCGACGAGCTTCTTCGGATGAGCCTCGAGAATAATGTAAACATCGAGGAGTGTGCGTCCTTTTACGAACGGGTTACCGGACAGGTCCATCTGGACATGCTTCGCCCGTCGTGGCTTATCTTCTCGGGGCGCGAGCGTGACACGAAGCTGAAAGTGATGTTTCGCGCGGTTATAAACCGGTGCCTTGCCCTCATTGGCCTGGTGTTTTCACTTCCGATCGCATTGCTGACAGCGCTGATCATTAAGGCCGAATCCAAGGGAGGCGTATTCTACCGGCAGGACCGCGTGGGCCAGCATGGGGCCGTTTTTCAGCTCTTGAAGTTTCGCTCAATGAAAGAAGATGCGGAAGCTGACGGTACACCGGTCTGGGCGAAATCGGACGATGATCGTGTGACCGCGTTCGGCAGGATCATCCGGAAGGTGCGCATCGATGAGATCCCGCAATTCTGGAATATTTTGAAGGGCGAAATGAGTTTCATCGGGCCCCGTCCGGAACGGCCGCATTTTGTCGCGGAACTCTCGGAGCGGATCCCCTTCTATGGCCATCGCCACCTTGTTGCGCCCGGCTTGACCGGTTGGGCCCAGATCAAATATCCGTACGGCGCATCGATCGATGATGCGAGGGAGAAACTTCAGTACGATCTCTATTACATCAAGAACCAGTCTCTCGCCCTGGATGCGATCATTATTTTTGAAACGGTTAAGACGGTGCTCTTTGGCAAGGGCGGCCGATAGGTGCAGTGAATTTATGGAGGTACTGATGATATCAGCACGAATGATGTTCCGAGCGTTGCTGGTTGCGGCTGCGGTTCTGATCTGGACACAGGCGGCCATTGTCGCCCAGCCGCCCGACGACGCCCCGACGTCCGAGGAAGAGGCAGCGCTTTTGCCGTATTACAACAATTATCTTCGAGAGTATCATCTCGGACCCGAGGATGTGATCTCGGTCGATGTTTTCGGCGAGCCGAAATACTCGAAAACGGGCATAGTCATTCCGCCGACCGCGAGGATCTCGTATCCGCTGATAGCCGGCGGAGTATTCGTTGGAGGAAAGACGACCGAGCAGATCGCGGATGAGATCAAAAAGCGGCTCAACGAATACATCATCGATCCGCAGGTAACGGTGACTCTCGATAAGGTAGGCTCGGCCCGATTCGGGGTACTCGGTAAAGTTGGAACGCCTGGCGTGAAGGTTATGAACCGCCGTTACAATGTTTATGAAGCAATTGCCGAGGCTGGCGGCATCGCAAAGGACGGAGACTCAAAACGTGTCTTGCTGCTTCGCTTAACTCCCGAAGGCGGATTTTCGCAAACGATCATCGATATGAGCGACATCACAAAGGGAAAGGAACCGGTGCCGTATTTGCTGCCGGGCGATCAGTTGATCGTTCCCGAGAAGCGATGGAGTCTGACAAAGATCCTCGATGTGGTTGGTAGGGCAAGCGCGATCCGGATCCTGTTCGGCTCTCCTTTTTAGGATCTTTGATTCATGCGGAAATACCTGGCATTTTCTTTGCTGCTGGTTTTCGGCTGTGTATTGTCGGCAGCCGGAGGCGTGTGGGAAAAGCGAGATTCGGGCGTTCTTGCATGGCTTTATGCGGTTGAGTTCCTTGACGGACAAACGGGATTTGCCGCGGGCAGCAACGGGACTCTGTTGGCGACGATCGACGGCGGAACGCATTGGATAAAATTGGAGCTGCCAGTATCGGACACCGTCCGCGACATTCATTTTGTTGACCGCTCGAATGGTTGGCTGCTTTGCGATCGCGGCAGATTCGATAGCAGCCGGAACGCGTCGTATCTGCTGCGAACCGCCGACGCGGCACGGACGTGGTCAATTGTGGAATTCACCGGGCGATCGGAGCGATTCAGCCGATTGTTCTTTTCACCCAACGGAACTGGCTACGCCGTCGGTGAAGGCGGGATCATGTCGGGCTTGCCCTCCGAGGAAAACGCGCAGCTGAACGGTACCTTGCCGGTCCATTTCCTGATGTCCGACGGGACGGCTTTAGATGCTTCAACGTTGGTACTTGTTGGCGGCGGCGGAACGGTCATCGTCAGCAACAGCGCGGGACGCAGGTGGACCGCCGCAAGATTCGCGGGTAAACGCCCAACATGGAAGCTTAATGCGGTCAGCTTTGTTGATCAGAGAAATGGGTGGATCGCCGGCAGCAGGGGATCGGTCTATTCGACGGTTGACGGCGGAGGCTTGTGGAGGGCGGGGAACTCCGGTACCGAGGCGGACCTCCTGGATATTGCCTTCTACGATCGGAACAACGGGTTCGCCGTTGGTGGAGCAGGAATCATTCTGAGGACAGGGAATGCCGGGGCGACGTGGACATCGGACACCAGTCGTTCGCGCCATCGGTTAGAGCGTTTGGCATTCGCCGGAAAGCGAGTGGTCGCGGTTGGATTTGGCGGTACGATCCTTACGACGGAATTGCCATGAACTGACGAGGAAGCAAATACGAACAGATGTGCGGTATTGTCGGAATAGCTGGAGATCTATCCCGCGAGGAATGCCTCGAGGTTGTTGGCCGGATGAACGATTCGATCATTCATCGCGGCCCCGACGACGATGGAGTTTGGGCTGAAACCGGCTTTGGCTTCGGCATGCGTCGTCTGAGCATCATTGATCTGACCGGCGGTAAGCAGCCTATCTGGGACCGAGTGGATGGCCGGGGCATCGTTTTCAACGGAGAAGTGTATAACTATCGGGCCCTCCGCGCAGATCTCATTGATCGCGGTGTCGGAGGCTGGACAACCGAGAGCGACACTGAGGTCGTCCTTAAAAGCCTGGTCACTGACGGCGAAAAAGGAATTCAGCAATGGAACGGAATGTTCGCGGCCGCGACATGGGACCCGGCGACGCAAAACCTGCTGCTCATCCGTGATCGTATGGGTGTTAAACCGCTTTACTATTATTGGGACGGCAAGAACTTTCTTTTCGCATCCGAGATCAAGGCGATCCTTCGCTCGGGGCTTGTGGAACGGCGGATCGATAAACAGGCGCTTTGGGACTATCTGACGTATCGATATGTTCCGGGGCCAGGTTCGATCTGGCAGAATGTGAAGAAACTGCCGCCCGGGCACCTCCTTCGACTCAAGCCAGGCTGCGGCCCGCAAATAGAAAGGTACTGGGAGTCCGATGTCGTCAGCACCGAGCGCGCGGGTTTATCGGAGAGCGAGATCGATGCTGAATTTGCTGAACTCTTCCTTGACGCGGTCGAGTTGAGGCTGGTCGCATCGGATGTACCTGTCGGCGTGTTTCTGAGCGGCGGATTAGATTCGAGTGCAATAGCCGCCGCGGCCGTCGAACTCGGCCACAGGAATTTTCACACCTTTTCCGTTGGATTTGAGGAAGGCGGATATTATTCAGAGCTGAGCTTCGCCCGCCAGGTAGCGGATCATGTTGGGGCCCGTTATCACGAGGTAGTTCTGGATCAAAAGAGGTTTCTCGACCTGCTGCCAGAGGTTATTTACGCGACCGATGAGCCCATGGCGGACCTTTCAGCTATCCCCGTCCTTGCCTTGTCCAGACTTGCGCGCAAGGACGTGAAAGTAGTTCTTTCCGGTGAAGGGAGCGATGAGATCCTGGCCGGCTATGATTTCGACAGGGCCGAGCGGGACTGGGATCGCGCACGGCTCCTGCAGCGATTTCCGCGGCGTGCCTTGCGGGCCGGTGCCGCCGTCAGCCGACTAGGTCCCGGCGGACTTTATCGCCGGGCCGCCAAGATCGCGAACTCCCCATTAGAAAACTGGAACCGCGCCGAACTGCCGCACATTACCAGGCACTTTGGCCAAGCGGATAAGCGGCGTATGTTTCCCGGAGAAGAATGGGAGGATAGCGATCGGATTGTCGCGGACCGGTACGCGTCAACCGCGTCTCGCGACCCGCTTCAGCAGATGCTGGCTGTGTACCAGAGAGACTGGCTTGTCGAAGACCTTCTGATGAAGGCCGACAAAGCAACCATGGCTGCATCGCTTGAGGCCCGCACACCGTTTCTCGATTACCGTTTGGTCGAATGGGCGAACCGTCAGCCGAATTCGGTCAAGGTCAAGCGGAGAGGACTAAATCGCTATGAGACAAAGAGTGTACTTCGCCGGTTCTGTTCAAAACGCCTGCCGAGATCGATAATCGAACGCCCGAAACGCGGATTTCCCGATCCGGCGAATGTTTGGCTCGGGAACGGCCTCCATCCATGGGCTCACGAGATCCTTTGCGGCTCGCAAAGCAAGCTTGGGAACGCGATTGAAAAGCCGATCGCGGAGGAATTTCTGAACGCGGCCAAGGCAGGCAGTAACCAGGCTGCGAATAGCATTTGGACACTAATTGTGCTGGAGTTGTGGCTGCAAGCCTGGGATGTAACTACACTCCAATAGGAAAGGCCGGCCAACCCTTCAGCAGAGCCGCCGCGCGCGTCGCGACCCTTCTTAGGGCACTTCCGGTATAGAACTCGGCCGATTCGAGATCAACCCTGGTTGAGCCCAGGCCTAACTTAAACTCCTTCAGCCCCGTACTCTGTTCGTCGGCACCGCCGAGATTGAAGAGCGTGATCCCCTCGGATTTCAGAAGACAGGAAGCCTCGTGAAATAAAAAGTGTGATGAACCGATGTCCCGTCCCGCGTCGCTTGTTCCCGAGCTTTGAGCATAGGCTCCCGTCCGGCTTCTCGCGATCAGCAGTGAACTGAACACCTCGCCGTCTCGCACCGCCCGGACGATCTCGCCCGATCCGAGGCCGATGAAAGCCTCGACCTCATCCCTGCTGATCTGGTAGTCGATGGACTCACCTCGGGCCCGGTGGCGTTCAAGTGAAATATTCGTCAATTCTACGTGCAGTGGAATTGCGTCCTGCCCGTCGGCCCTTTGAAATGACAGCCCGCGTGACTTGGCCTTTTTGACGTGCCTGTGATGCCTTCTATTCATGATGGCCCACAGGTCTGGGTTGGTCAGGTCGAGGCGATACTCGCTTCGCTTCTTATGAGATAAACGCCCTTGACGCTCCGTGATCGTCGTTTCCATTGAAGCGAATGTGTTCACACTTAGAATAGAGATGCCCATCCGGCGACTCGCATCGAACAGGCCTCGCCAAAAGGCCTCCTTGTCCGGGATGACGGGCAGCGAGGTAATCTCCATGCGAGCGTTCATTCGGCCTTCCGTTATGGCCCCAAAACATCCGGCAACTATTTCACCATTCCGCTGCAACACCAAGCCGCACGTTCGCGAACCAAGACGCTCCCGGACGGCAAGATATTCGCTCGTGTAAAACGGATTCTCGGGTGTCAGGTCCTCGATCAGGGATATCACTTCGGCAGAAGGATCTGGGATCGCTTTAAATTCCAGGGACACTAGGTCACGCCTCCAACAAGATGCTTTCTTCCAATAACAGCGAATCGATCAGGAACTTCGCGGCCCAGTTAGGATATTCATAGGCGCAGTATTCGCCTGATATCGGAAATGAACCCTTCACGGCGCCGCGAATCTCCAACGGGCCGTCGACCTTGATCGTTCGCCGTACGAAACGGTTGGCCAGGCGTGCGGCCTGAAGATAGTCAGCATTTCCGGTGTACTTGTGCAGGAGCAGCCAGCAGGCCGCGATCTGTACGTTGCCGGTCAAGCAGGTCCAATCTACTGTACCACGCCAGTTTTCGTCCAAACGTCCCGGGATATCGCCGTCCGGCCGCTGAACCGCTAGCAGTGCATCCGCGGTGCGGACCGATGCCGCGAGATACTGCTCATCGCCGGAGAAGCGAAAGGCCTCGACAACGCCGCGAAGGGCATAGCCGATCGTGTGGGTCAACGGCTGCTCAGATTCGGATAAGCAACACTCACGGAACCAACCGTTATCATTCTGCCGGCCAAGTGCCCATCGGACATTCGCGAGTCCGGCGTCGGCGTATCCACGGTCCGGTTCCAGGCGTGCCGCCTCCAGAAGTCCCCACGCAACGTGTGTTTCGTACGCCTTATCTGTTGGCTCCGCGAAGGGTGAACGATGGCTTCGCCAGCAGCCATCGCTGTCCTGGGTTACCGTCAGCCAGTCGGCTGCCCGCCGCATGGGTTCGCGATACTCCTCGCCAAAATGCTCGGTGCCGCTCGCAAGCCCAAGGAGGATCTGTCCCGTGTTAAACGTTACCTGTTGAACGGGTTCAGCACCAATGACGCTCCCCTGAAATCCGCCTTCGGGAAACTGGATGGAAACGAGCCAGTCAAGCATCCGCCGGGCATTCTCAATCGCCTTTTGGTCACCCTTGGACTTGCCGTAGGCGATCAGGGTCGGGATTATGTAGCCGGTAGTCTCCGGGTAGGACGAGTTCCAGCCGTTTGCGAGGCTGTAATCGCGGGCGGCCCCGCCGTCGTTTGAGGTTGAGTTTGCTTGTGCGCGGCCGAGCCATGCTACCGCTTCCACCAGCGAACACTCAGTCCCGGGATCGCTAACGGGCAGGCCCGCCAGGTCGGCCTCATGCTCTGCGAGCGCCGCGGCGTTCGGCGGTTCCGGCCCAGTCGAACTACGAAGGTTACGGATCAAGGTTCGTATCATTGCTTAATCAAAATAAAGGCACAAATCGCTCTTCTTTATTCGAGCCGCTCCTTGAACGATTCTAAGATCGCCCCACCCGGAAATCAAAAAACGATCCAACAGAGTTTCCACCAGGTTCCTTTTTAGGTTCACTCTGAATCGATGAAACATATTCTTTGCCGTCGAATCCGATACAATTGCTAATGTAATACCTTAAGTTCCTTCAGCATCGAGCTGAAATCTCCAGCCACCCGTTTTGCTGTGAATCTTTCGCGGACCTCTGCTGTACCTAAGACTGACTCGCCGGTTTTGCCACGGTTCGCCGCGAGAACCTCAATGAATTTCTCGAGCACACTGGCAATTTCTCCGAGATTCTCGGGATCTGCGACAGAACCCCCGAGTTCACGGATCAGACCGGCCGCTGTTCCTTCCGGCGTGATTCCCAGTATCGGCCGCCCGGCACCGATATAATCAATAAGTTTGGACGGAAGAAACACGCTCAGATCAGCCGGTGCGTCTAGTATCAAGAGCCCGTCGGATGTGGTCATCAAGTCGAGACTTTCCCGATAACTCACACTTGAACGAGCATTGATCAATCCCGCGGGCAGGCGGGCGGCCAATCTTGCCGTCTCGTCCTGGTCGCCTGAGCCAATTAGTTCGAACGAGATATTCGCCAGAAGTCCCGGCTTTTCGCTGTAAAGTCTTGTCAGTCCGGCGATCAGTGGCCGCGGGGTCCTTCTTCCGTAGAAATTGCCCAGATATCTCACCTTCAACGTCCCGGACGGGGCGGCGGTGCCGCTATAGAGAAGCGGGTCGAAACACTGCGGGAGAACCCGAGCCTTTTTTCTCAGTGCTGCCGGGTACTTTCTAAAGAAAAGCTCGACCGTCTCCGTTGATGTAAATACAAGCATGTCAGCGTTTTCCGCGACCCTGCCCTCCATCTGCAAGTTCCAGTTCCGCGTCCTTTCATCAAACGGCGTGAAAGGATTGTCGGCCCACGGGTCACTAAAATGAGCCAACCACGGAAGCCCGAACCTTTGTTTCAGCCCCATTCCAATTAGGTGAACGCTGAATGGCTGGGCAAAGGTGACGATCACATCGGGGCGAAACCCGGTGTCATCGAGATACCTTGGCACCGCTGCCGCAACATCATCTCTCCAGTTGCCGTAAGTGTCTGGAACAAGATGATTTTGATTCCACATCCCTCTTGCGAATCGGTAAGTGAACCTATCCACCAGCGACGAGATCCTGCTGCCGCCCGGGACCGGAATGCGGATACAATCAGTGAGCCTCTCCTCGGCATCCGGCTCGATGCTGTGGTCGATGCGGGCCTCCGATTCGTCGGCGCAGAACAAGACTATTGCGTCCTCGGTGTTCTTCAACAGCCGCGCGACCTGGATCGACCGCGGATACGCCAGCGGCGGAAAAGCCATTGAGACAGCAAGAATATTCATTCGATCGATCGCGAAACAGGCAGCCCGTCAGCCAAGTCCGACGTAAGGGCTTAACAACAATGCTACAATATGCTTAATAGAACGCGTTTACCCGTTTTGATCAGGAAAATGTAGCATATTTCACTCCGTCGGCTGGGGATTCCGGTATTTGGCGTCCATTCGTGTTGTAGTTATTGTTTGAATGAGCAGATCCAGGACCACAACCTCGGACTTTTCGACGCTGAAGAAGCGCGAGTCGCGCGACGCGGATCGGAAAGGATCAGCATCCCCTTCGGTCAGGCCGCCGCAAGGTGCATCTGATCGGCGGGCAAATCCGTCGCCTACTTTCGCACGCGCCGAACCTGCGGTAGGAGCGGAGGCCCTTGAACACGAACCGTCCGCGGCCGACCTCAGAATGCCTTTGGTGGCCGCGGAAACACCGTCGGAGGCACACGCTGAGGAAATCGCCAAAACGATCTCGGCCCCTGAAAGCCTGAACGAAAACTGGCTTGAGCGCAACGGCCATTCATTTACGTTCGCCGGGATATTTTTCTTCACTCTGGTGCTGTATTTTAGGCCTTACGAGTTGATCCCGGCCTTGTCGGGCTTCGACTCGATCGCCTGGATCGCCGCCGTCGCCACGCTCGCTATCTATCTGCCGACCCAGATCACCGTTGAAGGCTCGCTCACCGCGTTGCCGATCGAGATAAAGTGCATTCTTTTTATGACGGCCTGGGCATTGCTCACGATCCCGATCGCGAAGGACCCCGCACTCGCCTGGGCCACGTTCAACGATACCTTTATCAAGGTCGTCCTGATCTTTATCGTGATGGTCAATACGCTCCGAACCCCGCTCCGCATCAAGGCCCTGATGTGGCTCGGGATCGGCGTTGGGCTTATGCTCAGCTGGCAGGCTGTAGACCTGTACATGAAAGGTGAGTTCCATACCGAAGGATATCGAGTCAGCGTCGATTTCGGCGGGATGTTCGGGAATCCCAACGATATGTCTATCCATTTGGTGATGTTCATTCCGTTGGCCGTAGCACTCGGTGCCGCAGCGCGGAATTTGGGCGCTAAGCTTTTCTTTTTTATTAGCGCGGTCGTAATGACCGCCGGGAGTTTTGTAACGCAGTCACGCGGGGCGTTTCTCGGCCTGGTTGCTGTTTCGGCCGTTCTTGTCTGGAAGATGGGGCGGCGCCAGCGGTTGAAAGCGACGTTGATCGCGGGTCTCGTTGGCGTAACGACGATATTGCTGGCCCCGGGCAACTACGGGATTCGAATCTTGTCGATATTTTTACCGTCACTTGATCCGGTTGGTTCGTCGGACCAGCGAACAGATCTTCTTTGGCGTTCGATCCTGGTATCTCTGCGAAATCCCTGGGGTATCGGGATGGGGAATTTTGAGATCGTAGGTGTTTATAATCTCGGTACGCACAATGGATTTACGCAGGTCTCGGCCGAACTGGGCCTGCTCGCATTTGCGGCGTATCTGATCATTCTTTTGAACCCGGTGCGGAAGCTGAACCTTATTGAACAACAGCTCATTGGGCGTGCTGACCCATCGTGGATTTATTACGCCTCGATCGGGCTCCAGGCGAGCATCGCGGGTTTCATCGTTTCCAGCTTTTTCAGTTCGGTCGCTTACCACTGGTATGTTTACTATCCGGTCGCCTATGCCATCGGCGTTCGGAGGATCTATCAGCTTGGCGGTGAGCAGCCGAATTCAGCAACGGCGATCGCCGGACTTGAGGCCCAGCGAGCGTAGAAATGAACGTGGACCTGATCGCTCAGATCGTTTTCTTTAGTGCCGCCGGCGCGGCCCTCTACACGTATCTTGGCTATCCGCTGCTCATTTGGATCCTCGCTCGCCTTTTTCCTAAACCGGTCAGGACAGCCGCCTGCGAGCCAACTGTGAGTTTTATCATCACGGCTTTCAACGAGGAACGGGACATCAGGCGAAAACTTGAGAACACCCTTGCCCTTGACTATCCACGGGAGAAGCTCGAGATCATTGTCGCCTCCGATTGTTCAAGTGACGCGACAGATCAGATCGTCCGTGAGTTTGAGACGCGGGGCGTGAAACTCGTGAGACAAGCGTTTCGCGGCGGCAAGACCGCGGCCCAGAATCTCGCAGTCGAGAGAGCAGCGGGTGAAGTGCTTCATTTTTCCGACGCTACCTCGATGTATCAGCCCGATGTTATTCGCGCCATGGTTGAGAACTTTGCCGACCAAAGTGTTGGCTGCGTTGCGGGAAAGCTCATCTATGTCGATCCCGCAAACACGGATATAGGCTCGGCGGCGAGCTCATACTGGGGTTACGAGACCTTCCTAAAGGGATCTGAAAGTACTGCATGTTCGCTGATCGGTGTTTCGGGCTGCATCTACGCCGTGAGGAAGATCAATTATGTACCGATGTATCCCGAAGCATGCTCGGATTTCCTTATCGCAACGCTCGTCTATAAACAGGGAGGCAGGACCATTTACGAACCGAAAGCTGTTTGCACGGAAGAAACGAATCGACGAAGCGGGAAAGAGATGAAGATGCGTGTTCGAGTTATATCACAGACATTTACCGATCTCTGGCGAAACCGCGAAATGCTGAATCCTTTTCGCTGGGGCCTTTATTCGGTCCAACTCGTTTCGCACAAGGTGCTCCGCTACAGCGTACCGGTTTTTATCGTGGCGGCTTTCGTGTCGTCGGCGATCCTGGCGATGTCCTCCAGATTATTTCTCGTCCTTCACGCGCTGCAGGCGCTCTTCTTCGTCGCTGCTTTTGCTGCGTGGGGACTCGAACGATTTGGGTTGAAGTCGAGGATATTGTCGATCCCGCTCTACTTTGTGTTGACCAATATTGCCTCGGTTGCGGGCTTTTTCCAGTTTCTGCGGGGTGAACGTTACGCTGCTTGGGAGCCGATCCGCGATTCTGGTCCGTAGTAAGAGAATGGCAGAAGCCGAACGAAAGAAAAGATCACTCACTGAGCAAAGCGCCTGGATACTCATTGCCAAGGTGTTCGGTTTTGTATTGAATACGGCCCTACCGCTGCTTGTCGTTCGGTACCTTACGCAAGAGAATGTCGGCGTTTATCGACAAGCCTTTCTTGTTGCCGCCAATGCGGTACTTGTGCTGCCACTCGGATTCTCGATGAGTGCCTACTACTTTCTAAATCGGGATCCGGGCAAGCGGTCGGCCACAGTGCTTAACATCCTGATCTTCAATTTTGTCATGGGAGCCGCCGCTTTCGTTGTGCTGCTTTCATTTCCGCAAATACTCGGGGCAGCATTTACAAGCCCGGAACTTGAGCGGCTGGCGCCCTTGATCGGGATCGTCATTTGGTTGTGGATCTTCTCAGGATTTCTTGAGACAGCGGCCCTGGCGCTTCAGGAGGCGAGGCTCGCTGCTGGGTTCATCGTACTTTCTCAACTGGTCAAGACCCTTTTTATGATAATCGCGGTCGTCGCCTATGAGAACGTCGATTCGCTCATATTTGCCGCGATCATTGTCTTCGCCGTCCAGTCGCTTGTGCTGGTCGCATACCTGAAAGATCGCTTTCCCAGGTTCTGGAAGGATTTTGACCCGAAGTTCTTTCAAAAGCAGCTTGCGTACGCTCTTCCATTTGGACTTTCCGTTCTGCTGTATGTGATTCAGACTGACGCTCACAATTATTTCGTAAGCCATAGCTTCTCCGCGGCTGAGTTTGCCATTTATTCGGTCGGCTGTTTTCAACTTCCGTTGATCGCTCTCCTCTACGAATCGGTCGGGTCGGTGATGATCCCGCGAATGAGCGAAATGCAGGACGCTGGCCAGAAGCACGAGATGCTGGAAATGACCGTCGCCGCGACACAGAAGCTTGCGTTCTTCTACTTCCCGCTTTTCTGTTTTCTGATGATCGTCGCGGGAGAGTTCATCACCACGTTGTTCACACGGGAGTACGCTGCGAGTACGACTATTTTTCGTGTAAACCTCCTCGCATTGCCACTTTTTAGCCTTGTTGTCGATCCGATCATGCGTGCGTTCGCCCAGGCTGGAAGGCTGCTGCTGAAGATCCGGGTCGCGATCGGGGCCACGCTCTTTATTATCTTCTGGCTGGGTATCGGACGCTTCGGACTGATCGAGATGATCTCGATCGTGGTGGCGGCTATCCTGATCGAGAAGCTGGTGTGCGCATGGCTATCCATCAAAATGCTGGAGGCTTGTCCCGCGGACATTGCGCTGCTGAAAACAACAGGGAAGATCGCCCTGGCCGCATGCGCAGCGGCAGCGGTCCTGCTCTGTGTCTATCTGGTCGGGGCCGAACGGCTTATGGATGCTTCGATGGTTATCAGCCGTGGCGTCTTGGGGCGGCTGGATCTGGCCAAGGCCGCGGAGTTCGTTGGAGGCTGCATTTTTCTCGGGACCTGTTTCGCGATCTATGCGACAAGCTACTTGGCAGCGGCGGGACTGCTCGGAGCGATCGACGCCGACGACAAGGAAAGGGTCCGAAACCTCCTTCGCCGGGTTTTTCCGCGGCGCGCGGCTGAACACACGGCCGCGTAAGAACGAAGTTTATCTGTATGTGCGGGATCACAGGATTCATTGTTAGCGACAGGGAAGCACCGACGCGGGCGCGGGCGGAATTGCTCGAGCGCATGTGCGCGAGCATCGTCCACCGCGGGCCGGATGAACAGGGCACGGTCGTCCGTGGTCGCGCCGCGTTGGGAATGCGGCGACTTTCGATCATCGATATAGCTTCGGGCCAGCAGCCGATCTTCAACGAGGCCGGCGATCTCGCGATTGTTTTCAACGGCGAGATCTATAACTTCGCCGAGATCACCCGCGAGCTTCGCGCACTCGGCTTTTCATTCAAGACAAACTCCGACACTGAAGCGATCCTGCACGCATTTGAGGAATTTGGCGAGGGCTGCCTTAAAAAGCTGCGCGGAATGTTCGCGTTCGCGATCTGGGATTTCAAGTCTGAATCGCTTTTCATTGCACGCGATCGGGTCGGGAAAAAGCCGTTGTTTTACACGCTCACTGATAAGGGAGAGTTCGTCTTCGGTTCGGAACTCAAGACGCTGCTGGCCCACGGCGGGGTGAAGCGGGAGGTGGATCTCGCGGCTCTCGATACCTACCTGTCATTCGGGTATGTTCCTGAAGAATTCTGTTTTCTTAAGGGCGTCAAGAAACTTCGGCCCGGGCATTTTCTGAGGTTCCGCAAAGGCGGTGTTGAAACCGAGCGATACTGGGATTTCGACCTGAGCAAGGCTCCCGCCGAGCGCTCACCCCAAGAGTGCGCCGCCGCCGTTCAGGACAAGGTCCGCGAGGCCGTCGAGGTTCGCCTCATTTCTGAAGTGCCGCTTGGTGCATTTCTATCAGGCGGGATCGATTCCTCTGCGATCGTCGGGTTGATGTCACAACTTAGCGATCAGCCGGTCAAAACCTTTTCGATCGGGTTCAGGGAGGACAGTTTCGACGAACTCAAATATGCCCGCATCGCCGCGAAGCATTTTCGAACGGACCACCATGAGTTCATTGTGACGCCGGACCTCTTCGATGTGATCGATGATATCGTTTGGCATTTTGATGAACCATTCGCGGACCAATCAGCCTTGCCGACGTATATGTTGTCGAAAATGGCCCGCGAACACGTCACGGTCGTGCTGTCCGGCGATGGCGGCGATGAACTTTTTGCCGGGTATGAACGATACGTTGTGGACCGGCACCGAAGCTGGTCCGCGCGCATCCCAAAGGCGTTGCGCGAACATGTTTTGCAGAGGGCAAGCGCCGTGCTTCCACACTCGGCGTTTGGAAAGAACTATCTTCACAACATTTCGCTCGATCCGATAGACCGGTACATTGACAGCATTACGGCGTTCAACGGGCCGAGGAAGCAGATGTTGTACTCGCCTTCGTTGAAGCAAGCGATGAACGGCAGCCGATCGGCGGCGGAAACCCTGTTCCGGCAGTTCGGCGAGCAGGTGCAGCCTGATGATCCGATCGCACGGCTGCTTTATTTGGACAGCAAGACGTATCTGCCCGGCGACATTCTCACGAAAGTGGACAGAATGACGATGGCGAACTCGCTCGAGGCCCGGGCCCCGCTGCTCGACCATGAACTGATCGAATTGGTTGCCGGAATGCCGTCGGCGATGAAAATGAACGGGCTGGAAACAAAATATATTCTGAAAAAGGCAATGGAGGGTATTGTGCCGGATTCGATCCTGTATCGCGAGAAACAGGGTTTTGGCGTGCCGATCGGAAAGTGGATAAACGAGCAGCTGCACGACCGGATCTATGATGACCTGAACGAACGGAGGACCGCCGAACGCGGGTTTTTTGATCATCGCTATGTCGATACTTTGCGAAAGGAGCATTCCGCCGGCCGCCGCGACCATTCGACGAAACTTTGGCTCCTTTGGGTGCTCGAACTCTGGATGCGGCGATACATCGATGCCTGATGAACGAGCGATCTAATCACGGCGTGCGAAAAAACGTCCTCCACCTGATCCCGAGTTTTCACCAGGGCGGTTCTGAGCGCCAGGCTCTCCAGTTGGTGAAGCTGCTTCTTGCGGATGATACTCACAATATTCAGCTCGCATGTCTCAATAGGGAAGGCATTCTGCTCGAAGACGCGGTGGTTGCAAGATTTGATGATATACCGGAATTCCCGCTAACCTCTTTCTACGATGCGAACATGGCGGCGCAATTGAGGAGCTTTGTCGGGTATCTCCGTTCAAACGAGATCGATATCATACAGACTCACGATTTCTATTCGAACATCTTCGGCATGATCGGCTCCCGCATTGCCCGCGTGCCTCTCAGGATTGCCGCAAAGCGCGAAACGGGGATGCGGACGCGCGTTCAGCGTTTTATCGAGCGTCGAGCGTTCGGTTGGGCCAACTGTGTTGTCGCGAATTGCGAAAAGGTCCGGCGCTGCCTGACGGAATCTGGTGTTTCGGCGGGGAAGATCGAAGTCGTCTATAACGGGATCGATGCTGCTCGGTTCGACGCTCCTTCGAAAGCTAGGGCAGAGATACTTTCTGACCTTGATCTGCCCGTGGACCGTGATCTCAAGTTCGTAACCATTGTTGCGAATCTGCGCGACCGGGTTAAGAACCACGAGATGTTCCTCAGGGCAGCGAAAAGGATCTCCGACGAGATCTCGGATGCCGCCTTTATCGTTGCGGGCGAAGGCGAGCGGATGCCGCTAATACAGTCGATGGCGGAGGACCTTGGGATTGCTGGCCGGGTGTACTTTCTCGGCAGATGCAGGCGGGTGCCCGAACTGCTTGCGATATCGGACGTGTGCGTTCTTACGTCTGATTCTGAAGGCTTTTCTAACTCGATACTTGAATATATGGCAGCGGGGAAACCCGTGGTCGCGACCAATGTGGGCGGGGCCGCTGAGGCGATTGCCGACGGTGTTTCGGGATTTGTGGTCTCAACGAATGACGATGAGGCCCTTGCGATCAAGGTTTGCAGCCTGCTGAACGACGCATCTCTTCGGGAAGCCTTTGGCCGTGAGGGCCGACGGCGGGCGAATGAAGGTTTTTCGACCGCTAACCTGCTTTCGAAGACCCTTGGGCTGTACGAAAGATGCCCGACCCGGAGGCGCCGATAAGATCGTGAACATGGACCGCAAGAAACTCCGAGTCGTCCAACTGGGCCCGATGCCGCCGCCGCATGGCGGAGTTTCGGCGAATATGATCGCTATCCATGAAGCGCTTGAGGCGAGCGGCCATATATCGACGATAATTGACGTGACGAACCGAAAACGGGAGAGTTCGAATGCGTCGGTCCTAAAGCCGCGTTCGGCCGTGGACCTCGTGAAACTGCTGTTTCAGGTCAATTGCGATATCGTCCACTATCACATCGGTGGAGACTTTACGCCGAAGCTGGCGTTGCTGACACTGCTTTGCGGCGTGCTTCCCCGAAGGCGGGCCGTAGTAACCTTTCATTCCGGCGGCTATGCACTCAACGCAAAAGGCTGGTCCGGACCGCGCTCGCTTCGCGGCGTCGCGTTTCGGTCGCTCGACCTGGCTATCGGCGTGAATGAACGGATGCTGGAGATGTTCAGGCATTTCGGGGTCCCATCGGAGCGCTCACGCCTGATCCTTCCTTTTCGACTGAAAGCACCAGACCCAAGCGTCTCGATCCCGCAGCCGATCGAGTCCTTCGCGGCTCGGTTTGATCCATTTCTCCTGTCGGTTGGAGCGCTCGAATCAGCATACAGAAACGAATTCCTGATCGATGCGATGCCCGAGGTGGTTGCAGAAAGCCCGAACGCCGGCTTGATGATCGTTGGATCGGGGAGCGAAGCGGGCGAGTTGAATTGCCGGTTGGAACGATCGCCCGTCGGGGACCGGATCATGCTTACCGGAAATCTTGATCACGCGACGGTGCTCCATTTGATCGAGCGGGCCGACATGTTGCTGCGAATGACGGAGTATGACGGCGACTCGATAGCGATCAGAGAGGCGTTATTCCTCGGGACGCCCGTAATCGCGACCGACAGTGTCCCGCGGCCGGAAGGAGTTTTTCTGGTTAAGGGGCCGCCGGATGCCGCAGGCCTCTCACGGACGATCGTGCAAGCAACGGAAACGGCATCCTCGGTACCCGTCGGAACTGGGATCGACGGTAACAATATTGACAAGGTCCTTGACGCTTATAGGGAATTGGTTGAGCGATGATGTCCCGACTTAAAAAACTAAGGGGCCGGAGTATCGCTGAGCTCGCGGACCGAGGCCGACAGAAAACAGCCGCGATCGCGGAAAGGCTGGGCGTCTCGTCGGAGACCAGGATGCCGTCCGACGATACGATCTTGCGGTTTCTCGATAACGCCGCCGACGTGGACGGGGTGCGTAAACGCTTCAAGGATGGGCCGAACCGGTTTTATCCTATTTTTAACTGCCGTGAGAACTCGGTTTCGGAATTCAAGACTCGCTTCCCGGACGAAGTCTACAAGATCGTCGATCAGGCAGACCGCATTCTCGCCGGAAAGTTCGATCTTTTGGGCTATACGGGACTCGACTTCGGCGGTCCCCTACCCGACTGGCATCTGGAACCCTTGTCGGGAACGCGTTCGCCGCTTCGCCACTGGTCAACGATCGGCGAAACCGATCCAACCGAAACCGGCGACAAGAAGGTCGTTTGGGAATTGAACCGCCATCAACATTTTTCATTGCTTGGGCGAGCGTACTGGCTTACGGGAAACGAAAAATACGCGGACGTGTTTGTTGAACACGTCAAAGACTGGATCGAGAGGAATCCACCTAAATTCGGCCTCAACTGGATGTCGAGCCTTGAGATCGCCTATCGCTCGATATCCTGGATTTGGGGAATTCACTTTTTCCTTCGTTCCGATCGTTTAACGGCCCCGCTATTTCTGCGGATGCTAAAGGTGCTTTACCTCAACGGCCGCCACATCGAACGGCATCTTTCGACATACACCAGCCCAAACACACATCTGACCGGCGAGGCCCTCGGCCTTTACGTTATTGGCAGTATTTTCGGCGAGGCTGAGGAGGCCGTTCGGTGGAAGGAAACTGGCTATCGTATCCTGCTGGACGCTCTCGAGTACCAGATCCGCGACGATGGCGGATATGTCGAGCAGGCAACCCAGTACCATCGATACACGGCTGATATCTACTTGAGTCTTTTGATCTTGCGGCACGAGGCTTCAGCGTCGATCTCGGCAACTCACGAGCAAAAGCTGCGCACGATGCTCGAGTTTCTAATGCACCTGGCGCAGCCGGACGGCAAAACGCCGCTGATCGGAGATGATGACGGCGGACGACTCCACTTCTTTGATGACCGTCCACCCGCAGACTTTCGCGCGACGCTCGCCGTCGGGGCGGTGTTGTTGAATGACGGCCCGCTGAAATTCGCTGCCGGGGAAGCGACCGCCGAGCTTTTCTGGCTGCTTGGGCCGGACGGATTGGCGGCGTTTAACCGGATCGGCCCGATCGTCCCAAAGGAGAGCGTAAAGGCGTTGCATGATTCCGGCTTCTACGTTATCCGCGACGGATGGACGGCCGATTCAAACTTCGTTCTTATCGATGCGGGCCCGCACGGTTTTCTGAACGGCGGCCATGCCCACGGCGATGCTCTCAGCTTCGTGCTGTCAGCAGGCGGAGTGCCGGTGTTTATCGATTCCGGCACGTTTACTTACACGACGGACGAGGCCGCACGAAACTACTTTCGCTCGACCTTGGCTCACAACTGCCTCATCGTTAACCGGCAGTCATCTTGTGAATTCGGCGGGCCGTTCTCGTGGAGATCGGCAGCGACGACGGACGTCACCCTTTGGGAAGTTGACGGCGAAACATCTCGGTTTCGCGGCACCCACGACGGTTATAGACGTTTCGACGTGGCCTATGAACGCGAGTTTATCTTTGGGCCGCCGGGCCAGTTCACGCTTGTCGATCGCATAAAAACTAGGTCAGCGAATCGCTTCGAGGTATCCTTTATTTTGTCACCCGACGTTGCGGCCGAAGTGCGTGACAACTGTTCGGTTGTAATACGAACGAAAGACGGAAGTCGAGAGCTATTGACCATTGTTACTAAAATGATCGAGGAACGCGGAGGCGAGATCTGCGGCTGGCGAATTGAACCGGCTCGGACCTCGCCTCGTTACGGAGCGGTCGCGATGTCGTCGCGAATCTACTTCGAACTTTCACGCGGGAGCGATTTTGCGGTGGAGAACCGATTCATTTACGCCTGATCTATGTGCGGGATCAACGGGATAGCCTATTCAAAGAGAAGCGGCCGGCAGGTGGACCGCGATCTGTTGATGCGAATGCGCGACCGGATCGCTCATCGCGGCCCGGACGATTCGGGTGTTTTTATCGAGGCAAATATCGGACTCGGCCATCGGCGGCTTTCGATCGTTGATCTTGCGACCGGCGGCCAGCCAATGTTCAACGGCGATGGTTCGTGCGTGATCGTCTACAACGGCGAGGTATACAACCACGCTGACTATCGCGCTGACCTGATCGAACGCGGCTATAAGTATCAGTCCACCTCCGACACCGAGACGATCCTCCACCTCTACGAAGAGTTTGGGTCCGACTGCGTCCACAAGCTGCGCGGTATGTTCGCCTTCGCTATCTGGGACGGGCGGAGCGAGGAACTGTTCATCGCTCGCGATCGGTTCGGCGTAAAGCCGCTTTATTATGTTCACGATCACGACGGCAGCCTCTTTTTCGCATCCGAGATCAAATCGCTGATCGAGGCACGTGCCGTGCAAGCCGAACTGAACTACGCCGCACTGCCCGACCAGCTTGCCAACCACGGGACAACCTACGACGAGACCTTGTTTCGCGGCGTCCGCCGTTTGCTGCCGGGACATTTCCTGAAATGGAAAGACGGGAAAGTGACGACAGAACAGTACTGGGACCTGAAGTTCGAACCGAAATCCACTGTCACGAGCGAGGCGGAAACGGTTGCCGCGTGGTATGAACTGTTCCGCGAATCGGTCCGCCTTCGGCTGATGTCGGACGTGCCGCTTGGGATGTTCCTTTCCGGCGGCATCGACTCATCGGCGATCGCGGCAGTTATGTCGGAACTCGTTGATGAGCCGATAAAGACGTTCTCCGTCGGATTCGAGGAACAGGAGGCAAACGAATACGAGTTTGCCCGGCAGGTCGCCCAGATGCTCGGCACGGATCATCACGAGGTTACGATCACGCCGCAACAATATTTCGATGCTCTCCCGCAGCTTGTTTGGCACGAGGACGAGCCCCTCGGTTTCGAGGCGTCGGTACCATTGTTCTTCGTTTCGAAACTTGCAGAACAGTATGTCAAGGTAGTTCTGACCGGCGAAGGGAGCGACGAAACCCTTGCGGGTTATGCTCGATATCGCAAGGCCGTTATGCTTCTGGAATACGGAGAGAGGTATGAAACCCTCACACCAAAAGTATTTCGCGGAGCGATCCGGACGGGTGTTGACGCTCTCCCCGCGGCCCTCAACCGGAAACTGACGCGGACGTTTCTTTCACGAGATGCCGATATCGAGAGCCTCTATTTCGACAATTTTTCCATCATCGGCAAGGAGCGACAGCAGGGCATTTTCACAACCGACGCGATTGAGCGGATCGGGGAGAACACGGCTTACGAACATCTGCATAGATGGGTCGAGGAAGCCGATGCCGAGAGCGTACTCGACCGTTTGCTCTATGTCGATACAAAGACCTATCTGCACGAACTCCTGATGAAACAGGACCAAATGTCAATGGCCGCCTCGATCGAAAGCCGTGTGCCGTTCCTCGACCACAAACTCGTCGAATTCGCGGCCCGCCTTCCGGAATCAATGAAGCTTCGCGGACGGGATACGAAATGGATCTTGCGGCAGGCGATGCAGAACGTACTGCCGCCCGAAATACTCGAGCGGCCAAAGATGGGCTTCCCGGTGCCGCTCGGGAATTGGCTGCGCGGGCCATACCGACATCTGGTCGATGAGTACCTGCTCGGTCATCGGAGCCGGGAGAGAAATCTCTTCAATCACGAATCCGTGCGCGGGCTTGTATCGGAACACGACCAGGGCGTGGACCACGCCGCACGGCTCTTTCGGTTGATGAACATTGAGATATGGCATCGCATCTTCATCGATGGCGATGACGCGGCGCTAACTGGATCGAAGTTATGATGATGGCAACGGTGGAATCAGGCACGCGGCCATCCGCGACGACCGGCGTTCTGCGCGGCCGCGACATACTCTGTTTCAGCCATGATTGGACTGGAGATCCGCTGTCAAAGACACACCTGATGCGGATACTTGCCCGCGACAACCGCATCCTATGGGTTAACGCGATAGCGAACCGAATGCCGACTGCTTCATCCAAAGACTTGTCCCGGATCGTTCGCAAGATTACCGCGTTTGCCGAGCCGATCCGGGAGGTTGAACCGAATATTTTCGTCCTGAACCCCCTTGCGATACCAGCATACGGAACGGCCGCGGCCCGCGACGTGAATCAATGGTTCCTTCGCCTTCAGGTTCGGCGGGCGATGCGGAAAATGCGGTTTGAGCGTCCGATAAATATGGTCTTCAATCCGGCGGCCGGCCTGATCGCGGGACGGTTGGGTGAAGAGCGGGTGATCTACTATTGTGTTGACGAATATACCGCATTTACGGGTGTTTCAAAGGGCCTGAAGGAGATCGAGGAACGGTTGTTTCGTTCGGCTGACCTAGTGGTCGTTTCAGCCGAGAAGCTGCTCGAAACAAAATCGCCGTACAACCGAAAAACTCACCTGATCCGGCACGGAACGGACTGGTCGCATTTTCGAAAGGCCCTCTCACCCGAAACCGAGGCACCTTCCGACGTTGCGAATCTGTCTCGGCCGATCATCGGTTTTCACGGGCTTCTCGCGGACTGGGTGGACTATGAATTGATCGGAAAGATCGCGGAACGATTCGCGGCAGGGTCGGTCGTCCTCATCGGAAAGATCGCGGTCGATGCCGAGGAAAAGATCAAGGTGCTGGACGGGATAGGCAATATCCACCTTCTTGGACGAAAGCCGTATGCCGACCTGCCGGCGTACTGCAAATCCTTTGATGCCGCAATAAATCCGTTCGTGATCAATGAGCTTACTCTGGCTGCAAATCCATTAAAGGTCCGCGAATATCTTGCGGCCGGATTGATGACGGTTTCGACAGACATCCCCGAGGTGCGAGTACTTGAAAATTGCCTGGTGGCCCGCGATCACGAGGAATTTCTTGATAAACTTGATGAGGCGCTCCGCAGCGCGCGGACGCCGAGTGACATATCCGACTCCGTCCGCCACGAAAGCTGGGACGCGAAGGTTGAAGAACTGAGGGAACTGATTGGAAGTATCGAAGGCAAAACGGCGTAATCGAGCGGTCGCGATCCTGGTGGTCGCCGGGCTTTTCGCTTGCTGGATCGCTGTGGCGCCGCTGCTGGCCGATGCACTGGTGGTCGAGCATCCGATCGGACAGGCCGATGCCATTGTTATCCTTAGCGGTGCCGCCGACTATCGCCAGCGTGCCCGTGGCGGGGCCGCCGAATTTGACCGCGGTGTCGCACCGAGGATCGTTTTGACCAACGACGATGAGCGCGGCGGGTGGGACGATACCGAAAAGGGAAACCCATATTTCGTCGATCGATCGGTGGCCGAACTGAAGAAACACGGAGTGCCTGCCGAGGCGATCACTATACTGCCCGGCAAGGTTTATGGGACTAATGACGAAGCGGGACTGGTCATTGCCAACGCTGTGGAGCTTGGGTATCGACGCATCGTCATCGTGACGTCTGACTATCATTCACGGCGCGCCCTTTGGACCTTTGACCGTGCGACCGACAGGGCCGGAGCAGGCCTGACCATCGGCCTTGTGCGTTCACCCTCGGCTCCCGGCTATCCGGGCCGGTTCACATGGTGGCTGACTCCCCGCGGATGGAGGACCGTTGCGGCGGAATACGTGAAGTTTGCGTACTATTGGTTGTTTTACTGAATTTTAGCGTGCGAATGACGATGACCAGCGTTTCGACAAATATGGTTTCCGCCGATACCGCCGCCGAGCACGCCCGCGAGGTTGAGCGCGGCGAGCGATTCGAGTTTGGCAAGAATTGGAGTTCTTTTCTTGATGTGCTCGACGATGATCGCATCGAACGCGCCCAGGCATCTCTCGCGGGGATGCTGGAGCTCGAGAACCTTGAAGGCAAAACATTCCTCGACATTGGCTCGGGCAGCGGCCTTTTCTCGCTTGCGGCCAGGCGTCTCGGGGCGAATGTATTGTCATTCGATTTCGATACGACTTCTGTCGCCTGTACCGCGGAACTAAAGCGCCGGTATTTCCCTGACGATCCTAAATGGCACGTCAAGCAGGGTTCGGTGCTGAACAAGGACTATCTCGCCTCGCTTGGAAAATTCGACATAGTTTATTCGTGGGGCGTGCTTCACCATACGGGCGATATGTGGGCCGCTCTCGAGAACGCAGGCAGCCGGGTCGCCGACGGCGGTTTGCTGTTTATCGCGATCTACAATGACACCGGGTCGCAGGCAGCGCGCTGGCGGTGGGTCAAATCGACGTTCTGCCGTCTGCCAAAGCCGTTCAGGGCGCCGTTCGCGGTTCTTGTTTCAGCGCCGGACGAAACCAAACGATTTCTGAGTTTTCTGGCGAAAGGCAAACCGCTCGGGTATCTCGAACATTGGAAGAACTATCGAAACGCCCGAGGAATGAACCGTTGGCACGACATCATTGACTGGGTCGGCGGCTATCCATATGAGGTCGCGGGGCCGTCGAAACTGTTCGACTTTTTTCGCGAACGCGGCTTTGGCCTCGTCAAAATGAAATGCGATAACGTCGGCCTCGGCTGCAATGAGATGGTGTTTCGTCTTGAACGTTGAGTCAACGATTACGTCAATATTTCAGCCCAGGCGGAAAAGGCAATAGTTTGGATCTTCGTTTTTCCTCTTATTCGTCTTCTTCATCTTCTTCTGTGTTCAATACCTGATCCAACCACAGAAGAAAATGAATAGGGAGGACAACGAGAAGAAAGTATCGAGTGTTGACCATCATGCGTGTAACGATCGTCGCCGGAGCGCGGCCGAATTTTATGAAGATATCGCCGATCATCAAGGCGATCAACGGAGCGCGCGCCACTGGACATGCCCTCAAATATCGCCTCGTCCACACCGGACAGCACTTCGACCGAAAGATGAGCGGCGACTTTTTCGACCAGCTTGGCATTCCGGAGCCGGACATCAATCTCGAATGCGGCGGCGGCTCTCAGGCCGAGCAGACGGCGGCAGTAATGGTCAGTTTCGAGCGTGAGCTCGAAGCGAATCGGCCGGATATTGTGATCGTCGTCGGTGACGTAACCTCGACGCTGGCATGCACGATCACGGCTAAGAAGCTCTGTATTCCCGTTGCCCACGTCGAGGCTGGAATTCGGTCGGGTGATATGACGATGCCCGAGGAAATAAACCGTATCGTCACCGATTCGATCTGCGATCATTTCTTCACGACAACGGATCACGCAGGGAACCTGCTGAAAGCATCCGGCGTTGAAGAAAGCCGAATTCATTTTGTCGGAAATGCAATGATCGACACGCTGCTGCAAAACCTGGAGCGCATCGAAGTGCCTGCTTGCCGTGATGAGTATGGTTTGGAAGCGGGGAAGTACTTTCTGCTGACCTTGCATCGTCCCGCGAACGTAGACGACCCGGCGAAGCTTCGCGAATATCTCGACGCGATCCTGGCCGGAACGGACAATGGCCGCGTCGTTTTCCCCGTCCACCCGCGGACGCGGATGACCCTCGAGGCAATGAAATTTGCGGATCCAAACCTTATCCAGATCGAACCGCTCGGCTATCTGGAATTTATCTGGCTGCTAAAACACGCGAAAGCCGTCATCACCGATTCCGGCGGGATCACCGAAGAGGCGACGGTGCTGAACATTCCGTGCCTGACGCTGCGCGATTCAACCGAGCGCCCTGAAACCGTCGAGCTTGGCACAAATGAACTCATCGGTACGGATCCGAAGAACCTTGCGCCGCATCTCAAAAAACTATCAAGCGGTTCGTGGAAGCAGGGAACCATCCCCGAACTCTGGGACGGCCACGCCTCGGAGCGGATCGTCGCCACTCTTTTAGAGCTTTCCAAGTGTGAGTCCGGTGGTTCGGATATTTCTGCCATTCAAACAAATAATGAAAATAGGAGTTGGGCCGCAAAACCTTTTTCTGGGTCAGAAATTGTGACTCTTCCTTGTGACTAGAATGAAATTGTTTCTTATTCGTTTCTTTTGTTTTGTAGGCTTCCTCTTAATCGCTTTTGCTGAGAGTAGGGCTGCTCAATGCTCATTGACGGATAATAGAAGAGGCGCACTGTTTATTACTTATGTGCGACTAGCCCAGGTAAGAGTGGACGGCGAGGAGAAGTTAAGGAACGGCGTTATCTTACGATTGCATAACAACTCAAGCTGCGCCGTAATTGTAACGACTGGTAGCGCAGACAAATTCTACAAACCGCTTCCGGCTAAACCGACGGCCTTCAGCGCATCAAACGCGAGATTGACTACGAGTTGCCCGATGAAGTCTTGGTTCCTGATGTTAAATATCGCTATGAAACCGTGAATGGCACCGGAATGAGCGTCGGCGGTGATATGTTTTTCGGCTTTAAGCTTCTGGGCAACCGTTCGATTTTGTTTGAAGTTCCATTTGAACATCTTGACCTTCGATTTGCGAGCAAGATCGTGCTGCCATTTCAGTATGCTTGGGAACAAGAGAACCGAGCAAAAGTTGTTTACGGTGGAACGGAGAATTACGTCACATATTGGAGTAACCAACTGCCCGACAACGTAAAAGACAAGATTAAGAATGCTCAAGAATGAATACGAGGTGCTGCGAGTCCTTGGACGTAGGAGCGAAGGGCGATCATGTCTTCAACACTGTTCCACGGAGTTTGAAAATCGGACTCTGGTGTTACCATAAGCTATGAAGCAACTGACAAGAATTACATTCGATCCGAAAGTCATGGGGGGCCTTGTATCCGCGGATTGAGCGTTACTGTTGGCGCAATTGCGATTTTGCCAGTGAGGTAAAAGATGAAAGCATACAAGACGTATACAACCGTTTCAGACTCGAAGCAGCTCGTTCTGTCGAATGTTCCTTTTCGCGTTGGGGAGAAAGTTGAGATTGTCGTTCTGACCGCGGAAAACGGCGAGCGTGCGGAACGCGTTCGCCGTTTAAAAAATCTGTTCCAGGAAACGCAATCTTTGCCCCAAGTTCAGGTTCTGAGCGAGGACGACATTTTGCGAGAAGTCGAGGCATATAGAAACGGGAAATGATAAAGGCAGTGATTGACACGGGCGTCGCTGTTTCCGCCGCTTTTCGGGATCGAACCCCGGAAGAGATCATTCTATTTATCGTCGAACAAGAAGATTTCGAATGGGTTGTTTCTCCGGCAATTACCGAAGAATATACGGAAGTCCTCGGGCGTAAGAAGTTTGATCTGCCGCCAGAGGTCTTGCAAAAGTGGGTTTTGATATTTGAGCAATGTACCCGGCCGATTGAGCCGGACGTGAAAGTCGATTTTGCGCGAGACCAGAAGGATGCAAAATTTCTTGAGTGTGCGTTGGCGGCGGAAGCAGATTATCTGATAACAGGCGACAAGGATTTTGAAGAAGCACATAAGTTAGTTCAAACGACAATTATTTCAGTTTCGCAGTTCAAAACACTTGTTATGGAAAGGTGGATTGGGTAGCAGAGCTCGAACCGCTCGAAAGATCAATTGCCTTGTTGGAAAGCTTGGGCTAGGACCTGTAACTCTGATCTTGATCTAACATGGAACTCCAGGGAATGAACCTCAGACAGGCGCAAATCTGTCAAACACTCGAAAGGACCTTCCTCGCAATGCTTTTGTTGATCGCCTTGGGTGTTTCTGCGTGTTCGAGTCACGTTTCGGGTAACGGACTGGAATTTGGGGACAAGACTATCACCGTGCGAAAAGGCGGTGATTTCCAGGCGGCGCTTGATAAGGCCCGGCCGGGTGACACGATCGTGCTGGAAGCCGGGGCGACATTTTCAGGTGCGTTCAAGCTTCCGAAGAAACAGGGGGATGAGTTTATTACGATACGGTCATCGGCTCCTGATGATCAACTGCCGTCCGGCGGCGTTCGGCTCGACCCGAAAAAACACGAGAGCTATCTTGCAAAACTGATTTCAGACGTGAAGGGCGAACCCGTGATCCTTGCAGCCGACGGCGCTCACCATTTCCGATTCATCGGCATCGAGTTCGGCCCGACCATCGAAGGACTCTACGACATCATTCAGATCGGGACCGGCCATGAAAAGCGAGGGGGGGACCTGCCGCATCACATTGAGTTCGACCGCGTTTGGATTCACGGAAGCAAAACCGAAGGCCAGCGTCGCGGGATCGCCGCTAACGGGCGACATATCAGGATAGTTAACAGCTATATCTCAGACATCAAGAGGAAGGGCGACGAAAGTCAGGGGATCGCGGCCTGGGCGACTGACGGGCCGATCGAGATCACGAACAACTACATCGAAGGCGCCGCCGAGAATATCCTGTTTGGCGGAGCGGGATCGTACCTGAAGCTTGTTCCCACTGACTGCATCGTCGATTCGAATCACCTGAACAAACCGGTGGAATGGAAGAACGACGAGTGGGTCGTTAAGAATCTTTTCGAGATCAAGAACGGCCGCCGGATAAAGGTCACGAACAACCTGATGACCAACAATTGGGCAATGGGCCAGGACGGAAACGCGATCCTGTTCACGACGCGTGCCGACAACGGGGATGCGACGATCATCGAGGACATCGAGTTTTCAGGCAACATCGTCCGCGGCACGGGCGGCGGATTGAACATTCTTGGAAACGAGGGTTCTGGCGGGCATCGGCTAACGATTCGCAACAACATCTTCGACGATATCAACGGTACAAAATGGGGCGGCGGCGGGCATTTTATGAAGGTCACCGACTGGGACGGCTTGGCCATCGAGAACAACACGATCATCCAAAAGAATAACATCGCCGTTGCCTACGGTAAGCCAATACGCAAGTTCAGTTTTCGTAACAACATTGTGTTTGAGAACGAATACGGCTTTCACGGCGAAGATGTTGGAACCGGCCAGCGGGCGATCGACAAATTCTTTCCGGGCGGGACCGTAGCAGGGAACATCATAATCGGCGGCAGCCCCGATACATACCGCGAGCGCAATATATTTGTCAGTTCTGTGGACCTCGTTGGATTCGAGGATCTCGCGGGAGATTATCGGCTCAGATCGGATAGCAAGTATCTGAATGCCGGTATCGGCGGAGTTAGAATAGGTGCCGACCTTGATGCTCGAACTGTCGGCGTCAAGCGGCCATAGGCATACGAGCATCGCCTTGCGGCGCAAAGCGAAGTCATTTTCCAGCGGCTTTCCACGGTTCCATCTTGTATACCTTCTCGGACGCGGGCCTGGCCGGCGTTTCGGGCGCCACCAATACCGCCTGCCAGTTTCCGTCCGCCTGACGCTCAAATCGGAACGCACTCCCCTTGGGCGGCGCTCCCGGGCTGGCTGAGGCAGGCACGAAACTCACGGCGTCATCCGATATCGAGGCTGCCGCCGAACGCTGATCTCCGACCGTATGGCCAAACTCCCCATCCTTCAATTCAAACCGTGACGTATCGTTGGCCTTTGAAAAACTCTCATCGGCCATCGTCTCAACGATCATCGTTGTGCCCTCGAACCGGATACGTTCATAAAACGGCTTCTCGCCGTCCATCCCACGCCACGAGCCTTCCAGCCATTTTAATTTTGCGATGTCAGCTTCCGTGATCTGGTTCGACGGTGTAACCGCCGGGACCGCAGCCTGGGCGGTATTGGAATTGTCCACATTTGCCGTGGTCGCAATTTCGTTTCCAGAGCAAGCAGCAGCAAGTGATACAGCGATCGCAACGGCAAAAACAGCAATAATATACTTCGCAGACATGTCCGACATTATAACCCAAAGATCTCTAAATTTCGTTCCGGGCAAACGCCGGTTGAGGTGCAAACATCCAATTTCTTGCTCGTCAGGGAATTTTAGGCCTTCCACGCCCGGTCAGACAGGGGGATTCACATGGGAAGATCACTTTCGGTTTTGGTTGCTATTGCATTCTTCATTGTTGCCGTCAGCGGCCAGTCAGGGCGTCGGGTCAAGCAGGCCGGCTCGACGGCGCAAACACCGCCGGTCCAACGAACCGCTGCAGACGGCGGCTTCGATGAGGAGGCCAAAGGCTATTCGGAATCCGCACCGTCGCGCTCGGTGCCGCTATCCAGAACAAGCAGGAGCTCAAAAAAGGAGACGAAAAAGCCCGCCGTTTCGCCAACCCCGGACAAACCCGCGGACGTCACTGAGTCCGACGTTATTCGCGTTGAGACAAATTTGGTAACGATTCCGGTGTCTGTCTCCAACCGCGACGGCTTCTATGTAGCGAACCTACGGCAAGCCGATTTCAAGATCTTTGAGGACGGCGTCGAACAAAAGATCGAATACTTCGGCACAACGGATAAACCATTCACGGTCGTTCTGCTGATCGACGTCAGCCCGTCAACCTCATACAAGATCGAGGAAATACAGGCCGCCGCATGGGCGTTTGTGCAGCAGTTGATGCCGCACGACCGCGTGATGGTCGTTCAGTTCGATTCGTCCGTCGATGTCCTGGCCGAGCCTACCGGTGACCGCGAGAAGATTGCGAAGGCGATCCGTAAAACCGGATTCGGCAATGGAACGGCGCTCTATGAAGCGGTCGAACGAACGCTCAACAAGTATCTTGCGAAGATCGACGGACGGAAGGCCGTCGTCCTCTTCACCGATGGGGTCGATACGACCTCGTGGAGTGCGGACTACGTCGGGACTCTCGAAGACGCGGAGGAGTCGGAAGCGGTGATCTTTCCGATCTACTACAACACGTTTCTCCAGACTATCGGGATCGGCGGCGGCGGAGTGATGAGCACACCGCCAACGCTCGGACTTCCGGGTTCGATCGGTGGGACAAATACTCAGCGGATATCGGAAGAATACGCGCGCGGACGCGCGTACCTTACCGAACTTGCGGGAGTTACAGGTGGAAAGCTCTTTCGCGCCGAATCAACGCCGGGCGGCCTTTCCGCTGCATTCGAAAGCATCGCCGAAGAACTTCGCCGACAATACGTGCTTGGCTTCTATCCTGAAAAAACCGGCTCGCCCGGGACTCGCAGGTCGATTCGCGTCCGCGTAGACAAGCCAAAACTCATTATCCGGGCACGCGACAGCTACATTGTTAACGGCGGATGATTCTTCACGGGCCGATCTCCCAATACTTGACAAACCCTCGCTACACGCTAAAATTACAGTTTGCATGCGGGAGTAGCTCAGTGGTAGAGCGCGACCTTGCCAAGGTCGAAGTCGCGAGTTCGACCCTCGTCTCCCGCTCCAGTTTCTTTTGAGTAGGCAGTTCGCAGTTGGCAGAAGGCAGTTTGGTTCATTAGACTGCCAGCCGCCCAGTGCCAACTGCCTACTCCCGTTTTCAGGCGGCGTAGCCAAGTGGTAAGGCAGAGGTCTGCAAAACCTTTATTCATCGGTTCGATTCCGATCGCCGCCTCCATTCCAGATTCTTCCAACTTTTTATACTATTCCGGTGATTCGCGGTTTTGATCGCGTCTAAGGTTGCCGGGCGCGAGCGATAGCAACAGACCCGGACGCGGCTGCCAAATGGTAGGGGTTGCAGCGTAACTCGTCTTTGCGTGGCGTGACTTTGGTCACACGCAGAACAGCCGCACTGCGAGAGAATGGCTAAAAGGACCGGAACAATCCGCGGGAGTATGTACCATGAGAATCACAGGTGATACAAAGGTGAAGGATGTTCTTGCTATCGACGAGCGGAAGATGATCGATACGCTGATGTGGCTGGCGCCGGCGTTTGAACGTTTGAGATATCCAAGGCTGCGGCGCGTAATGGCGGGGCGTGTATCGGTCTCGCAGGCGGCACGGATCGCCCGCATCCCGTTGACCGAGATGCTCTATGTCTTAAATCTGGCCATTGGGGCTGATGAGGCGGCTCTTTCCGCGGAACTTCGCCGCTGCGAACGGGATGACTTCTATTGGGCCGACGAGAACGCTCCGAACAAACCTGAAGTCATTGCCGGCGTTGAGGACACCGACGAGAATGTGGTACTTCTCGACCTGATGAAGCTGGCCGACGAAAGGCTCGATCCAATGCCGTCGATCGCGAAGGGCCTTGCCGAATTGAAAGATCCGAGCGACGTCCTGCTGATTCAGCATCCGTTCGACCCGATACCGCTGCGGGATATGCTTGCCCGGCGAGGCTTCTCCAGTTGGGCTGAGGAAAGAAAACCCGGCCATTGGTTCATCTACTTTTATCGCACGGCTACTCGCGCAAACACCTCCGCTCATCCGCAAGTCGGAAACGAGATTTACCTCCGAGCCTTTCATACAACGGCCTGACGCGGGATGTGCCCCTCCATGCCGCGGCTTTAGCAATAATTCCGATCGCTTCGACAAAGGCTCAAAATGGCGTGGCTACAGCCCCTTCGGGTTTCTGAGCCAGCCTTTTAAACTCTTCCGCCGGCCTCGTTTTCTACAGGCGGCCGATCGTGTCAAAGTCGATCAGTTCCACCTCGGTGGAAAGGTAGCCATCCCGCGGCGGCTCGTCATTGACGAGATCGGTCGAAAGATACTTTTTGTTACTATCCGCGAAGACCGTTGCCACTACTGCCGTTGGGCCGAGATCATTCTGTGCCGTCAGAGCGCCGAGAAAGTTCGCACCGGCTGAGATGCCAACTGCAAGGCCAAGTTTCCGGGCGAGCTTCTGTGCCATGATGATCGAATCACCGTCGGAGACTGAAATGACCGGATCCAGCTTGTCTAACTCCACGATCGCGGGTATGAACTCGTCGGAGACTCCCTGGATCCGATGCTTTCCAACCTTCGTGCCGGTCGAAAGTGTAGGGGACTCGCTGGGTTCGAGCGGGTGGGCCCTTACCTCCGGCTTTTGTTCGCGCAGATACCTGGCGACGCCCATGATCGTGCCGCCCGTTCCGACGCCTGCGACAAAAGCGTCGGGCACGAGGCCGTGGTTCTTCAGTTGAAACCAGATCTCGCGTCCCGTGCCTTCGTAATGGGCGTCGGTATTGGCGGAGTTCGAAAATTGATGCGGGAGGAAGATGTTCTCGTTCTCGTCCGATAGTTTCTCGCAAAGTGCAATGCTGCCCAAAAATCCGCCTTCTTCTTTCGAGACGGGAACTTCTTCGGCTCCGAGGCTTCTGATCAATGCCTTTCGTTCAAAGCTCATCCAATCAGGCATAAAGATCTTGACCGGGTGACCAAAAGCTCGCCCGATCGCCGCGAAGGCGATTCCCGTGTTGCCGCTCGTAGCCTCGACGATCGTGTCGCCATCTCGGATGGTCGCGTTTCGATAGGCATCTTTTAGAATGCACAATGCCATCCGATCCTTGATACTCCCGGTCAGATTCAGGTGCTCGGCCTTCGCAAAAATGGTCCGCCGTTCGCCCCGAAACATAAAGTTGATCACGTACATCGGAGTGTTGCCGACCAGATTCTGCACTCGTTGAAATTTTTCATCAGGGTCCATTTGCGGGGCATATTATCCCAACCTGCTCGGGCATTCAAGGCGAACACCGGAACAATGATCGTTCGGTGAGCGTTTAGTTGGTAGTTGAGTTTGTCGAAGTTATGATAAGGTGTCGATAAATGAAAAGTGCAATGATCGGCCTCGGTATTCGGGCATTTTTAACATCCGTAGCAGCAATAGTTATCCTTTGTCCTGGAACCGACGTTCTCGCCCAACAGGCCGACGCCCAGCCGGTTGTTGTTCGGCCGGGAGCGCCGGGCCAGCGAACGCAAAGACTTCCCGGCACTATGAGGCCAAAGTTACCGGCGGAATCTAAGAAGGACGTTGAATTTATGCAGGGTATGATCATGCACCACGCGCAGGCCGTCGAGATGACGGACATGATCGCCAGCCGAACGCAGAACAGGGATGTTCGGCTTCTTGGCGCCCGCATCAGCCAATCGCAGTCTGATGAAATGGCATTCATGAAGCGGTGGCTTGCCGTTCGCGGGCATTCGTGGGAGATGACGATGGCTGGGGCGAAGTCGCACGCGGCCCATTCCCACGGAGGCCACGCCGAGCAGCCGCACCGGATGCCCGGGATGCTGACGCCTGAACAAATGGCGATGCTTGAAAAGGCCAAAGGGGCCGAGTTTGACCTCCTGTTCCTTAATGGAATGATCCAGCACCACGAAGGAGCGCTCGTTATGGTCAAAGATCTATTCGAGTCGGCTGGATCGGGGCAGGATGCCGAACTATTCAACTTTGCCAGCGATGTCGACAGCGGCCAGCGGGCAGAGATAAAAAGTATGCAGAACCTTTTGGGCAAACCGCACGTAGAACACTAAATCATGAACCGATCTAAAACCTTTCTTCTAGCAATTTCGATGGCCGCACTGGCGTTTTCGGCCAATGTTTTCGCTCAAGGCGGAGCGATGAAGCCCGGGACGGACAAGGATAAAAAGATGCCCGCCGGAATGAAGCCGGCGAATCCGAACGATCCGCGCGCAAAACTCAAACCCGGACTGTTTGACGCCGGCGAGGCGGCATTTGGCATCAAGCATCTTTCGCTCACAAAGAAGCCGGCGGCTTTCGAACTCGGTGTTGACCCGAATTCGCCAAAGGTTGCGAACGCTCTCAACTCACTTGGGATAGGGAACGTAAGTCAGATCCCCGCCAATGTGCGAATGCCGATCGCGGGCCTTGCCCTTGCCAACTCCGACCTGGCGTTTCAGGGGAATCACCTGTTTCTCGGGAACTTCTATGGGATAAACATCTATGATATTGCCGACCCGACGGCCCCGAAACTTGTGACTTCAATGCTCTGTCCTGGCGGACAAGGTGATGTGTCGGTTTACAAAAACCTGATGTTTATGTCCGTAGAGATGCCGAACGGCCGTCTGGATTGCGGTGAGCAGGGATTTCAGCAGGCCCCGGACGCTAAGCCAGGCGCGCCGGCCGCTGACAAGGACAGATTTCGCGGTGTCCGGATCTTCGATATCAGCGACATTCACAGTCCGAAACAGGTCGGGGCGGTGCAAACCTGCCGCGGTTCTCATACGCACACACTCGTAACGGACCCGAACGACGCCGAGAATGTGTATATCTATGTTTCGGGAACGTCTTTCGTCCGATCTGCCGACGAGCTCGAAGGCTGCTCCGGCGGACTGCCCGACAAGGACCCGAACACCGCGCTTTTCCGGATCGAGGTGATCAAGGTGCCGGTCGCCGCTCCGCAAGAAGCGAAGATCGTGAATCGTCCCCGGATCTTTGGCGATGCGGCCACCGGAAAGATCAACGCGCTGGATAATGGCGGTTCGCACGACGGCAACGGCCGGCCGGAAGAGACGAATCAATGTCATGACATCACCGTCTACTCGGAGATCGGACTCGCGGCGGGAGCTTGCGCCGGAAACGGCATTTTGCTCGATATCAAGGACCCGGCGAATCCGAAACGCGTCGAGGCGGTTAATGACAAGAATTACGCTTACTGGCACTCCGCAGCTTTTTCGAACGACGGCAAGAAGGTTGTGTTCACCGATGAATGGGGCGGCGGAATGGGCCCGCGGTGTCGCGAAACCGACCCGGATAAGTGGGGAGCCGACGCGATCTTCACATTGGACGGCACTCAGCTGACTTTCAAGAACTATTACAAACTACCCGCCGCGCAAACCGAGCAGGAGAACTGCGTGGCCCATAACGGCTCGCTGGTGCCTGTTCCCGGACGCGATCTTAAGGTCCAGGCATGGTATCAGGGCGGAATCTCGATCATGGACTTTACCGATGCGGCAAATCCGGTCGAGATAGCCTATTTCGACCGCGGCCCGATCGATCCAAAGATCCTTATCATGGGCGGATCGTGGTCGGCATACTGGTACAACGGCCGAATTTATTCGTCCGAGATCGCACGCGGCCTTGACGTTTTCGAATTGGCCCCGAGCAAATACCTAAGCCAGAATGAGATCGATGCGGCTGAATCGGTAAAGGTCGCTGAATTGAATGTTCAAAACCAACAGCGGACCACATGGCCGAAAACGCTGGTTGTGGCTAAGGCGTATCTGGACCAGTTGGAACGTTCGCATGGTTTGAAGGCTTCCGAAATTGCGTCTCTACGAAAGGCCATCGCTAAGGCGGAGTCCGGAAAAGGCACAAAGAAGCTGAATGGCATGGCGGCGTCCGTTGAAAAGAGCGCCGGGCTTGCAAAAAACGCTGTCGATTCAGCGCGACTGTCGGCGCTTGCGGAGATCCTCCGGGATCCCGAAGTTTGATTCCCTAAGGCGGCCCGATCCCGTTGCTCAGTAACGGTCGACAGCGGATCGGGCCGCTTTCGCGAACTAGCGTCGCGGTTGCGGGAATTCTCTCACATATGTTCGGATGGGTTTTTCACCCGGCCGTAGAGTTCGGTAAGCCCCCTAAGCCGCTCGGTCTTAGCTTCGTCCAGATCACCCTTCGAAAAACGCCACGACCAATTTCCGTCGGCCGAGGCAGGCAGATTCATTCGCCCGCTGCTTCCGATTCCCAGTACGTCTTGTAGCGGAGCGATCGCGGTGTCGGCGACCGAAGCCCAAACACCGCGGATAAGATCCCAGTTGATCTCAGAACCTTCAGTATTCAGATAGCTGAGGCAATGGTCGCGGACCGACCTTTCCTGGTCGGGCTTTGCGCCGGCAGAGCTGGCCCTGGGCAACGAACGCCACCATCCGGCCGTTGTGTCGTTGTCGTGGGTGCCGGTGTAGGCTACGCAATTCGAAAGGTAGTTATGCGGCAGGTGAAGGTTCGCCGCGTCCCCGCCAAAACCGAACTGGAGTATCCTCATACCCGGAAAATCGAATTCATCGCGAAGCGCGTCAACATCGGGCGTGATAACGCCAAGGTCCTCGGCGATCACCGGAAGCGGGCCGAGCCGGGCCTGGACGGCCGAAAACAGTTCCCGCCCCGGCACATCGACCCAAGAGCCGTTCTCAGCGGTTTTGTCGGCCCCCGGGACTTCCCACGAGGAGCAGAATCCTCTGAAGTGATCGGCACGGATGATATCTGTTTGACGCAGGCCCGACGCAAATCGGGCGGTCCACCAGCCAAACCCGTCGGCCCGCATCGCCTCCCAGTCATAGATCGGGTTCCCCCAAAGCTGGCCCGTCTTGGAGAAAAAGTCAGGCGGCACCCCAGCCACGACGCGAGGCGAGCCGTCCGGGTTTAGCTTGAACTTGTCCTGGTTGCACCAGACGTCTGCCGAATCGAGCGCAACGAAGATCGGCATATCGCCAATGATCTGGATACCGAGTTCATTCGCGTGGTTCTTCAATAGCTCCCATTGCTGAAAAAACAGGAACTGATAGAATTTTTCGCGTCGTATATCCTCGGACAACCCGATCCATGCATCTTCGAGCGCCTTCGGATCACGCCTCTTCAGATCGTCCGGCCATTCATACCAGGCGGCACCGGTACTGTTGGCCTTTATTGCCCTATACAGCGCGTATTCATCCAGCCACCACCCATTCTCATGCTGAAACGCGTCAAAGTTTTCGAGCATTTTGGCCGGGGCTTTTCGCTGGACATCGTCGAAGGCCCGCAAAAGTATTCGCGTTTTCCATTCAAAAACCGCGCCATAGTCGACTCGGTCAGCGGGGAAGATCGGGTGGTCGGCAGCCTGGGTCGATGTAAGAACTCCATCCTCGACGAGTTTCTCGGGTGAGATAAGAAGTGTGTTTCCGGCAAAGGCCGAGAAGCATTGATAAGGAGAATCGCCGTAGCCTGTCGGGCCGAGCGGCAGGATCTGCCAACGGGACTGGCCAGCGTTCTTGAGAAACTCCACGAACGAATACGCCTCCGGGCCTAGATCGCCGATACCAAATTCGCCCGGAAGACTGGTTGGATGGAGCAAAATGCCGGAAGTACGGGGAAATTTCATATAGATGATGTGGTTTGTCCAACTTGTTGTTTCGGACGACCGATCGTTATTGAGGGAAAGCCGAATCCGAAAACCATCGATACCATTTCGCTTGACACGTGCTGGAATGGTTTGTAGTCTTTAATTTCGCTTTTGGGCACCCGTAGCTCAGCTGGATAGAGTACTTGACTACGAATCAAGGGGTCGCATGTTCGAATCATGCCGGGTGTACCATTCAGATCCACGAAGGACGGACGTACTCCGTCCCGTACAGGATGATGGCCTTCAGTCGCCTCTAGCCGTTTTCTACCGTGCAAAATACCCTGTTTTCGACCTTGATACCAATTCGGGATCAGAGACTTCGACCTTGATGGTCCGCCATTTCCCGTTTCGATCGGGGTTTGAGGGTTGGTATTCGATCGTGTAGAGAGTTCGAAGGTCAGCGGCCACGGCTGCGTACAAAACCGCCATTTGATCGAGTCGCTGGATCTCATTCAGTGTACCGCCCGTACGTTCGGCCATTAGCCTGAGCCGAGATCGGGCGGCGCTATAAAGTGCGATCTGAAGCGGGGTCGGATCGGCAAGCCGGGCAGGGTCACCCGTTGGAAGTGCGAGCGGATAGACCGTAACGCCCTGCTGATGGGAACGTGCAAGAATACGGTTGAGCGACTCGCTGGCCTCGGGCCGGAGGGCCGATCCAATGGCGTCGGGCCGGACAGAGGCCAGCCGCCGGCGATCCTCATTCCGCACTTCCGTATCGACGCCGTCCGTAAGTACCACAATAGCTTTCCGACGGCTTTCTTCACGGGCGAGTTTGTCCAGGCTGAATTGGAGTGCCCGATACAAATCGGTCTCTCCGCCGCCATTTGCGACAGATATGGAATGCATCGCCCGTTCGCGATCGGTCGTAAAGTCGTTAAGCAGGTTGATCTTGCTGTAGAACTCAACGACCGCGACTCTATCCGCGGGGCCGAGGGCGTCGAGAAAGCGGGCAGCGGAAAGCCTGATGTTCTGGCGGAAGCTTTTCGTCGAACCGCTCATATCGAGGAGCATTACCACGCTGAATGGGGCAGAGCTGCTGGCAAACCGCAGGATCTCTTGAGCGACGCCATCTTCGAGGACTTTGAAATCATCCTTTCCGAGCGACGTGATCGGCCGTCCGCGTTGGTCGACCACCCCGACGTTGACGCGAACGATAGCGGAATCTACACGTATCGGGTCATCGATCTGGCCAAAAACGGCGGCCGCCGAGCAGAGGCTCAGAACAATGGTGAAAAAGCTTCTGGTCATCATGAAAAATTCTACCAGTCAGACGCTGTTCGGGAAAATGCGGTTGCATCTGGTAGCAAGCTCATTATTTCTCTTAACATCGTAGCGTCAGTTGTTCTATAATAAACTGTTCACTCGATGCGCCTTATGCATTGAACCATGTCTGAACTAACTTACGATCGGCCGGCGTGCGTCCTATAAGGTGACAATGCTATTCAAGCCGAATTTCTGCTGTAACTGCGGGACCAGGATAGAACGCGCCGATTGGGGGTTATTGACCAGCCGACGGTTCTGCGAGGTCTGCGCGGTTGAAAACAAAGAACACGATTGGCTGCCGCGGGTGTTCGTTGCGGCAGCGGCCTTGATGGGCGTTTTTGGCCTGGGGGCATTTATGGGAAGCCCGGGACGCTCCGAGCCGGCCCTTTTGCGGTCCACAGAAAAAGTTGGTACCGGGAAAATAGCGGTCGGCGCAGATCAGCAAAGCGGCATCAAACCTCAGGAACCTAACGCACCCGGTGACCCAAACACGGCTTTGCTCGGCCCGACGCTCGCTCCCGTTAGCGGGAGCGGAACGAACTCCCAGCCCGAAAGTACGAAAGCGGGTAGGGAAGAACCGGTATATTTTTGCGGCGCTATGACGAAGAAGGGAAAACCATGCTCGCGACGGGTGAGATCAAAGGGCCGATGCTGGCAGCATAAGGGCCAGCCGTCCGCTCTTGCTTCGCAATCGCCGCCGAACGTGTATTAGAATGCTTGAAGTTCCACCCGGAACGCAGAACCGGTCTCGAGAAGGGTATTTCACAGAAGACAAAAGTGTGACCGGCCATCCAAAAGTTGATGAAACCTTTAGCTCAAAACACTCTGATCCAGAATAGATACCTCGTTGTCCACCTTATTGGAAAGGGCGGAATGGGAGAGGTTTACCTTGCGGTGGATCAGCGTCTTGGCAGCGCGGTCGCCCTCAAGCGCACCTTTTTTGCCGGCGATGAGATGCTCGGGAACGCCTTCGAGCGTGAGGCCCGGACGCTCGCAAGGATGCGGCACCCGGTCCTGCCCAAGGTAAGCGACCATTTCGGCGAGGGAGATGAGCAGTATCTGGTTATGGAACACATCTCCGGAGACGATCTTTCCAAGCGCCTTGAGGCAGCAGCGAAGCCGTTTCCGGTCAGTTGGGTACTCTTTTGGGCCGACCAACTCCTGGACGCGCTGTCATATCTCCACTCACACGAACCGCCGATCATCCACCGGGACATAAAACCACAGAATCTAAAGCTTACTGACGAAAATCACATTATTCTCCTGGATTTCGGGCTGTCGAAAACCTCCACCGGACAGACGAACATCTCGCAATCGGGAAGCACCGGAAGCGTTGTAGGATACACTCCGCATTACGCCCCGATGGAGCAGATCCGCGGAATCGGTACAAGCCCCAGGAGTGATCTGTATTCGCTCTCTGCGACCTTGTACCAGCTTTTGACCAACGTCGTTCCCGTAGATGCTTTGTCCCGGGCTGACGCGATGTTGAATGGGATGGATGACCCGATCACGCCTCTTTCCGGTCTCAATCCGGAAGTGTCGCAGGTTGTCTCGGATGTGATCCTCCGGGGAATGGAGGTGAGTCAAGACAAGCGTTTCGCAAATGCCCGGGAAATGCAGCGTGTGCTTCGCAAGGCATTCAATGAGATACAACAGGCGAGTTCAGCCAATACGGTCGCCTTTTCCGCAACGGAGGCTGAAGCGGTCCGGGCGGCTTCTTTGGTGGCGGCTGACGATCAAACCGCTGATTCGCCCGACATGCCCGTTAGCGTGGACCAACCGGGATCATCCTCTGAGATCGACGCGACGACGGCCTATCAGCCGGTCGATTCGCGTACCGGTGGCGTCAGGCAGGCAGATGTCAGGACCGAAGTATTCTCAACTGCCGGCAGTCCGTTTGACCAGCCTGAGGCGGTTCCCGACCCTCCGCTGTATGAGTCGGTTCCCGATGTGCCTGATGTGCCCGATGTGCCTGATGTGCCTGATGTGGTCGATACCGACGAAAACGAAAGCGATGATCTGGTTCCGCCGGGTGCGTCAACCTCCGCGACGGTAGATGCAACTGTGCCGTTTATCGCTCTCGATCGAGCGGATATTCCGGATCACGATCCTGTGGCCCCATCATTCGAGCCTCCCTCCGAAGCGCAGTACTTTGAGCCGGCCGAGCCGGTCTCGGAGTCGGTCTTCGAGTCGGAAGCACAGGAGGAACAGGAAGCGGCGATACCATATTTTACTCCGCCCGATTCTGAATCCCTCCACGCCGTTGCGCCAGTTGGGTCGATCGGAGCGGCCGCTGCGGCGGACGGCCCCCGGCCTGCTTCGCCCCCCGCTCGCTCGTCCGGCAAGGCGGCGATCCTGATTGGGGGCGTTGCGGCCCTGTTGCTGTTGGCGATCCTATCGGCTGGTGGAGCGTGGCTGTATATGAATTACGCTGGGACCGAGCCAACCCCAACGCCGACGCCTGCACCGACACCGGAGGAGACATTGACCCCGACGCCTTCGCCCGCGCCGACTTTCGAGAGCGATGCGAACCTCGATACCGGTAACAGCAATTTGTCGAACAGCAACTCAAATTCCGGGTTATTGGTTGAACCGACGCCGGAATCTGAGCCGAAACCTGATCGCGAGGAACCGACACGGCAAACGCCGCGGCCGAACCGCCCACCACGGCGCGAAGAGAGGCCGGAGCGGCGCGATCCGCCGAAACGACCGGCACCGCGGGCGACGGTCATGCCGTAGAAGGAGAGAATGAGATGAGCCGAATCGTTGTTAAGAATCTGACCATGCTTGCGCTTTTCGCCGCAATGCTTGCCGTCTTTTCGTATGAAAGCTATTCCCAGCCGCCCCGAAGGGAGCGAAACCGAGCCGAACGCCTGATCGATGAAGGCGATCGATCGTTCGCCGCGCAAGATTATCAATCGGCTGTGGGCAAATACGCCCAGGCCGTTTCAATTTGGGAGAGTAACTCGTCGGCGCACTTCAAGAAGGGACAGGCCCATTTCTTCCTCGGCGAATACGCGCTGGCCGTTTCGGAACTCGATCTTGCCCTAAGGCATGAACACCGCCCGATCGACGTGTGGCGTGTCCGCTGGGAAGCCCTTGACAAGTTGAAGCGGTATGACGAGGCCCTTGCCGACGTTAACAATATCCTTGCCGCCGATCCGGACAACATTCGTTATCAGCTCGCCGCGGCCAATTTGTACTTCAATAAGGGAGCGTATCGTGAAGCCGCCGACACTTTCGCGAAGGCCGCTCCGAAGGCGGCAAATAGCGCCGACGTATATTACCGGCTTGCCGAGGCATTGTCGAAACTCGGCGACATCGAAGGACAGGCGGCCGCCGCCGAGGAGGCCATTAAGCGGAATACGCAGTTTCTGGCCGACGCCCTGCTGCTTCTTGGCCGGGCCCGGTACGCCCAGAAACGGATACCCGAGGCGATCGATGCATTCTCGAGGGCACTTGCGTCACGCCCGGACAAACTGGAATCGTACCGGCTTCTCGCCGAGCTTTATCGGAGCCAGAATGAAATAGAAAAAGGCCTGAAAACGCTTGAGGAGGGCCGCAGCCTGAATGCAACGAACGGTGAGGTCTACAAGGACCTTGCTTTGTTCTACAGCCTTGCCGAAAAGAATGAAGAGGCGATCACCGCCGGAAAATCAGCCACTCAACTGCTGCCGAACGATCCGGTCGCGTACCTGTACCTTTGTCGTGCCTATTACCAGGCACGGAAGCCGGAACTTGCCATTAGCGCATGCAACTCGGTCCTGAGGCTTGGGCCGGAGAACGGTGAGGCTCTGTTTTACCTCGCTCGGACCACTCGCGCGGTAAATCGGCCGGCCGAGGCTGAAAAGTATCTTAAACGCGCGTTGACAAGCCTTCAGGCTTATACAAAGGACCATCCCGAAGACGCGGACGGATTTTATTTACTCGGGAACGTGTACGCCGATCTGCTTCAGAATGCGAATGCGGTCACGGCGTACCAGAGAACTCTTGAGTTGAACGCGCGGCTGACCAAGGCGAATTTCAACATTGGTGTTATCCGGTTCAACGAAAAGGACAAGCCCGCCGCGATGGAACAGTACAACCTGCTGCTTATCTCTGATAAGGACCTGGCGGAAAAGCTGAAAGCACTCATCGACACGATGTAGAACGGGCCGGGTCGGACGCGGGCCGGCGGGATGGTCGGCGCGAGCCGTCGTCTGGATCGGCCGATCTTTCTCTCTGTGGGTGCGAAGTTTTACGAATCGGCCCGGGAGCGCAGTGCCGGGAAGTTCCTATCTAAGCTCGATATTCACGCTTACGCTCTGGATCTTCAGGACGACTCTCATCGGCTCGCTCCGCTGGTCGAAGCTTGCCGGTACGAATGCGGCAGCGGCCGGACCGGATTCGAGGGCCCGCTGAAGATCGACGACGGCGGTGCTGTCTGACGATGGCTCGACAACCTGAGCGATAGAGGCGGAACCGTTACCGTAAACGTCCGCAACGACCGTCACCTCTTCATTCTCCTCAACCTCATCGAGCAGGTCCCTCGTAAGTGTCACGAGCGGCCCGCGGGGGTTGATGCTGGGCGATTCTTGAGACCACGCGGAACGCGAGCTGGCGTATTCAAGCGGGGTCAGCTCCGTTTCAACCGGAACTGACGGCGGGGAATATGGGTAAAGGATCGTAGTATTTCCAGCCGTCTCAGATCGGCCTGCCTGAGGCCGGACCTCGTTGTGTATTATCACCCACAGAAGCGTAAACCCCAGTATCAGAGTGCTAACCGACCCTACCGCAAACGGCATCAGCCAAACGTCCAGCCAACGCCGCCGGTCGCCGATGTTTTGAAACATCTGCCGGCCTGATGACGCCTCGAGTCTGGACGCGACATTCCTCCGAAGGGCGCTCAACGCAATCGGTGTTAGCTGCGGCCTGGGCGCGGCGCGGAAATTGTTCCTGATCTCCTGCAGATCAGCGAGTTTTTGGCGGCACACCGGACAACTGTCCATGTGCTTTGCGATCGCCGTCTGCTCGGCCTCGCCCAGAACGTCGTCTGGGTAAAGCGGCAAAATAAATTGTAGATCCCTGCATTTCATTGGTTTTAGCCGGGAGCGGAATGACCGCTCTCGTGTCCTCCACCGCTGCAATGACTGAATGACTCGCTGACCCCGGCTGTCCCCTGATCGCAGGGAACAACGCGTTATCTGCGGTGGCTCCGGTCCGTTCGATCCGGCAATTCGTCGTTAGATTGTTGCTGATCTAATTTCAAATAATGCAGCCGTCCCGAACTTACGTAAACCGACGGCAAACATTCGTCTTCTTCGACCTCGTTTGGCACCGATTTCTATCGTCTTCAAAGATCAACCGGGGCGAGCCAGTCATCCAGTCAATTGTCAAAAATCTCTCAACTTTCGCCTGAGGTCCTCACGGCCCCTCGCGATCCGCGATTTCACCGTTCCGATGTTAACGCCCAGGGAAACCGATATCTCCTCATAGGTAAGGCCCTCAATATCGCAAAGCACAATGGCTTCTCGGTAAATGTCGGGCAAGCCATTCAGCGCCGCCGACAGGGCCTTCTCTCGTTCGTTCGAGATCGCCGCATCTTCCGGGCTTCGGCCCTTGTCGGCCAGGGTTTCGTGGACCTTTTGTTCCGTGTTGCCGATCTCGGCATCGATCGACACTGTCGCGTCACGTCTGCGGCGTTTCCACCAACGGAAACGGTTGCGAGAATGGTTGATCGCAATCCTGAAAAGCCAGGTTTTCAGTCCCGCATCGCCTCGAAACCCTTTGATCGCGGTCAGAGCGCTCATAAATGTTTCCTGCGTCAGGTCGCTGGCTTCTTCGGTGTTTTCGGTAAGCCGGTAGAGCAGAGCAAAAATATCTGACGAGTACCTGACCACCAGAGCATCGAACGCATCCGCGTCACCAGCCTTTAATTTTTCAATGAACCTCGCTTCAGCGTTTGGAAAGGCATTAGAAGCCTCTGCCGCCGGAACGGCATTGATCTGATCTTCGTCATCAATGGCGATCGCCTTGCTGAAGAACATTCTTTCCGCCTCGCCAGTTTCCATCCGGGAAGGTTCTAAACTTCTCGACGCCGCGTTTTCGTGCGGGCCATTAGATTAGACACCACTCTTCGGGATTTGTTCCCGAAAATTATTCTTCCTCCAGCGGCCGCCCGCAAAACCGGCAGCTCTAGGTGTTGCCAAGGATCGACTCGACGATTCACCGAATGATTCCGGCTGCGACATCTGCACCAAACGCTATCGCCATCGTTCTGTCTCTTCAACTGTTGCTCTATCCGGACTTTTGCGATACCTTAGTACTTTTGGAAAAAGTCCGTTATCACGATTATACAACGATAAAGCAATCCGTTTTTTGCAGTTTTAGCGCATGGCACGTAAAAAAAGAAGCGTAGTAACCACAGTGGCGCCGCAGGTTGACCCTAAAAAACCGGTGCGTTATCAGGATACTTTTCAGCAGAACTTCGGCAAAAAGGTCGAGAACGTCGGGCGGACGCTTGGAGCACAGAAGCGGAATCTGCTCTATGTCCTTGGCGGCCTCGTTGTTTTGGCGATCGTTGTCGGCATTTATTTCACCTGGAACTCGCGGACAAATGCCGCGGCCCAGGCGGCGCTGGCAAAGGCGATCGAGACCCACGACGCCCCCATCAGCAGCAATCCCGTGCCTGCGGGTTCTACGACGAAACAATTCGATACCGCAAAGGCAAGGGCGCAAGCTGCGATTCCGGAATTTGAGGCCGTCGCCGAGTCGTATGGCGGTGATGTGGCCGAAAAGGCGAAGTATTTTATCGCCGTCAATCAGTTGGTGCTTGACCGGGCGGTCGGGATCCAGCAATTGGAGGCATTGTCCCAAAAAGGCGATGCCGTCGGCGCCCTTTCAAAATATGCGCTCGCGCAAACACGCGTCGAAGACGGCCGATTGGACGAAGCCGCGACGTTGTACCAGGAACTTGCGGCGATGTCAGCACCGGTAGTTCCCGTCGAGACTGTAAACCTGGCGCTCGCGAACGTGTATGAGAAGCAGGGCAAAAAGGACGAAGCGGTAAGCCTGCTGTTCGAATTAGTGAAAACCGCAAGCGAACGAAAGGATCTCGAGGGCAAGCCTGTCACACTTAGCCCGTCCGCAAGGGCCGCCAAAGACAAATTGACCGAACTCGACCCGGAAAAGGCGAAAGAGATCCCGGAGCCTACATCACCGCCGCTTGACCTGGGCCAATAGGGCTCGGCATTCTGGTCCCCGCACGGTCGCAAAATGGTCGCCGACGAACACATCGACAAGCCGCACCGGCCGCATGACGGCCCAATGTTGTCGGTTCGAGTGCACGGCCGCAGCTATCTTGCGGCAGTTTTCATCGGGTCGTTTTTCTCCGCGCTTGCCTTGTACCTTGAGTTGAATTTGCCTGGCTATATCCTTCTGGGCACGAGCCTGGTGATCATTCCGGCGTTAGCGGCGACCGACCGAATGATCTTTAACGGAAAGCGCGTCTATCGGTCCGGCCTTCTCCCGAGGATCTGGACTCGACTGTTCGAGGGCCGGTTTTGGCTCAAGCTAAAGGATATCGAGCAGGTTGAGACCCGAGTGCTTCCCGCTCTCAAGCGTGGCGGAAGGGTTTATTTCCGCTACCAAACCCAAATTCGCGGCAACGGCTTGGAGTTTTCATTTTCGTCGGGCGGCAAAAGCTATCGCCGCATGGTGAAGGCGATCTTTGCGTCGCTCCCCGAAGAGGTCCTGGACGCAGGTTCGATCGAACTTCGCGATTATCTGGAAGAGCCCGGGCAGGCGAGAAGGTCGGCAAAACGATCCGACATTCCGCCCGCCGATGTGCTTGAACACGCCTTTCGAGACCTCAAGACAAGGAAACGAGTACCGAGGCAGGCACTGGCCGACATTGGTCCATCGAGCGCGAAAGCCGCCAGCCTTCGGCTCCTTGGCAATCAACTCCGCTTGTCCGGCTCGCTTCTTCAGGCCATGGAGTCCTTCCGACGCGCTGCAAGTATTCAGCCGAACGATCCCTGGCTGTTGTTCGATTTCGCTCGCTGCATCCAGGCGTTTGCCGGAACCGAGGGAAGCGGCCGCCTGGAACGAAAGGCCGCGGCGATGCTGCGTCTGGCCGAACGGCGTGCCGGCAACGACGGCCGGTTGCTTGCCCGTCTCGGTGAGAGCTATTTTCAGATCGGTGACTGGCATCGGGCTGGACTTGCCTTTCGAAAAGCGGTAGACGCCGTCGGCGAACAGTTCCGCTCGATATGCGGGATGGCTGAGATCGCCCTCAGAGACGGCAAGCTTGCCCACGTTGTCCACAATTTCAATACAGCCAGCAGGCTGGCCGAGTCACCCGCTGCCCGCCGCTGGAGCCGTGGTGAGGCTGAGTATTTTTTGCGGCTCAACAGCGACAGCGAGTATATGGAGATGGAGTTGGGCCGTGTCAACCTCCTTGATGCGCTCGACCGATGGAAAGGCTCAGTATTTCGCTTGTGCCTGCTCGGATTTCCCATTATCGGGTTTGGGCTCTATTTCGAAGACGCCGCGATCACTAATGCCGGCTGGATATTATCGGCTGGGATGCTTGTATTGTGGACGGTAATTGTGCTTGCCTCAAGAGCGTTTACGTCGCGGATCGCTCCCGAACTTCTGACTGAAGATTAAAAGTCAGTACCGGCGGCAGTAGCCGCTGGTTGAACTCGTCAAAGGTTCAACTAGCGGCTACTGCCGCCGGTACTGACTTTCTTGTGAGTTAGCTTGACGCCTTTTTTGTCTGCACCTTCTTCTCAACCGGAGCCTTCGTCTTCGAAGCTCGTGCGGCAGGCTTCTTCGCGGCAGCCTTTGCCGCCGGGTTCAGCATCGACGACCAACGATATTCGGGTGTCTCAAAGCCCTTTTCCAACTTCTTGAAGATAAACTCGGTCATCGCGTTGACGATCCAGTTGTGATTGTACTCGCCGACCGAAGCGACCTCCGCGTCGGGCGCCGGGTTCATAAAGTCGATCGCGTAAGGTACGCCGTCCTTGATCGCGAACTCGACCGTGTTCAGATCGTAGCCGAGGGCCTTGCAGATCGTGATCACATCCTTTTCTACGCGAGCATGCAGCTCGGGTGAGAGGTAGTTCTCCACATTCACATACTGCATTCCCGACAAATACGGTTTCGACGGGTCATACGGCATGATAAGGACCTTCTCCTGGCCGACACAGTAACAGCGAACGAACTGATCGTACTCGATGCCTTCCTGCAGGGTCATGCAGAGCGTACCGGTCGTGTTGTACTCGCTCCACAGTTCTTCGAGCGAATTGACCTTCGACACATTCTTCCAACCGCCGCCGTCGAAGGGCTTGAGGAAAGCGGGGAAGCCGACATAGTTGACGACACCTTCCCAATCAAGCGGGAATTCGAGGTTCCGGAGGCTCTCAGGAGCGATCGAATCAATGTACTTTTCCTGAGGAAGAAGCACTGTCTTTGGAATTGCAACGCCTAGTTTTGCTGCCAGGCTGAAATTGAAGAACTTATCGTCCGCAGACCACCAAAACGGATTGTTGATGATATAGGTGCCTTCCAACGCCATCCGCTTCAGCGTGGCACGGTAATACGGAACTTCGTGCGAGATGCGGTCGATGATCACATCGTAACGCTTCGGCTCGTCCAGCCGTATGCCGCCGAACGTCGCCATCTCCGCAACAACATTTCCGTTGCCTTTTTCGTTGATACTGTTGATAATTGATTCAGGGAACGTGATTTCCCGTCCCGCGATTATTCCTACTCGTTTCATATCTTTAGTGCTTCCTTAAATTAAAGTGTGTAAACATTTACCAAATTTGCCCAACTGTCTGAAATCAACAATTCTATTAGATAACTGCACCGCTATCAAGCACGTCCCGCCAGCGCGTTGCGATTAGTTAACATCCGCTCCTTCACAACCGATCGAAAATGAACGAAATAACCTCGACTGCTCAAATGCCGGCCCATACGATCGCTCCTACGGCTGACGGAAATTCGGTCAATCCCGCGCTGGCAAAGAATATCCAGTCGTTCCATAACGTATTGACGCGGATGCTCGCGGCCGGGCCGAATGTCAGCGACCTGATCTTCTCGCCCGGAAGGCCGCCGCAGGTTGAACTGACGGGCGACCTGCACGGAGTACCCATCGCCGGGCTCGAGCGCCTGACGACGCAGAACATCAAGGCGATGGCCGATCTAATGCTGCTCGGCAACGAACAGGGAACTGAGGTCCTGGAAAAAAAGGGCTCGACCGACATTTCATACAGCGTTCCGGGCCTGTGCCGCTTTCGCGTCAATATCTTCATGCAGCGCGGTACACACGCGATAGTGATGCGGGTGATCCCGACCAAACCACCAAACTGGCAGGACTTGAACCTGCCTGAAGGCGTGGTGACGGCCGCGGGACTGAAAAACGGGCTGGTCCTTGTTACGGGCCCCACCGGCTCGGGAAAATCTACTACGCTCGCCGCGGTGATCGACCTGATCAATTCGACTAAGGCGTATCACATTGTAACCATCGAAGACCCGATCGAGTTCATTCATGAGCACAAGCTCGGCACCGTTCACCAGCGTGAGTTGCACTCGGACACACCTGATTTTGCCTCGGCGCTTCGTGCCGCGTTGCGGCAGGCCCCAAAAGTGATCCTCGTCGGCGAGATGCGCGACCGCGAGACGATCGAGGTGGCGCTTGAAGCCGCGGAAACCGGCCATCTTGTCCTTTCCACACTCCATACGATAGACGCGGCAAAAACCATCGACCGCATCATCGGCGTTTTCCCGAAGGTTGAAGAAGCTGCGATCCGAACGCGCTTAGCCCAGTCGTTCCGGAGGATAATTTCCCAACGCCTGATGCCCAGGATCGGCGGCGGACGCGTCGCTGCGATAGAAATACTCGCATCGAACTCCCGTACCCGCGAATACATAGAAAAAGGAGAAAAGGACGGCCGCTCCATTGTTGATGCAATGCAGGACGGCGAAATGGAAGGGATGCAGACCTTCGATAAGGAGCTCGAGAAAATGCTTCGGAGCGGGATAGTTAAGAAAGAGATAGCTATGGCGTATTCAACGAACGCAAACAACCTCGCCCTGGCCGTAAGCGATCTCGACGACGGGCCGCCGCCGAACGGGGAGAAGAAGTCTGTTGCCGAAACTGTTTCTGAGCCGGAAGTGGCGGTCGAAGGCTTCGAGCGATAAAGTCAGAACCGGGAGCGGTAGCGACTGGGTCCTTGTCCCGCTGAGAGTAGAAACCCAGTCGCTACCGCTCCCGGTTCCGACAAGAAGGCGGTCGCTACCGCTCTCGGTTCTGACAAGAACGCTATCTATCTATTAACTTCGGGAAGTAGCTCGTAATTACCCATCGACCGGTTGTAGGCGTCAAGCTGCCCCACGGAATCGGCAGTGGCGTCGAGCATCTGCTTCGTCATCGCGATCGAATCGGAAAGCTGTTCGAAATCAAGAAGCGAGAATTTCTCCGGCGTGGACATCGTAACGATCTCGTCGTTAAGGTAGCTGAAAAAGTTCTCGATCGACTGAAGCTGGCCTTCGACCAATTTTACGCTCCGCTCGATCTCATCGAACGAGGCGACACGGCGTTTCAGGATCTCGACGTTGGTCTGTTGGATGCGGCGGGTCTTTTCGTCGCCGGCGCTTTCCGCGGCCCGATAGGCTTGGGAAAGCTGATTGTGCACCGCCTGGCGATTGATGGATTTAAGGTGCTGTTTGCGGCGGCGGTAAACGTCGAGCAGGTCGACAAAATCTTCCCACCGCTGATCAAGGGTGACAAGATTGCTAGGCAGTGCGCCGGCGCCGGTGAATTTCTTGTAATTGTCCTGGATCTTTTCCTTCAGCCAGCGAAGGTATTCGACCGCCTCGCGTTCGCGTGGGGTGAAAGTCTTGATCAGTTTCTCGCGAGCGGTTCGGGCGGCAAGAAACAATCTTTCTTTTTCACGGCGTTGCACAAGCTGGCGGTACCACGGCAAATTCGGCAGGGTCAGCATATAGGCGACCTCGAAGATCAGGGCAATGAGCAGGGGAATAACGCTTCCCGTATAAGCGGCAGCGACAGCAAAGCCCGCCAGGCCCCAAAAATTAAATGGCTCCTTGACCGCTTCTTTCGCGTAGCTCGTTTGAAATTTTGCTAACTGCTGTTGGTATTTCGCGAGATCCGCCATAAACCTGACTAAACGCTAACAAACTCCTCTCACGATTCGATGCAAAATTGACTAATTCGATTGCTTGGCTTCGTTCGTTTCGTTCACGATGACATCTTCAAGCACATGCTCGTCGCTCTTGGCATTCGACCCGGCCCCGATCTGCTTGCCCGAACTGGATGAGCCCGAGCCGAGCAGGCCCATTTGCGATTTGTATTCGAGCAGCTTGTCCTGCAGCTGAATATCCATCGCCTCGCGTTCGATATCCTGCATTTGGGCATCGACCGAGCTTGAGCCGAGCTGCAGTTTTGCCTCGGCTGCGGCCACACGGCGGTCGATCTTTTCGCGCATCTCGTTGAACGTCGATGCATCGTCGCCGATGTTGAAGGTCTCCATCGTCTGGGCAAGCTGTTCCTGCAGTTTTGCCTGCTTGGCGGCGGAGATAAGCTGCATCGCCTCGGCGGTGCGCTTCTTCATGTTCAGGACATAGTTGTCGCGTGCTTTGAGCGCCTGCTTTGAGGCAAGCGACGCGTGCTCAAGCTGGGCCGCCGTACGCTCCTGGTCGAGCTGGGCCTGCTGAAGCTGGCCGATGTATGCCGTCGCGATATCGTCGCGGCCCATTTTCACCGAGGCCTTGATCTTCGAATCAAGCTCGACGACCTGCTTTTCAAGATTTTCGTTGTTCTTCTGCAGCAGCCGCTCGGTCGCCATCACCTGTGCGACCGAATTATTCAGCTCCGGCACCCGGTCGCGCATGTCCCGAATGGTCTGCTGAAGCACCAATTCGGGGTTTTCGATCTTATCGAGAGCCGCTCCGGTACTTGCCCTGAACACTCGAGTTATTCTTGCCCACAATCCCATTTTTATCTTCTCGCTCCTAAGAAATTGTCAATAAAGCACTTCCGCCAAATCCACTACGACAGGTCCGAAATCAAAGTTGCATTTTCTCATTCTCAGTATAACAGGAAAAATTATTTATGGAATAACAAACTCCGGCCCGCGGATGACGCATCTACTTGTTCGACTGCAAGTTTCATTTCCCGCAGCCGTTCAGAACTTAGGCCGCCGTGATAGTTTTCGGCGTACGGCTGGTTTGTAGGATCGGTTTTGAGATAAAGTTGGAAGCCGCAGAGGCAGTAAACACGACCTGTAGGGAGTGTGTTCCCGCAAAGGCGGAAACACGACCGGTAGGGAGTGTGCCTCCCCCAGGCAGCCGACTCAGAACACGCGTGCAATCGGCAGGTTGCCTCTGTCCCGAAGTAGGCACGCCTAGGAAAATGAAAAAATTAACAGCATCTTTGGTTTTGGTCTCGGTTTATGCGAGCATTTTCGCTCCGTTCGCGACGGTCGCATCGGGGCAGATCGTCGGACGGACAAAGGAAAGCAGGATGAAAGACATTCCGCCAGGATTAAAATTCAGGCTGAGCGAGGGCTCGCAAGGCTCGGAAACGCGTACGGTGCAGTCGCCGGCGACTGCGGAACCCATTTCGAGAGATCAGTCGTCCGCGCTCCTGCAACGCCTGCCAGCGATCAAGTCGGATCCGAACGACCAGGCCGAGTTCGCAAAGCGGATCGGGACGCTGCCCGCGCCCAAGGCCGGGGATCGCATTCCCGTAAAATTCCCGGCGGACAGCGACCGGGCACTTCCTACGACGAATGGCTCGAACGCATCGCTCGAAGTGCTCCGTTTCTCGCCCGAAGGCGAAGTGCCGCTGGCTCCCGACCTCAGCATCACATTCTCACAGCCGATGGTCGCCGTCACCTCGCAGCAGGAAGCGGCCCAGTATGCGCCCGTCGAGTTTTCGCCACAGGTCGAAGGCCGCTGGCGTTGGCTCGGGACAAAGACGCTGATGTTCGATACGGACAAGCGTTTCCCGATGGCCACGAAATTCACCGCACGAGTGCCCGCTGGGACAAAGTCGGCCACGGGCCAAACGCTGGCGAAGGATTTTACGTGGACATTCACCACGCCGCCGCCGAAGGCCGAGCAGATGATCCCGCAAAACCAGGTCGTCCGCCGCGATGCTCTGATGTTCATTCGCTTCGATCAGGCGATCAACCCTGAGGCCGTGCTCAGAACCATCTCCGTCACCGCTGGCGGCCGAAAGCTTCCGATCAGACTTGCGACCGAAGCAGAGGTTGCCGCTGACGGCAATATTTCTTATCACGCGAAGCAATCGCAGCCGGACCGCTGGATCGCTTTCCGCGCGGTTACCGCGAGTGGAGCGACGGAAAACGCGATGCCCGGGGCCTCTACGATCTCGGTCGCCGTCGAAAAGGGAACGCCATCCGCCGAGGGGCCGCTGACGACGCGGGAACGCCAATCGTTTCAGTTCACGACATACGGGCCATTCAAATACACCCGTGCCTACTGCGGCTGGCAGCAGAAGCCGGACTGCTCGCCGTTCGATGCGTGGTATGTCGAATTCAACAACCCGATCGACAGCGGCAAGTTCACCAAAGAGATGGTCCGCGTCGAACCGCCGGTCGAGGGGCTGAATATCTATCCGTCCGGAAACAACATTTATTTCCAGGGCTACAAAAAGGGCAACACTACATACAAGATCACGATCGACAGCGGTTTGATCGACAATTTCGGCCAAACTCTCGGCAAACCCGCCGTCGCCACGATCAGGGTCGGGGCCGCGCCGCAGAATTTCTACGCTCAGGGCGGTTCGATGGTGGTGCTCGACCCAGTGTCAAAGCCGACGTTCTCGATCTACACCACAAATCACTCGAACGCCCGCGTGCGGATGTATCGTGTAACACCCGAAAACTGGTATCAGTTCACGCAATATTACCGCCGCCTGAACTACGACGACGGCCAGCGTCCCGCGATTCCCGGCTTGCTGATCTCGGACAAAGTGGTGCCGATCGAAAATGTCCGCGACGAACTTGTCGAAACGCGGATCGATCTGAGCGGGGCGTTGCCCGGAGGCCTCGGCTACGTCATTCTCGACATTGAACCAACCGTCAGAAGAGACAAGCACGACCGCTCGCGTGTGTTTACCTGGATCCAGGCGACAAACATCGGCCTCGATGCATTTGTTGATAATCAGGAGCTAGTCGGCTTCGCGACCGATCTCGGCTCGGGCAAGGCCCTAAGCGGCGTGGCACTGTCCATTTATCCGAACGGCTCAAAAAGTGTCAGCGGCTTAACGCCTGAAGGCGTAACTCCTGCTCAGGAAAAAGGCTGGATCGATACCGCTTGGGAATTGGTCAGCGGCGGCCCGAGTGCCGAGGACATCCGATCATTCAGCCCCGATGGTACCGAAGTAGAAAGCGAGCCGATCGAGCCTGCTCAAACGAATGCTACCGCCGCGAACGGCATTCTCCGCCTGCCGCTGCCCGACAGCCCTTCGACAAAGGGCATGAGCGTGCTGATCGCCAAACGCGGCAAGGACACAGCCTTCTTGCCCGAAAATACGGAATATTTTTGGCAGGACCACGGGAACTGGCACAAAAAAGCCTACGCCGACACGCTTCGCTGGTTTGTCTTCGACGACCGCAAGATGTACAAACCGAACGAAGAAGTTGCCGTTAAGGGCTACATCCGCAAGCTAACCGCCGGGAAACTCGGCGATGTCGAGGGGCTCGGCGATGCGGCGAGCGGGCTGACTTGGTCGGTCAAGGACCCGCGCAACAATGAGATCGCAAAGGGCGAAGGCACGCTGAATGCTTTCGGCGCGTTCGACTTCAAATTCAAGCTGCCTGACAACACAAATCTTGGCTACGCGCGGATCGACCTCTCAACGAACAGTTCGATTGCAGGCGACAAGCATGCGCATCAGTTCCAGATCCAGGAGTTTCGCCGGCCCGAATTCGAGGTAACGGCAAAGGTCGAAACCGAAGCCCCGCACCTCGTCGGCGGGCACGCGATGCTCTCGGTCGATGCCAAATACTACGCCGGCGGCGGCCTGGCGAATGCTGAAACCAACTGGACAGTCACCGCCACGCCGACGAACTACACACCGCCAAACCGCGACGATTTCACGTTTGGAACGTGGGTGCCGTGGTGGCGTCACTTTGATTGGGGCCGGCCTTCCGGCGGTACGAGCCAGCATTTCAAAGGCGTCACCGACGCCGACGGCCGCCATCTGCTCCGGATCGATTTCGATTCGGTCAAGCCGCCGCGACCGTACACGATCACGGCCAACGCCGCCGTTCAGGACGTGAACCGCCAGACCTGGGGCGGAAACACATCGCTGCTCGTGCATCCGGCGGATCTTTACGTCGGCATCCGATCGCCGCGGACATTTGTCCAGAAGGGCGAGAACATCAATATCGAGTCCATCGTCACCGACATCGACGGCAAACTGATCCCCGGCCGCGATATCGAGATCACGGCCGTGCTGAAAGACTGGCAGTTCGACAAAGGTTCGTGGAAAGAGGTCACTGTAGATGAGCAGACCTGCAACGTAAGCTCCCCTCCTGTCTCAGGAGGGGTGGCACCCGCTTCGGGTGACGGGGTGGTTCCCGCCAAGTGCACCTTCACAGCCAAGCAAGGCGGCCGATACACCATCACAGCCACCGTCATGGACGACCGCGAACGGTTCAACGAGAGCGAGATCACCATTTGGGTGCCGGGCGGAAAGCAGCCGCCGAAGCGAAATGTCCAGCAGGAGGAGGTTCAGATCATTCCATCCAAGAAAGATTTCGCACCGGGCGACGTTGCCGAATTGCTGGTGATCTCGCCGTTCACGCTGGCTGAAGGCGTTCTGACCTTGCGGCGTGACGGCATCGTGAAAACCGAGCGGTTCTCGATGAAGGATTCGTCGATCACATTGAAGATCCCGCTCGATGAAAAATATCTTCCGAACATCCACGCCCAGGTCGATCTTGTCGGAGCCGCCGAACGGAACGCGGACACTCCTGTCCGCAATGAGGGCGAAGCCCGAAAGAAAGATGCGGACAAGAGTGTCCGCGTTCCGCCGCGCCCGGCGTATGCCAGCGGAAACATCAATCTCTCGATCTCGACCGCTTCGCGCAAGCTGGCAGTTTCCGCCGAGGCAAAGGACAAAACCCTCGCTCCCGGCGGTGAGACAAAGGTGAATATCGAGGTCAAAGACAATACCGGCGAGCCTGTCGCCAACAGCGAGGTTGCGGTTGTGATCGTGGACGAGGCCGTGCTCGCTCTTTCCGGCTACTCGGTTTCGGATCCGATGTCGATCTTTTACACGGATCGCGGGACCGGCACGACCGATCATCATCTGCGGAAGGACGTGCTGCTCGGGAATCCGGATGATGTGAAGCCTCCCCCACCACCGAGCTCGGAGGTGCTCAATACAAGCGACGCCTCGATCATTACAAGGCAGATACAGACATTACCCACGGCAGGTCGCGCGACGAATCTGGCGAAGATGAGCCCGGGAATAGCAGGTGTGTCTGGTGTCCGCGAAGAAGCTCAAGCTCCAATCAACCTCCGCGAAAATTTCGACGCCCTCGCCGTTTGGTCGCCGTCTGTCAAGACCGACTCGAATGGCCGGGCGACGGTGGATGTAAAGCTCCCGGACAATCTCACTCGGTACCGGATCACCGCCGTCTCGGTCGATCAGGGCAAGCGTTTTGGCAAATCGGAATCGAACATCACTGCCAAAAAACCTCTGATGGTCCGCCCGAGCGCTCCGCGGTTTATGAACTTCGGCGACAAGATCGAACTGCCCGTTGTTGTTCAAAATCAGACCGATCAGGACATGACGGTTGATGTCGCCGTCCGCGCGACCAATGCCCTCTTGTCAGAACCGGGAGCGATAGCGACTGGGTTCCCAGACGCTGGCTCGAAGAACCCAGTCGCTACCGCTCCCGGTTCTGACTCGACTGGCAAACAAGTCTTCGTCAAAGCCAACAGCCGCGAGGAAGTGCGGTTTCCCGTAAGCACGGTCAAAGCCGGCACCGCCCGATTTCAGATCGCCGTTAGCTCCGGCAAGCACACCGACGCGGCTGAGATCTCGCTGCCCGTCTGGACGCCCGCGACGACCGAGGCGTTCGCGACCTACGGCACGACCGATCAGGACGGCGCGGTCATTCAGCCGGTCCAGGCGCCGGCCAATGTTTACCCACAGTTCGGCGGGCTTGAGGTAACGACGAGCTCGACGCAGCTTCAGGAGCTGACCGACGCATATATCTATCTCGCGAACTATCCATATGAATGCTCCGAGCAGATCGCATCGCGAATGATCTCAACCGCCGCTCTTCGCGACGTGCTGACCGCCTTCAAGGCCAAAGACATGCCTACCGAGGCCGAGCTTGAAGCAAGATTCAAACGCGATATCCAGATCCTCCAATCCCGCCAACGCGATGACGGCAGCTTCGGCCTGTGGAGAAAAGAGAGGGAACGATACGAGTATCCATTCCTGACCGTCCACGTGGCCCATGCTCTGGCCCTTGCAGAAGCGAAGGGCTACAAGGTCCCCGACGAGATGCTCAACAGGGCCAAGCCGTACCTGAGCAATATCGAAAGCCACATGAACGACCAGTGGCATATGGCCTCGCAGGAGGCCCGCTGGACGATCTCGGCCTACGCCTTATATGTCCGCGATCTGATGGGCGACAAGGACGCCGGCAAGGCGAAGAAACTGTTGGCCGAGGCTGCGGCCACCACCCCGTCCGCCGAAGCGGCATCCACCCCTCCTCAAACCAGGAGGGGAGCGAAAAACATGCCGTTCGAGGCTCTTGGCTGGATCCTCTCCGTCCTCGCCGACGACAAAGGCTCGACGGCCGAGGTGGAATCGATCATCCGCTTCCTGATGAACCGCACCACCGAAACCGCGGCGGCGGCGAACTTCGTCACCAACTACGGCGACGGCGGCTGGCTGATAATGTACTCGAATCGCCGCGCCGACGGCGTTCTGCTCGAAGCGTTGATAAAAGTCGGACGGAACGCGGACACTCCTGTCCGCATGAGCGTCGCTTCGACGCGAAAGGGCGCGACGCCTTCCGAGCCTTCGAGCGGTGCAACCGATGTCGCCGGAGGAACCGGCGATGCGGACAAGAGTGTCCGCGTTCCAGCCAACGACCTCATCCCGAAACTCGTCCGCGGCCTGCTGGCCCATCGCAAGAAAGGGCATTGGGGATCGACTCAGGAGAACGTATTCATCCTGCTGGCGCTCGACAAGTATTTCGACGCATTTGAGAAGGTCACACCCGATTTCGTCACGCGTGTTTGGCTAGGGAACACGTACGCGGGCGAGGAAACATTCAAGGGCCGCTCGGTCGATTCTAACGTGCTGAATATTCCGATGTCCTACCTCCTGGGGAACGCGGACACTTCACTCCGCAATGAGCCTGAAGGGCGAACGGGTGATGCGGACAAGAGTGTCCGCGTTCCGTTGATCATCGACCGACAGGGAGCAGGACGGCTTTACTACCGCATCGGGATGAAATACGCACCGAAAAACCTGAAACTCGAACCGGCAGACTACGGATTCACCGTCTTGCGCAAATACGAAGCCGTTGATGACAAGGACGACGTCAAGCAAAACGCCGACGGAAGCTGGACGATCAAATCCGGAGCGCGTGTTCGCGTTCGCCTGACGATGGTCGCTCCGTCGCGTCGATACCACGTGGCGTTGGTGGATAAGCTGCCTGCTGGGCTCGAGATTCTCAACCCGGAACTAAAGACCACCGAAGCGATCCCGCCGGACATTGGCGGCGGCAGCACGGGCGTAATCGAAATGGGCAGCCGCTCGTTCGGGCACAACTATTACTGGTGGCGCCGGAACTGGTTCGAGCACCAAAACTTCCGCGACGAACGTGCCGAGGCTTTCAGTTCACTTCTTTGGGAGGGCGTCTACAACTACACCTACGTCGCGCGAGCAACGACTCCCGGCCAGTTTGTCGTCCCGCCAGCAAAGGCCGAGGAGATGTATGCACCGGAAACTTTCGGACGGACCGGGACAGATTTCGTGAACGTGGAATAGTTGGGACTACCGATCTGTCAGCCGTCAAATTTTTCTCTTGCATATCAGTGTCAGCTATGCAACACTGTGTCGTGTGGCAGCTCGGCAATTTTTTGGATTGATGCTACAGACAGGCCGCTCCTACGGAGCTGATCGGCCATTTTTGGATTGATGCTACAGACAGACCGCTCCTACGGAGCTGATCGGGAATTCTTTTGGATTGATGCTACAGACGGGCCGCTCCT